>JABHCC010000150.1 GCA_018669475.1 Bacteroidota bacterium | reverse complement strand
TTGTTTCTTTTTTAGATTCCCCAAAGGTAGAAAATCTGATAAAAGGAGAAAAGTTCTATCTTTATTTCATTATTAACTAAATATCTACCTTATGAAGAAGTTCCTCCTAACTATGTTAACGGTATTTTGCTGTTTTATTCTGGCAAATGAAAGTGCATTATCTCAGAGCAATACAGGAAAACGCTGGAAAGTAGGTGGTGTACCAGCCATAGCCTATGATGCTGATATGGGATTCAGATATGGTGCCCTAGCCAACTTATATGATCATGGACCCAATATGGAATTATTTCCCAGATACAGACATTCAATTTATGCAGAATGGTCACATACAACAAATGGGAATGATATCAAGCAAATGAAGTATGATTCTGAATATCTGATTCCAGGTATTAGGGTTACCGCTATTGCGAGGTTAGAAACTGAGCAAGCAATGGATTTCTATGGCTTTAATGGATATGAATCAAACTACAATGCAAATTACGCTGATGTTGCTCATGATGATTATCTCACGCGGATGTATTATCGTATGGGATATCAATCTTTAAGGCTAAGAGCTGATTTTCAAGGAAAGATCATCGATCGTAAATTGAGATGGTATGCCGGAATGGCCTATTATAATCTTTCAATTGGCTCAGTTGATATTGATAAGATTAATAGTAGGGCAGATGAGGATAATCAATTACCTGATGAACCCAGTTTATACGATAAATATGTGTCTGAAGGTGTTATCCCGGCAGACCAGGCACTTGGCGGATCTAATGCATTGCTCAAGGCCGGTCTTGTAGCGGATACGAGAGATAAGGAAGCAAACCCGAACAAAGGAATCTGGTCAGAAGCTTTTCTTATAGCAGCACCAGGTTTTATTGGTAACAGTTCGCCCTATACAGCTTTGGTTCTGACGCACAGGCAGTATTTTCCAATTGTGAAGAACAAATTAACTTTGGCTTATCGCCTGAATTATCAGACTACCCTCGGAGGACAAGCACCATGGTATTTGTTGGCATTCAAGCCTGACACCTATATTGCATGGAATGGTTTAGGAGGGAATAAGACACTCAGAGGAATTCTGAGAAACAGAGTTGTTGGAGAAGGTGCTTTGTTAGGTAATTTTGAGTTAAGATGGAGGTTTGTTGACTTTAATTTCCTTGATCAGGATTGGTATCTGGCCTTGTCTCCATTTTTAGATGCTGGTATGATTACTAAGCCATATGAAAATCAGCCAAATATGACTGGAGATACTGACGGAGTGCATATGTCATACGGGATGGGTTTACATATTGCTCTGAATGAAAATTTCATTATTGCAGTTGATTATGGTATCGCAGCTGACGAAAGAGATGGTCAGAAGGGTATGTATATTGGATTGGATTTTCTTTTTTAGAAAGAATCCATGGCTCTGAAAAAGGCCATTTTACAGCATACTTCAAAAAATTTCAATTCCTGGGTTCTTCCTGAACCCATAAACCTGCGAAGGTCGACTCCAAGATTATACTTGGGGTCGACTTTCTCGCCTGTTGAAAAAGTCGCTTCAGCCGTACGAATAAGTTGCTTGTTTTCATCATAAAGCTGTATTCTGCAACGCATTTCTATTACTTTAACCTGATTGTTATTCTGCAATGCCTGCTCAGGGTTAACAAAACCAATATCTTTTAGTGAGATCCTTAGAAATTGTTTCCCTTTCCCAGATTTCAAAACTTTTCTCAAGCTCATTACGGGATAGCCATATGCATTAGATTTGATGTCAGAGAGCTCTTTCATGGGATGAGTAAAGAAAGATTTTCTTTCCATAGCCTTTATAAAACAACTATCCAGCATAGGATACAGATCATCCAAAGCGCGGGTTTTTCCTTTGGTTCCATAGTTCTTGAGATATTCACCTGTATTCATATCACCCTGATCATTTGACAACTCTAATTCGATGGTGAAATTGAATAAATACGGTAACTCATCTACATCGGTTTGTGAGTATAAATTGGGAGCACATAAAATCAAAAGGCTGAAAAAAACGATTGTTCTCATATTGTTTGAGTTAAGCCTTCTAAATTTAGCAAAGTGCTTCCGATTTTCAAAGCTAATTAGCACAGAATGGATTCAATTTTATCAGAAATGTTTTCAGGACTGATGGAAGTAAGGCAGATAAGTGGGGTAGACCCTAATTTACACTCACTTGTACCAAATACTGAACAAGGCCGGCAGGCTAAATCCAAATTAGTTTGTATTAGGTATTCATCAGGCTGATTATCTGGCTTAAAGCCCATGTCAGGATGAGTTCCTCCCCATATTGACAAAACAGGAATACCTGTTAAATTGGCCAAATGCATATTAGCAGAATCAAGACTTACCATTAAATCAAGTGAAGAAATAAGTTCAATCTCTTCCCTCGAAGACAATGTCCCTGCCATATTATTCAGTTTATTTCCTTGCATTGATGCCAAAATACCATGCTCTTCCTGCGATCCGAAAAGGAATATCTCGGCTGAAAATCGCTCAGAGAGTAAACTAATAAGCTTTTGAGTGTAAGATAAAGGCCAGTTTTTTGTCGCATGCTTTGACAAAGGAGCTATCCCAATGCGATTTTGAGGGTCCTTTCTATCTTTCTTATGAATCGAAACTTTGTAAGGATGTCTTATCGGAAATGAAGGAAAGCCAAGTTTTTCAAAAACCTCATTATATATATTACTTACTGATGGGATTGAGATTCCTCTGTTTCCTTTAAGGAATTGACGCCTACCTTTTCGACTTTTCTTTATCCTGCGAAGTTTAACGTCTTTCAATATGAAATAACTATTCAATACGTGGCTTCGGATCACAGAATGCAAATCTGCTACGGCATCTACTGATTCTGTTCGAGCTATTTTATTAACACGAACCAATAATGCACCAAGACTGGTTTTTCCTTTCTGCAGATCAATTCCAACTACCTCTAATCGCTCATGCTTAGGAAAATAGCCTGCAAATTGAATTCTTGTAATCATAATAATTCTTACTTCTTCATGATCGTGTAATACCCCCATCAATACAGGTATGGTCAGCAATACATCTCCAAAAGCTGAAAACCTGTATGCCAGAATAGTTTGCATGAATCAATAACTCTGATATGATTTCTCTTCTGTTAAATCTGATCCGGAAATTCGATTGATATCTCGCTTTATGCTTGCCCGCTCATCATTAAAATGATAAACCTGTCTGGCCGTTTCAATGAAATCCTGGCCAAAATCTTTGCGACTCTCCAGATTTCTAATATGATCTTCAATCTTCCAAAGCTTTCCGTTTACTTCAATCAATTGGATGTATTGTTCTTTACACTGCTCAAGCAAATCTTCTGCCACCATATGTAATAAATCAAATTCCCTCAGAACATTAGCCAACTGGATTTTATTAGTCAGATTTTCAGACTTAATTTTAAGAATACTTAGCTTATCCAGAAGCTCACCCTTAGACACCTCAATTTTCATAGTTGAAAGATACAATCATTGATTAAACAAGATATACCATCAAAAAGTATACTTTTTGACGGTTTATTAACAATTAGGACATTGCGCATCTGATAAAAACAAACTTTCTTTGTACTGTGGTTATAAACAGAATAATATCATTTATCCTGGGTGCTGTTTTTGTTGCAGGTATAGTGGGTGTAAATATCCTGAAATATGATTGTATGGATTGTGGAACACACGCTGAGTTTCTTTCCGTGACAAAATTGGTTAATGATGATAGTCTGGCTTGCTTATGTCATGGTTGTGATGAGCATAATTCTTGTTGTGGTCATGAGGAAGAAAATGATGAATCATGTACCACAAATGTGCTTTTTATAATTGAAGATGTTTTTACTCTCGGATGGAATAATGAAAAGCTTGAAGCTTTGGTTATCAATCTGGTTGACCATGAATTGTTTTTAACAAATCAATCTGAACTGGAATTGTGGGCAAGGTCACGTTTAGATATTTGGATACCACCCGATAAGATTCCCTCTTTCGTGGGCCTGGAAACAGGTTCTTTCATATGTTGATTAGCTACTTATTTTGAAAAGTGAATTTTCGATTTTAAGTGGTTAATTAATATTTCTATAAATGAATAACAAAATATTTTTATTACTGATTTTCCTGATGCTGTCGCTGTTATCTCAGGGGCAGATG
>JABHCC010000149.1 GCA_018669475.1 Bacteroidota bacterium | reverse complement strand
TTTGATGCCGGTACCTGAATTATCATGAAATTCGGCTCACCGGAATATTGATCCTGATCTACTATCTTCACCAAACCATCATTTGCCTTTACTATTTCACTTATCGTTTTTACTTTATTTTCAGATGGAGAATCACCTTTCTTTTCCCTGCTTACAGGCCCCTTCCCCCTCTTTTTTATTTCAAAAACATATGGAATTTCTGCATTATCAGCTTGGAAGAATCCGGGAGGCCAGATGAAAAGGGATATCAGAAGTAGCGCAGCAACAACAGCTACCGGCATGTAAATAATAGGGTTTCTTTGCAAACGGCTTTTTATTGGCATCGGTGAGCTAAGACTTGCCTGTATTCTTTCGCTTAGTATTTCAGGTGCCTTAACTCTATCCAGCGACTGTGCAATCCTCAGGTAATTCCGGAGGTTTTTGAATTCCTCTTCACATTTCGGACATTCATTCAAGTGTTGCTCCAGATTTTGGGCTTTCTCATCAGGTAATTCCTGATCAAGGTATGCAGAGAAATGGCTCCTGCTCTTTTTACATCTCATAGCGGTACTCCTTTAGTTCGCTTGCCATTCTTATTCTCGCCCTTGCCAGGGATGACCTTACTGTTCCTGATTTCATCCCGGTAATAGTGGCTATTTCATCATAACTTCTACCCTCTATATCTCTCATAATAATCATCAGGCGATGTGTCTTTTTCAATCTCAACAAGGCTGATTGAAAGGCTTCACTAAACTCTTTTCGCAACAGAACCTTTTCTGGTGAAGATGAAAAATGGTTTTTTTTCATGGCCTGGAAATCCATTTTGTCAATTTCAGCTTCTTTCAGGCGTACTTTATATGGTTTTGATCTTACCATTTCTTTGCACGAATTCATAACTATTCGATATAACCAGGATGAAAAACTGGCCTCATTCCTGAACTGTCTCAGATTTTTGAATACTTTGATAAATACTTCTTGCGAACAATCCAAAGCATCATCATAGCTGCCCAGAAAACGATAACAAAAATTATATACCATATCCTGATATCGCTTTACAAGCAAATCAAATGCATGCTGGTCATTCTGCTCTAAAAAACACCCTATCAGATCAGAATCCGAATTGTTCAAGGTTTCTGTCATTCATGCTTAAGATGAAAGTGTGAGAGAAAAGTTCCAAAAAATAAATCAATAAATCAAGCCTGTAACACCTTTTTGCATTTCCTCCTCCCATTGGAACATAAATATTTCGATTTACCAATTAATTATTACTTTTATCCCAAGTATTGGTCCCATCTGGGATAATAGGGAATGTCGTGAGAATCGGCAACAGTTCCCGCTGCTGTAAGCCCGTTATGCGTTTCAGCCCCCTCACTCCACTGTTCCGTCCTTCGGAATGGGAAGGAAGCTGAAAACCGGGTAAGTCAGAAGACCTGCCAGTACATGTATGATTCTGCAGCTTACGGAGAATGAGCTGTGCAAGATCGATGAATAATCCAAAAACATCATCGTCTGCTGCAAAATCCTACTTTTCGATTGTAGTTTTTTTGTTTTATCTAAAAGTAATTAATTATGAGAAAATCACTGATTCTCACATTGATGGCTACGATGATTCTGTGTAGTACACAGGCTCAGAAAGTATCAACATTCGAGAGTCTGGAGCTGAATCCTAATACATATTGGGATGGAGCTTCTGCAACATTGGGCCTGTTCCAATCAGAACTGGAAGCCGGAGGGGCTTTCTTCAATAACCAATATAGCCGCAATGACTGGGGCTATGGAATAACTGAAGCCTGGAGCGGCTTCGCGTATTCAAAGGTTACCGACAACACCACACCGGGATACAGCAATCAATACAGCTGTGTTGCCGGGAAGGGAGCAAACGCTTCAGACAACTACGGTGTTTTTTATGTGGGATTCGGACCTGAAACCATTCGCTTTAGTACCCCAAAAACAATTCAAAACCTCACTGTATGTAACGCTACCTATCCCTATTTCTCAATGAGAGACGGGGATTCCTTCTCTAAAAAATTCGGAGGAGACACAGGTGATGATCCTGATTTCTTTATCCTGCATATTGTTGGGATGAATGATGGACAAGTGACTGATACTATTGATTTCTATCTGGCCGATTTCAGATCTGAAAACAATAATGATGATTATTTCATCGATGACTGGACAGGTGTTGATTTGCGGACATTGGGTGAGGTGGATGCTATTAGTTTCAGCCTAAGCTCTTCTGATGTAGGAGACTGGGGCATGAATACCCCCGGATATTTCTGTATCGACAATCTCGATACAGTAGATTTCGAGTCACTTGGCTTCACCTCAGGAGAATTCTGGAATGGAGCTACGGCCGCTCTGGGAAGCTATGGTTCAATCTTTTCAGATGGAGCTGCTCAATTCAATAATTCCTATACTCTATCTGACTGGGGATATGGATTGTCAGGATTCTGGACAGGCTGGGCATATTCAAGCTTGACTGATAACACCACCCCCGGATATGGAAATTCCTTCGGAGCAATCCCGGGTTCAGGAGTAAACAACTCAGAAACATATGCTCTCTGCTACAATAACCGCCAACAGGATACTATATCATTAGAATCTGCATACAGAGCTTCTGGTTTATTTGTAACAAACGGAACATATCCATATCTGTCAATGCGCGACGGGGATTCTTTTGCAAAGAAATTCGGCGGAGAAAATGGAAATGATCCCGATTATTTCATTCTGCAAATTATTGGTTTGCTTGATGGTTTCGTAAGTGATACTATTGATTTCTACCTGGCGGATTTCAGATTTGAAGACAACTCCCTGGATTACATTATCGATGACTGGTCATGGATTGACTTAAACTCTCTGGGGCTTATTGACCAGCTGGTTTTTAGTCTTAAATCATCAGACATGGGTGACTGGGGAATGAATACTCCGGCATATTTCTTCATAGATGATCTGAGCTTTGATTTCAATCAGGGAATCAGCCTCTCTGAAAAAATCAGCTCCCTGAAAATTTATCCAAACCCGGTATCAGACAGAATAACTATAAGCTCAGATGATATGATTGATGGAATAAGTATCCTATCCATTAATGGACAACTGATACAAACTATTACAGGATTCAACGCCGGCTATCAACATAAATTAGACTTGTCGAATCTCAGACCCGGACACTATCTGGTAAAGGTAGAGTCGGGCTCAGTGGCTGAAATCAGAAAAATTATCAAGCTATAATGTATCCTAAAAGAAGGAAAAAAAGTCTTCAGTCTTCAGTCTTCAGCCTTCAGCCTAATTTTGGTCTTTGGTCTTTGGTCTTTGGTCTTTGGTCCTCGGTTCTACCAGCCCAAGTGCACAAAGACAGCAGTCTGATCACCGCTTGGGCCAACAATGTATCAATTCAGCGAGGCTTTATTAATATTTCAGATACCTCAGCAACAGACCAAGGCAGTAATAGGGCTTCAGTTGGAAGCCCTGTCAATGCCACAGGACCAGCAGATGGGAGTATAATAAGCTTAGGAGATGGAGGGATTGCTTTGTACACCCTCGAGGAGGCATTATCTGACAAGCCAGGACCTGACTTTGCGATTTTTGAAAATGGTTTCAAAGAGAAGGTTCCTCCATATCTTTGGTTTCTCGAACTGGCCATCGTGGAAGTAAGCTCAGATGGCGAGAATTATTTTGCATTTCCTTCTATTTCCAATACCCAAACCCAAACTCAGGTCACCACATTTGGTCAGCTGGATCAGGCTGATATTATAAACCTGGCAGGAAAGTATCCGGCCTTGTATGGAACACCATTTGATTTAGATGACTTGTCAAAAATTCCTGAAGTAGATATTTTTTCAATTACTCACATCAGAATAACTGACGTGGTAGGATCGCTTAACAGCGACTACGGCACCAGGGACACTAATGGAAACATGATCAATGATCCCTTCCCCACTCCTTTCTGGACCGGGGGCTTCGATTTGGATGCTCTCGCCATACTGGGAGCAAGCAGCTTTGTCGACAGTGATAAAAATACAGCTATCAAAATAAATGTTTATCCAAATCCGGTAACAAGGGCTCAGCCATTCAATGTTTCATTAGATGGGCTTATCACAGACCAGCACTCCAGGATTGAAATTATTGATCAAAGAGGCAGCATAATCCAGCAAGCTGATTCCTTCAATCTGAGATCAATAATTAAAATTCCGGGGATTTACTTCATACAAGTTCGAACTCATAAAACAAAAATCGTCAGACGTCTGATCGTACAGTGAAACTAGCTGCTGTCCATATAATTGCAATCTTTATTCTTTTTGGATCAGGTATCCCTTTACACGCCCAGGAAAAATTAAATGATACCCTCCGGATAAAAGCTGTTAGCATCAGAGGTAATCTATCCATGACCAGTGCTAACATCCGGCAGGTTGATAGTCTTGAAATTCAAAATAATCAAGGCGGATCCCTGGCTGATCTCCTCGCAAAGAATGCACCGGTTTTCATTAAAACAGCTGCTCCTGGTAGTCTGGCAACGATTTCAATGCGCGGTACGTTGGCATCACACACACAGGTCAGCTGGAATGGGATAAGAATAAATTCTCCTATGCTTGGACAAGTGGATTTCTCGCTTATTCCCATTTTTTTTACTGATCAAATACAGATTCTGAGCGGACCGGTATCCACTCTCAAAGGATCAGGGGGATTGGGCGGACACATCGATTTGGCCAGCCATGGAAAATGGGGAGAAGCGTTTTATGGCAGCCTTACTAATACAATTGGCAGTTTCAAAACTTATCGCATTCTTGCAGAAGCAGGTGGGGGTGGCTCGAGCTTTCAGACCAGAGTGAGGCTGTTTCATGAGCAATCAGAGAATGATTTTCCATTTCTTAACACAGCCAACGGTTTATTTAACAGAGTAAAGCAGCAAAATGCCGATTTCAGCAAAAAAGGTTTGATGGTTCAGGCCTTTTACCAGCCCAATGCTAAACATTTGATAGGTATTCATGCCTGGCTTCAGAGCAGCAACAGAAGCCTTCCTCCAATCATGTCTTATGAAGGCATAGGAAGAAATGAGTATCAAAACGATTCGCAAATTCGAATATCGGCGAACTGGCAATTTGCCTCAGGTGCTTTTAATTCAAAATTGAACTCGGGCATCACTGTCGATCGTTTGGATTATTATCTGGCTCATCAAACAGGCGGTGGTTTATTGGTGAATTATCAAACTGAAAGTATCAGTCAGAGCATCTTCAATAATTATCAGGGCAGCCTGTACCTGTCTGAAAAACACAAATTAAAGGTCCACATTCATGGTAATTATCATAAGGTAGAAATCATCGATCAGAAATCCGGATCAGGATATAATGCTGATAGAGGGGAAGTCGGAATACAAGTCATGATGGAACAATTCTGGACGCGCCAATTTAAGACCTATGCCCTCATCCAACAGGATTGGATACAAAAAAGTCAAATCCCTCTCATTCCCAGCATAGGGCTTGCCTACCAATTCATACCCAATCTGCTCGAACTGAAAGCATCTGCAGGAAGAAACTTTCACCTCCCTACACTTAATGATTTATACTGGATACCAGGTGGAAATCCCGATCTGCTCCCTGAAGAAGGATACCTTGCTGATATTGGCTTGCATGCAATGTTATCCGCTGATTCAATATGGCGATTAGAAGCTGAAATAACAGGATTTGCTTCATACATCGACTACTGGATTCTGTGGAAGCCCGGAGAATTCAGATATTGGTCACCTCAAAATCTGAATACAGTTCTGATTAAAGGCTTCGAAACAAGCATACATACTTCGGTTCAACTTAATAAAATTGAAGCAAAACTCAGGGCCAACTATACATTAACACATACTAATCAGCTTGACTCAGAGAATAACACTCTTGCTCAGCTCATATACATTCCCATTCATAAAGCGACGGTCTTTTTGCATCTGGCAAGAAATGCATACTACCTGAATTACTCATATACATATACCTCAGAGCGATTTACGAGTACAGAGGAAGAGTTCAGTTTGCATAGTCTTCCAGCCTTCTCATTACATCAAATCTCTCTCGGCAGAAAGCAGGCACTTCTTGGACTAAATACTGATTTACATTTTCAGATCAACAATCTGTTTAATGCTGATTATCAGAGTATTTTGTGGAGAGCGATGCCTGGCAGACATTATTCAATAAATCTAACAATCCAATTCTGATGAATAAGAATCTGGTCATATTACTCTTTGCCTTTGTACTCCTTCTATCTCTTGGCTGTGAACGTGAAGATCCTGAATTCAGGACTTTTAGTAAGTCAACCGGAGTGTTCATTATCAATGAAGGAAACTTTACATATGGTAATGCTTCCCTGTCTTTTCTGGATCTTACTACAGGCGAAATTGACAATCAGGTATTCTATAAAGCCAATGGATTTCCATTAGGTGATGTGGCTTTCTCAATGACTATCTCCGATTCGATGGCCTTTATCAGCATCAATAATTCGGGAAAAATATTTTCAGTTAATACCCGCACATTCAAGCACCAGGGAACAATTGCAGGACTATCATCACCCAGATACATTCAACTGATCTCTAAGACCAAGGCCTATATCAGCGACCTGTATTCCACCTCAATTCTGGTTTTCGATCCTGGCAGTTTACAAATAACTGATACGATTGAAACAGGCCGCAGTACAGAACAAATGGTAGTTTGGAATGATTATGTATTTGCAACATGCTGGTCATTCGGAAATGAGGTATTGAAAATAAACACCTTAACCAATCAGGTAGAAGATTCGATTCGTGTCAATAATCAGCCAAATAGTATGGTGATTGATAAGAATAATAATCTATGGGTATTATCAGATGGGGGATATGAAGGTTCGCCTCTGGGTGTTGATTATCCGGCTCTTACTGTAATTGATCCGGATAAAATGGATGTGCTTACAACTGTTCTCTTTCCAAATATATCCGGATCTCCCAATAATCTGCTCATCAATGGTTCAAGGGATAGTATTTTCTTTCTCTACGGAAGCTGGACAGGTGAAACAGATTTTGACTCCGGAGCGTACCGCATGTCTGTAAACAGTAATGAACTTCCTGATGATCCCTTCATCCCTGAAAAAAACAGATTATACTATCGCATGGGCATTGATCCTGTATATTCCACCATTTACATTAGCGATGCATTAGATTACATGCAAAAGGGCTTTGTATTCAGGTTCACTCCGGATGGAGCCTTGATTGATTCAATGAGGGCCGATCGAATTCCAGGTTTTTTTGCATTCATGACAGAATAATAAACAAAGTCAATCCTACAATGTATAACTGCCAATAAATACAAAATATTATGAAAATAAATTTAGGTAGAGCCGACCGAAGCATCCGGATAATTCTGGCTGCAGTTGTAGTAACATTATTCTTCACAAAAGTGATCACCGGAGTACTGGGAACCGTGTTACTTATTGTTGCAGGAAGCTTAGTTCTGACAAGCCTGATAGGAGTATGTCCGCTTTACATACCCTTCAAAATAAGAACGATCAGGAAGAAATAAATTATTCGCGATTAACATCTCAGCTAAGTACTTGTTCATAGATTATGATTCTTCATTGAAGTAATTAACGTTAATTACTTCAATGAACTGAATGTATTAACGTCAATTCTATGAATAGCTTTTGATGAATCACACAAATACTATCAATCCAAACGCCCATCCTCGGTTTGTCTGATTGTCTCTCTAACAATAAACAAACCTCGAATAGACGAATGGATTAGTGGGTGTGGGCGTCAGTGTGAATTTTAGCCTCCTCCGCCTGGTGGTGGTGGTGGTGGTGGTGGTGGAGTGTAATCATCATCACCATCTCCAGGGTGTGATCCGTCTCCTCCGCGAATAAAGAACATCTCAATAACTTCTAAATAACTGCTTTCCGGGATTTTTTTTCAATTCCAATTCCTTTTCCTTCATTTTGTTTAGTTTTAAAATGGATAATTAATTACACTAGTACTATGACAGAAACAGGAAAAACCTTACCGGTTTTTAGGATATTATTCTTTGTCAGAGTATTGTTCATTAGTATCTCTCTGGTATTCAGCACATTTACCCCCCCCAGTTTGGCAACTGCTCAAAATCCCCAGTCTGCAAAACAAGCTGATTCAACTAATGAACTACTGACAATAAGAGAAATATACCTATTAAGCAATAAGGTTCTATTATTAACCCAATCAGATCAACATGAAGAGTGTATATCCATAGCAAATTCTACTTTGTGCAGTCAAATGAAAAATTCAGGAAGGCTGTACTATTCTTGTTACCTGCTGAATTACAAAAGTATGTCTTATAAAAGGCTTGGCAATTATTTCCTTTCCGATGTCAACAACAGCTTGGGAATAGAATATGCAAGGCACTCACACTCTAACTATATTCTGGCACTGTTTAATAACCTCAGTACATCATATCTTGACCGGAATAACGCTAATAAAGCTGTGCCTTTGCTGCTATATAATCAGATTATGATTGATTCGATTGAAAAGCCAGGTAAATTTGCTCAGAACCTGAGTAACCTGGCTCACTCATTTGCATTATCAGGTGATTCAATTTTGGCAAAACTTTCTTTCCAAAGATTGATGAAACTTGAACAAGCCTCCGGATCGGAATTGGATGATTATGATCCGGTTGTTTCTCACAGAACATATGGGCAGTTTTTGCTTGTTCAACAGAATATTGAATCAGGAATAGAGCACCTGCAGAAATCTTTAGCACTCTCAATCAAAGCAAATGAGAACAAATATCAGACAGCAAAAAGTCTCTTCCATCTTGCCCTGGCTTACCAAAAGCTGCAAAACGACCAATTAGCTGAAACCCATTTCAATGAAGCCATTGATATAATGATGGCAGAACTACCGGATTCAACCTCTTCAGAATCTGACTATGAAACAGTCCTTATTGATTTTTTAGTACATCGTGGTATGTTTTACCTGGAGCAGGGCAGGCTATCACAAAGCTATCAGGATATTGAGTTCGCCATAAGTCGTATTGAACGTTTAACTCACGCTTATGCTTCTGAATCAACCAGGTTTCAGATGGCAAATCTATGGATTAAAGCTTTTAAGATGGGAGTGTACTGTTCCCTGAAGCTATACGAAGAAACTCATAACAAAACTTATCTTGATCAGGCTTTTGAATGGTCTTTAGTTTCGAAATCCTTATCTCTTTACTGGCTTACCCAGCGTGATCATATATATCCGATAGCCGGGATGCCGATGGATAGTCTATATAAACTGCAAAACATAAGGGAAGATATTCAGAATTGGATGGATAAACAGAGTATAATGGATTTCTCACGGCCATTAATGGATACCTCTGAACTCAACAGGATGTGTCAGCTGGTTATCCATTATGAAATCCTGGAGCAGTATATCCAAAAAGAACACAGTCAGATCAGGAATCGGATAGATGAGGATTTGCTGACAGATTATCTAAATCCAAGAATATTCAGGAAGGAGAATTATTTGGGATATCAGGATATGGATTCTCTTTTCATAGTTTTTGGCGTAAACAGAAAAGAACGGTTCTATGAAATGATTCCGGTAGATTCAAGCCTAAGAAGAGATTTAAGGTTTATAAAGACTGAATTGTCAGAACCACGGTTTGGACTGAATAAACAGGATGATCAGAGCTCCTTTTCATATGCATCCTTTCGGATTTATGAAACTCTTTTCAAGCCAATTAAAAATCATTTGTTTTCAAAGAACCTGGCCATTCACCCGGATGGAGTGCTCCTTGGACTTCCTTTTGAGGTATTAATAACAGATGATGTGGGGGCAAAAACAGCAGGGTTCAAAGAGCTACTCTATCTAATGAACAGCTATTCCATTCGCTATGTGGCAACACCCTATTTGCTTACTGGAGGTAAGAGAAATAAAACTCGTAAAAACACCCTTCTGGTTTCCTGTTCCGTAAATTCAGGCGAAACTGTGGGTACTGAAGAAATTGAGCTTTTAAGAAAAAGTTTAAAACACCCAAGTCTGATCAGCCTTCCACAATTACAGCATACCTACAAAGAGCTTATTCAACAGTATGGCAACATTCACATTTCCACTCATCTGGTAACAAACAATGAAGACTTCTTAAAATCGGGTTTATCCTGTAACCTTGCCTCTCCTACCCAACAACTGACATTTAAAGATATCCTTTTCGGACGGATAAGGGGATCAAACATATACATCAATTCTTGTGATTCGGGAAATGGACCATTGAACCATGGAGAAGGATTGATGTCATTAAGCCTGGCCTATACCATGGCCGGGGCCGGCTCGGTTATTCAGCATTTGTGGCAGGCCTCAAACCAGGCTTCAACAAAAATTTCCGTCCACTATTATATGAAAAATCGCTACCTGGCCAGACACAAGGCTCTTCAAAAAGCCCGTCAGAAGTATTTGAAAGATGCCAGCATTGGTAAAGATCATCCTTTCTACTGGGCCGGAGTCGTTTTTTATGGTCCATCGGAGAAAAAGACTTCAGGATATTTATTTGGATTACTGATCCTTTTTATTGGATTTCTCCTTTATTTAGGGATCAGGAGATTACGAGGTTTATAACGAAACCTTAGCTTCCGACGTAATTTTCTAACTTGTTTCTTTTTAAAGCTGGCATCCAGCTTTTTCAGACTTTTTAGGTTTTGCTTTGCCGAATCAAAATCCCCTTCCTTAAGATCAATCAAGCTCAGATACCAGTAGATTTCCGGCTGTATAAAAATTCCTTCTGAGTGCAGATTTTCCAAACCAGTTTTGGCCATACTCTCTTGACCTGAATCCAGATAAGCCAGAGAAAGGAAAAACTCCGCAACCTGGCTATCAATATTATGAACCTCAGAAGAAGCAAGCATTTCAATGGCTGACTCAGATTCTCCATGTTGGTAGGTCTGAATTGCCTTGGTCAGAATATTATCATTTCCCCCATCTCTGGTTAACAGGTCAGGGTTCATGCGTGAGTAATAGTTCTCAAACGTTAACTCAGGATCGAGTCTAAAGAATGAGGGCCCAAATACCCAAATTGCCATGGCCAATATTGCCGCAATGGAAACAACTCCAATCGCACGATTCCTGATTCTTTCTTCACGCCTGATCTCCTCAAGTAGCTCATGACCCAGATTCACATCCTTTTGTATATTATGCCTGAGTTCAA
Organism: Bacteroidota bacterium; assembly: GCA_018669475.1. Classification (GTDB taxonomy): domain Bacteria; phylum Bacteroidota; class Bacteroidia; order Bacteroidales; family UBA12481; genus JABHCC01. Next base: position 132,001 of record JABHCC010000149.1, on the reverse strand, counting down.
CCAATTCTGTGAGGGCATCTTCAAGATCAATTTTAGTATTTTTTCCCTTGTTCATAGCTTCTCCAATAATCTATAAATCGAAATTTAAACAACATTCCTTATTACCCTTCATGTTGCCTCTTAATACCTTAATACATAGGGACTTCTTCTTATGCACTATCTCAATTGAGGCATACCCCAGCTTTTCACAGATTTCATTTGTTGTAAAATCCTTATAATACATCATATATAGGAGTTCCTGACACTTCTGAGGTAATTGAAAAACCATTTCCTGAAGAAGTGTATTCGATTCATCTTTTTCGAAAAGTACAATCAAATTCTCAACAATACCATATCCATTCAATAAAAATTCTGGTGTGGGGATCTCTTTATTCAGTCGTCTTTCCTCTTTAAGGTTCATCCTGATCATCCCCATTAAATAGGTCTTTGCTTTTGTGTCGAGATCGGGCAATTTCTTTTTGTTGTAAAACCTAATCAGGGCCTCCTGAACCAGATCATCATCCTGAATATTGGGTTTAATTTTTTTCTCTCTTCTAACCCATTTGAGTATATATTTCAACTCTTTCCTGGCAATTCTGGTAGCATTTTCATCTTTCTCCCAGATTTCCCTTAATAATACTGGGAATTTTTTCGACTGATCCATAGGTAGTTAATAGCAAGGCTCTTACAAAAGTAAAAAAAATGCTGAATCATGTGGTAAGGTTTTAATGGTTTTGATCATGGTAAGATTGAAGGGGGGAATATTTTAACCCACCCATGAGATATTATAATTAATCAAGATTACCAACGGTTTGACAATATGTATTCCTTGATCTCAAGCTCAACTCTATAAACTACCAAACGATGTCTGATAATGTATTTCTAAGATTATTTGCCTACGAACTTGCCAAAGAAAGGAAGCGTCTTAAGCTCAGTCAAAAAAGAGTTATAGCAGAAACAGGTATTCAAATTGGCAGAATTGAAAGCTACAAAAACTCCATAACACTCAGAACTTACTTTGCATTATGCAATTACCTAAAAATTCCATTGGATTTGATTCCAGGCAGAATCGAAGAAGAGAGAAATAATTTGGAGCAATAACATTTTAGTATCCGTTTTCTATTTCGGAATAGCATAAATTTATAATGCACAAATAAAGCCTTGTCATGTGACTGACGGGGCGAAGCTGTGAGAAGCCACCAAGTCACACCGCAAAGAATTAGCTCAAAATAAATTACAAATGCTATGGAAGAAGACTATGTAAACCGGCAAGCCCAAGCTAATGGTGATCACGAAGTTCATCATGAAGATTGCAGTTTTTTACCAAGTTTGAGTAATCGAAAAAACTTGGGCAGCCATTATTCCTGTCATGGAGCAGTGAAGGAAGCTAAGAAGACTTATACAAAAGCAAACGGATGCTATTACTGCTGTAGAGAGTGTCATACAGGATAGAACAAATTATCCATCACTAATCTACCTATCAGCATTGTGATGGAAAATCCGAAGCATGTGAGCCGCCTCTGTGAGAAAGATAACCTCGCCTAACTGGATCGAATTACAGCTCTATGATTACCAGAAATCACTGTTCACTGATTTTCTGTAAAGTTTGTCTTTTACGCCAGATTATCTTTGATAATGGTGGTTGAGATAATTGGCTTTTAAGCATTGTTAATGAACAAACAGGCAATGATGATAAAAACAGATCAGTATCTGGCTGAATTGCCCGCTGTATTTACTGACAATTATCAAATTATTGAAACAAGTTAATTCATGCAAACCTTTATTCATTGTGTATAATGGGATAGCCAGACTCAGCTAGAAAAGCATTTTAGCTGATATATAATAATTCTTTCAGGCCTGTTTGCAGCACATTGTTATTTAGAGAGTTATTTGAAAAACGGAAATAATATGAGCAAACGAATAATTACTCTTCTATCAGGATTGATTTTGGTCTTGATTTTATTTTCATTCACAGTTTATCGAGTTAATTCCAACTCAATGAGCCCCACATTGCTCAGTGGGGAATACATAATATGTTCCAGAGGTTGGTTATCTAATTTGTCAAAGAAACTTGACCGGATAATCATTAACAGGATTGTCGTTTTTGAAAATCCACTTAGGGGCAGTGCTTTTGACCATGGTTTATTGGTAAAAAGGTGTGTCGCTGTATCAGGGGATATCATTCAATCCAATTTGGATGAAGTATTTGTCAATAGAGACCAAATTATAAGTCTAACTGATGGTTTGATTGATGTTTTATTATACATCAAACCAGTAAACATAGACAGTGTTGATTTGAGTGAGATGAAAATATCCAGTTGTAACAGAGTAAAAGATCTGCTACTTATTAGATGTATTTGCACGGATTCCACAGTAAAAAAATTTCGTGAATCGTATAGCTCTTTTTTGAAAATTGAGATAGTGGAACCTTATCTCGGAAATTTGAAGGTCTTAGGATCATGGAAGAGAATTAGGGATATGGAGCTTGCAATACCATATTCTGGGATGGAAGTTGATGTAAATCATGAGTTTGTGGAGTATTACAGTGATTTAGCAAATCATTTCGAAAATCAACAAATCATGATTGAAAATGGTGTTTTGTATTGTTGCAATAGCCCAATCAACTCATTTGATTTTAAGAAGAACTATTGCTTCCTCTTGGGAGATAACCATGAGAAGTCCATTGATTCCCGTTGTTTTGGACCTATTCCAATGGATTTACTAAAGAGTATTTTAATTTTTGAAAACCTCCAGAAATAAATAATTTTAAAACTAAAAGAAATGAAAATGAAAAAAACTAAAATATTATCGGCATTGCTTTTGCTGGCAGCTTGTACTTTCTTATACGGTGTTCAGGTTATTTCTGTAGACAATGTCTACGCAGCGGATGAATACAATTGTGACTATAATATGGATATTGATGGATACTATACTGCAGGAACTTACCAATGCATCTGGATGACTACTGCTGAGTTTATGGCTGATGATTGTAGTGAAGGTTATCCATTTACTTCTTGTGAAGGAACGGGATGCTTGCCCTCAACATTGAACAAAAATTGTAACGGAAAAACATATCCTCCCCCTGAAGAATAGTAATTGAAGAAGTATTAACCAAATATAACGTCGGCTGGAGGTGATAATAGGTTATGCAACAGAAGCTCCTCAGTTTCTAATTCTGGGGGCTTCTGATGATATTCTTTCGGGTTATATTTAGGAATAGAAAGATGAAAGAAATGATATGTAAATTTTGGATAGTTGTTTGTTGCTTGTTTATTGTTTCCTGTGGGAAATTATCAAATGATACAACTAGAGAAGCAATTCCACAAATCAATATAACAAATGGATTTGGCAGGGACACTAGCATTAGAATTTCTTCAGTTGGATTTGATTATCGACTAATAAAATTGGAGGATTCAAAGAACTGCTTTATTGGAGATATAGATAGGATATTCTTAACCACTAATGAGATCGTAATTTTCGACAAGATGAATGAGTCTATCTTTGTATTTGATTGGGATGGAAAGTTTATTAGAAAAATTGGTGTTAAAGGGCAAGGCCCTGGAGAGTATGTTTCGATATATTTTACTGCGTTTAGCAATTTGACAAAGGAGATTTATTTATGGGATGGAAAGACTCATCAGGTAATAAAGTACTCTATTGATGGATCATTCATTGCAAAACGAAAGATTGAAACTCTGATAAATGATTTTGAGGTAGGTGTTGATGGGTGCTGTGCTTTATTTACTTCAAGGAAGTATTCCTTTTTAAACGACAATAATTCTTTTGTTCTATTGGACGAGAACCTCGATTTAGTATCCCAACAATTACACAATAGTGAATTCAAAAAAGATGAATATCTTGGTAGTTTTTCTCTCTTTTTAGAGGATGAGCGATTAAAGTTATGGGATGGCTATAGACCTGATACAGTTTTTATGCTTTGTAGTAATCGGTTATTAAAACCTGAATATACAATAACGCATACGTTTGAAAAAATGTCAAGAATTGAATATCGCAATAAGAGCCTGCTTAATCAAAACCTTCACAAAACAATGATAGTGGATCTTTTTGAGTCAAAAGAATACATTTTTATTGAGGCAATTAAGGACAGACTCGTTCATAATATTGTTTATTCAAAATCCACTAAAAAGAGCTATTTGATGAAAAGAAGAAGCGAATGGATGCGAGAGTTTTGCTTTGTGGATGGTTTTGTAGATGATGTTTTTGGAGGAATGCCCTTTTGGCCAAAGGGCATTGTAATGTGCGGTGACAAAGAGTATGCTTTCGATTACTCATACCCATTTAACAGCAAGAGTTATCTTGAGGCAAAATCAAAGAATGTATCCAGTGACCTAGTCTCTGGAAGTAATTCATTACTGCTAAAAAAATGCTATGATTCTAACGTTAATGCCAATCCAATAATAACCCTGGTACAACTTAATTCCAACCAAAAGAAAGATGAGATCTAAGTATTACTTTGTTTACGGAATATCAATTACAGCTCTTATCGTAATTTGTCTGTTGTTGATAACCAAAGTAAAGGATCTGAGGTCAAGCCTCAGGGTAAATAGTTCTATTGTCAATAATTGTAATTATGAAATTAATCAATTGGTTAATGGACTGAAAAACTCACTATTGCTCAATGGAGCCGTGATGGATGCTAACAGCTTGGTCACTGATTTAAAAGGAAGAGAGTTTTTGCTTAAAGATATTGTTGATGATTGGAGTATTGTATTTCATTATAAGGAAGTTGATTGCAGAGAATGTGTAATTGAGGCTATGCCAATTATTGGAAAGCTAATCACGAAATATGGTGAGGACAGAATAATTGTACTAACTAAGTACCAAATTTTGAGAGATATTGTATCATTCATAAGGCTAAACAGAATAAGCATTCGTGTTTTCAACATTAAATCTCAATCAACATTTGAGACTTTCAAAGGTTTTACCGAGCCTTGTGTTTTTACAATTAATAATAGATTGGAAATACGGGATGTTTTTTTTCCATCAAATAGTTTTGAAAGTATTTTTGATTTATATACAAATACCATTGTTGTCAGGTAAACCCGGAATATTCGTTTAATTTGTCAATAATTGCCTGATATTCTGGCTTTACTTCTTTTGACTTCGCAACCAAGTCCACGTGATTTCAGAGGAAAGCGTCCCTTGGCAATTGATTTTATAACTTTTATTTGCCGCAATCCAAGCACCTTCGTGGTCTTCAAGGAGTCTATAAATATCAATTTAGTTCATGAATTGCTTACGAATCAATGAGACCATATTCGAAAATGACCAGCTATGCTTTGTTCTACTTCTTACCAAGCTCACCAGGAGATTAGCCAGCATGGGTATCCAGATCTGCATCTATATTGCATTGACTGTCGCCCAAAAATAATTTTAGGGGCAAATGTAATTTACTGTTATTCAAAGCTACCTTAACTGTTAACCTCAATAGTGAAGATGAAATCTAGAGATAACTTCCTTTATTCTATTTTTGTTCTAATATTCTTTGGTTTATCTGTATTCTTAGCCTTCAGGTCAAAAAAGTATAATAACTTTTTGAATGAAACCAAGATTGAGCTTATTATACAAAATCAGAAAATCCAAGATTATAATAAAAGATCGAAGATGAAGATGTTCATGGATTCTGAAGAACTACAACCAGTATTTTTATTAAACTCAACTAATGACTCTATTCCCATTCAAGATCTGGTAATAACACCAAAACTAATCTTTCGATTTCCTAACCAATTCTGTCCCCCCTGTATAGAAAGTGCTTTAACATCACTCAAGAATCTTGGTGACAGTATTGGTCACAATAATATCATTGTAATTTCAGACTGTAAGAATTCAAGGATTTTGAAAATTCTAATAGATATGAATAGCATTTTGTCACCTTGCTTTTCATACAGTGGGCAGTTGAACTTTGAAATAGAAGGCAAATTGGGATCAGATAGAAAACCATATTACATGATACTGAATCAAGAGTTAAAAGTTAGTTTCCCATTCTTTGCTGAAGAGAATGATGAACTCAACTCGATCTATTTGAGTAGAATAAGGAAATTATTTGATGATGAACAATGGTAGTCAAACACTACTACAAATATAGAATTTAACAAATTATGAACAGGTACGCTTCCATTTTGCCCGTATTGATATCATTTTTGATATGTTGTATTTTATATTCTTGTGATCCTTTAACTGGCCCTCAGAATGACAAATTTCAGGTTATCAAAGTTGACATCACAGAAACACAAATTGAGAAGGAGCTAGTGATCAAGGATGTTATTCCTCTTGAAACATCCGATAATTGTTTGATTGGCTACATTAAAGATGTGGATTTATGGAATAACAGGATCATAATACTTGATAAGCACCGAAGTAGATCGATGTTTGTATTTGATACAGTCGGAAAATTAGTTTCAAAGACAACTTTAGGTAAAGGCCCTGGGGAGGTTGTGTGGCCAGCAGCTATGAGTATTAATAAAAGAGATTCAACGATTTCAATGTGGGATCAAGGGCAAAAATCAATTGTGGAATTTGACCTTAATTGCAATTTTATTGATTCCAAACCATACCCGAATCTTTTTATGATGGACTTTTTTCCTGTTGGGATAGATACACTATTAGTCTATAATATACAGGGATTTACAAATTCTAAAGGAGAAAAGAGACTTACAACATATTCTCTTTATACTGAAGATATTTCACGAGCAAAGAACCTAGAGATCTTTTTAGAGGAAAATAAGGGTGCATATAATCTCATGAGCCCTGTTGATATTTCCTCTGATCAGATTCTCTTTATTGCTCCTTTGAGCTATAATATTTGTGAATTAATAGATGATACTTACAGAATTAAATATGCACTAGATTTCGGTAATGCTGCGATATCATCTGAACAATGGGAAAAACTTTCGATAGATGACCTCATTTCATTAGTTCATCACAGCTATGAGAACAAGGTCGGTAGTCTATTAAGTGTTTATTCAAACAAGCATATATTGATGATTACTGCTGCTTATGGTGATTATGGAATTACCATATTTTATTCTTTTAATGACAAGAAAACCTACAGTCTTAAAAACTACATTGATCATGGTTTATTACCACCTTGTAATGTTTGGGGGATGAAAGAAAATGGGTGTATCTATGCTATTGTTGATGCTGAGGATTTTGTGAGATTCAATGAATTAACTCAAAGATATGATCATTTGAAAATTACAAAAAACGACAATCCAATACTGATAACCTTCCAAATAGAAAGTTTGTATTAAACTCAAAGGCATCTCGGAAGCCTTCAATTTTCCGATAAATCAAATTCAATAATTATGAAGAAGAATCTTCTTATTCTAGCGCTAGCTTTGTTTAGCTTTGGTGTAGTTTTTTTTGGTAGCTCATCTTTTGGATCCCCTCCTATTGAGGAAGAAGGTACATGTTCTGGAGATGCTTGTCTTCAGGGCTACAATCCTTCCACCGGAGATTCCACTTATTACAAAACGGACTTTGTTACCGGTCCTCCTTTTAAAGTGTGTTGCGCAAATGATTGTATCCCAGATGAATCAGGATGTGACCTCGAATTTATTCCAACGGGAAATTAATTTTAAGATTGTACTAAACCTAACATAGCTTCCAGGAATCCAGTGAAAAGGATCAAGGTTACCGTTGGATTTCTTTTTGTTCCTCATAAAATAAATTGATTAGAGTCACAAAAATTGACCATTACCAATGGCTTATTTATGTTTCTATTTGATGTAATGGATATTTAGATGTTTAATAAAATTATCACAAAAATAATAGCCGTTAAAAACAGTAAAGAAGTGTAATTTAGTACAGAAAACCTCTCAAATTGTAAATTTTCACTAAACTAAAAGTATCTCGGAGCCAAATATTTTCCGATTACAATCAAATTCAATAATTATGAAAAAGAACTTTCTTCTAGTAGCGCTAACTTTGTTTAGCTGTGGTGTCATTCTTTTTGGTAGCTCTTCTTTTAGACTTGCTTTTGAAGAATCAGGTAGTTGTAGCGGAGCCTCATGTCCTCAAACTATAAATCCTAATACCTTGGAAATGGAATATTGGTCTACTGACTACATGGAAGTATATCCATATACGGTAACGTGTTGTGGTAATGAAACTGGTGCGAATTTTCAAGGTAGATTGTTTAAAAAAGACCCACCACCTGAAGAAGAATAATTGGAGGAAAGGGAAAAATGGTTTTTGAAAAGCAAATCTTAATAATCATTAGAGCCGGATTCCGACAATGGCACAAGGTTAAACCATGTTTTGGGATAATATGACCAGTTACTCCTGAAGAATAAGGCCCATTATTCTATAGGCCTTTTTTCATCCCCCTTGCCAACCTCGATTTTCCTCCCTGCTTTTTTACTCCTGTCAAATCAAACATAATGAAAATGTGAAGCCATTACTATTTTAAAAAAATAGTGCAGGGGTCGGGTAGCAGTAACACCCCGGGGTTTCCCCCCTCATGGGGACCTAAAGCTAATCCAAATTAGCATTCCTATTATTGTGACTTTTCTACCCAACCAGACCAATTGAACTAAGTTGAGTACTTAGAGATTGTAAAAAAGCCCAGGTAAACAACCTGGGTTTTTTTATGTGTTTCCGGCATGGGCGATAACTTTGGCTGCAAGAAACATAACCCATATAATACCAATTTCCCTCTTACAGCTTCCAAAGATCTGAAGCTACCAGCCCGCACTTAGTTACCATCTCTCGGCAATAATCCAAATCCCTCATATTACTGTCGGTGTTGTTTGTTCCAAAAGCAAATTTCACTCCCTAATCTTTTGCTCTTTTGATGAAGGTTTCACTTGGTATCAGGTATCGGTTTTTCCTTTTACATATCCCACAACGCTGCTATTTCTGAGTTTTTAAAAATTCTGAAAGACTACAGACTCTGGTGGTTCTGCTAATCAGATAATCTTCTGAATCAGGTGTGATAATAAAATTATGTTCTGCCTGGATATCCTCGAATGATATCAGATTTCCCTTTGTCAGTTTCGGTGATGAGCTATATTTTATTTCAATAGCAAAAACCGGCCGTAACGATTTGGTAAGGATAAGATCCAATTCAGCACCCTGATGGGTTCTGTAGAAAAATGCCTGATAGTTTGATCCGGCATGCTGGAGAATCTGTTCAATTACATATCCCTCCCAAGAATTTCCTTTTATAGGATGTCCTTCAAGATCAAAATCCGAATCTATATTCAACAGGCTATGAAGAACACCGGAATCTCTGATGAAAACCTTTGGAGATTTAACCACTCTTTTTTTAATATTAGTATGGTAAGGCTGAAGTTGCCTGAATAGAAAAGCACTCTCAAAAAAATCAATGTACTTTTTTATACTGGTTGAACTCATCTCCAACGACTTACTAATATTGGTGTAGTTAATAACACTTCCATGACTATGCGCTATCATAGTCCATAAATTCCGTAAGAGTTTTGTGCCAATATTAAGCCCAAGCAATGGTAGATCTCTTTCAATGTATGTCTTTATAAAATTCTCCTGCCACTGCTTCCAAAGATCACTGTTAGGTGCAAGAAATGCATCGGGGAACCCTCCGCGCATCCAAAGTTTATTTTGATTGATTTTCCTGACCTCTGTAAAATTCAATCCCGATAATTCAAAATAGGCAATTCTTCCGGCAAGGGATTCAGAACTTTTTCTGATAAGGATGGGAGAAGCAGATCCTAATATGATAAAGCGGCCTGGAATACGATTCATGTCAACCATTGGCCTGATTATTGAGAACAATTCAGGCATTAACTGAATTTCATCAATAAGAATGCATTTATCTGCATGAGTCTCAAAAAAAAGTACAGGATCGCTTAATCTGGCTAAATCGCGTGGGTTCTCCAGGTCAATGTACAAGCTTTCCTTATCAATAATTGTTTGCAATTTTTTCGCCAATGTTGTTTTCCCAACTTGCCTTGGTCCCACAATTCCAACGACCGGAAAAAAGCTTAAAGTTTCGAGTAGTTTTTTCTCTGCACTTCTTTGTATCATAGTGTGAAGATACTACTTTATCCATGAATTACTCAAACCTTGATTGAGTATTTCATGGAATTAACAAAAAATTATGCACTATCTAAATGCCATCAGGCTTTATCGTTTGGATTTGTAGTAAATGGCAAATCGGTAGAATAACCTTACAACTTCCAAATATCTGAAGCAACCAGCCCGCACTTAGTTACCATCTCTCGGCAATAATTCAGATCCCCCATTTTACTGTCGGTGTTGTTTGTTCCAAAAGCAAATTTCACTCCCTGATCTTTTGCTCTTTTGATAAAGGTTTCACTCGGTATCCGGTATCGGTTATTGATCTCTATGGCTACCCTGTGCTTCTTTGCCGCAGCAATTACCCTGTCCATTCGCTCGGGAGTCCATAAAGCATCGTATTGATCAGCTATAACAGGAGGAAGGAAAGTTGGATTAACGTATATATCAATGGGTTCGGTGCTGATAATCTTTACTATCCGACCAACCAGATCATCCATAAACACCTCTGGATCACCGACCTCAACCTCATCTGGAATCCATAATCTCACTCTCTTACCATTCTCATCAGTGTAAGTCATTGCATCAGTAAAAACATAGTCAAACTGACGGATGACTTTCTTCGAAAAGGTGCTAATCCATTCGCGTCCTTCTGCCTGCATTGCCAGCATAAAGGGACTGTCTTTCATTGATTCCAGAAAGGCAAGGGCACCTGCATCGTCATTCACCGGAAAACCAAGTCCACAGTTCACAGCAATGCCATACTGAATTCCACTTTTTCTGGATTTCTCCAAAGCCATTTCATAAGTCATATCACCTTTCAGATGCACATGATAATCAATCAGAGGATATCTCACAGGCTCAGGCGTGCCTGGTAATTGATCAATAAAGTCTGTAATCAGAGTAAACATCTGATCATATCTTGGAAAGTGAGAGTCTTTAGCATAATCGAAAGCAGTATGTCCGGGTCCAACCTTCCCACTGGTAATAAAAAACAGGGCAGGCACTCCCTTAAGATGGAAGGGATGATGATCGCTGTTTGCTGCAGGACCAACCACACGTATCTTGCTAAAAGCATCTACTTCCTTGTTAATTCGTTGGATCATCTCCGTTTCCTTAGGCCAGGTCAACCCATTAAATAAGGTAACTCCTGTTTGTCCTGATGCCACCATATCCAGATTAATAACCATCCTGACATTCTCCAGAGGCAAAAGTGGATTATCCGCAAAATATCTCGAGCCGTGAAGTCCGGCTTCCTCTCCTGCACATAAAACAACTGCAACTGAGTATTTCGATTTTTTACTTGTGGCATAATGTCTGGCCAAATCAACTACCATAACAGTTCCAGATCCATTATCGTTGGCACCTGGAAAAAGAACGTTACCATACATTCCCATTCCGTCATAGTGGGCTGTAAAAACAATCCACTCATCAGTTTTACCGGGAATATATCCAACTACATTTCTATTCTGAAATTTCTCGAAATAAGTATTTTTACTATTAATTTTTATCTCCTTAATCAACTCAGGCTTGACTGATTCATTCAGCTGGATCTTCACAAAAGGATCAAAATGACTTCTTGGTACTCCAAAGGGCAGGCGATAAACGACTTCAATTATTCCTTTCTTCTCGATTAAGGGATTGTACAGAAGATTTTTAGCAAAATCAAATAGTTCCTTATTATTTAATCCGGCAGAATCGAGTAGAAAAAAAGCTTCCGGGTTATCCATAGTCTTGCTCAAAAATGCAGGGGAATTCCTTATTACCTTTGCATCTAAAGTCACCACAGAATAAGTTCCTGATAAAGAAGGAGATGAAGCTTCAACCAGCACATTTCCAGTCGGTTCAACAAACTCCCCATCAAACCAAAGATCAGCTTTTGTTTGAGAATTGATGGGCATTGTAAAGTCTTGCAGATAGCTTTCTCCGAATGGCTTGACTTTCCATCTAGCCAACTCATCAGCAAGATATTCAGCTACTTTTAATCCTCCATCATTTACATATCCTCGTCCGAAATAAGCCGGCGAGCAAATGTCGTCCAACAACTTTTTTGTATACTCAAGGTTTTGAGAAAATAAAAAGGAGCTTGCAAAAAATGCACACAAAATAAAGGAGAGAAGCTTTTTCATAATTTTAGACTTTATATCTCAAAAATACTAAAATTATGATCGGCCCTCTCTCCTTGTCTGACTATCCTTATTTTATGGATTAGTTAATCAGGCTCTTCAGGTTCTCAATCTCTCCCTGATATAAATCCAATGCCTTAATTTGTAAATTTGTTGGTGCTCCTTCATAACTCCCTAAAGCACTATAGATTTCCGCGATTTTTTCACGTAGTCTTATCTGTCCCGGAATTCCACTTTCTCCAACCTGAGTAGCTGAAATGCTTTCATGCAAACTCATCAATTTATCAAGCTGCTCCTGTGCCTTTTTCTTTGCTCGCTTATTCTTTGAAGCATCAAATTCTGCCTGAACATCAGTATGCTGAGCTAATATCTTCTTATCAACATCTGCCAATTCCTCCAGCATCCGGTATGCACGCATCAGGGTATTGTAGCGGAGATCTCTTTCTGCAGCAGAATGGCTTAATTCAGGATTCACACCCAGAACCAGTTCTGTTTCATAGCTGTTTTTTCCTTTAATTATTTTAAGCTTATAGCTTCCAGCCATTAATGAAGGACCAAATGCGGCCTGGCCAAGCATGACAGGTGACTCAGGCACCTTTGGAGGATCAAGACTGATCGGGATAACCACCTTGTTTATACCTTTTCGTCCGCCGGTCTGAACTTTTTTAATGAACTTACCTTCTGCATCGTAAATCTCCATATATAAATCACCAAATATGTGACGTTTCTTAAGATGGTAGGCTATCCGGGGCAGGTTGCCATAATTCGGTCCAACAAAATCCTCGTTGCTTCCGTATCCATGCAAACTTATTCCAGAACTGAAATTGAACGGACGTAAGGGCAAAAAGGCCAGATCTTCCTTCATTTTATCAAGTGTAAGAGCCCGCAAAGGGGAGATATCATCAATAATAATAATCCCTCTCCCATGAGTACCCAGGATAACATCATGCTTCTCAGGATGTATCATGATATCATGTACTCCAACTTTAGGAATATTGTTCTTAAATCGCTTCCATACTTTCCCTTTATCAAGGCTGACAAATAAACCAAATTCAGTGCCCAGGAAAAGCAGATCCTCATTCACCAAATCCTGCTTAATGGTATGGCAATAACTATCGAGGTCATCTGTCACCAATGAAATCCAGCTCTGTCCATAATCTGATGTGAAATACACATAAGGCTTCATGTTACCATCTCTGTGGGCCTCCACTGTCATGAAAGCCTCGCCTTCAGAATATCGGCTCGGGGATATTTCAGAGATAAAAGCTTTTACAGGCAAGCCTGGAATATTGGCATTCAGAAGTGTCCATGATTTTCCACCATCTCTGCTTATCTGAACATTTCCATCATCAGTACCAACCCAGATAAGGTTTTCATTTATTGGTGACTCAGCAATTGACAAAATACACGTATTGTTCTCAGCAGTACTATTGTCAATAGTCAATCCTCCGGTCTCTTCCTGCCTCTGTCTTTCGGGATCATTTGTAGTAAGATCCGGAGAAATTCTTTCCCAGCTATTTCCTCTGTCCTTTGATCTGTACAGATATTGAGAACCGGCATACAGCCAATTTGTTTTAGCCCCGAATATTGTAGGGGAGTTCCAGTTAAAACGAAGTTCATCCGTACCCTCCTCCGGGAAAGGCTTGATATACTGGGTCTCTCCGGTTTTATGATTCATTTTGTACATCCGGCCACCCTGATACTGTGAATAGGTGATATCGGCATTATCAGGATCAGCATATGTATAAAATCCATCTCCGAATCCAATTCTCTCCCAATCACTACTCCAAATACCTCCCGGATTATAAGATGGAGCTCTCCAGGAATTGTTATCCTGCAATCCACCATATACCCAATAAGGATCCTGATTGTCTGCACTGATCTGATAGAATTGAGATACTGGTAATTGCTTTACCATTCTCCAGGAATTACCTTGATCAGAAGAAATGTATACCCCTCCATCAGTTCCTAAATAGAGCTCTTTGTTATTAAGTGGATTGATCCAAAGTGCGTGTGTGTCACTGTGATAGCCAGCTCCTAATACAGAAGGGCTGTCGAAGCGCTTTCCCCCGTCTTTACTCACCCAAAGCTGTGTACCAGGCTTATATATCCTGTCTTTCTCAACAGGATCAGGAACCAGAAGGCTGTAATAGAAAGGACGATCACCCATTTGTCCCTGATCTGACAACTGCTCCCAGCTTTCTCCTTGATTAGTTGTCTTATACAGAGCTGATTTCTCAGATTCAACTACAGCATAAACTGCTTCGCTTTCCAGAGGATGGATTGCCAATGCAATTCTGCCTAATGTTGATTCAGGGAGTCCCTTTCTTACTTCTTCCCAACTCTGTCCACCATCTGTAGTTTTGAAAATTCCTGAACCAGGTCCTCCGGATCTGAAAAAATGAGCTTCCCTTCTGAAATCCCACATAGCCGCATACAAAACATCCGGATTATTAGGATCCATAATCAAATCTGAACAACCTGTAGATGGCGATTTGTACAACAGTTTAGTCCAGCTTGTACCACCATCAGTAGTCTTGTACACTCCCCTGTCATCACTATCTCCCCACAAAGCTCCTAACACAGCCACATATAAAATATCAGGATTATCAGGATGGATAATGATACGTGCAATACGTTCAGAATTCGGTAATCCTTTAAACTCCCATTTATCCCCTCCGTTTACGGTTCTGTAAATACCTGTACCGATGGAAACAGAATTTCGTGTCCAAACCTCACCAGTACCAACCCAAACAGTATCAGGTCTGAGCTGATCAATCTTCACAGTTCCTATCGATTGGGTGTGCTTATCAAACACTGACTTGAAAGTAGTTCCCTTGTCTATTGATTTCCATACACCTCCACCTGCAGATCCTACCCAAATAGTATTTGGGTTTTTCACTTCGGCATCAATACTGCTGATACGCCCACTCATTTGGGCCGGTCCGATTTGTCGTCCACGCAGATCACCGAATGTAGCATCGGTGATCTGTGCCAAATTTGAAGACAAACCCAGTCCTCCAATGAGAACCAGGCTTAATAATAAATGTTTCTTCATGACTATATCACAGGTTTTTCAAATAAACTTGCATCTAATTCAGCCCCCAAAATCATTTCTTCTATCACAATTGTGCTCATTACCTGACCGTTCACCCGATTCTCAATCTTTCCGGGGTAAATAAATCCATCTCCCTCCTGAAAATTACTCATGAAGGTGTCGGATTCAATCTCCTGACCCTGCATTGTAATTTTCGCACTCTGCTTGATCATTACAAAATTCTCAACATCAATATAACTGGTATAGATATCTCCTCCAGCTAACACTGATTTAACCACATGACACTCTGCTCCTTCAACTTCTTCAGTACCTTCAAGAGTTACCGAATGTCCCTTGTCTTTCCAATTCCAAAGTACACCTTCATAATCAGCCTGTACTTTCATAACTTTTAGTTCATCCTCATTCAATTCCTGCGCTTCGGTCATCCCTGCAAATGGATTAAAACTCCAGCCATTCTCACCATTAAAGGATTGGATAAAAGTCATTCCCTGAAAGGTTCCCTCTGATCTGAACTTATTTGGGCTAGCAGCATATTGCTTAAATGGAATCTCCAAACCCGACTGAAGCATTTTTCCATTGGTCTGAGAATTTTTTGCCTCCAGTATGGTCTCCTGTCCCAAAACTTCAAAATAGTTATCTAATACTTCTTCAAGGTTCTGTGCATTCAGAAAAGTGCTTGAAACCAGCAATGCAAAAGCTAAACTTAAGGTAATTTTTTTCATAATTTTGATGATATTTATATTGCAAATCTATTGATATCGGCACAAGTAGAAACAAAAAACTTACGAGATAGTTCTAAAAATCGGTGAAAGATGCTTTTATCTCGGTAAGCGAGGGAAAGTCTGCTGTTTAGAGACAAGGAATTAAGGTAATTTGCTCAGGGATAAGTATTAATTAATTATTTTGTGACATGAAAAAAATCTCCGTTCTTTTATTCATTATCACATCCCTGATATCCTGTAATCCTAATACTCAAATGGCAGACCTTATAGTAATCAATTCGAAAATCTGGACCGCTAATCCGGGCCAAGCTTTCGCAGAGGCAATGGCTGTGGCTGAAGATGAAATCATAGCGATTGGTAGCAATAAAGAAATCCTTAAATATAAAACCAACAAAACTCAGGTATTGGACAAGCCAGGGAAATTGATTATACCAGGGTTTATTGACAGCCATCTGCATTTTATACAGGGAGGATTTTCTCTCTCCAGTGTGCAATTAAAATCTGCTCAAACCAAAATTGAGTTCATCAGGCGTATTAAAGAATTTGCCAAAACTATGAATCCAGGCGATTGGATGCTTGAAGGGAACTGGGATCATGAAAATTGGGGAGGAGAATTACCCACCTGTGAATGGATAGACGAATTCACACAGGATATTCCGGTATTTGTAAGCCGAAGCGATGGACATATGGCCCTGGCCAATACTGCCGCAATGAAAGCTGCAGGCATTAGCAATGAAATTGAAGAACCCGTTGGGGGTGAAATAGAGCACCTGCCGGATGGTACACCCTCCGGGGTTTTCAAAGACAATGCCATGCCTTTGATAAGTCAACATATCCCTGACTATTCAAATGAACAATATCACAATGCTTTAACAGCAGCAATGACCTTTGTTGCATCACATGGAGTAACAAGTGTTCATCACATGGGGACACTGGCGGATTATGAGGTTTTCAAAGAGATGCTTGAGAAAGAAGAATTAACAACCCGTATCTATTCAACAGCCCCTCTAAGCCAATATGAAACCATCCTTGAGAAACAGCAAGAATTAGGATTGCATAATCCCTGGCTCAAGCTTAAGGGGGCTAAAATTTTTGCTGATGGATCACTTGGCTCAAAAACTGCAGCTTTTTTCGACCCATATCTCGACGAACCAGAAGAATCAGGTTTGTTAATGGACGATCCCGAAAACATGCTTGAAGGCATTCTGGCCGCAGATAAAGCTGGTCTGCAAGTGGTGGTTCATGCCATCGGCGACCGGGCAAATAATATCATTTTGAATTTCTATGAGAAAGCTATACAACAGAATGGAGAAAGAGACCGTAGGTTCAGAATTGAGCACGCCCAGCATTTACATCCGGAGGATATTATAAGATTTGAAGAATTAGGTGTGATTGGCAGTATGCAACCCTGGCATTTGATGGATGATGGCAGGTGGGCTGAGCGTACAATCGGACAAGAAAGAGCCAAAACAACATATTGCTTCAGATCACTTTTAGATGCAGGAGCTACATTGGCTTTCGGATCAGATTGGTTTGTAGCTCCACCCGTTCCACTGCTAGGTATATATGCAGCTCTTACAAGGCAGGTATTAGACGGATCATTACCAGATGGCTGGGTGCCAGAAGAAAAAATCTCCCTGGAGGAAGCTTTAATTGGATATACTCTGAATGGAGCTTACGCATCCTTTGATGAGGATGTAAAAGGTTCTTTGGAAGAAGGCAAGCTGGCTGATTTTGTTGTCCTCGACAAAGATCTTTTTTCAATCAATCACATGGAAATTCAAAATGTGAATGTGCTATTTACATACACCGGAGGATCTCTTGTTTACAAACGCCAATAGTTTATTAATTCAGAATAAAACATTAAGACACAGTATAAAATGAATCTGATTATGAAAAATTTCAAACTTTCTACCTTTTCTGCAGCGATATTTGTTGTTTCACTTTTTGCCGGTATGGCAAATCTTCAGGCTCAATCAGAGAAAGAGATTCTTAATATTGAAGATGTTGAACTTTGGAGGAATCATTCACTTACTCTGTCTGATGATGGTAAGTGGTATACTGTTCTGTATTCTTTAATTGAAAAACCTGAGCAAAAAAAAGGGACAAAAAAAGATAGTACAGATAGTAATCTTATTGATTATAAAACCTATGGTGAAGATATTGGTAGCGATACACTGTATATCATAAATTCAGCTGGTGGTGTGAAATACAGGATTGCAAATGCCACTAATCCCCAATTTTCAGCAAGTTCCAAGTGGATAGCCTACCGGATAAAACCAAAACCAGAAGATGAGGAAAAGGAAAAGGAAAAGAGCAAATCAATTATTGAACTGAAAAACCTGAGTTCAGGTACCAGCAGACAATATGAATCAAATGCACAATTTCAATTCACAGAAGACGGAAATTATTTCATCTCCTCGAGCAATAACAGCCTGTTGATTTATGACCTGGAGAATCAAAGAGAACACTTTATTGGTAACATTGGTGAATTTATCATTGATAAGAAATCAAAGTTCATTGCCTATACAATTTCTACTGATGATAAACGGGGAAACGGAGTCTATTTGTATAATCCAGGTACTACAACCACCAGGGCTCTGGAAACAGGAAATTTTATCTATTCAGATCTATCCTGGAATACGAAAAAAAATAGCCTGGCAGCAATTAAATATAATCTGGTCAGGAAAGAAATAGATGCTGAAAAAATGAGCATCTCTGTCTTTACCGGCATTGGATCAAACAATACTGAATCAGCTGAATACAAGCTGAATGAAGTTGACGGATTGCCAGAAAACATGAGACTTGTGGTCAAATCCTCTGGACGTTTTGGTAACATCAGATGGAGCAATGATGATGAGCGCTTGTTTCTGAATATTTGTGAGAATGAGCCCAAAGAAAAAGCTGATCAGAAAAATGACAAAAATAATGATGAAGACCCTACAGTCAATGTCTGGCACTGGAAGGATGAGAAGCTTCTCTCACAGAGAATGATCGAAGCAGACAGAAACAGGAAAGAGATTTATAATACTGTTTTTTGTCTCGAATCGAATAGTATAATCCAGCTGACTAACAAAGAAATACAAGGCTTACGAACTAGCAGGAATACCGATCAATGGGCCATAGGAACTGATAATCGCGCCTACATTTCTGATTGGGATGTGAGGAAGAATGATTTATACAGGATCAATCTCATAAACGGGGAGAAGAAGCTAATTGAAAAACAATATAGCGGCATTATTGAAATCTCACCCGATGGAGAAAAGTTGATTCTATGGAAGGAAGGTCATTTTTGGCACTATGATTTTGAAGATGATATGGAATCCAATATCTCATCCGGTGTGGATGTATCTTTTATTAATCAGGCAAACGACCATTGGGGATCTCAGCCATCATATGGATTTGTGTGCTGGGTTAAGGATGAAAATGCAGTGATAGTTAACCATAAACTCGATCTATGGGTTCTACCTCTTGACACCAGAAAAAAAGCAAGAAATCTGACAGAGACTCTTACTGATACTGATTCTATCCGTTTCAGAGTAGATGATATGAGCTTTATTTCGAAAAGTGAAATTGATGAGCGCTATATTGATCTTGATACACCAATAATTCTCAGTGCTTTTAACATTCAAACAAAACATGCAGGGTTTTTCCAGCTAAATAAACAAAAGCTGAAAAAACTGATTTATGAGCCAGCTTCCTTTCCCGGTTCATTCAGAGGGAGTGGAATCACTAAATCGAAAGAATCAGATGTCATTATTTATAAAAAAGGTGACTACATGAATTATCCTGAAGCCTACCTGAGTGATATTGGTTTTTCGAAATCAAAAAAAATCACTAACACAAATCCGCATCAGGAGAATTACATATGGGGTCGTCGAATATTAATCGACTATACCAATGATGATGGAGTTCCTCTACAAGGAATACTAAGCATCCCTGACACATATTCAGCAGGACAAAAGTTGCCGATGATTGTCTACTCATATGAGAAAATGTCTCAGAATACTTTCAGCTATGCCTCACCACGACTTTCAGGCTCAAGCATTTGTGAAATGATGTACGTTTCTGACGGATATTTGGTTTTACAACCAGATATTCATTTCAATGTTGGAACCCCTCATTCTGACATGCACGAATGTATCGATGCTGCTATTGAAAAAGTAATGGAACTCGGTTATGTAGATGAAGAGTATATAGGCTATGAAGGCTTTAGCTATGGTGGACACTGTGGCATGTATATTTCCACCCAGGAAAATAAATTTGCAGCAATTGCAGCAGGAGCTGGAGTCAGTAATCTGGTGCAGGGATTCAATGTCGACATAGTAAGAGACGGCAGCAATGAACAGGACTATTACATGACCGGACAAGGAAGACTCGGTACTGATCCGCTTAGTAATACACAAATGTACATCTCAGAATCAGCTGTTTTTAATGCTAACACAATGAATACACCCCTATTGCTTTTCCATGGCACGCTCGATTATGTAGTGCAATGGGAGCATTCTTTTGGATTTTATAGTATCCTTCGTTATCTGAAAAAACCCGTCGTGTTTCTGTCATATCATGGTGAAGGTCACGGTTTGAGAAAGAAAGCCAACAGAATAGATATTCAAAAACGGCTGAAAGAATATTTTGATCATTTTCTTAAGGGCAAGGATGCAGGGGAATGGATTACTGATGGCATACCCTATCAAGCTAAAAAATCATCAACAAACAAGGAAGCTAAAGAAAGCAAATCAACATTGCCAAAGTGGAAATAATCAGCTGAGAAAAAAACTTTAACGAAGACTTGTTAACTTGGAGGCTTAAACCTAAGCTTCATGTCAAAAAACAAACTGTCCAACATCAGTCTTGCAGTTGCCCTGGCTGGATTCCTGTTCGGCTTTGATACCGTTGTTATTTCAGGAGCCAATTTACCCATCAAAGAGCTTTGGAATACCTCACCCTGGTTTCATGGCACATTTATTATGTCAATGGCCTTGTGGGGAACAGTATTAGGTGCTGCCCTGGGAGGATTTCCAACTAATGCATGGGGCCGCAAAAAAACACTCATATTTATCGGGATACTTTATGCTGTTTCCGCCCTGGGATCTGCTTTAGCTCCAGAGCCCTATTCATTCTCATTTTTCAGATTTATTGGTGGAATCGGAGTAGGAGTTTCCAGTGTAGCTGCTCCAACATATTTATCTGAAATCTCTCCTGCAAATATGCGCGGAAGACTGGTGGTCAGATACCAGTTCATGATTGTATTCGGAATCATGATAGCATTTTTCAGCAATTACCTGCTTAAAGGTGTTGGGGGGAGTATTGACTGGCGATTGATGCTGGGTGTCGAAGCCATCCCTGCTGTTGCATATACCATCATGGTATTCTTCACTCCTGAAAGCCCACGGTGGCTCCTGGTTCATAATGGTGATGAGAAAGGCGCCAGAGATTCACTGCTCAGACTTGGAAGAAAAAATATTGATCAATCGATAAAAGCAATTTTGGATAGCATGGGTTCATCCAAATCAGAGAAAGTATGGAAAAAACGCTATGCTTTCCCTATTATTCTTGCTTTTACAGTGGCATTTTTTAATCAATTATCCGGAATAAACTTCATTCTCTATTATGCTCCTGAGATTCTTGAAAGAGCAGGATTGGCTTCAAAAGAATCACTCATGAGTGCAGTATCTATCGGAATAATAAATATCATTTTTACTTTTCTGGGAATGTACCTGATTGATCGGGTTGGAAGGAAGAAATTACTCTTGTGGGGATCATTTGGCTATATTATTAGCCTGTCGATGGTTGCCTGGGCTTTTTTCTCAGGGGCCGGATCAGGGATATTACTCGGCTTTATCCTTCTCTTTATGGCCTCTCATGGTGTAGGACAGGGGGCTGTTATTTGGGTTTTTATTGCTGAAATATTTCCCAATCAGGTCAGGGCCTTTGGACAATCTATTGGAGCAACAACCCATTGGGTCTTCGCTGCATTAATCACCTTGCTTACCCCTGTATTTCTTGATGAACAAGAAGGTATCTTTGGAAGCAATCCATGGCCCATATTTGCCTTTTTTGCCATATTCATGATAATACAACTACTCTTTGTTATCCTTGTAATGCCTGAAACTAAAGGGAAAAGCCTGGAAGAATTGGAAAAAGAGTTGGTATCACCAAAAACATAAACACAGTTGCTAATATGAAAAAACTAAGCCTCCTTTTGCTTTTATCCCTTCTGGCATCTGCCGGAATGGGACAAATTGTTAAAGAATACAAAATCAAAAAACAGTATCTGAACTTTCCGATCGACATGCAACAGGACCGGCAAATGGTTCATTTTGTTTTAAAAAAGGACACACTATGCTACAATGTGATTAGGATCGCAGATGCCGAACCGGATTATTGGGTATTTAAAGATGTCTCAGCTTATAAAGGGAAAAAACTCAAGCTAATCTTCTCAGAAGAAGTATCCGGATTAGATAAAATTTATCAATCTGATGAGTTTGCCGGACAAGACAGCCTGTACAAAGAGAAAAATCGTCCACAATTCCATTTTTCTTCTAAGAGAGGATGGAACAACGACCCAAATGGATTGGTCTATTTTGATGGGGAATATCACCTTTATTATCAACACAATCCATACGAAATCCACTGGCAAAACATGACCTGGGGACATGCAGTAAGTCCGGACCTGGTCCATTGGACAGAGCTCAATGATGCCTTATACCCTGATCCACTGGGCACAATGTTCTCCGGGAGTGCTGTTATAGACAAGAACAACACAGCGGGTTGGGGAAAGAATGCTCTGATTGCCGCTTACACCGCAGCCGGAAAAGAACAGACTCAATGCATTGCTTATAGTACCGATAAGGGACGAACTTTTACAAAATATGAGGGCAATCCGGTGCTTGGTCCAACCCGGGATCCAAAGGTAATATGGTACGAGCCCAATAAGGAATGGGTAATGGCATTATACAAAGTAGCCGGAATAAGCTTTTTCACATCAAAAAACCTGAAAGACTGGAAAGAAGAAAGTCACATTAATGGTTTTTACGAGTGTCCTGAACTATTTGAACTGCCAATTGACGGGGATCCGATGAATACTCTTTGGGTTGCTTATGGTGGTTCCGGAACATACCTTTTAGGAGACTTCAATGGGAAAACATTTACTCCCAAATATGGCAAATACCGCTATACACATGGTAACCATTATGCTGCTCAGACATATAACAACACGCCTGATGGCAAACGGATTCAAATTGGATGGGGTACCATTGAAGCCAAAGGGATGCCTTTTAATCAAATGATGTGCTTCCCCACCGAGCTCACTCTTAGAACAACAAATGAAGGTGTTCGAATTTTTAGCGAACCTATTGATGCCATCAATGATTTACACAGTAAAACTCACGATTTGTCGGGTTTGAGTATCCTTGAAGCCAATGAAAAACTCAAAGCTATTGATAATGATTTATTGCATGTGGTTGCACGGATTGAGTCAATGAATGGTCAGGGTATATCTATTGATTACAAAGGGAATAAATATGTAAGTATTGATGCTGATCAGATCAATGAGGTACAAACACCTCAGAGAAACCCCGGAAAATTGCTTTTCGATATCGAAATACTGATTGACAGAACTTCAGTTGAGTCATTTATTAATGATGGCCAGATAGTTTTTGTTAAACCGCTTGGAGAATCCAGGAAAGATCTGGGTCTTGAGATTCATGGTAATGCAGAAGAAACTAAAATCCATTCACTAAAAGTTTACGAGCTAAAATCTATCTGGTAATGAGAAAGTCAATTGTCACTCTATTTATCCTGCTCTCTGCCTGGGGAGTAAAAGGACAACCACTAAAGCTGGCAACAGTTTTTGCTGACAACATGGTATTGCAACAAAATGAGAAAGTACCAATTTGGGGCTGGTCTCATCCGGGAGAAGAAATTACTTTGATTTCAAGCTGGGGGGATACTGCTATTGTACGCGCCCAGAACAGTGCAAAATGGAGAGCTGAACTACAAACTCCTGGAGCAAGCTATCTAGCCCACACAATAACAATCAGCGGAAACTCGAAAGCCAAAACTATCTTTTTGAAGAATATCCTGATAGGTGAAGTTTGGCTAGCTTCGGGCCAGTCCAATATGGAATGGACTAACCAGTGGCTGAGGGTTGACAATTATGAAAAAGAAGTCGGATCCGCTAATTTACCCAACATTCGTTTTTTCAAGGTATACCTGAGAACCAGCGAAACCACACAGGATGATCTGGAAGGCGATTGGAATGTATGTAATCCGGATGTAATGCAGAACACCAGTGGCACCGGATACTATTTTGCAAAGCATTTGCAAGAAGCTCTGGATGTTCCTGTAGGAGTCATAGTTGATGCCTGGGGAGGAACTCCGATAGAGTTTTGGTATCCCGAAAGTTCATACATGGATAATAATGAACTGGTCAAATCGGCTAAAAAGCTCAAAGAGTTTCAGTGGTGGCCTTCATCAGAACCTGGTTGGGGCTATAATGCAATGACCTATCCACTTGGCAATTATTCTATTGCCGGTATGATTTGGTACCAGGGAGAAAGCAATGCACGCGACCCATATACATATGCTGATAAGATGGAAGTCCTTGTCAGGGAAAGAAGAAAACAATTCGGGCACAAGCTACCTCTTTACCATGTTCAGATTGCTCCATATGCCTATCGACACCCTGAAGAGCGATCTCAGGTCATACGTGATCAGCAACGTTTATCCTTACGAATTCCAAATACAGGAATGATAGTTACCAGCGATATTGGGGATACAACAAACATTCATCCGGGTAACAAGCGTGAAGTAGGTAATCGACTGGCCAACCTTGCTCTGAAGCACCATTATCAAATTATTGACACGGAAGTGGAATCTCCTGATTTTGAGTCCGCAATGCTTTATAAAGGAAAAGTCATTATCAGTTTTAAGCATTCTGATGGACTTCATTTCGATGGACAAGAAAGAGGCTATTTTGAGGTTGCCGGAGCTGATGGTATTTACACCAGAGTAAAGGCAGAAATAATAGATGATCGGATTATTCTCGATACAAGAAAAATTGATCAGGCACAATGGGTACAGTTTGCATTCAGCAATACAGCCACTCCCGCTTTGTTCAACAGTGCAAATCTGCCAGCCTCTTGCTTCGGGCCTCAAAAAATAAAGGCAGCTCCGGCAGTTCATGTTGTTTCTGATCTGGCCCATGAATTTACTTTCTATGCTGATCATCGCTTTGACAGACAGTATTTACCTGAACAAAAGGCCGTTACTAACTGGTGTAACCTGTACAATTTTGATTTCAGCAATGCCAATCTCCTGGTTTTATTGGGTTGTGATAATCGCATAAAATATGTGGATAAAGACATTGAAGCAATTGATGCATTTCTCAAATCTGGTGGTGGGGTTGTTGTCTTTGGATCAGAAAACAATCGTTCTCAAAACCTGCTACTCGAGCATTACGGAGCAAGTTTTACTGAAGCAGCGAAATATCCCTTGTCTCCTACTGATAAAATCGCACAAATTGAAGTTGAAAGCAAAGGAGGATCTGTTCTCAGCTTTGATCAGGCAAAAAAATGGGATATCCTGCTGAAGGATGCAAAGCAAAAAGCCATGCTCGCCAGAAAAAAAGTAGGAAAAGGAACACTATTGGTATCCTCCCGGTCTTTATCCGGCAGTCACCCCAGTGCCAAAGATTCAATCAATACAGAAATTTGGAAACCTCTTTTAGTAGAGACAGCATCAGGAAAAACAATTGATCCACTAAAATCATTCAACACTCTTGGTATTAATGATCTGGAATACAACGACAATCATGGTACGTTTAAACTGAGCTACAATGACTATATGAAACCATTTGCCGATGCTATGCTTGATGTGTACAAGAGGTCGAAGCCCTATGTAGAAAAAAGAATGGGTGTTCCGCTTTCACCTGGTATGGCTTCTCAGCTTACTCTCCTGGCAACCGGTGGAGGTGGATTTTCTAGTGGTACCGTTGTTGCCCTGGCGGTTTGGTGGGGTGGATTTCCGGAACGTGAGGATGGTATGATTGAATTTCTGACACACGAATCTGTTCATTCATGGGTACTACCGTTCGCTGAAGTATGGAATGAGCCTATCGCTACCTATGTAGGAAATCTAGTGATGATCGATATGGGACATGAGGAAGAAGCCCTTCGTAGAATCGAAAGAACCATCGAACGGGCAAGCAAACTCGATCCTGAAATGAAAAATTATGATCTTCACGGAAACCTCACCGGAAAAGGGAAAGAACTCTCACAAAGTGAAAAGAACAACATCCATTGGGGCAAATCATATTGGGTGTGGGAACAACTGCGGAAAGAGAATCCTACAATTGTAGCTGACTATTTTAAACTTAAAAGAACTTATGCAAAGCCTGAGCTGATCAGCAGATATGACATTCA
Source organism: Bacteroidota bacterium (assembly GCA_018669475.1). Taxonomy (GTDB): domain Bacteria; phylum Bacteroidota; class Bacteroidia; order Bacteroidales; family UBA12481; genus JABHCC01. The sequence continues at coordinate 105,672 of JABHCC010000149.1, read as the reverse complement.
TAACACAGTGTCTTTATTGAGCAAAGCAATGGGAAGAGATCTTTTCAAATGGTTTAATGATCATGGTATTCCTGCAGACAAGAATAAGACTAAGATTAAATTTGACTAGAATGAAATACATAAAACTCACAATCTTTCTCCTTCTGATATTGACTGCATCTTGTCAGAAAACTTCGATTATTACTCTTGAATCTTTGCTTAATGAGATGGCTAGTGTAGATCAGATTGCTCAATTCCCTGATCCTTATTACACATGTCATCAGGCCAGTAGCTATGATCGTGGATCCGTATCACCCGACTCCGCATTATGGATGGCCAATAGCGATGGCTATGTAGGGGGTAACTTCATCCGCATCGATACGATTAATGGAAGAATTGAAAAAGTAATGTTGGATCATGACGGACCTGGTGTCATAACCCGTATTTGGATAACTTCATTGGATAAACGCCCTGTAATTCGTTTCTATTTCGATGGGAAACATGAACCAGGTTATGAAATTCCAGCCTGGGATATGACTCAGATGGGCATCCCCGGAGTTGGTGAAAATCTGGCATTTCCACATACCAGTTGGTCAGAAGAATACATTGGTGGAAGTACCTCATATTTTCCAATTCCTTATGCAAACAGCTGTAAAATAACGGTTGAAATCCCCATTGACGTTGATCAAAACCCAAGGTATTACCAAGTTAATTACCGCAAATACGAAGAAAAGGCCCTCTTGGAGACCTTTAGTCCTGAGAAAGCACAAGAGCTTGAGATCCAAATCAAAACAGTTAATGATAAGCTGGGAAACAAAGACATTCAATTGCCTGAATTAGATCTTCTTGAAGAAAAAGAGAAGCTTATCCAGGGAGATTCAATTCTGCTGATTACAAGTAGAGGTAAAAAAGCCATCTATGAACTTCAACTGGATATAGACATTCAGGATTCTTCAGCGTACGCGAGTGTAATGCACCAGCTTATTCTCTCAGCACAATTTGATGGAAAGCAAACCATCTGGGCTCCGCTCAGTGATTTCTCCGGAGGTGGAATGGGAGCTCCAATGGTTGAAAGCTGGTTTATTTCTTCAGATGGTAAAGGGAGAATAACAAGCCGCTGGGTAATGCCTTACAAAAAAGAAGCGATCGTATGTCTGAAGAACCTGTCGGATCAGGAGGTAGGAGTGCATATGCAAATAAAAACAGCTCCCTATAAATGGGATTCAAACACCCTGTATTTTCATACCAGCTGGAAGCAGAACAACAATCTTCATCTCTTTCATTGCGCTGATGACGTCAGCAATCCGGATGCTTATCCCTTCAACATGATTACTATCACCGGTAAAGGAGTAATGCGAGGCGACCTTCTGAGTTTGATCAATTATTCACAGAGTTGGTATGGAGAAGGAGATGAAACAATCTGGGTAGATGAGGATACTTTCCCATCCCACTTTGGCACAGGAACTGAGGATTACTACAACAGCTCCTGGGCTCCCGTTTATGTTTTTCATACCCCTTTTGGAGGAGCAATTCGGGCTGATTCAACTAACTCAAGGGGCCATAATACCTGGCTCAGAACCAGAAACCTGGATGAAATCCCTTTCCGGAAACACTTGAAATTTGACTTCGAATTGCTCAGTTGGTTTGTCGGAGAGGCTGACTATTCATCTACTATTTTCTGGTATGGAGACAAAGATGCCCATGCTCTTGGTTCATCCAGAATCGAAGATGCAAAGAGGATGTTAGAGACGAGGTAAGGCTCGGATATTATGCAAAAATGATTAATACTATGAACAGACTGTTAATATTTTCACTTGTTGGCTTAGTTATATTTGCGACTTTTCTTACTCATTGCACTCCGCAAAAAGAACCTGGTGCTGTTGAATTTAAGAAAGCCCGCGCCATTTGGCCAATTGATCAGCAGTTTCAAAAAAATGTCACCATTGGATTTCAAAGCGATTTTGAGAAGCCTGATAAGCCTGATAAAGATGATACCTTCCTCCGGATATGCGGATCAAGTCTCTATCGGATTTATCTGAATAATGAATTTATTGGCCATGGACCTGCACGGGCCGGACATGGATATTACCGTGTGGATGAGTGGGATCTGGATGAATATATTGTCGAGGGTACAAATATTCTGAGCATAGAGGTGGTGGCTTATAACGTTAATTCTTTCTACTTACTTGATCAGCCTTCTTTCGTTCAGGCAGAGATTGTTTCAGGTAAAAACATACTTGCAGCTACTCATCCTGAGAATAATGATTTCGTGGCATTCACACTGCCTGAAAGGGTTCAGAAAGTACCCAGATATTCCTTCCAAAGACCATTTATTGAATACTACCGGATAAGCCATGAGGCTTATGGTTTGAGACTTGAGAATAAGGCTGAGTTAGTGCTTGAAGATGTTGGGCCTAAGAAATTAATTCCACGTAGAATCCCTTATCCTGAGTTTGCGATTGTGAATCCAAAGTCATTAGTAGCTAAAGGAACAGTTAAAACCGGAATTAAACGTGAGCAGTATTGGCGAGACCGTGCGGTAGTGAATATCGGACCTAAACTAGGAGGATTTACTGAAGATGAACTCGAATACAATCCAGCTATTGAGCTGCAGGAGATGGAGAATGAAGCCATTAGTTTACAGTCGTCAGTTTTCAAAAAAGACTCAAGCAGAATCAATCTTCAAAGTGGTGAGTTTCAAATTGTGGATCTGGGAACTAACCTGAGCGGCTTCATAGGCCTGGAGCTCAAAGTACATGAACCTACACGTCTGTTTGCTGTATTTGACGAGATTTTACAAAACGGAGATGTGAACTTCAGAAGGCTGGGAACAATCGCCGCAGTAACTTATGATCTGCAACCCGGATTTTATAAACTTGAATCCATCGAGCCATATACCTTCAGATATTTGAAATTCATCATTTCGGATGGTTCATGCACCATCGATCATGTGTACCTCCGCGAGTATGCCAATCCAGATATCAAGAGAGCATCCTTCTCTTCTTCAAATGAAAAACTGAACCGGATATATGATGCTGGAGTTGAAACTTTTCGTCAGAATGCAGTAGACATTTTCATGGACTGTCCTCATCGTGAACGTGCTGGTTGGTTATGTGATTCTTACTTTACAGCTCGTGTGGCCAATGACATCTCTGGCAATACTCTGATAGAGAAAAATTTCCTTGAAAATTTCCTTCTTCCAGATTCCTTTTCTCACCTGCCGGATGGAATGCTACCAATGTGTTACCCGGCCGACCACAACGACAGTGTGTTTATCCCAAACTGGGCGATGTGGTTTGTTGTTGAATTAGAAGAATACCTTGATCGTAGTCAAGACAGACAGCTGCTTGATGAACTGGAACCTAAAGTGATGGCTCTCCTCGATTATTTCATGCCTTTCAAAAACGAAGATGGCTTACTTGAAAGTTTGGATTCATGGATTTTCGTAGAATGGTCTGCTGCCAATGGATTCGTTCAGGATGTCAACTATCCTACAAATATGCTTTTTGCCAAAACACTTGAAGTAGCAGGAAGCCTCTATGGTAAGTCAGAATTAACAAAGGAAGCAGAACAGATCAGAAAGACTATTCGTAAGCAATCCTGGAACGGAGAATTCTTCGTCGACAATGCCATCCGACTAAACTCCGGCGATCCTGAACTTAGCCTTGAAACTCATTGCACACCAACAGAAAACTCCACAGAAGTCTGTCAATACTACGCGTTTTTCTTTGATCTCGCCAGCCCTGAATCCCATCCGGAACTATGGAGAAAATTAAGTACTGAATTTGGTCCGAAAAGACAAGAGTCAGGTCTTTATCCTGAGATTCATCCTGCAAATTCTTTTATCGGAAATTACCTCAGGCTCGAGCTATTGTCAAGATATAATCTTAAAACACAAATCATCGAGGAATCCGTTGATTTCTTTGACTATATGGCCAAAGAAACCGGCACTCTCTGGGAGAATATTGGCACCTATGCCAGTTGTAATCATGGCTTTGCATCTCATGTTGTACATGTGCTTTATCGTGATATTCTTGGAATTGAGAAAATTGACACAAAGAACTCACTCATCCGTTTTCAATTTTCAGAATTACCTTTGACAAAGTGTAAAGGACAGGTTCCGATAGGAGATGATATCCTTACATTGGAATGGGAAAAAATCGGGAACGAATTGCATATTCAGTATTCTCTTCCATCAGCTTATAAATTAGAGATCACAAACAATACGAAACTCAAACTAACAGAATTATAACTAAGATAACTATGAAAAGAATACTATTACTGGCATTGATTACTATCGCTGCAATCAACTTGTTTGCCCAGGATTGGAAACCCGCCGGAGATAAAATTAAAACTGAATGGGCTGAGAAGGTGGATCCAAACAATCCACTTCCTGAATACCCAAGACCACAGTTAGTAAGAAATTCATGGAAGAATTTAAATGGCCTTTGGAACTATGCTATTCTTCCAAAAGGAGGAAATATACCCGAATCCTTCGATGGAAAAATATTGGTTCCATTTGCTATTGAATCCAGCTTATCAGGAGTACAAAAAAGAGTCGGAAAAAACAATGAACTCTGGTACCAGCAATCATTAAGCATCCCAAAAGAATGGAAAAACAAAAATATTGTACTTCATTTTGGGGGAGTAGATTGGAAAGCAGATATCTGGCTGAACGATATAAAAATTGGAAGCCATCAGGGAGGATATACCCCATTTTCCTTTGATATTACTCCTTTTCTAAACAAATCCGGAGATCAGAAACTGCTTGTGAAAGTTTGGGATCCAACCAGCGACGGTTATCAACCCCGCGGTAAGCAGGTGGTAAAACCGGGTGGGATATTCTATACTCCGGTAAGCGGTATCTGGCAGACAGTATGGTTGGAGGCTGTTAACACCTGCTATGTATCTCAGCTGAAAACCATACCCAATATTGATGGACAGAATATATGTGTAAACACTTGTTTATCTGGCTCTGATCCAGCTGACATTGTGCTTGTCAATGTACTGGATGATGGAAAGATCATTAGTACCGGTAAAGCTGCAGCCGGTCAGGAAGTGCTGATTGCTGTACCAGATGCAAAACTCTGGACTCCTGAATCTCCTTTCCTCTATGATATGGAGGTGGAAATTATCAGAAAAGGAAAAGCAATTGATCAGGTCAAAAGCTATTTCGGGATGCGAAAAATTTCAACCGCCCGTGATAAAAATGGCATTATCAGGATGCAACTGAACAACAAAGACTACTTCCAGTTTGGCCCTCTTGACCAGGGTTGGTGGCCCGACGGGCTTTATACTGCGCCAACTGATGAAGCACTTTTGTATGATATAAAAAAGACAAAGGATCTTGGTTTTAACATGATTCGAAAGCATGTTAAAGTTGAACCTGCTCGCTGGTATTACCATTGCGATCGCGAAGGTATTCTGGTATGGCAGGACATGCCTGGTGGAGACCGTTCACCAAGATGGCAAGGACGAAATTATTTCAACGGTAAAGAATTAGTTAGGAGTGTAGAATCTGAGAATAATTTCAGGCAGGAATGGAAAGAAATCATGGACCTGACATACTCAAATCCAAGTGTTGTGGTTTGGGTTCCTTTCAATGAATCATGGGGGCAATTTAAGACTGTCGAGATTGCTCAATGGACAAAAAACTATGATCCTTCACGTCTTGTGAATCCGGCAAGTGGTGGAAACCACTATGATGTGGGAGATATTTTGGATATGCATAATTATCCAGAACCTAAGATGGGGCTTTTTGATTCAAAAAGAAGCAATGTTTTAGGTGAATATGGTGGTATTGGTTTAGCTATTGACGGACACCTTTGGGAGACAGGAAGAAACTGGGGCTATGTACAATATAAGACTTCAGCTGAGGCTACGGATGCCTATATTAACCTGGCTGAAAAACTTATGGAGCTTATTCCATATGGATATTCTGCAGCTGTATATACACAAACAAGCGATGTGGAATCCGAGATCAATGGTCTTATGACCTACGATAGGAAGAAGATAAAGATGCTTGAAGAGAAGATCCGGAAGGTAAATCTGAAAGTTTGCAATAGTCTGGAATAATTTTTTTTCGGGCATTAAACTTTCTATAGGTAGAATTGATTAAAATTTAAGAAATGGAAAAGAAAGCAAGATTACTATTTGTACTCCTGATGTGTACCATTTTTGCTCTTGGCCAGGATGATCTACAATTGAATTCTGTTTTTTCAACTGTAGATAACTGTGGATACAAGACAAAAGGAATCTTTGTTGCATGGTGGGATAAGGCATACGATTATGCAGATGAGGCTGAAGAATTATTGTTAACTCTTGTGGATTGCCAAAATGATTGTTTGAATACTTACCAGATGAGAAATCCTCCTAATCCCCTGGATGGATATTATTACAATGTGTATATACATAACGGTCATGATCTCTTTCCAGATGGATGGGCCATGGGGCAAGGAACAGATTCAAACGGCTACCCCTATTTGACAATCCCGATCGGATACGCCAATCGTAATAATGCAGGTCTTCAGCATGAAGGATTTCATATTTTTCAGTACAATGCAAACTCGCCAGGATATGCTTATAGTGGTGATAGTCAGTGGTACATAGAGGCAACAGCAAACTGGTATGCAGCCCTTAAACATCCAGGCTCGAAAGACGAATATGTTACTGCTTCATGTATAACGTTTAACCCTCAGGTTCCCATGTGGTATACTTATAACAATCGCGAAGCTCAGGATCAGGCAAATTGGCAACGATTCTGTCATCAATATGGGATGAATATCATGATTAATTACCTAACGGATGTACGGGGTGTATCACCAGAAATAATTGTTGGTGGCTTTTTTGCCGAGACCAATGATCTTCCTCAGGAATATCTGTATAAGGAGATTGGGGCGGATACTTTCAGTGAATTATTTGCTGATTATGCCGCTCATAATGTTGGGGGATTTGAGCACTTTCCTGTGGGCACAGAGGCACGAAGCTATCAGGAGTTAAAGAACTACGGAGACCTAAATGACGTTCACCCCATCGTCAAAACTTTTACAAACGAAGGCAGCAATGGAGAATGGATATCTCCTGAAAATGATTTCGTTACCCGGGCCTGGGCTTACAATGTCTATAAAATAGAAAACTCTCAAAGAGCCGATTACACCTTCGATCTGAAAGGTGATTCTCATGGAAGGGATGGAGATTTAGCTAGCTTCAAAGGGCGAATTGTGGTAAAAAAAGACAATTCAGTCTCCTACTATGATATGGATATGCTAAATTTGACTGATGGGTCTTTCACTTATAAGGCCAATCCGGATGATGAGGAAGTCTATCTGGTGATTATCTCCACCCCGGTGTCTTTCAGGGGGAATCAGAAGTTCTTCTATCAGGTGAAAATTGATTATAGTGTAAAAACCGGTATTGAAACTGTTCATAATAAGAATACTCTGGGAGAAAACTATCCCAATCCCTTTGATTCAATAACCTCCATCCCTTATGAGCTTATTCTCAACGGGGAGGTGACAATAACGATTACTGATATGGCAGGACGACAGATTATAAAACTCTATGAGGGAGAAAAGCCGGCAGGGAGACACACTGCTTATATTAATGTCGGTCAAATCAGAACAGGAACGTATTACTATACCCTCGAAACCGGGAATTACATTGAAACTAAAACCATGTCAGTAAAATAAGGTGAACATCTGCCAAATAAACAGGAAACAGAAAATTAAAAAACCATGAAAGAAGTATTTCGATCTCTACTAATTCTTACCCTGATAATTCTTTCTTCCGGATGCAATTCCGTGAAAAAAGACCTGGTAACAAACTACCAACTATGGTATGATGAACCTGCCTCAGAATGGACAGAAGCTTTGCCTGTAGGAAATGGCAGATTAGGCGCTATGATCTTTGGTGACCCACACAATGAAAAGATTCAAATCAATGAGGAAAGTCTTTGGGCAGGGACTAAAATCGACAATAACAATCCCGGTGCAAAAGAAAACCTGCCTGAGATTCAAAGCTTAATATTTAACGAACAGTACAGTGAGGCATACACAATGGCCAAAAAACACTTACTGGGAACCCCTCCGAATATTCGCTCGCATCAGACTTTCGGAGATCTTCATATGTCATATCACTGGGAAGGTGAGATTCAAAATTATACACGAGACCTGACTCTTAATTCAGGTATTTCAAGAACCACTTATGATGTTGGAGGAAACCACATCGCTCAGGAGGTTTTTGCATCTGCTCCAGCTGACTTATTGGTGATCAGGATCTCGGCTGATGAAGCATTTGACATCGATCTGCAATTGAAAAGAGAGAAAGATGCAAATACTGAATATTTTGCAGAAGGCAAGATTATTATGTCAGGGCAGATCATCGATCCTGAACAAGCCAACAGGGGGCCTGCAGGAGCTCATATGAAATTTGCTGCACTGGCAGTGGTCGAAAACACAGGAGGAGTTGTTGACAAAACAGAAGCAGGACTATCTTGTAAATCTGTGAATAAATTGACAATCTACCTGACCGGAGCTACCAATTATGATATTACAAAGCTTAATTTTTTGGATTCTGTTGACCCTATAGAAAAATGCGAGACGATTCTGAGTAATCTTGATGGTACATCTTTTGCCCAGTTAAGAAAACAACATATTGCCGACCACTCAGAAATTTTTAACCGGGTTTCATTCAGCCTTGGGTCTGATAGTTTTGAAAACCTGCCCATAAATGAAAGACTAAACCTTGTAAAAGAAGGAGGTATTGATAAGGGGCTGGTGACCACCTATTTCCAGTATGGAAGGTATTTACTGATGGGGTCATCAAGGCTACCTGGTGTTCTGCCTGCAAATCTCCAGGGCATATGGAATAATCATCTCAATGCCCCCTGGAATGCTGACTTTCATACTAACATTAACCTTCAGATGAATTACTGGCCAGCAGAGGTATGTAACCTTTCTGAAACCAGCCTGGTTCTTACACGATTCATGGAGAAACTAGTAGAGCCGGGAACAGTCACTGCAAAAAACATGTACGGCACGGATGGTTGGACATTCCATCACCTGACCGATCCATTCGGACGTACCGGTGTTGCCGACGGAGTTTGGGGAATTACTCCTCTTGACGGACCATGGATGACATTTCCGGTATTTCGTCATTTTGAGTTTACCGGAGACACTGACTATCTGGCCCGCATTTATCCCCTGCTTAAAGGATCAGCAGAATTTATAAAAGGATTTTTAATTGAGTCACCCGAAGGTTATCTGGTAAGCAATCCCTCTCATTCACCCGAAAATGCCTTCTTCGTGCCCGGTACGGATAAGCAGGAAAGATCTTCTCTAACCTATGCTGCAACAACTGACATTCAAATAATAAATGAATTGTTTGATGAGATCAAAATAGCCTCCGAGATCCTGAATATTGATCATGAATTTGCTAATGAGCTCGAAGAAATAAGGAAGAAACTTCCTCCAGTGCAAATAGGAGGAGATGGAACAATTCAGGAATGGATACATGACTATGAGGAAGTTGAGATAGGCCACAGGCATATGTCTCACCTACTGGGTCTCTACCCTTTATCCCAGATCACAGAAGAAAACCCTCAGCTGTTTGATGCAGCAAAAAAGACCATCCAGAGGCGACTGGAGAGTGGTGGTGGACACACCGGATGGAGTCGCGCCTGGATCGTAAACTTTTATTCCCGTATACATGATGGTGAACAAGCATGGCATCACCTACAGCAACTGTTAGCAAAATCAACAAAAAATAATCTGTTTGACAATCATCCTCCCTTCCAGATTGACGGTAATTTTGGTGGTACTGCGGGTATTGCGGAAATGCTTTTGCAATCTCATAATGGTGTCATACATCTTCTACCGGCCCTGCCTGCTGCCTGGCATAATGGTCATATTACCGGTCTGAAAGCCCGCAATGGCTTCGAATGTGATATCTGGTGGGAAGAAGGTCAATTAACCAAGGCAATAATCCACACGGAAAAAGGAGGTCTGGCAAAGATTAAATACAAATCAGATGTCCTTGAAGTAAAGATTGAACCTGGAAAAAAATACACATACAACAACTAACTGATATACATCTAGTTTTAACTTGTAATCTAAACTAAAATCAAATGAGAACCTACATAAGCCTCTTATTGCTGATTCTTGCCCTTGGGGCATGTAAGTCAAAACTTGAGACGACTCCCAATATCGTCATCATCTTCACAGATGACCAGGGGTACGCAGATATTGGTGTATATGGAGCAGATGACTTTGAAACCCCGAATCTGGATCAAATGGCAGCAGAAGGAATGCGCTTTACGGATTTCTATGTGGCTTCTCCTGTTTGCTCACCCTCACGTGCAGCTCTCCTGACCGGCTGTTATCCCCAACGGATTGGGATACCCAGTGTTTTGTTTCCGGAACATGAGAATACAGATTGGAACCCAGAGGAAAGAAGAACAAAAACGGGATTGCATCAGAATGAGTTAACTATTGCTGAAATGCTCCGGGAAAAAGGTTATGCCACCGGATGCTTCGGCAAATGGCACCTTGGGCATCATAAACAATTCCTTCCCCTGCAGCAAGGTTTCGATGAATACTTCGGAATCCCTTACTCCAATGATATGCGTCCCGGGAAAAATCCGGGGAAAACACCCTATCCCCCCTTACCGCTTATGGATGGCAACGGAGTTCATCGTTTCATGGATGACGACCAATCCATGATAACCCGGGAGTACACCGAAAAAGCTATCGATTTTATAAAAAGACATCAGGATCAACCTTTTTTCGTCTATCTGCCACATACCATGCCCCACATTCCCCTTTACGTTTCTGAACAATTCAAAGGAAAGTCAATCAAAGGCATATATGGGGATGTTATTGAGGAGATTGATTGGTCAGTAGGTCAAATTAACCAAACCCTTGAAGAGCTTGGCTTAGATCAGAATACCCTGGTGATGTTTGCTACGGATAATGGTCCCTGGCTGATTTTTGGTGATCACGGAGGATCAGCTGATCCCCTGAGAGAAGGCAAGTTCACAACATTTGAGGGCGGAATGAGAGTTCCTTGTATCATGAAATGGCCTGGAAAAATTCCAGAGGGAAGCGAATGCAATGAAATTGCCGCAAGCATAGATATACTTCCGACAATTGCGGCAATATCCGGAGCTGATTTGCCAGATCATAAAATTGATGGACATAATATTCAAAATTTGCTCTGGGGCGAAAAGGACGCAGTAAGTCCAACCGACACTTACTTCTTTTATCAAAACTGGCAATTACAGGCATTACGAAGAGGAAAGTGGAAACTTCACCTTCCGCATAAATATTCGGCTATCATTGAAAGCGATGACGGAAACAGTCATGGTAGAAAAGGTATTCGCTCCGAAATCGGTTTATCCCTCTTTAATCTCGATGAAGACATTGGAGAACAAAACAACCTTGTTGATCAATACCCCGAAATTGTGAAAGAGCTGTTGGTAAAAGCGAACGAGATGAAAGAAGAACTTGGAGACAGCGAAGAAACCGGTTCGGGTAAACGTGAAAGTGGATGGGAAAGGAGATAAACGGATGAAAAGCATTACAAATCTCAGGCTCCTGATCATTTCTCTAATTATTGGTCTATTGTACCCAAATCACGGGCTTCAAGCCCAAAGTGATGCCATTCCCCGGCTATCTCCTGTTCCAACAGACATATCCGGAGATAAGCTGATAAAGCTAAGCTTAGATGGCCAATGGAAATTCAATGCCAAATTTGAAGACAGTTTCACTTCTATCCAACAGCCTGATTCCTGGTCTGATATCAAAGTACCCGGAGAATGGTCAATGCAAGGTCACGTAGTGGATTCTGCGCAGCCGGCTGCCTACTTCAGAACATTTTCTCTTCCAAAAGATTGGAAAGGACAACGAATTAAACTCCGCTTCAATGCGGTTTACAGTTTATGTGAGATCTTCATTAACGGACAAAAGGCAGGAGAACATCATGGTGGGTTCACTGCTTTTGAACTGGACATTACCGATCTGACAAAATTTAATGATGAAAACACTTTGCTTCTTTCAGTACGCAATGAGTCACTATCCAACTCATTGAGCAGCGGATCGAGATATGCGTGTCATCCCCTTGGCGGCATCAACCGATCAGTTTTTATAATGGCTCTGCCCGTGGTCAATGTAAGTTCCCTTGCTGTAGAAACTTCATTTGAAAAGGATTTTGTGGATGCTGATCTCATCACTTATGTTGAAATAAGCAACGAAAATTCAAATAAAGTCAAAGATTTAAGCCTTTCTGCAGAGCTCAGGGAATGGAAAAATGAAGATTTGATTCACCTGCCGGATTCACAAGTGGATATCCAGGTGATTAAATCCGGAGGAAAAGAGGTTCTTAAACTCAAGATGCCGGTATTAAAACCCAAGCAATGGAATTGTGAAACACCAAATTTATACGTCCTTACTTTAAAACTTAAAAAGAATGGTGAAATTATTGAAACTATTCATCAGCGCTTTGGTTTCAGACAATCCGAAGTAAAAGGAAATCAATTATTTGTCAATGGAAAACCGATTAAACTAAGGGGTGTCAACCGACATGAGGTGTATCCACTAACGGGCCGTGTAGTTCCGAAAGAAATGTACAGGGAAGATGTGGAGTTATTTCGTGAAGGAAATGTTAACCATATCCGGACTTGTCATTACCCTCCCGATGAAGAACTGATGGAAATAGCCGATGAACTGGGAATGTTTATTGAATGTGAGGGTCCGTTTTGCTGGTCACATGAAACGAAAGGCGATAGTGTTTCTATTCAGAAAGTTATGACCAGTCAGTTATTAGAGATGATTGTCCTGAACAGAAATCATCCAAGCATTATTTTCTGGTCTATCTCCAATGAATCAATATGGAACAAGTCATATGATATTGCTGGTCAGGCCATGAAAAAACTGGATCCTACGCGTCCTTTAACATTCAATTACTTCCCCTGGGGATGGGTAAAAAATCAACAAGAAGACGAGGCAATCTGTGCCTTGGGTTCTGATCATTACCCAAGCCCTACAGGACCAGGAAAATACTCTGACTACCGAAGACCAATCAGCTTTGGTGAGTTTGTGCATCTCAATGCATACAATCGCTTTGAATTAGCAAGCGATGTTGCTCTTAGAGATAAGTGGGGAATTTATCTTCACAGCATGTGGGAGGATATGTATAAATCTCAGGGAGTTGCCGGAGGTTCCATTTGGGCAGGGATAGATGATACATTCTATTGGGATTACCCTCTTGATGATGGCTCAATAGAAGAACGCACAGTAGGCTACGGAACCTGGGGGCCCATTGATGGATGGAGAAGGAAAAAGCCCGAATGGTGGGGTATGAAGAAAACCTACTCACCTATTCGAATTATAGATGTTGAAAAAAAGAATAATGTTGTCAGTTTCATGGTAGAAAACAGACAGGACTTTTCAAATCTAAAAAGACTGAGGATTAATTGGAAGATAGGCCAGGAAAAGGGATTATTATATGCCGATATTCCACCCAAACAAATGGATCTTTTGGAGATTAATTCGAAGCACCCTCTGAAGGAAAACGCAAAACTCGAATTGGAATTCATTGATCCAAGAGGATTCACTGTTGATTCTTTCATTCTCCCCATTCATCCCCAAATTATATCATACAAAGTACCATTAAATGAAACGAGCCGGATGAAAATTGAGGAAAAAGAGGAATACCTTTTAGTCACCTCAAATCAGGAAAAATACAAAATAAGTACTGCTACAGGCTTACTCTACATCAAGGATCTCACAGGCCCTCGATTAATGATCCTTCCGATGAATAATGGAGGTGAAACACAGATGCACGGCCCCACCAAGTATTATGAGCCCTTTACACCTGTATGCACCGACTGGAAACTTGATTCAGTTGAAAATCTTTTTTATAGCAAATTGGAAATAAAGATTCATGGAACATATAAGGAGGCAAATGGGTCTTTTATTTATAAATTTCGCGCCAGTGGAGGTATATCAATTGAGTATGATTTTGTGTTGAATGACGATATCAATCCAAGACAGATGGGTCTGGTTTTCGATCTTCCAAAGAAATATGAAAATCTTTACTGGAAGCGCAAAGGCTATTGGAGCACCTATCCTGATTGGCATATTGCCCGACTTGAAGGCAAAGCAACTGCTTCAGAAGGTATTGAATCAAGCCCTGTTGGACCGCGAACAAAACCAGATCACGAATGGAGGCACGACAGAACAAAGATTGGATCGAATGACTTTGCATCAACCAAGCACAATATTTACAGGGCTTCTTTAAGAGATGCCTCAGAAAAAGGATTTGAAGTACGAAGCAATGCAAAACTTCATTCAAGATCCTGGATTGAAGAAGACGAAATCCACTGGCTGATTGCCAACTATTCCAACGGTGGCAGCGAACGCTTCCTGCGACCTCATGCCAAAAAAGATGACAAGCCCCTGAAAAAGGGGGATCAAATCAGTGGAAAGCTTATACTTCAATCGGTAAACAGAAAGAATTAATCACAACAATATGAACCGAACATTACAAAAGGAAAAATATTTTAACACACACACGGATGAAAAAGATAATCATAACTGGGTTTGCATTGATGATAACCTTTTCGGCAGCTCTGTTTTCACAAGATCATGTCAATAAAAATATATTCAGACAGTTAACTGAAGAATTACCATCTCCAAATAGCTACCGAACGGCTAGTGGTCATCCGGGTCCTGATTATTTTCAGCAACAAGTGGATTATAAAATGGAGATTACTCTGGATGAGAATGACAAAGTGATTTCTGGAGTTGAAATGATTACCTATTATAACAATTCACCTCAAACCCTAACTTACCTTTGGCTTCAACTGGATCAAAATATCCGGGAACCAAACTCATTAGGAAGCAAGATAGCCCAGTCAACAATGCGAAATCAGGAGCATATTTCTTCAATTATGCGGTATAACAATCATTTTGAGGGTGGTTTCAGAATCGAATCAATAAGGGATGCCCAGGACCAGGCACTACAAACTGTGAAAAACCACACTATTTTAAAAGTTTTACTATCCGAAGGACTGGCTCCGGGTAAAAAGACAGAACTGATTATCAAATGGCACTATAATCTTAATAATCTCAGAACCCAGGGGGGCCGATCAGGATATGATCCATTTGAAAATCAAGATGAAAGCACCTTTGCAATAGCACAATTCTACCCACGACTTTGTGTATATAACGATTACGGATGGCAGATCAAGCAGTTCATTGGTGCTGAATTTGCATTGGAGTTCGGCAACTTTGATGTGACAATAAATGCTCCTTCTGACCATATTGTAGCAGCAAGCGGTGAATTGCAAAACGGAAAAAAGGTTCTTAGCCCTCAAATGCTTCAAAGACTTGAAAAAGCTAAAGAATCAGATACTCCGGTATTCATTGTATCGGAGAAAGAGGCTATAGAAAATGAGAAATCCAGAGCAGAAAATAGTAAAAAATGGCACTTCAAGGCTGAAAATGTTCGGGATTTTGCCTTCGCAAGCTCTCGTAAATTTATCTGGGATGCAATGAGTGTTCCATTCGAAAACAACAATGTTCTGGCTATGTCATTTTACTCAAAAGAAAGTAATCCTTTGTGGAGCAAATTTTCGACAAAAACCATTGCGCAAACCTTGAGGGCATACTCAAAATACACCTTTGATTATCCCTATCCTGTAGCTCAATCAATCGATGCAAGCCTGGGGATGGAATATCCAATGATTGCTTTTAATGGTGGGCGTCCAAAAGCTGACGGAAGCTATGATGTGGGAACCAGAAATTGGCATATCGGTGTAGTGAGACATGAAGTTGGTCACAATTATTTTCCAATGATCGTTAATAGTGATGAGCGGCAATCAGCTTGGATGGATGAGGGTTTCAATGTCTTCATGCAGGGACTGGCTGAGCGTGAATGGGATATTAATCAATACTGGTCAGGAATACCCGCAGAAATGATAGGGTATATGGATGACGATAAAAGCACTATTGTTCCAATTATGACCCATGGTGATGGCCTGTTACAAGGCGGAATGAACAGCTATCGAAAGCCTGCAGTTGGGCTGACAATATTACGTGAAACAATCCTGGGTCGTGAGCTTTTTGATCAGGCTTTTAAAGAATATGCCCGGACATGGATGTTTAAACATCCTCAAGCTGCAGACTTCTTCAGAATCATGGAAGATGCCTCTGGTGTTGACCTTGACTGGTTTTGGCGTGGATGGTTCTTTACAACCGAGCATGTTGATCTGGCCATTGAAAACGTGAAAGTTTTTGAAGCTATCTATGATGAGAAGTCCGCATTACGGGCTGCTGAATACACAAAGAAAAAACTCAGACCACATATTGCATCTCTTAGAGACAAAGGTCAATTCATCAGTGAGATAGACCGTGACACATCCTTGAGAGATAAGTACAATAATCCTGAGCCACTTGTCACTGAGCAGGAATTAATAAGGCTGAAGGCATTAGGCAAGAAATTCAGTGATGAAGAAATTAGCCAACTTCGAAAAGGACAAAAGTTCTACGAGCTAAGCTTCAAAGCTCACGGCGGAATGATAATGCCCATAATCCTGGAGTTTGAATTTGAAGATGGAAGCATTGAAGAAGTGCGAATCCCGGCAGAGATCTGGATGAAGAATCATACTGCAGTCAGCAAAGTTTTCATTTTTGAGAATGAAGTAAAGAGCATAACTCTGGATCCACATCTCGAAACTGCTGATATGGATACGAAGAATAATTACTGGCCCAGAAGAACTGAGCGAATATTTTTTGATGTTCGAAAGTAATTTTTAAAGGCACCGAAACATGTTTTAGTAATTGGAACCAGCTAAATAGCGCCAAAAATTAATCCTGAAATTGTTGCCATAATTACAACTAAAACCACGTAAACAATTGTTTTCTGAGTGCCCAGTACACCCCGGATAACCAGCATATTTGGCAAAGACAAAGATGGTCCGGCCAAGAGTAAAGCCAATGCGGGGCCTTTTCCCATTCCTGCCGAAATAAGTCCTTGCAAAATCGGCACTTCTGTTAAAGTTGCAAAATACATGAATGCCCCAATAATAGATGCAAAAAGATTAGAAAACACTGAATTTCCTCCCACCAAGGTGGCAATCCAATCGTTTGGAATAATTCCGGCAATAGCAGTGTCATCATGTGTAGATCCTAAAAGGAAACCAGCAATCAAGACCCCAACCGCAAGTAAGGGCATGATCTGCTTCGCAAAGCCCCATGAAGCAAGAGTCCACTCTCTGTTATCAACATCATTTTTATCCAGCAGGGTTATAATACTCAGACCTGCCATTGCCACTAAAACAGGAATTAGCGGAGAAGTAAAAAGAAAGCCTGACGTAATTGTTAGAAGTATCAGAATAAGCACTTGCATCCATTGCAGCTTCAATATATATATTAATGAGAAACTCAATAATAGGGCAAAGCCTCCTGTTATCAACCATTTGTTAGCCCAGAGCCAATACCAGGAGCCGCTGCTTACACCTTCAGCGGGTTTACCCCAATTGGCAAAAACAAGAATCAGAACTAAAACAAAAAAATGGAAAGCGGTTTTCCACATGGGCCGCTTCTCTTCAACATCAGGAAAATTTATTTGCTCTTCACGCTTGGTCTTTTCTTCCTTACGGTAAATAAGCGACATTGCCGACCCAATGACAATGGCAAAAACCACTGCACCTATGATTCGTGCAAGGCCCATTTCGAAGCCAAGAATCCTGGCTGTTAGAATAATGGCCAAAATGTTTATCGCCGGACCAGAGTACAAAAATGCTATAGCAGGCCCTAATCCGGCACCACGTTTGTGAATACTTGAAAAAAGGGGCAAAATTGTGCAACTACAAACCGCTAAAATAGTTCCCGACAATGATGCAATCGTATAGGCTAACCACTTTTTAGCCTTGGCGCCAAAATACTTCATCACGGCTCCCTGGCTCACAAAAACAGAAATCACTCCGGCTATAAAGAATGCAGGCAAGAGACATAAAATTACATGCTCCCTGGCGTACCATTTAGCCAGATCAAGTGTTGCTGCTAATGCCGTGGCAAAATGTTTACTCTCCAGTGGTAAAAAATAAACTCCGATAAAAACAGCCCCAATCCATAACAGGGTCTTAATTTCCTTCTTCCATCCCATGACAATTGAAAATATTAGTCAGCAAAATATTCAGCCCAAAAACGATAAATTCTAAAGAAATAATCTGATAATATAAAATAATCCAACCCCGATAAATAAAACAGCAACTATCTTTCTAAACCATTTCTCAAAAATTTTAATGCCATTATACAAACCTCCGATTTTTCCAATGCTAAAAGCAATTAGCCATGCAAAAATGATAACTGGAATTCCAGTGCCTAAAGCAAAAATCAGAGGAAGATATAATCCACTTGCACTGCTGATGGTTATTGGAATCAACATTCCGAAATATAGAACACCACTATATGGGCAAAAAGCAAGGGCAAAGACCATACCTAAAAACAAAACTCCCCAGAATCCGGAATTTGATTTTCTCTCCATTTTCTCAGTTAGTGAAGCTATCCCAGGTATACGTAAATGAATCACACCAAGCATGAAGAGGCCAATAATTAGCATCAAGGGACCAAGAATCTTTTCACCCCAATTTTGCAAAAAACCAGACAGCTCGAATTGTCCAATGCTAAAATAAAATAGCAATCCGATAATTGTATAAGAGATTCCCCTTCCTAATGTATAAACTAAGCCATTCAGAAATACCTTTTTTTTATCTTCCAGATCCTTGCTAATAAAGCCTATTGCTGTAATATTGGTAGCTAAAGGACAGGGGCTTATCGCTGTCATAAGGCCTAGAACAAAAGAGGTAAGTATTGGAAATTGTGAGCTTTCCAACAGATTTTGCAAAAACTCCATTTCTACTTGAGCATTTTATCGATTGTAGATTTCAGAGTTGACTTTAGCTTCTCAGGCTTTTTTCGTGCGTTTAAAAATGCCTCGGTCGTAATATTTACAACTTCATCACCACTAACAATTAGGAGAGTTTGTCCTGTAATCTTGTACTTCTTAAGTAATGGATTCTTCTTGTTTTTCTCTCGGTTAATGGTTGTAAATGGAATTTTCTTCCCATAGTATTCCTTAAGTGCACTTTTTGTAACTGCTTCAACAGCTTTGCATGTTACACATCGGCCGGTAGCATGAAAATACAGAACTTGTATTTCTTTGGAGTCCAAATTGTCATACAGATAGTTACACCCTTTTTCACCATTAGAAAGACACAATGCTTGAACGTTTCCTGTAGGTAGGCTAAATACTGTAAACAGTAAAACCAGTCCAATTAGATGAATAGATTGTTTCATAGCTAAGTTATTTACTTGATTAACAGTGTTTTTATTTCTTTCGAGGATGGAACCCTTCCTTTGATCATAACTATCCCATCTACCACAATGGCCGGAGTAGCCATAACGCCAAAACCCATAATCTCAACAATATCCTCCACTTTTGTGACATTTGCCTGAATGCCATTTTCGCTCACAACCTCCCTGATTGCTTTTTCCAGAGACTGACACTTCTGACAACCCGTTCCTAAAACTTTGATATCCATTTTCGCTTTATTTATCTGTTCGTAGTTCGCAAAATCACGAACACTGTATTTAAAAAATTTTACATGTTGAAAGTAATTCGAAGCAATCGTTTTGCTTCCTCCCAGTTTTCCTTATTTAAACAATACTTAATTCTGGGTGCTTCTATTTCACCCTGAATTAATCCGGCGTCTTTCAGCTCTTTTAAGTGCTGAGAAAGAGTTGATTTAGCGATAGGTAATTCTTCAGATAAGTCTCCACTGTAGCAACACGTCTGACTAGACAATAATTGAATAACATATACCCTGACCGGATGACCAAGTGCCTTCGCATATCTTGCTGTTATCTGTTGCTCAGGTGTGGGTCCTTTTACTTTCGCCATTACTTGTTCGTTAAAACACGAACAAAGATACAACTTTTTTATTTTGTTATAACGATGAATAAACAAAGTCCGCTGTTTAGCGGACTTTGTTTATCTCCAAATATATTCCAAACCTATTATATCCGGCAATTGGATATGAGCTTATAAGTATATTCTACTCTTCAAATTTCATCATCAAACCAGCTTTAACACCGTGAGCAATAGCCGCGTTATTAAAAATGGCAAAACCAAATGGCAATTCCTGAGTTACGTCAAATATTACATCGTCTTCATCACCAGTGTTTAATTTGCGGGTAAATTCACAAACCCAACCTGTACCAGTGTAATTCGCTGAGATACTGATATCAGCACGACCTAAAGTGAAAGCCTTTGTAGTAACACTTGGAAAGCGCTTGTTGCCAATTCCTTGCTCATATCCACCATCAGCAGGATTAATTGTACCACCATCGTATGAAAGAACACCATTTTCATCAACTGCAGTAATCATCTTGGCTGTACCATTATCAATTTGATCCTGGTCAATCCAGTAATAATCAGTTTGATTAGGAATAATGTATAAAGGCACACTAACCTCAATCGCTGTTCCTGTGATAGTGAGAGTTTGACCATTGCTTGAGTATCCACCTTCTCCTGTACCATCACCGGTTCTTCCATTTGCAGCAGAACCTTTTGAAGGATCAGCATAAAGCATTTTCTGATCATCAACCTGACCTAAATAAGTACCTCTAACACGCTTCCAGTGCCACATGTCTATCTTTTCATCTTCGTTATTCAAATAGTGACGTGTATGCTTATCTTTAGCATTAACAACAGGTGTCGAAGTATGGCAAGTAGCATAACAAGTTGAAGAACTGAATCCTTCTACTTCGCCAATAGGAAATAAGAAAGCAAATTTGTCTTCGTAAAATTTATCATCGATATGGTTTGCATACTTGTGCTCACCCTTCCACAGTTTATCATCAGTATCAAAATACCATGACTGACGATCTTTGCTGTCTGCTTCATCTTCCCACTCTAATAAGAAATAGATATCACTTCCTGAGTAACCAGCACGCATAGTGAAGTCATATGATTCCCCGGAATAAGGATCAAATAATCCTAATGCTTCTTCAACACCTTCACCATCACCATTTAAATGGGTTCCACGGGCATTTAGTTGAGGTACAGTTGTAGATCCTACTAATTTTTGGGCGCCTGCCCACATGTCTTCAATTGTAGCATCCATAACTGGTGCTTCAGTAAATTTTTTCACCAGCAAATCAGTTGTGCTTGAACCTGCATCAGGTACCTCATCTGGTTTACAGCTGGTAAAAAGGTATGCGACAAATAAAATTGCCAACAAATAATTTAATCTCTTCATAATGACGCTTATTAATTAAAATTTGTTGCGAAACTAATAACAGCAAAAAACAGAAACTGTCACAAAGGTTACAAATTAACAGAATCTACAATAAGTTGCTTTAAATGTATAGCTTATGAATTGTTAATTTTTTATCAATACCCATTCTAAGAATATTTACCTACCAAAACTAAAGGCACTTATCAGCAGATATGTGTATTATTGAAATTAAACAAGGATAAACTTAGACTCATCATAATATTACATCGTAATATTGTACTAAGATGTAAAACCATGACAAAACCAGCTCTTTTGCTAGCTCTTCTGCTGATTGTTTCTTGCCAGGCAAGTGACTTTTCACTAAATACTATTCAAATCCAACAATACATAGATAATTTCAATTTACAGGACACAATGAATCTTCATATGGATGTGATTCCTATCACCCATATGATCAGTAATGAAGACACCTGGGCTTTCCTGGAAGAAAATATTCCTTTTTTTGAGTGTCCGGACAAAGAAATTGAGGAAGTGTATTATTACCGATGGTGGACATTCAGAAAACATATCAAACAAACTCCTGATGGATATGTGATAACAGAGTTTATGCCAAATGTCCCCTGGGCTGAAAAATACAATACTATTCCATGTCCGGCCGGACATCATTTCAGAGAGGGCAGATGGCTTCACAATCCCGATATTCTAAAAAATTATGGGCAATTCTGGTTAAGGGGTGGTGGTAATCCACATCGTTATAGTTTCTGGATTTCAGATAGTTATTTGCGATATCATATGGTCCACCCAAACGATTCTTTACTAATCGATGTTTTACCAGATTTAGTAAGCAACTACAAAAAGTGGGAAGATATGAGACTTGAGCCAGATGGACTTTTCTGGCAAGTTGACGGTCAGGATGGTATGGAGCTTGCAATTGGTGGCCACGGAAAACGACCTACGATTAACACCTATATGTATGCTGACGCTTTAGCGATCTCAGAGATTGCAGCAATGGCAGGCAAGCAATTTTCGGCACTCCGGACTCAGTTTTCAGAGAAGGCAAAAGAGTTAAAAAAGAAAGTCCTCGAAACCTTATGGGATGAGCAAGATCAGTTTTTCAAGGTGATGCCAAGGGGTACTGATTCTTTGAGTTCAACAAGAGAGCTACTAGGTTTTGTACCCTGGTATTTAGAGCTGGTTCCAAGGGATCAGAAATATGAAGTAGCCTGGAAACAGTTAATGGATCCGCAAGGATTTTATGCCCCTTTTGGCCCCACCACAGCTGAACAACGGGATCCTGGGTTCAAGGTAAGTTATGAGGGTCATGAATGTCAGTGGAATGGTCCAAGCTGGCCATTTGCTACTTCACAAACTTTAACAGCTCTGGCCAATGTTTTGAATAACTACCAACAAAATGTAATAAGCAAAGAAGACTATTTTAAAACACTCAAGATCTACACAAATTCACATCGTTTCAGACAGATTCCACCTACTGGAGATACAATTGTTAGTGACGATTTATGGATTGATGAAAATTTGAATCCTTTTAATGGTGACTGGCTGGCCAGAACCCGAATGGAAGTTCAGAATTACAATCATGGTTTCAGAGAAAGAGGAATTTACTACAATCATTCTACGTATTGTGATTTGATTATTACTGGTCTGGCAGGACTAAGGCCAAGCTTGGATAATCAAATTATTGTGATGCCTTTAATTCCTGATCATTGGGATTGGTTTTGTCTGGACAAGGTAAATTACAAAGGGCACAGCATCTCCATTATTTGGGATAAAACTGGACGCAAGTATCATCAGGGCAAAGGTCTGCTCATCTTCGTTGATGGGAAATTAAAACAAAAGAGCTCTTCACTACGAGAACTACGACAGACTATATATCCATAAACTGTTCAAAAAAATCCCAAATAACCTTACTGGCGTCAAAATCCATATTGCCAGATGAACCTGGCCAATCGTGTCCTCCTCCAATAATCTTGTATATCCAAACAGGAGTATTGGATTCGGGGCCTGAATGTTTCTCCAGAATAACATGACTACCGTCTTCAGAATTTAAATTTGGTACAAGTTTCTTTTCAACTTCTATACAATTGTTTGCCTGAATCCAGTAATCGAACATATCCTCTGTTGGATGATATGGGCCCCATTCATATTGATTTGCTAAATCACCAGCCCAAAGAGTAATATTATCAGCAGTTCCGTTCATTAAGAGCATTGGAATAGGATTTGGATCAGGATAAGTATCAATAAACCATTTCATCATGCAACCTACAACAGGAGCGGCAGCCTTGAATATTTCTGTAGAAGAAGCAGCCAACAGATTGCACATGTCACCACCATTTGACATCCCTGTAATGAAAGTATTTTCCTTACTGAGTTTATAATCCTTTTGAAGTTTGATGGCGAGCTGGGTAATAAATCTCACATCATCGACTGTATCCTGCTCATTAAATTCATAGCCCACCTGCCAAAAATTCTTTCCGCTACCATCTTTTGTTCCCTGAGGATAACAAACAGCAAATCCATTTGAATCAGCTATCTCATTCATAACTGAATATTCCATTATTCCCCGGGCAGTTCCTGTATAACCATGACAAACAAATACCAGGGGAGCGTTTTTATCCAGGCCTTCAGGCAAGTACAAAATATAATCCCTGACTGAATTGTCAACTTCAAAGGTTTTATCTGTTGCACCCTTGCCAATTAATTGATCCCGTTCTTTATTACAACACACTAAAAGTGTAAGCAAGCTGAAAAGTGTTAACCAGTATTTCATAGTTTCTGTATAATTCATCATAAATATGCATAATGCTCTATTGGTTTTTATTCGTTTGGGCAAGTATTTTCGTGTTCGGACATTCTGCCCCTCTTATTTGGACAAATTCGCCATCTCGTGCCAGAACAAGTCAAAGTAACTTTATGTCATAATAAATTGCATAATAAATCATCTAAGCTAGAAAAAATGAAAACTAGATTTACCTACATCTTTTTGATTGTTGCGATCGCATTTAGCATTATGGGCTGTAAAAAAGATGGCCCTCCTCCAACAGGAATTAATGTAATTACTCCACTATCCGGAGAACCAGGCGGAGACATCACCTTTGGTGGCATCTTCAATGATGACTACGGTTTAACACAGATCTCTATTGAATATCTTGATTGGTCCCTCAGCAAGACTATTGATTTATCTGATGAACCCCTTACTTACACATTAGATTTCACATTCCAGGTTCCTACAGATGCTTCTGCCGGGGATCACACGATTATTATCACAGCGTATAATAACTCCGAGAAAATGACTGAGTTCACTGTAGTTGTATCTGTCTCAGAACCTATCTCATATGATGCCATTTATGCTGTAGGTGGTTTCATGTGGTGGTGGGGATGGGATAATGTTAATCTCTCCTACCCCATGACTCAGGATGAAAATGATCCAAATTGGTATGAAATTGATATCCCGGTTTGGGGTGGCGATTTTAATACCGTGAAGTTTCTGGGCCAGCCCGGCTGGGAAGGTGACAACTGGGGTTTGGTTAGCTCATCAGATCCTTCAATGGGCATGATCAATGGTGAATCAAGTGAATCCATTTATCTGGATGACAAAGGGAAGAATCCGGCCTATTACAGGGTGAGGTTTAATCCATATGAAATGACATACACAGCTGAAGAGTTGATTCCTGATATCCCTGTTCAAGCCAACATGTATATCGTTGGGAATGGTTATCCTGAGTATCCAAATTTAGATTGGAATACAACGGAAGCAATACCATTACAAGGCAACCTGGATGGCTATGGTGAACACATCTTTGGAATTTACAGTCTCGAACTCTCATCAGATGTTAGTATGAAATTTATCGGACAAACTGATGGATGGACACCCCTGGACGTTGGGTTCGAGATTGGTGGAGAATTACAGACACCATTAACATGGGTGAAGTGTGTTGCCGGTGACGGAACCGCTGATGTGAAATTCAAAGATCAAGCAGGTAAATACACTGTTGTTTATGATCATTTCTTAAAAAGAGCTCTCATTTGGCAGGAGTAGTATTTATACAAATAAAACTCTATCCAAATTATGTTTAGGTTGAAAATTGTTGTGATTCAAATGCTCATGCTGATACCAGCGTGGGCATTTGCTCAAAAAACCATAACCGGAACTGTTACATCCGCAACTGATGGCTCAGCTATTCCAATGGCTACAGTATCGGTGAAAGGAAGCTCTAACGGAACAGTCACAAATATTGACGGGCAGTATTCCATTCAGGCCAATACTGGTGACATTCTGAGATTTGCATTTGTCGGGTATAGTACTCAGGAAAAATCAGTTGAAACATCAAACACGATAGATATTCAACTACTCGAAAAGTATGAGAATATTGACGAGGTGGTAGTGATAGGCTATGGTACTGAAAAAAAGAGAAATGTTACCGGAGCAGTGTCACAGATATCCTCAAAGGATTTCGAGCAAAGAAATGTAGCGTCGATGTCTGAAGCACTGGCAGGTACCATGTCAGGAGTTCAGGTTTCGTCCACCAGTGGAGCACCTGGGTCAGGAGCTTTTGTATCGATTCGTGGAGTATCTTCCCTAAATGATAATAGTGTATTGTGGGTAGTCGATGGAATGCCTTTGAAATCTATTGATTACCTGAATCCAAGAGATATTGAATCAGTGCAAGTCTTGAAAGATGCTTCAGCAGCTGCCATTTATGGTGCCCAGGGGGCCAATGGTGTTATAATCATTGAGACCAAAAAGGGCAAAATGGGACATTTACAAGTAGATTTTAGCAGTCAGTATGGTTTACAGCTTGTTGCCAGGAATCCACAGCTGGCTGATGCTACAGAATATGCTCTTATGCAAAATCAGGCAGCCATTAATGACGGTAAGAAAAACCTTCCGTTCGATGATCCAATGTCAATGGGTGCCGGAACCAATTGGTGGGAGGCAGCCACACAACAGGCTCCAATGCATGAATATTATCTCAGTCTTTCAAAAGGAGAGGAAAACTACAATATTAGCTCAAGTCTATCCTATTTTGGACAGGATGGCGTTCTGAAAGGCGGCGGATATAATCGGGTGACATTCCGATTAAACACTGATTATAAATTGGGTGATAAAGTTACAGTCGGTGAAAATATTGTTATTTCAAACCAAAACACAAGAAACGGACTCGATGACTGGATGGTTTGGGATGCAATGAGACTGGAGCCAACAACGCCAATATATTTACCTGAGTATGAACAAGCAGGACTGAATGAATTCTCAATTTTCTCCCCTACCCTTACGGATATTTCAAATTTGGTGGGGCAGCTGGCACGTAATTTCAGTACTTCTAATTCAATGCGGACTGTTGGAAATGCCTTCTTTGATTACAATCCCACAAGCTATCTGAATTTCAGATCAGAATTCGGTGTGGAAATTGAAAACTGGACAAGCAATTGGTATTCGCCAAATTATTACATCGAAGAGATGGATAAAAATGATGAGAATAGTGTTGGTAGTACCTTGGGTCATAAATTTCTTTATAACTGGAATAATATCCTTACCTATAACAAACAGTTCGATAATCATAAAGTTGGTTTGATGGGAGCTGTTACAACACGCTCTGACAAATGGGATGCGGTAACAGGCTCAGGGAGAAATATCCCAAATAATCATCCTGATCTGAGGTTTTTAAGTGCTACAACTTCGGCATGGAATGCAGGTAGTTCAAACTCGCACATTACTTCATTTTCAATGCTAGGTCGTCTTTCTTATGACTACAAAAGCAAATATCTGCTCACATCAAGCTTCAGAAGAGACGGTTCATCGAAGTTTCCAACGAATAACAAATGGGCAAATTTTGCTTCTGTTTCTGCAGGATGGATTCTCTCAGAGGAAGACTTCCTGAAGGATGTCGATTGGCTAAGTTTCCTTAAATTACGGGGGGCCTGGGGCCAAATTGGAAATGACAATATACCATATGACGCTCAATTCACCACCATCGATAACTACTACTATATCCTTGGCTGGGCCCAGTCACTCACACTTGGAAAAGCTGCCGGAACAGTTGGTAACACTAATCTGATCTGGGAGACAGTTGAGGACATGAATATTGGAGTGGATGCTTCCTTCTTTAAGGGAAAACTATCCATTGGGATCGATGCATTTAATCGGACATCCAAAGACATGTTGATGCAGAAAGCTCTTCTTTCATACATGGGATCTGGGTTTGGCCGTCAATGGGCAAACATTGGATCAATGAATTCAAGAGGTGTTGATTTTGACATTTCTCACAAAAATGTAATGGGAGCCTGGCGCTATGACATAGGACTGAACCTTTCTCATGCAAGTTCTAAAATGACAGAGCTTGCCGATGGTGAAGCTATCTGGGAGGGCAATGATCAGAGATTGGGAATGCTAACCTATACAGGCATTGGCGGGCCGGTTGGTGCATTCTATGGCTTTGTTACCGATGGGATCTTTCAGAATGAAATAGATATAAACAACCATTCTGATGATTCCGGTAATGTTCTTCAACCAACAGCCAAACCAGGTGATTTTAAGTTTAAAGACTTGAATGGTGATGGAAAGATTACTGCAGATGGTGACCGTACAATAATTGGTAGTCCTGAAGCCCTGTTTTCATTTGGTTTAAATCTCCAGTTAAATTACAGATCTTTTGACCTGAAGATGCTTATTACAGGAACTTATGGCAATGAAGTTTTAACTCCTATCTGGGCATATACTCACTCAGGAAGTAGTAATTACAATTCATACAAAGGATTGATTTACGATGCATGGAGTGGTGAGGGAACATCTGATACTCAGCCCAGGATAGCCAATGTGGATGCCAATCAGAATTTCAGATACTCTGATTTCTATGTCTCAGACGGATCGTATGCCAGATTGAAGAGTCTTCAGATTGGATATGAGTTACCCGATGAATGGTACAGGAAACTTAATATTGATAAGCTCAGAGTTTATGTGAGTGCAGAAAACCTTTTCACACTTACCGGCTATGAAGGACTTGATCCTGATATGGGTCCTTTCTACTCCAATATATTGCTGAGAGGAGTGAATTGGGGGAATTATCCCTTGCCCAGAATTATGTTCCTCGGACTAAGTGTTTCACTTTAATTGAACTGCCATGAAAGAAAAAATATTATACATACTTATTGCAGTTGTGCTTCTGTCAGGATGTGAGAAGTTTCTTGACAAGCCTGTTAAAGGGAAACAAACCTTCGACAGTTTTTACACAACAGAGGCAGAGTGTACTCAAGCTTTAATTGGCTGCTATCAATCCCTGAGTCCGGAAGACTGGTGGGAAATGGATTATTTCTGGCTGATTGGAGATGTTTGTTCTGATGATGCCTTCAAAGGCAATAGTATTGAAGGTGATCAGCAAGAATTCGGAAATATGGCCCGGTGGATTATCGACAGTCAAAATGAATGGCTTGATATTAAATGGAGATATTCATACATAAGCATCTCTCGTGCTAATCTGATCATTGAATATGTACCAAACGCTGATATTGATGAAAACCTGAGAAACCTGATAGTCGCCGAAGCTCATTTCCTGAGAGGATTGGCCTATTTTGAATTGGTGAAAAACTTCGGTGGTGCTGTTCTGCTTGACAGACAGCCAGCACCAAGTGATTTAATTCCTCGCTCTTCAATTGAAGACAGCTGGCTATTTATTGAAAATGATTTCAAACATGCTGCTGATGTTTTACCTTTAAAATCAGAGCAAAGCGGAGAAAACATGGGTCGGGCTACAAAAGGAGCTTCCCTTGCATATCTTGCCAGAGTCAGTTTGTATCAGGATAAATTCGCTGAGGCTAAGTCGTATTCCGAACAAGTAATTGCTCTTAATGATTATCAGCTTGAAGCTGATTTTGGGAACATCTGGAGTGTTCACAATCCAAATGGGATTGAATCCATTTTCGAAATTCAGAGCAATTATGATCCGGTTCAATATACAGGAAGTGCCCTGCCTGTACTAACGCGCAGCCGCGCCGATGGTGGGTGGGGATTTGGAACACCAAGTAGTCATCTGGAAAACTTTATGCAGGGAGATCCCAGGCTAATTCATACCATTATTAAACACGGAGATTATGTTGATGAGGATCATCCTGAATATGACACCCAGCTTGATCAAAATGAATCAGGTAGAATAAATCGAAAATTCTACATCGGGATGGATGACCGAACCCCTGATGATGAGTACATTAAGGCACCTTTGAACCATATTCTATTCAGGTTTGCAGATCTTCTCCTTATTCATGCGGAAGCATCAGCTCAGTTGGGTAATGATGGCCCTGCCCTTCAATCACTTAATGATGTTAGAGAACGAGCAGGTGCCAGCCTTGCCAATGAAAGTGGATCGGGATTGCTTGATATGATTCTGGATGAACGTCGATTAGAACTTGCCCTGGAAGGACACAGGTATTATGATCTGAAAAGAACAGGCAAGCTTGCGTTTGCAATGGAAGACTTCGTAAATTACAACCTCAATATCAGTACTGATCCATATGATGCAGGAAATCAGCAAGGTGTTCTATTCAATTCTGGGATTCATACGCTGTTTGCTATACCTCAATCAGAAATTGATGCCTCAGGAGGAATTATTGTTCAAAATCCAAATTATTAAAAATCAAAATTCAATTACCAGACGTATGCGAATTCTTGTTTCAGTATTAGCATTTTTATGCGGAATTCATTCCTGTGAAAAGGGTCCAAATCCAGATGACGGGCCAAAAGAATTCCTGACCATTACCATTAAACCAACCCAGGCTTATCAGACCATCCATAATTTTGGTGCTTCTGATGCCTGGAGTTGTCAGTTCATTGGTAAAAACTGGCCTCTTTCAAAGAGAAATCAAATGGCTGATCTTCTTTTTTCAGTCAAGATGAAGTCTGATGGTTCACCTGCCGGAATTGGCCTATCATCCTGGCGTATGAATCTGGGTGGAGGAAGTTCTGAGCAGGGTTCCGGAAGTGGTATCCAGGATGAATGGCGAAGATCGGAAAGTTTCATGAATTCTGACAAAACCTACGACTGGAATAAACAAAAGGGTCAAAGGTGGTTTGTAAAAGCGGCCAAAGATCGCGGGGTAGACTACTTTACAGCTTTCGTGAATAGCCCTCCCGTAGCTCTGACCAAAAATGGCAAAGCCTATTCAAGTGGTGGGAAATCGGCAAATATATCTGAAGAATACTATCCTGAATTCGCTGAATATTTAGTCCGGATTGTAGATGAAATTGAAAGTAAAGATGGTGTTCATTTTGATTACCTGAGCCCTTTTAATGAACCTCAATGGGACTGGACTAACAGCGGGCAGGAGGGTTCTCCCTGGCTAAATACTGAGATGGCAAGTTTCACCAGGGCACTTAATCAGGAAATCACCGATAGTGATATCGATATAAAGATTGAAATTGCTGAAGCCGCTCAAATTCAATATTTGTACAGTTCCTATAATCGTCCGGGTCGGGGTGATCAGATTGTTGCTTTCTTCGATGAGAAATCAGACACCTATGTTGGAAATCTTGATCATGTGGCACAACAAATAGCTGGCCATAGCTATTTCACAACCTGGGATTTATCTCATTTTCTGGACACCCGGAAATTACTTGCCTCAAAGCTTTCTCAATATCCTGAGGTAGAATACATCATGAGTGAATATACCTTACTCGAGAACAATGAAGTTGTTAGAGGTCAGGGTAGAGATCTTGGCATAATTCCGGCACTGTATATGGCCAGGGTAATTCATGCTGACCTTACTCTTGCCGGAGCAAGCTCATGGCAATGGTGGTTAGCAATAAGCCCGTATGATTATAAAGATGGTCTGATTTATACTACCCTAAATAAGAGTGACGGAACAGTTTATGAATCTAAAATGCTATGGGCTCTTGGCAATTATTCAAGGTTTATTCGTCCGGGTATGATTCGCATTGGTGTACACCGAGATGACCTTCGAAGCCTTGAGCAGACAACAGGTGGAGTAATGATTTCATCATTCCAGGACCCAATAACGGGTAAAACGATCACTGTAGCATTGAATTATGGAAGCAATAGCATCCCGGTCAAGATAAATAAGGATTCAGATGCAATACTTTGTCGCTTATACCGAACCTCAGCAGGAAATGAGAATCTGAAATTCATTACCGAAACAAGTTTTGAAGAACCAATCAGGCTTGCTCCACAAAGTATCACTACTTTTGTTGAGCAATAATACTGTGTTCAAAATACGTATAAATATTCTAATGATCTGGATCATTCTACTTGGTTCATGTCATGCTTATGCCCAGCTATCAGATCAATCTCAAGCCTTCTATAAATTCATCAGGCTGAATGAGACTGATGGTCTTACAAATAATGTTGTTAACGATATTATTCAGGATGATATTGGATTCATTTGGATTGCTACTGATGATGGGGTGTTCAGGTACAATGGAACGGATTTCCAAAGCTACCGCAATATCCCGGAAGATTCAAATTCTATTCCATCAAATGCTGTCCAGACTCTGCATCTTGATCAGAATGGTAACATCTGGGCATTAACTGATTACGGTATTGGTATATATAAACATGGCAGCGATTCTTTTGACAGAATTATGCCAGGCAATGGCCCGGAGGATATCCCCTACCGAAGTGTAACTTCAGTTGCTACAAGTCATTCAGGATACGACTTCATTGGTACTTTTGGAGGTGGTGTTGTGACCATGCACGACAAAGTCTTTTCAAAACTACCAGGATCGATTGGATGGGATAGAGCGGAAATAGGCGACCAGGAGGTAATGGAGCTCTTTCTTGATAAGGATTCTGTTCTTTGGATAGGCACCTGGAATGATGGTTTACTGTTTTACGATTTAAAATATAATGACTACCGGACCTTCAATCCGGGAAGCCCTTATCCTCAAAGAATTTACAGCATAGTTCAAATGGCAGATAATAGTATCTGGGTTGGAACAAATAAGGGATTATGGGTATTTGACAATTCTTTGGCTTACCCTTTGCAATTTTCCAAAGAATCTCACGATTGGTTCCCTGATAATGAGATTCTGGCCATTTATGAGGATAATGATGGCATCATCTGGATTGGATCACGTAATTCAGGTCTGTTTTCCATGTCTGAAAGACAGGCCCTGGCAGGCAATAATTTGATACTTAACCACTTTCAGCCATCAATTTATGAAGAAAGTGTTTCTGACCGAACAATATCAAAAATTTTCCAGGATACAATTGGAAACATCTGGATAGGTACCCATAACTCAGGATTAAATGTCTTCAAACCCAAAGGCGAGGCAATTCGTCAATTCAGTTACAGACCAGATCTGAACTCAATTAATCATCAAAGTGTATGGGGGATATGCGAAGGATCGGATTCAACCCTTTGGATTGGAACAGATGGACAGGGAGTTAGCCTCCTTAACCCATATACCCAGAAGATCCGGAACATTTCTCTTGATGGATTTACTGATGCGGCCATCCTCTCAGCACTAAAAACTTCTACAGGTGAAATTTGGTTCGGCACCTATTCTGGTGGTATTAATATCCTGAATCCCAACTCTGGATCCATCAGTAGTATTGGAAACAGTGATGGCCTGCAAAGCTTAGACATACGGGTAATCTTTGAATCAAGTAATGGTAATATATGGATAGGTACCAATGGTTCAGGCCTTCATAAAATTGATTTGCTGAGCAGAAAAGTCAGTCATATTGTTGAGACTGATTATTACGACATAAGAGGCATTCAAGAAGATCAGAATGGAAATCTATGGTTAGCCAGCTTTGGGAATGGTTTGCTTTGTTTCAACCAAAAAAATAAAACAATTGAAGAGTTTAACTGGTTTCAGAACTCAGATATTACCCCGGTTGCTTTCTCCATCCTTTATGATAACAACGATATTTGGGTTGGTACAAGGCAGCGGGGATTGCTGAGATTTGATGTAAAATCAAAACAATTCCGTTCATTTTCACAAGCTGGCCTAAAAACCAATAATACAGTTAGAGCGATAGTCAAAGACCAGATGGGAAACATCTGGGCCTCCACAAACCTGGGCCTGTCATGTTTCCTAAACGCTGAAGACACTATTCGGTCTTTTGATTATACAGATGGTGTTCAGAATGGACAGTTTAATGATGGATCAGGATTGCTTATGAGCACAGGAGATCTGGCTTTTGGAGGTAAACATGGTGTGAATATTTTCTCCCCAAAGGATTTGTTATCGACTCAAAGAGCACCTAAGGTTATACTTACGAGAGCTATCATCTTTAGTCGCACTGATGCCTCACACGATTATAAATCCTGGATTCCATTGTTTGCAGACATGACCAATTTGGAGCTGGCTTATAATCAAAACACGCTATCTCTTGAGTTTACGTCAATATCTTTCCCAAGGGTTGGATCCTGGACTTATCAGTATTGGATGGAAGGAGTTGACAATTCCTGGATAGATGGAAAAGCATTTGGCTCTGTAACATACAGAAATTTACCTGCCGGAGATTACCAATTTAAAGTCAGAAGCGTTGACCGATCCGGAACTATCAATGGTCAGGTTGAAATGCTTGGAATAAAAATATCACCTCCCTGGTGGATTACCTGGCCCGCCTTTATAATGTATTTTCTCTTGTTTGCAGGGCTTACACTTCTGATTCTTCATATCAACAATACAAGAGTAAAATTGAAGGAGAAGTTAATCTATGAACAGAAACTCAGGCAACAGGAACAGGTGGCTATTCAACAGAAAATAAGATTCTTTACCAACTTTTCGCATGAACTCCGTTCTCCTTTAACCCTGATCCAGGGACCAGTAAATGACCTCCTGAATCAGGTAAATGTAAGCCATCAAAAGCCCTTGTTGCAGATGATAAGGAGAAACTCAGGTATCTTGCTTAAACTGGTAAACAGATTGTTGGAATTCAGAAAGCTGGAAACACAAAAAACGAATTTGAATATTGCCCATAACGATTTATCAGTTTTACTCCAGGAAGAAATCGAGAGTTTTAATTATCTGTCAGGTCAATCAGGCTTGGAGATATCATACCAGGGAGATCATGACATTTATGCCTGGGTAGACATTGAAAAGATCCATATCATCCTCAGCAATCTACTTTCCAATGCAATGAAATACACACCTGTAGGTGGTCTTATCTCCATTCATCTGGTCCAGGGGCCATCAGGTGTAACCATTCAGGTAAAAGATACCGGGCAGGGCATTCCGGATGATGAACTCGAAGCCATTTTCACTCCTTTCTATCAGGCAAATAATTCAGCAGGAAAGGGAGGTACTGGTATTGGATTGGCATTAACAAGAAGTTTTGTTGAACTTCATGGTGGTAAGATATCCGTCGATAGTGACCATTCCGGAAGCACCTTCACAATTCATTTACCAAATGATCTTGATTGGCTTAAAAAACAAAATTATGTAAGAATAATTCCGACAGAACCCGGAAGTATTCCTCAGTCAGAACTTATCGAAGACTCTGAGTTAGCTGCGACACAGGATAATCCGATAGTTTTAATTGTTGACGACAATGCCGATATCAGAGATTATATCCAAAAAAACCTTCAGAAACGTTACACTGTAATTGCGTGTAAAGATGGCTTGGAAGCATTAAAGGAAGCTGAAAATTCTTTGCCTGATTTAATTATCTCAGATATAATGATGCCAAATTTGGATGGAATTGAATTATGCCAGAGATTGAAAGAATCAGACAGAACCAATCACATTCCGGTGATTATACTTACAGCTAAGGATGCAGATGAGCCAAAAGTGGAAGCATATGGTGCAGGAGCTGATGGGTACATAACCAAGCCCTTTTCTTCGAGACTATTAACGACAAGAGTTGAAAATATCCTAAATCAAAGAAAGGCTCTTCGCCAAAGATTCTCTGCAGGTAATTGGAATATTAGTTTACCAGAAACTGATTCCCCTGACATTCGATTTATAAAGAATGTAGAATCAACAATCCTGAATCTAATTGAGGAAGATGAAGTAAACGTTCCTGTTTTAGCCAGGGAGCTTGGATTTAGCAGAACCTCCCTATACAGAAAGATAAAGTCTGTTACCGGATTCTCGATAAATCATTTTATTAGAATTGTTAAACTAAAACACGCAGCTTTTCTCCTGATAAACGAAGACCTAACAGTTTCAGAAGTAGCTTTTAAATTGGGCTTCACAGATTTGAAGTATTTCCGAAATTGCTTCAAAGACCGATACGACATATTGCCCTCAGAATATCAAAAGCAAAATAAGAGATCAGAAGAAGAATATGATCTGACCTAGAATATTAGATGCTTCCCTTTCATCCGGAGGAAATAAAACTATTTCTTCTATATCCAACAAAATTATACCTTCGTTATTACAAATCTGAAAGACAATATCTATGAGCTGCTCAAGAACAATCAGACAACTTCCTTTCTTTCTATTATTCTCATGTATATCTTTTTCATCGATATACGCACAGGTATCAACAGAGATTACTCATGGACCATATTTAGTTGATCCGGCTGAGGATGCGATCACAGTGGTGTGGTTTACTAATAAACCATGCACTTCATGGGTAGAATATTCGGAGAAAAAAGAATCAGGTAGTTTCCCAACCTGGGGAGGCTATCCTGAAATTGCAAAAGCGAGTAGGGCCGGACTCATTGATGCCAATGTAACCCGACATATCATCAGGATAAAAAATCTGAAACCCGGAACAGAGTATAAATATCGAATCAACTCAAAAAAAATCCTGCAGTTCAATCCATATGAAGTAATATACGGTGAAATCATTGTTGGTGATTTCAATTCTTTCTCTACCCTGAACCCGGAACCCTTAGAATTCAGTTTTGGAGCCATTTCTGATGTTCATGGGAATGAAACCGCAATACTTGAGCAGCACAAAGTAAGCCCTCTGGATCAATATGATCTTTTATTCCTGAACGGTGATATTCTGAGTTGGATTGGGTCAGAAGAAAAGATTTTCGACGGATTTCTGGATGCCAGTGTTGAAACCTTTGCAAAAGAAAAACCTTTTGTATTTGTACGTGGCAATCATGAAACCCGTGGACCTGGGGCCCGAACAATTATGGAATACTTTCCTCATTCATCAGGAAATAATTATTATTCTTTTACTCATGGGGACGTTCGTTTTCTTGTACTCGATTGCGGAGAAGACAAACCCGATGACCACCCTGTTTACGCAGGAGTAGTTGATTTTGATGCTTATCGTACTGAACAAGCTCATTGGCTGCAGAAAGAAATCAGTTCGCATGAGTATAAATCTGCTGCTTATCGGGTTGTGGTATTTCACATACCTGCCTTTTCTGATAGCGATTGGCACGGAGCAAGCGAAATCACTGAGAAGTGGGGTCCTATACTGAACCGGGGAAACGTTGATCTGGTCATCAACGGACACACGCACCGTTTTGAAAGAATTGAAAAACGTGAAGGCAAAAATAACTTCCCGATTCTGATCACCGGCAAGAAAATGATTCTGGAAACCAGGGTCACGTTTGATCAGCTAGAGTGTACCGTTACCAATACAGAAGGAGAAATAGTAGACGAATTCATGCTCCCCAGAAGGAAGCAGTCTAAAGTAGAAAACTGGCGCTTGGGAACATCAGTTGGCAGCATTTTCAAACTTACAGAGGAAAAAGTTAGGGAACTCTCTGAAGCCGGATTTACCGATGTAGAGATTGGCTTCGGACGAATAAAATCACGGGAGGATCTTAAGGAGTTAAACGCAAAAGTTAAGGTGGTAGAAAAGTGGCTTGATGCTCAGGGGATCAATATCTGGAGTATCCATATTCCTTATGGAAAAAGTATTGACATTTCGCTGATTGATGAAACTGAGAGAGCTATGGCAATACAGGAAGTAAGCACCCTTATAAAAGCTGCAAAACCGCTGAAACCTGAAAAGTTGGTGATTCATCCCAGTTTTGAACCGATACCGGTTGAAGAAAGAGAAGACCGATTAAATGCATGTATTGCCAGCCTGCCTCTAATAATGAAAATTGCCTCTAAATATGAGATGCATTTGTGCATTGAAGATCTTCCTCGTACCTGCTTAGGCAATACTAGTACTGAAATAAATACGCTATTGTCAGAAACTCCCGGATTAGGTGTATGCTGTGATGTAAATCATTTACTCCAGGAAACAACTGAAGAATTCATTGATGCTGTAGGATCACCAATTGTCACGCTGCATATCTCGGATTATGATGGGCTTGATGAAAAACATTGGTTGCCTGGAAAAGGAATCATTAACTGGAATAATGTTCTTCACAGCTTGGAACTATCTGGCTATAACGGTCCCTTTATGTTTGAATCAGCAGGAACATTTCAGGAAAAAGCTGAGGTTTGGGAAAAACTGAAATCCGATTATCAGGATTTCCTAAAACGATAAATATGGATAGATAGCTTTTTCTTCAGATTTCAAGCCAGTTCTTAAATGATGAAACTTTAATCTTACTAATCAGCACATCTGATACTGGCTTGGGTTTGAGTTCGAGCTTCAACTTCCTGTTAAAATGCTGAAGTGCTGAGACAACTGATTGTCTGGAAACAACGAATTGTCTATTCACTCTGTAAAACTCATCAGGACTTACCTGGTCAACAATTTTCTCCAGGCTTTGATCAATTGCATAGCGGTTATTATCGTGCGTTTGGCAAAAAACCAATTCATCTTCAAGATAAAAAAAAGCGATCTTCTCAATTCCTAGCGGAATTATTCGATCTCTATGGTGGATTAGAAAACTTCTTCGATAATTCTCTCCAGAGGCGGATTTGATTTCCTTGATGGCCTCAACAAGTGCCTGATGATTTACACCTTCACTAGCTGAATATAAACTGTGGTATTTAGATATGGCTTTCTCCAATGCTGAGCTGTCGATTGGCTTTAGCAGATAATCAATAGAATTAACCTTAAAAGCACGAAGGGCATATTCGTCGTAGGCAGTTGTAAAGACAACCGGAAAATCAACATCAGTCTTATCAAAAATATCAAAGGATTCTCCATCAGCAAGACGGATATCGAAGAAGCCCAGATCCGGTTTAGAATTGTTGCTCATCCACCCCAGTGTTTCTTCAATAGATTGCAAAATGGCTAAAACTTCAATCGACGGATCAAGTTCATGTATTAGATCCACCAGGTTTTTGGCTACTCCACTTTCATCTTCTAAAATTAATACTCTCATATCAGGGGCAATTTAACAATGAAGTGGGTTTCTGTCTGTTGGATCACAATTTGTTTCCCGGCAATAATCTCAAAACGATTATTTAGATTACTTAATCCCGAACCCAGACCTTCTGAATCCTCCTTCTTGTTAAGACTATTTATCACGCAAAAGAAATTATTTTCAATCTTTAGTGTAAAGAATAAAGGATGGTCGCTTGTAACAACATTATGCTGGACTCCGTTTTCGATTAGGGTCTGAATGGCCATCGGTGGAGTTTTCCAATCAGGGTATTTATCAGGAATGTCATATTCAAATAATACCAGATCCTCGAGGCGCTTTTTAATTAGGAAAGCATATGATTTTGCGAAGGCTAGTTCTTCACTAAGTACTACCAGATCTGCCTTTCTACTGGTCAGGGTATATCGATAAGTATTTGACAGCTCCTGAATAAAATCAAGACTTTCATTTCTGGAGGCATTTCTAACCACAGAGCTAAGTGAACTTAGGGTGTTGAAGAAAAAGTGTGGATTAATCTGGCTACGTAATGTTGCTAACTCAGCCTTTGTTTTTTCCTCGTTGCTGTGTGCGAGTCGGGCTTCCGTATTCTTAACACGTTGAAGCTGCAACAGGAAATAAGGAACCAAAATAGCTATAACAATAAAGGCAATATGTTTGAGTGTGTATAAAAAGGCATCTGATAAAGAGACATATGTCATTCTTGGATCCACCTTCGCCTCGAAAATCAGGTCTATACGAATCATAATCACCAGAAGCAGTACATTCCCCAATACTCCAATTAGTGTTCTGTATTGCTGTTTAACTGACTTTGGAATAATCAAATCTTTCAGCCAGAAGTTGAAGAACGACAATACCAAAAATAATACCAGCTGGAAGATGGCATCTTTACTTGCAATACGTGATCTGTACAATCTCCGCTCAATTTCTCGATCGCTAAGATCGGTGAGATTCATGGCTTCAATCATTCCAATAATCGTTCTCATATTGAACAACAATACGGTTAGCACTGCCACCACAATCAATATGAAAAGTCCCTGTTTTCTTGACATAGTAAACACAAAAAAGGGGACATCCATCCCCTTTTTTCTTGCCCTAATTTATTACTATCTGCCTTTCCTTTCTTTGGCCCCTTCAGTCATTTTTTCCCTTCTTTGTTCAATCGCTTTCTCAGCTTCTTTAATTTTTTTCTCCCCTTCCTTCCTTGTCATCTTTCCTGCCTTAACAGCCATTTCAACTTCTTTGTGAACCTTTGCTAAATATTCTCTCATTCGGGCTTCCGGGTTTTGATTGTCCTCAGCTCTTGATCGTTCCGCTCCCAATCGCTGGGCTACTCCTTTCCTTATGTCAAGCAAGATGGGTTCAATTTTACTGCGGTCAAGATCGCCTGCTTTCGCAGCTGCAATTAAAGCAGCCTCAGCTCCTTTCATATAGTACTCAGCCCACTGTATTCGGTCTCCAGATGCTTTATCTTGCCGCTCGAACATTCGTTTTCTCAACTCAATCAACCTTTCCTCGGCCTGATTTTTGGTAATTTGACCCTGTTCAACAGCCTTCTTCAATTCCATCTCCACAGCCATATATCTTTTCCTCTTGTCAGCCTCAGTGAGCTCTCTTGTTTGAGCCATACTAGGAATTACCATTGCAATTACGA
Organism: Bacteroidota bacterium; assembly: GCA_018669475.1. GTDB lineage: Bacteria > Bacteroidota > Bacteroidia > Bacteroidales > UBA12481 > JABHCC01. Next base: position 65,563 of record JABHCC010000149.1, on the reverse strand, counting down.
ATAGAAATAATACAATTCTTTTCATCACTATTTGTTTAATATTGCTTACTTATTTTCCGCAATCAGCATATGCTTTATCCAAAGCTTTCTGATTCTCAATTTCAAGAATTTTTTCGCCTTTGTCTGTTCTTCCATAATTAATTTTAACAGGGAATTGCAAAGAAGGTCTTTTGTCAGAACGGTTAGACTCATACCAGCGTTTGATTGCTGCCTCTATTTCTCGCTGACTCTTGCCACTAATTGTAGTTCCATCAGGCATATTATAAGCTAGTGGGTAAACTAACTCAAAGCAAGCTTTTCTTTCTTTATCTCCTTCTCCACCTCCACAAGCCTTATAGGCCCTTTTTAGTTGTTCTTCACTGGCTATCTCAACAAACCTGCCTTCACCACGATCATTCATAGCATATTCAATTTTGATTGGAAACTGAAGAGCAGGGCGCTCTTTGGAATCAGGATTAGCAGCATACCAGGTCTTAAAGGCATCCGCAATCTCTTTTTTGCTTCCCGTAACATTAGTTCCATCAGGCATTATATAGTTTAGAGGGTATACCATTTCAAAACATGCCTTTCTTTCCTTATTTCCTTCTTTATCACCAGCACAAGCCTCACGAAGTCTGGCCATTTCTTTCTCATTCTCTAATGTCATTGGACGACCTTTGAATATAACATCCACGGGATATTGCAAAGCTGGTCTTTGTCTTTCGAAATCAGGATGTTCTTCAAACCATTTCTTTAATGCTTCAGCATGATCCTTTTTATTGTCAACCGTGAGCGTTGTTCTATCAGGCATAATAAAAGTTAAAGGATAGACAAGTTCCACACAGGACACTTTTTCTTTGTCACCATCTTTGCCTCCACGACAAGCCATTTTTATTCTTTCAAGTCCTCTTTCACCCTCCAGGGTTAGGGTTTTTCCTTTGAAAACAACAGTAATTGGGTATTTAAAGTCAATTTTCTTTTTGTGCTTTTTACCGTTATCAGTAAACCATTGCTTAACAGAATTTGCCAGATCTTCCCTTGATTCAGCAGTAATTTCACTATCATCAGGCATAACAATGGTAAGGGGGAACTGTATTTCGAAGCATCCATCTTTTTTACCGTCAGTTTCTTTTCCATCATCATTGGATTTAAGTTCCAGATCGGCGAGAACATCATCCAATTCCATGGCTTCTTTCTGGCAGGAAAAGAATATGGCTGGAAGGACAAGTAGAATAAACAATAACTTTTTCATATTTTTAGATTAGTGATTATGTATTTAATATAAATATAAAATTAAGCTAAAACCCTCAAACCACATAGTCAAATGAGCTAAAGCGGACAAAAACACCCCTGAAATGTCTAATCAAAATCATCTCCTATCCCAAATCGGGGATTTACAACATTATTGTATATGGAACCAAAAGTATAGGAGATCCCAAACCAGGTGCGATAGGTATAGTTGGTTTCAAGCTGTTTGATATGCAATAGAATTTCTTGTTCAGATGCTCCGCCCTTCACTAAAGCTAATTGATCATGCACCATGGTGTAATTACCACCAATATGGAAATTTAGCCCTTTTACTATCCTAAAGTTTACTCCAAATCCTGCAGTGAGATGATTCTTTGACCAGTCATGAAAGTAATTCTGCCAATTAGCATGTACATTGATAGATCCCCACTTCTGTATCAATCTGTAATTTGCCCATATTTGATGATTGAACAGAGTCTCTTGCTCCTTATCGTAAATTGTAAGTTCATTATAGTCTCTGTAAGAGCCACCCAGGCCGTAAACCAAACGCAACTGCCTCCTGGTTGATTCGGAATATGGGAATACATTAAATTCAAAAGCAGGAAAAAATGAATAATTCAGATTAAGGTTATTATACGATGAGGTGGTCAGATTTGTAAAAAGTCCAGCTGAAAAATGAGGGCCAAGTGATTTAACCAGAGTCAGATGTATTCCCCCATTTCGCCGGTCACTGGTAATTACTTCATCATTAATATGGTATTTAGACAAATCCCACTCGTAATTAGCACTTGTATTAATTCTCCATTCATCTGTAACACGACTGGCAGAAATATTAGCATTGGTTTCGATAGATTCATATTGATCTTCACCTCTGGTATTACCTCCGAAATAAGTACTGAACACCCAGGAGTTCCATTTATCATCTGATACAATATCAGCGATGGGTTCCGTAAAATGAATATCGATGAATTCAGCGAGTGGGGTTTCCAGAATATATCTCATGAGTCCCATTTTCAGAGTTCTTATCTCCCCTTCCCTCCTAATATCCTCTGTATCATCGGGAGATGACACATATTTTATTGTGTCATTTTTCCCTTTCAGATTTAATTGACCCTCGAGAAAAAAATTAGTTTGCCGTCCTCCTGATCCTGTGCGCTGACGAGTGGTGATTATCACCAACTGCGCATCTTTAATATCACGAACATAATTGATAAAAGATATTTCTCTTCGGATGTGTTGCGAGGCATTCATATAGACATTCAGCGCATCTTTGCGGAGGGAATCCTGGGTATTGATAACTATTTCTTCGGATTGCTTTTTAGCTATTTCCTGGGCCATGACACTTTCGGTGATCGAAACAAAGAGTAAGAGCAGTAAGCCAGTGATAAACAGGGCAGGTTTCATATCATAAAAATACGATTTATCTGCCTGTTCTCATTGAGTTTGCGTTCGAAACGGACAAATTCAAATGTTAAAAGAGCTTAACATGAACTGAAAACACCCATTTCATAAGACTATGTTACGCTTACTACCTATTCCAATGGGAAAGTGTCATAGTCAGCATCCCCAATTTGCTGCGATTATTTTCCTAACTTTAATCAATTACATGTGATCTGTTCACTCATAGGATAATACAGATTAAAGGCAAAACAATATCAATAGAAGTTAGTCTTGTGAAAAAAGTATCCATAATTGTTATTCTCGCTATTTCTTTCTCATGGTTCTCAATTTGGGCACAGGATACCACAATTAAAGGATCACATGCAATATCAGGACAATGGATTGGTCTTGCCTTTCATCCAAAAGCCGGAACTTACCCTCAACACTACCATTTAAAGCTTGATAAGAAAGCCTATTTTGTTTTCGAAATGGGTGGAGCTTTTCAATACAATTATTATCTGACAAACCGCTTGAGCGTTCGCTCTGCTATTGCACTATACCTTGATTGTGCAGTTGTTCCAGCAGGATTTGTACAATTGGGACTTAGGTATACTTTATTAAACAGGGGGCCACATAGTTTGGCCATAGGTGTGGGTCCTACCTTGCTTTTCAGAGAAGATTGGCACCAATTCCCTGAATACTCAGGTGATACTTTTTTCGAAGATCGGGTATTTAAAGGTTATCAGTACAGGTTTTATCCGATACCGGATATAGAATATTTGTACCGAATAAAATCCCAATGGGAAATCCTTGCTAATGTAATTCCGGGAGGATTGTACGTTTTCACATCTTCATTTGGCCTTCGATTTTCCTGGTAATTCTGAAAGGATTAGCGAAAGGATACTTTCTTCCATTCAGCAATTTCCCTATTATAGTTGGTCGCACCAGAAAATGATATGTCAAGAGGGTAAATATTGATGTCAACAGGATATTCAAAATCCAAACAAATAATGAAAAATGGATAAGCTCGTTTAATAATCCCCCAATGAGCAATATCATAGGAAGGTGAACCAAATATATCCAATAAGAAGCATCTGACAAATAACGAATCACAGGATTTGATTGCCTGAATTTATAGCTGACCCAACCGATCAAGGCCAGAATCATTAGCCAGGAAAATATTATTGAAGAAATAACAAGCAAAAGTTTAGTAATTGTTTCCCCAAGGTCAATCCGGCCTATCCTTAATAGCAAATAAGTGATAAAGGGAATTATTGACCATGCGAGCATAGATACATAGGATTTCATAAACCTCTTAATCCAGTATTGATGGTGATAAAGCAAATAACCGAAAAAGAAAAATGGAGCAAATCCACCGAGGGAAAAGAAATCGGGATTGAAAGAATAAAATCCATTGAATTCTCCTGATTCACAAAAGAAAAAGCCAAGACCTGACAAAACCATCGCAAATCCCAATACCAAAAGCAATGGCCTTTTTGATCTTGGTTTCCAGAACCTCCTGATTAGGAGCAATACCACATAGAAGAAGATCAGATAATAAAGAAACCAAAGGTGTATCGTTATTTTAGGCTTATACCCAATCAACTCTCTACTAAACAGTCCAGTAATGGTATCAGAAAAAACATGCTCATCCCCCAGATGATTTAAGAGGTAAAATATCAATATCACTACTGGAAAAAGAATGAGCCAAGCCAGGACAAAGGGGAGCACTATACGCCAAAAACGGTTAATGACAAACCCAGTCAAACCACGCTTTTCAAGAAGTAGTGCAGCAAAAAAACCAGCGATAACAAAGAATGCAGGAATACGAAAAAGGTGTAACCATCCACAAATAACATCGAAAGTCATATGACACTCTGATACCTGAATAGGCCACAAGGTTTCGTGTTCAGTACAAGTATAAAACAGACCGGCGTGAAAAACAATTCCTGACAGCATCAGTGCCATCCTTAAGAAGTCCATTCCATAAAATCGTTCACTCATGATGATCATCAGTTTTATTCTTCTCTTTTCTTGAAAAGAGTTCAACTCCCCACGGAATCAATACCAGGTCACTGACAAGGGTAAGCATAAAAATAATCGAACAGGTCAATCCAAAGTTACGAGTTGGCTCAAAACTGCTTAGCCCATGAATAGCAAAACCACCAAATAAAATCAGTGAGCTTGTGATCATACCCTCACTCAACTTTCCGACTGAGGATTTTAATTGCACCTTTCTGTACAGGATATGGATGGTATCGTCTACCATTAGGCCCAAACAGATCACACAAATCAATGATGTAAGGATATTCAGGTTAAGATCCCAAAAAACAAAAATGAGAACCATTGCACTCAATGGAATGATGTTGGCCAGAATACTAACCAAGGCTACTCTCAGATTTCGTGATAGAAGAGCAAAGATTACAAAGATCAACAGAGATGACAGAAGCAATGAGCGAAAAAGTGATCTTGCAACACTCTGATTCACATAATCTAATAAGAAAACACTACCATATATCCGGGAGGAAAAAACAGATGAATATTGTTCAAGGACCAAAGTGACTTTATCTTTAAGTAAATACAAGTCATCGGTGGTTTCTGTCCAAATATTGATTCTGTACAATTGTTTTTCCTTATTGTAGAATGGGTGGTGATCATCTGAATAGTCTACCAGGAGTCCAAAACCCTTGAAGCGATCAGTAAAAGCCTTAATTCCTGCTACTGAATTAACTCTCTTCACCTCATCAAGTCCTTTAATTTCATCGACAAGAGCATCCAATTCGGTAAAAGCAGGATAATCACCCGACAAAATATCTCTAGTAGGCTTTTCTAAGGCTAGTACAATATCCATGCTTACCGGAGATTTAAAATCCCGTTTAAACTCTTCATACGTACTTGCAATATTTGATCGTGAAGGGAAAAATTTCTCATAATTAGTTGCAAACTTTAATTGAGGTATGAATAAAGCAGCAGATATTAATAAGACTAATAGGAAAGCTCCGATAGGTTTTCGGTACCTCACTAAAACCGGAAAAATATTTGATAATGTGCGAGCATTAAGATTTGATATACTCAAGCGACTTAACCAGTATGGCGAAATCATGAAAGTGAGGAAAAATTCGAATAAAACAACAATACCTGTTATAAGACCAAAGTGCCGAATTCCGACCGATTCGGAAAGTCCGAATGAACAGAAGGCAACAGCTGTGGTTAGAGAGGTTAGAAATGATGGGACAATAAATAACTTGAGTGTCTTTTTCGCAGCCTCCTGACGATTTTGACTCGGATCCTGATTATGGTATCCAACCAATAAGTGTATGCCATCGGCCAGAGCAATGACAATGACAACCGGTAAGATCAATATTGTTCCCAGGCTAATTGGTATTTTGAATACGGATAGAATGAAAAATATCGGAATCATACTAATGAATATCTGACCAAATATGTAAGCCAGGGCACTGACTCTTTTAAATATCATTAAGATCAATCCAATTGTTATTAAGAGAAGAACAATGGGAATAAGTACCAGATCTTTCCTGAGAGCCGTCTCAATATCGTCAGAAATATGGAAGTAACTCATTGGATTCATTTTCACAATACCTGCATAGTCCTCCCCAATCAACTGATTAAAAGCCTCCAACGGAAATGATTCATTATCAGTCACCTGGATCAGGAATAGGAATGAACGATTATCTGAAGAAATCATATTGGATAGAAATGGAAGACTGTGGCATCTTTCCAATACTTTCATAGCAGAAGCTTCTTTTCCATATAATTGGAAAAGCAATTTATCAATCTGGTGAATGGATAATATGTGAGCATCTGGAATTATGGCTTTTACATCATTCTCAAGCTCATTAAGATTGTTGCAAAGGACAGATATAGGCTGGTCCTTTTGTGTGATTTTAAGCTGAATCAAACTCCTGGTGTGGAATTCTTCAGACAATGTCTTCTCAACCTGCTGATAAGGATTCTGACGCATTTCAAAACCTGAAAAATCACCTGTAATAGAAACGGGACGAATTAGCAGAACCATTCCAACAATAATGACCAGAGCCAGGAAGAATAAACTCTTGTTATTCCTGATCAAGAAGAGAATTATTCTGTCAGTCTTCATTTGATCTCTAATCTTCAATATTTACAACTCTAATAAATTTGATCCTTCGGTAATCTGTATTCCGTGAGTAGTTATCAGCCTGTCTAGCAAAGGATAATCTCCAAAGAATAATGCCGGTGAATACATCCCTCCCGGATTATTTATTTTCATGTAATACGATATTCCTTCAGCAACTATTGCTGCTGTCACTCCATACATATCGGCTCCTTTAATACATTTAATTTTTACACGACCATCCCTTGTAAGAACCCGTAAATACAAACTAAATTTCTGACCCATACATTCCTCCTTTGTGATAGGCTTTACTCTGCGCTTACTATGCCGCTCTACAATCTTGTTGAGATCATTCTGATCTCCCTGAATCTTTGATCTGGGAAATGAATTCTTTTCCTCATTGCTTAATATGAAAGAACCCGAAACCTTGGGATTGTACCTTTCCTTAAAAAAAATGACTTCTGGGTAAGGCATGAAGAAAGCAGTCTTTATTTCCGGGATCTCAGAACATGAAGCTTTTCTTGACCAGGCCAGAGGAGGGATCTCTTTGATCTGATGGTTACGAACAGCAAAAGTAGGAAAGTAATGGGCTGTTTGCATCGTTAAACGAGTCCCTGGTGATGGTCTTGTTGCCGAAAAATAATAGAATGACGAGATTTCCTCTACCTGATCAGAATCCTGCACCAAATGACTAGCCATAATGTCTGCCAGACAAGATTCAAAAGACATGGAATGAACAATAGAAGCACCACTTTGCTTGGCCTTTTCTGCATTCCTTTCATGTGAATATTTCACGAATGACTGTTCACCGGTAATATCAAAATAATCTTTCCCTAACTTGGTAACCACAGCACAAAGTTCAGTTGAAAATAGATTAAATGGGCCAACACAATTGACTACCAGATCAGTTTTATTAAGCACTTTGATGATTTCTACCTCATCCTGAATGTTGGCACAAAGAAGTTCTCCATGGTGCCCGGTCTGTTGCTGCCACAGCCTCATTTTCTCCAAATTACGTCCCAAAATACTGAACGGAATCCCCCTGATCATTAACTCTGAGGCAATGAGTTGACCAGTAAATCCTGTTGCACCAGCTAAACAGATTCTGGGGAACATAAGCTATTGATTGATTTTGATAGTTACTAGATTGGCCAGCGCTCTAACAGTGATAAATTTTATCAATTGATCAACCGTAAGTCCTTGCTTAAGATTGTCGCTATTAATCTCCGGAAGCTTCTGTCGGATGGCAGCTAGGCCTTTATCAGTTATAACATTGTCAATTTCGAATTCTTCACCGTCCATGTCCTTCCTGAGATCATTTTCAAAATCAGAAGCTCTTAGGCTGATATCATACTCCATTTCAATCATGTAGAAAATTTCTACCATATCAATGGAAGTAAGGCACAAGTCTTGAAATAAAGTACTACCGGGATTTATAGATTCCACTTCCAATCCGCTGGATTCTGAAATGGACTCAATGATAAAATTCAACACTAAATTATCTTTCATCTTTAGTTTCTTTATATTTATTTTTAGAGGCTTACACCACCATCTACAACAATTTTTTGTCCGGTCATATATGATGACGTGGCATCAGAGGCCAAAAAGAGTACTGCTGGAGCTATCTCTTTTGGTTTTCCAATACGCCCCAGTGCTGAATGATATTCTAAAAAATCAGAATGCTTTTGTTTAATAGATTCAGCCATCTTGGTATCTATCATTCCCGGACAAACCAGATTTACTCTAATTCCTTTCTGGCCCACTTCGAAGGCAAGAGTCTCAGCAAAGCGATTGAGTGCAGCTTTAGCAGTTGCATATGGCACGACTCCCCTCCCAAATCGCCAGGCAACAATAGAACTAATAAACACAATTGATCCTGAGCGAGCAAGCATCATGGGCTTAATGACCAAACGACTAAGCAAAACAGCAGGTTTGAGGTTAATTTCCTGAGCCTTTTCCCAATCATCAGAATTTCCCAATAAAAATGGACTCTCAACAGCTTTTCCCACAACGTTCACATAGATATCAATTCCTCCAAACTCACTCATCATTTTTTTGAAGCCATCTTCCACAGAGTCCTGATCTGAAAGATTAACGGAACAACCATGTAGCTTGTCAGTTGAAATTCCCTGATCATTAAGCCAGCTTACAAGACTCTCCATTTTATTCCGTTCCCGGTAAAAATTGAAGATCTTTGCATTTTCCATCAGAAAAGCCTTACAAATCTCACGGCCGATCCCCCCCGTTGCACCCGTCATAAGAACTCTTTTATTGTCAAGTTTCAGATCCATATTTAGCCTTAATTCATTGGTTAATTTTCTTCACCACAACAGAGGTATTGATACCTCCAAAACTAAAATTATTACTCATTCCTATATTAAGTGGAGTTCTCCGGTTAGTTCCCATGACAAAATCTGCACCACTATCACCAATAGGATGAGTAAGATTTATCGTACTTGGCACCATATTATTTGACATACATTCAAACAAAACAACAAGTTCCTGGATACCAGCGGCAGCGATTGCATGTCCATGCCTGTCTTTTGTTGAGCAAACAGGTATCTTGTTAAGAACATTACCAAAAACGGTTTCCAGAGCCAACAATTCTGCTGGGTCATTCAAATAAGTACCTGTACCGTGCAAATTAATAGTATCGATTTCCTCAGGCTTGATCCCAGAACCCTTCAAGGCATTTTCAATTGCACGGATCATGCCTTTTGCCTCTGGATCAGGGGCAGTGATTTGGTATGCATCAAGTGTATTGCCATGGCCCAATACTTCAAAACTGGGATTTCCACCAGTGCGGTCCAGGTACTTTTCAGATACTAATAGACACAAACCAGCTGCCTCACCAGCCAAAGTTCCCTTGCGATTGACATCAAATGGTTTGCAGCTAGTCCCTGGATTTGAATCGGACTCAGCCAGAACACCCAGTTTTGAAAAACCTGTTAATCCCACCAGATTTAGAATTGAATCAGTTCCTCCCACCAGAACAACATCAACTTCTCTTCTTGCAATAGCCTGACACCCAAGAATAAAAGCCTGAGTAGAAGCCGCACAGGCCGTCAGTACAGTTTTCTGGAAAGCTGCCAATCCCAACTTCTCAGCAAGGTAGATGGGATACATATCAAATGGATTTAGAACCAGATTGAGAGGACCCGACCAGGTTTTCATCTGTTCAGAAATAAGCAATAATGGATCCATTTCAGATCCCAAACGCATTAGTATATCCTTATCCAATAACTCAAAGGGGAAAACATCAACTCCTAAGCCCAAAATAACTCCTGCCCTGCCTGATTCGACCTTTTCCAGATAGACTAAAAGCCTGTCATTCATCAGCTTATATACAGCACATAGAAGTTCAAGTTTTCGGTCAAACCTCATGGCAGCCAATAATTGTTCAGGTTCATTGCAGTACAACTGCCGTAAACCATTCTTAACCTCACATCCATGACGTATTTGCAGACCATCCACATCAAAGTTCGTAATCTCATCCTCAGCGGATTTTTGATCTTCAATATTTTCCCAAACATCTTTCTTTCCCACTCCCAAGGGACTGATCAGATCATAATCAAGCACAAATACCCTTTCCTTAATCATAATTGATATTTCTTAAGCCTGACTTTGGAAATCCTTCCATATGGATCCCGATCAAGACATTCAACAGTCTCTGCTTTTTTTGTATCTATGAAATGAGTAGCCCCCAATAAATTCATCAATACAGAAGCAGATCCAAGATTACCATAGGATGGATACCAGCTGAACGAATTCGAACTTGTAGCTGTGCATGCCCGGTAATCCAATTCATATGCTTTATCAGTGAAAGCTCCGCTAAAAACCAATGAAGAAGATGAACTTGAGTTTAAAATGGAATCCCTAAAGGTTTTCTCCTGCGGTTCAAATAATGAAGGAATTGTCGGAATAGCCTCGAGTTTAGTTAGTTCAAATGCATTTAATCCCGCCCTTGCTTTCAAATTGCTCTCAGATTCAAGAATCATAAAAACTGCACACGGGCTCTCGTGCCAGTGATCAACAGACTGGAAAAAAGGGCTGAATGTTCTGTAGGAATTAATACCACTAAGGTTTACCGCTCCAACAACAGCTCTTCCAATGTTTCCGGAAATAATTTGGTCAAACCCTTCTTTCAAAGAATAGAATCCACCTAATGAACATCCTCCAAATGTTGTATTTTCACCTGCCATCCCCCCATACTGGGCGGCATAAGTCTCAGCAGCATTTGTCAGAGTTTCCAGAGCCAATAAAGGTGGCAGAATCCTTGACAATCGATTGTTTTTATCCACCGTCGATTCCATCATTAAAGCCTGATTGAAATACTTTAGCACTTTTGGTTTTCTTGCAAATAATTTCTCGATTACTACCCCGGTGGCCACAAAGAGAGGTAGAGAGATCAATTCATCCTTATCAATATCCAAACGATTCATCAACAACCAACTACATATACCTGCAGCAAGGGCATCTTCACGCATACTCTTCAAATCCTGCTTTCTTATCAGGGCTAAAAGTTCTTCTGGAAAGTCTAATTTCCCAAAAAAAGGTGATTCTGAATTATTATCGAAAACTGCCTCATGCCCATCCATGGCTTTAGCTATTTCATACTGTCCCGGAAGTCCGGGCAAGGCATATACATAATCGGTCATGAATATCCGTTCGCTCATGTCCCCCTTTGTCTTTCTTGTGTAAGAATATGGTTGTACTCATCTCGCTTGGAAATGTACTTATTTGGTGGCAGCATATGCTGCTGAATAATTATAAATGAGAGCTCTGCTTCTGCCATACGCTTTTTATTGACATAGACTTCAGCTGATCCCGAACAACGATTTTTATCCAGAGACTTAAGCCTTCCTTTCAAAATACACTGATCCCCGGGAATCACATAGTCTCTGAATTTAGCCCGATGAATAATGGTCAATAACACATATACACCTTTTGTATCACAAAATTCCTTTTCGTAACTGATTTCGCCCAGATATCCCAGAATCTGTGCCATCGACTCAATTAGTAAGGTTCCGGGAACAACAGGATATCCCGGAAAGTGTTGCTCAAAATAGTTTTCCGATAAAGTCCAGGCTTTAATGCCTTCAATAGAAGCTCCGTGCTCTATTTGGGTTATTCGATCAACCAGATAGAATCGCATAGTAATGGTTTAAGTGAATGGCACTTAAACAAATATACCTGAATACATGCTTAAATCAAAATCTCATGTAACTACCATGGGAATCAGTGAGTAAAAGGGATATCGCTCTTTATTCATAAGATCCCTTGCTTGCTCATAATCAATTTCAAATCGATCGGCATGATCACCTGACAAGATAATTGGAGCATGGATATACCTGGCCAGGATACGGGCACCGGGTTTTACTTTCTTTAGGATTATATCTAGCAAGCTTGTAATCTCATCACAGCTCATCCAGTCGCTGAGGTTTGATAAAGCAATTTTAGAATAATAATTATCCTCGACCTGTTTCAGGTGATCCATGATATCAGTTTTAAAGAAATTCAGGTTTTGAGTCTGAGCCCTGAGGATATTAAGATTCTTTACCTGAAGGAAATCAGGAAATGCTTCTGGTAGTATCATCTCGTTGAAAAAAGTAAACTGGTAATAGCCGTTTTTCGCCGCTGGGTTGGCTACGCAAAAATTTCTGAAACGGCTGTAAAAAAATTCTGCCATATTGCTTGTCTTGCTATGCTGTAGTCCTTCTTCCACAACTCCACGGCTTTTATATATTCGGGGGTGAAAGGCTATCCTGAAAATAAATTTAAGAAGTCTGACTCTGAAATAATGATCAAAATAGTCCTCCTGTTCTGCACGATCATTCATGCCCATTAGGGCAATAAGATGTTTCTTTCCAAGGAGAGAAGAGACGATTTTATTGTATTTCCGAATGTATGTTTCAAAACGACCTGCATGAATGGGCCCCAAATTAAACAGATCAATATTATGCTTCCAGAAGTCTTTTTCAGCTTCGGATAAATGGAATTTCAAATGGCTTAATAATGTTCGCCTTATAGCTTCGCTCCCCTTAGAATATCCAAGCAGCAAAGCTGCTTCATTTGGATCAAGATGAATTGCAGCTTTGTGTTTCAATTGTGCTAAAAACAGCTGATTCTGATCTGTATCAACCGCATCAATATGAATGTCTTTTATTCCTGAGATCAAATCCAATGGAACCTCACCTCCGCTCGCCAGACACAAAACATGGTCATCCTCTGATAATTTCAGAAACTGTTTTTCCGTTCGGGAATCGTCTTGAGACAGACCGAAATTGAAAAGCACCTCCATCACATTCTTTTTTTAAAAGATTTTGCTAAATCCGACCCTGCAGTCAGGCCTTGTTTCTCAGCTAATCTGACAAGGTGATCTACAGCCTCAGGATCAATTCTCCCTGTCAACTTGTAATTGACATCTTCCAGAGCACACAGGATACCTTCCGCCATACAACAAAACATTGTTCCCCGAGGCAGGCAGGTGCTGATAACATAATTCGGATCATGGGGTAGAGCCGCATAGGCAGTAAATGGGATAACATTGACATTCTCCATTTGATGAACATCCATTGAAACAGCAGAGGGTATTGACACATCGAAGATATTTACTTGAGTATCCGACCGAATGTGGCTTGGAAAGATGATAGGATCAGAAGAATTACTAACTGCCACAATAAAATTACATGATTGAATATTTGACAGATTTGTTGACACAAGGATTTTGTTCTGGTCAAATTGTACATCCTCTGGCAATCGATAACGCTTGACTATCATATCTGAACTCACCTTTCGCCGGGAAATTAGCACTAACCTGGAGTACCCTTCTTTTATTATTAATTCTCTCCCTATCAGTGAGCCAATATTACCGGTTGATCCTACAAGTGCAATATTCACATCCTCTTTTAAATGAGCTTTCTTCTCAATCTCATTGAACATTCTTCGAATCCCCATACCAGCAGTTAAACTGTTACCTGTAGTAATCCTTGATGAAGGAGGAGGAACAATTTGAGTACCATTTCGAGTGAGAATCGAAGTAAATCCCCCAAGGCTAATCACCTCAGCTCCATTCTTTGCGGCCAGATTCACAGCCTTTTGGATTCTTCTGGTAGTCTTGTTTCTACGTCCCTCCTTTTGTAAGCGTTCTAGTTCTCCTGAGTCGGCAGTCAATAAGTATATGGATAAATGGATTGTGCCTTTGTGAAGGTTTTTGGCAGATAACAATATCGTCTTACCTGCAAGAACTGCCTGAAAACGACTGAATAAAATTCTCAATCCTGTATCAGAACCTTGAGCCAGGCAGGGATCCATGATCCGAAGCTCTTCAGTTGGGTAGGCAAAATGCACAATACTGGCTATTCTTCGAGCCCCTTTAACAGGTTTTTCATATTTTACATCTATTAAACCCTGCTCAGGCCTAAATCCCCGATTATCAGTAAAAGGATCTCCATCCATCAGGAATTTGAACAATTCGTAGGTATTTTTAGTTTCTACTAAATAGAAAAATGAGTCCAATGCTTTCAGAAGCTTATCTATATGTAAATGACTGATATAGGCACTAGGTTCAAAACGAAGGGTATCGCTTGCTGACAATGTTGGCAGAACTCGAATCTGGTGAACATTAAGCAGATACGCTGAGCAAAAGTAAGCCAATAACTTATGCTTGTATAATGTTCTGATCAGAAGTGATTCGAGATCTAACATGTCACACATTTGCAATCCACACATCAGGCCTCTTCCGCCTACCCGCTTAATAAGTGAAGGGAACTTCAACATAAGTTGGGAAAGCCCATCCATAAGATAACTCCCTTTTCCCCGGGCCAATTTCGCTAACTGATCCTGCCTGACTATACTAAGGGATGTCAAAGCTGATTGGGCTGCCAGAGCCCCCATTGAAAAAGTGCTCAGAAAGTGCTTTTGAAATTTGGTAATGAATCGACTTTTGCGAATCAGAAGAGCAGCAAGTTTATGATAATTACCTCCGAGCGATTTAGACAAGAGATAATAGTCTCCTTTTACATTTTGCGAAGCAAGGAATTCCCCGGTACGTCCCAGGCCTGTTTGTATTTCATCAATTATCAGGGGATATGATTGTTCAGCAAAGTATTCCAACACTCCAGGGGCTAATTCACGTACTCCTCCTTCACCAAGAATTGGCTCAAAAATACTTGCTAAAATTAAAGAAACAGGAACCTTCTCAACCCTTACCTCTTGCTTCGATAGTTTCAATATCTTGATTTCAAAAGTAGCCTCAGAAACTTTTTTTTCGAGAATAGCTTTCCAATCCAACATCTGATCATCTATCTGGATCGAATTAATAGCAAACAAGCCTGTGAATGGTTTTTTCCTCTCCCCTTCACCAAGAATTGCACGTGCTCCAGAAGTAAGTCCGTGATATCCTTTTACATGTGAAACCACACTTACTCTTTGTCTCTTAAAATTTTGCTGGTTTTTATCCCAAATATCTTGAACAAGATTACCCGCAACATCAGCAAATTGCCTGAACTGATCGTCCCTTATCTTTTTGAATTTTTTTGTCCATTCCAAATATGCATGGTGCAATGCCATTTCTACCACCTCTGAACCTGTTGAACCAAATAATGTTACAAAACGAGTCTTATGGATTGATGAAACCTCATTTTCAAGATCGCGGGCTAACCGTCCGATTATATCGTGACTACTGAACTGATCTGATAAAGGAACAGCTTCCTTATCTAAGAAATCACTAATCGACTTCCTGATAGCAGGATGATTATGACCGAGCAGGCCAGTACCATATCCTCCTACAAAATCTATTACCGCAAGCTCCTTCCCATCACGGTGACTATACAACTCATCACCTCTGCCCCTATGAAAACTCCAATTTGTTTTTAGCGCCCTGATCATAAAGCCCAAATAGGGATTGGAGAATTCGGAGAAAGGATCAACATCAGGCTCGTCATCTTCTATCAGGCTAATTTCAGTTTGTCGATTAAATAAGTTTTCAAGCATTTTCAATTCACGGGAATAGTTCTTTTTCAGAATCCTGATCGAAACATTGCCCTTGCTGGTCAACGGTGCAGTTTCACTTATAATAAGATAAGCTGCAATATGCCTGTGCTTGTACTCGAAAGGAGTTAGTTGCTTTCTGAGATTTGAATTGATATCCTTTATCAATCGTTTAACTGAATCTTTTCTCCTCACCAGCTCTTGGCTGTCCGGATCAAATATCAACACTGCTAATCCAGGGTAGGCATTAACCGGAACAAAATGGACATAATTGTATCTTTCAATCAGAGTTTCATAATATCCCCTGATAGATGCTAAGGGAATCTTCACGCCAAATCCATCTTTCAGGAAATCATAATCCTCACGTCCAACAAAAATCAATTGTCCTTCTGCCCCAATCTTTATCAGGTCCTTTGTTGCAAAGAATTTGTCAGTTGATGGTTGATTTTCTTGAGTCTTGCCCAGCACACGCTTATGCATGAATGGAGTATATACCTGTAAGGAATATAAATCATGATTATCCTCTGTTGGCTTAAGCTCAATTTCAACTCCCGGCAACAGGCCTCCCAAAACAGAATCCGAATAACTATTATTCTCTTTAGACAACAATGTATTAGTGACCTGGTGTGTTTCGGTCGTACCAAAAGCATTGTGCAGAGGTTTCTCAAAAGCATCCTCAATAACCTTCAAAGTTGTTGGATTGAAATTTGTTCCACTTGAAACCAGGGTTTGAAGATGCTGTCGTAAACCATCTCTCAGTTCAGGGAACAATCGGATCATCTCAAGTAACATCTGGTACAAAGCAGGTCCACCAGTTATATTCTCAGGTTTCATTTCCATCAAGAAATACCGGGCTATTTCTGGTTTCTCCGTGTAATAACTGGAGTTAATAAGGCATACAGCGTGACCTGACCACAATGCATTAAATAATCCACGCACACCCATTGTATGTGAAATCAGGGGAGTAAAACTCCTTCCTCCCATTATTTCAGGGCTGAAAAATCCTGCAGTTTCCCATGACAAACAAGAATTAAGAATCGCTCCCTGGGTATAAACTACAAGTTTGGAATCCTCCGAAGTTCCAGAAGTGGTAACAATTAATGCCTCAGTTTGAAGGCTATCAAAACTACCGATCGCAGGAGGAAAACCATCTTTTTCCTCCTCACCTCCAAGGGAATCAGGTAGAATTCCTACTGTATTTTGCCCATCCTGTACATCGACAACCTGAATTCTTAAATCAGAGGCAATATTCTTGATCAATTTAATTTGCTCTTTTTCCTTGTGATGGCTGTCATTCTTAGCAAATTCATTTTCAGGCAACAATACACATTTAACTCCTGCCAGATTTATCCAATATGCCAAGCGATCTGGTTCCATATACATAGGTAGAAACACCCGTAAACCATATGCACTTAAAGCAATAAGCAATAATGCAATATTTAGCTCACTTCCCCCTTCCAGGCGGCAAAGCAGTACTGTATCTCCGGGTGATAATCCAAGTTCATGCACCTTCCAATAGACAGTTCTGACAATAGATTGCAAGTGATGAAGGTTAATCCTGATTAAATCATTGCCAACATGGCCGATAATTATCTCCGATTGAGTAGAACGGTTTTGTAATGTGTCAAAAATAAGCTGATTAAAACTTTTGACAGATAATTCCGGAAGCTTTATGGGAGATATATAGGAGATAAGACCATTATCTATATCCATGAAGGTGTTCTTGATTGACTATGGCAAATTCTCCGGAATAAGTTATGAATAAAAATTAAAAATACAATCGAACAAAATATACCAATTGCAAACTTCTCAATAGTTCTATTTCATAGACAAGTAATTCCCATTTGGATCATGAAACTGAGGCCATTCATTGAAAACCTAGTGATCATGAGTATGTTGGTGAGTATTATTTGAATCCAACGGGATTAAGCTGACTGTACGAAAATGTATTTCGCCTCCCTCTGATTGCAAGCCAATTTTACCAGCAAGCACATCCAATCCATCCGCCTCATTTACCTTCTCTCCATTTACATACAGTGTCAGGTTTCCTTTCAGGAGATAAATCTCATATTGGTTCCATTCGCCGGGTTCATTTTCATTGTCTTTGATTTTCGATACACCGGTAAGCTTTCCTGTCAATTCTTTTTCGTTGGATATAAACCGATCAGGATCTCCTGTCACATTGAACCCATGGAATCCATAAATATCACCGGCACTACCATGTTTCAGCTGAGCCTCAGTACATTTAGGTAAAGCCTGAGGATTACCTGTAATCCTCATAAGTACTCCCGAATTACCTGCTGGTTTTCCAGGTGCCCAACGCCATTCAAGCACCAGTTTGAAATTGGTGAACTCTTCATTGGTAGCCAGATAGCCCATAGGCTCACCCGTGCAGATCAGGAGGCCATCTTCTACACTCCAAACATCCTCCATACTAACATCAGGCTCAACAAGGAAATACTCCCAGCCTGTAAGACTTTTCCCATCAAACAGATTAACATGGTCCATTTGGGCCTGAGCGACCGAAACGAATTGAACTAAAGCAAATAGAAACAGAAAAATTGAACGCATACCGAAGGTTTTATTTTCAACTTGTTACATCAAAATATTTCCAAATGTATCAAATTATATCGCTTAACTCCACTGATAAGCGCTCGGAATTCTACCAGCACAGTCAGATATTTCGATCTGACTTTCCAAATAAACCAGATTGCTGGAATGGTCAATACTGCAAACAAGAAAATAGTTCCAGTCGTACTGCATTTAAAAATCCCAAGTTTTTATAAATTATGGAATCTAACTTGCCCAATTAGTATTAATTTGGCAAGTTAGATTAAGGTTTTGCACCTATGTAAATATACAGGGTGTATGACTTGGTCTTACAGAATATCCAAACCCAGGGAGGGGATGATTGCTGCTGCCGCAGATATAATTCCAGTATTTTTGATAAACTCTCTTCTCGTTTTCATGATGTCACCTATTTAATAATCTCATTATAGATCTTTTCATCTTTATCAAAACATCCTACAATCTGAATAACAGCATTGTCATTCTCGACAGTAATTGGTGAATCAGAAATATAATTTCTCATCCTGGCTCCCCAGATAGAAACGGTGAGCTTCTTGTCTCCTCTAACCAGCAGGTAATCACATGACATGGGAATAGTTGACAATGCACCATTACCACCTGAAAACGCTTCTACATTACTTAATGAAGTGTGACCCTGGCCTTCAATAATTATTGGATGGATATTTTCCACCTGTTCTCCTGTGTTGGCAATGATTGATCCTTGAGCTATTTGCCAATTACGATTTTTAGTGTTACTCCCACGTTTTAAAATACCAACAGCCACGCAATCAAAATTAAAGTTAGTTAACTGTCCATATGATTCAGCATCCAGAAGAATTCCACCATATGTCCCAAATGTGAATAGATCTATAAGTTGGGCGTTGTCAGTATTATTGATGGTATATGCATAGGTTTTATTGCGTATCACTTCATCCACCACATCCCGATGTATTTGTCCGCCAATAAATCGTTGTATAGCTGGATTAACATGACAATGGAGGATTCGGGGAACATCATAACAGTAATTCATCCTAATAAATTCACCACTCAGCGGATAGCCATAGCAATGTTCAAAAACCATTAATTCACATGGATAATCTCTACTGGCATTAAAATCAAAGGCCAGATACTCCCCGTAAAAGGTCAAACAAGAGAGGAAAACTCCTTGTGTTCGGCTTGTCGTAGAAACTTTGACAGTTGGCGGATACTCGATAATCTTGGAGGGCTCCTTAAGAGTTTGATTGGGGTACCAAAACTGGATTCCTTTGATTTGTGTACCGGTTTCTACGGTTATGAATGCATTTTTCTCATCTGTTATTTTGAATACACTGCCTACTGGTTGTTTTAGTGTTTGGTGAACCGTTCCGCGTGGTGTGGGACCATGCACTCCAATCAAAGAGACATTCTCCTTCAGAATGATCCCTCCATTGATGGGATATGGGATTTCAGATGGCTCCACAAAAAGTGCCTTCCCTCCGGATGAGGCCCAGTCAATTGCCATTTGCAAATTAATTCTGTTCAGGTCAGGGCTGTTCTCTGGCCTCACATCAAAATCACGGATGCTTTTTTGTCCAGATGCATTTTGTTGACAAGTGCTGAGTAAAAGCATCAGCACCAGTAAAAATTTCAGATTTTTCATATAAAGTAAATATCGTCAATTATGCTTAAAAAAGAATTCATAATAACGCAAACGTTTGCATAAAATAATCATAAATTTGTATGGCATTCATTGGACTCAATGATTCATTTTAACACTAAACGATCTGACGATTATGAGGTTTTTTACAATACGATTACTGGCTGTATGCCTGGTATTTATTACTATAAATGGAATACTTTCTGCCCAGGAAATAAAGCCATCAGAAGTTAAAGCTATTATGCAGAAAGTGGCCGATAGGCAAATTGAGCACATCAATGATTTGTATAGCGGGCACAAAGTTCCACACCATCCACTGGCCTGGACAAAAGGGGCTTTGTATGTGGGAATGGTAAAATGGGCAGCTATGGCTGATGATGATAAATATTACACCTGGCTTAAATCCATTGGCGCCGAAAACGAGTGGATGTTGCATAAAAGGCAATATCATGCTGATGACCATACTGTTGGTCAGATGTATGCTGAGCTGTACCGTAAATACGGAGAAGAGAAGATGCTCGAGCCAACCAAGAAACAGTTTGGTTTTATCATGATGCACCCCTCTCAATCTGTTCTTACCTGGAAAACACCCTATCATCAGGATCGGTGGAACTGGTGCGATGCCTTGTTTATGTCACCCCCTGTATGGGCCAAGCTGTACAACATCACCGGAGAAAGAAAATATCTTGATTTCCTGATGAAAGAATATAAGGCTACAACAGATTTCCTGTTCGATAAAAAGGAAAACTTATTTTATCGCGATGAAAGTTATATAAGTAAAAGGGATAATGGCACCAAGGTATTCTGGGCCAGGGGCAACGGCTGGGTTTTTGCAGGATTGGCCAACATAATGACTGAGCTAAACCCTCAGAGCAAGGAATACAAGTACTTTCTAAAGCTCTACAAAAAGATGGCTAAAAAATTACTGGAAATCCAAACGCCTCAGGGCCATTGGGCTATGAGTTTGTTAGGACAGGATTATTATCCAACACCTGAAACAAGTGGCTCATCATTCTATGTTTTTGGTTTAGCCTGGGGTGTTAATCAGGGAATTCTTGAAAAAACCGACTACATCGATGCAGTGAAAAAAGGCTGGAGAGCCATGGCAGGACATGTTAACAAAGATGGCATGCTGGGTTATGTGCAGCCAATTGGTGCAGGTCCGGGAAAAGCCTGGCCCGATAAATCTGAAGTATATGGAACAGGGGCCTTTTTGGCTGCAGGTTCGGAAATATATAAACTGTTCGGTGGAAAATAATCACCTATTCCTATCCGGATTTAAGGATTAAGGTATCCTAAGCACCTCCTGCAATTCTAAGCGGAACGGTCAATTCCTGTTTACTCAAAAACTCAATGCGTTCGGCAATATATTCCTCTGTTGGCGGCTGAAGACCCTCAAATTTGTAATCCTTACCCAGCTGGGCATAGGTTCCAACACCAAGGCGGTGGTACGGAAGAATTTCAATGTCAGTAAGCCTCTTTAACGACTTCATGACAGGAATCAGGGCTAAAAGAGAGGCATCATCATCATTAACTCCCGGAATCAATGGTATGCGAATATGCAAATCGAATGGTAATTCAGATCTATCAAGTTTTTCAAGATTGGAGAGAATAAGTTTATTATTGACACCGACAAATTTCTTGTGCATTCTGGTATCCAAATGTTTAATATCCACATACAGATTATCAATAAACGGAAGCACATTTTCGATAATCTCCCAGCTTACTGAAAGGCTTGTTTCAATTGCCGTAAAGATACCACGAATCCTGCATTTCTTTAAAACAGAGATGACAAAATCAGGCTGACAAAGACATTCCCCTCCGCTAATAGTTACACCACCTCCCGAGTGAAAGAAAAATACTTCATCCTTGCTAATCTCATCAAACACCTGAGAATCTGTCATTTCCTGTCCAAAGCTTTTGTGTGCATCATGAGGACAAATATCTACACATTCAAAACATGAACTACACAGGGAGTGGTCAGTCACAACTCTTCCTTCTATCATCGAAAGGGCTCCTGTTTTACAATTTTCAATACAGGATCCACACTCTCTGCAGCGATCTTGCAAAAATCCCTTTTCTGGTTTTATAATTTGAGACTCCGGAGTTGAACACCATTGGCAGTTGAGATGGCATCCTTTTAGGAACACAACCGTTCGCAAACCCGGCCCATCAAAAATAGACATCCTCTCAATACGGAGAACCACAGCTTTAACATCGTCTGTTGTTTTTCTACCCGACTGAGATTCCATGGAGCATTGTTCTACCGATTATATCATCCTGAACATCTTTTCCTAACTCGACAAAGTAGGCAGAATACCCAGCTACCCTTACAAGAAGTCCTCGATAATCATCCGGAGACTCCTGAGCTTTGAGTAGTTTTTCCTGATCAATAACATTGAACTGAACATGATAAACCCCAAGGCTGCACATTGATTTCAGGAAAGCCATCATCTGTCTTACTCCGTTCTCATCATGTAACATAGCTGGTTCTACTTTCAAATTCAGCAGGGTGCCCTGTACAAAGCGATCATGAGGAATATTTGCAACTGATTTCAACACAGAACCTGATCCGTTCATGTCAGTCCCCCCCATGGGACTCACTCCATCGGCAAGTGGTTTCCAGGCCCTCTTTCCCGATGGTAATGCTCCAACCTCAAGTCCGAATGGGGTATTTCCTGATACAGGTAGAATACCTGGAGTCATCTTACCAAATTTGGAATTATAGCTCTCAATCTCATCAGCAAAATATGTAAAAATATCACCTGCTATCCAGTCAACATCGGGATTATCATTACCATATTTTGGCGCCTTACGACAGAGTTTCAGGATATCATCATGACCATCAAAATCATCCTCTAAGGCTTTGAGTAATTGCGACATACTGACAAGTTGAGTGTCGAAAACAATATGCTTTATTGCAGAAATACTGTTTATCAGGTCAGCCACACCAATCAGAATAATCCCATTTCCAGTATTATATTTTGCTCCTCCCCAGGCATAATCTTTGGCACTTTCAATGCAGTCTTTGAATGTTAAAGACAGTGCTGGTGAGGGCCTGTTCATACAAACCTCATCAATAATATGACTGCCTTTCACCACCGCCCTGGTTACATAGGCGAACTGTTTCTTTATTGCATCAAGGAACAATTCGAAAGTCTCAAACTCTTCAGCATTGCCTGTTCTGACAGAGACGTACTTATTGGCTTTCCGACTACGGCCATCCAAAAGCGCTAACTCAATAACTGAACCCAGATTTACATCTGCCAGAGCGGTATAATGACGTAGTCGTCCTTCAAGATTTGTTTCCACACAACCACATGGATTCCAGTCAAAAGCCTCCCGTAAAGGAATGCCCTTGTTCATTAACATTCTTATGCCTATATCATCGTTATGAAATGCAGGAAAGCCTGTACCTAAAGCAATCAGTTCCACTACTTTTCTCAGAAAATTGCTCGGATTTTTTGCCAGACTGTACCTGACCGATAAAGATGGCTGATATAACTGAACGTCCATTGTTGCCTGAAGAATCATGTATGACAATTCATTAACAGCATCCCTGCCAGTTTCATCCACTCCTCCCACACATACATTCTGGAACATGGGATAGCCAGCTGCAAACTCGGCGGTGACAGCATCCTGAAAAAGGCAAGGCTCAGCAAATTTGACCCAAAGACATTCAATCAGCTCCTGAGCCTGGTCTTTGGTAATTGCCCCAGACTTGAGATCAGCATTATAATATGGTAAGAGATATTGATCCATACGGCCGGGATTATAACTGGCCGCATTTTGTTCCATGAAGATAAAAGTCTGATAGAAATAAAGAGCTTGTAATGCTTCTCGAAATGATTGGGCAGGATGGGTAGGAACTCTTAGGCAAACTTCAGCTATTTCAAGCAGCTCCCTTTTTCTCTCCCCATCCATAGCCAATGAGGCAAGATGTTCAGCCTCTCTGCTATAGCGTATCGACAGCTTCTTCATGCCATCACCGACGATAAGTAAAGACTCTAAATAATAATCCTTCTGGTAATCGCCAGGTACAGTTATATCAAGCCTGGCTCTTCTTTTTCTAATCACTTCTTCAATACCAATAATACCCTCCCGGATGAGCCACTCGTATCCAGCAGTGGTTTCACCAAAACCTCTAACCGCCTTTCTGTCAATATAAACCACTCCTGCATCACGCAAGTCTCTGGTGTCATCAGGTATCTGTGCCATCCACTCCTCGTAGCTTGATCTACCTTTCCAATACGGCCTGACCTTCTGCTCAAACAAACTTCTGTCTTCATCTTTCAAATGAAAGGGATCATAGGATCTTTCTGAAATGGTATCTAGCTCCTCGTTAAGCACCGACCAACAAGTATCCGCACATAGAATTCCGGCACGGAGTTTACTACCTGAACATCCAACGATGAGTTCCTTATCCCAGATTCTTACAGTTTTTTCCAGGCATTGTTTCCGAAATGCTTTGGCTTTCCTCATTACAAGGGGCTCACCCTCAAACTCCCTGAAACCATTGGTCAGAATCTCGGCATTCTCCAAATCCATCTCTGGAGGAGTGCAAAGAACACGGTCTTTTAAAAAGTAAATACGATCCGCATATTCAGGTTTCAGCATAATTATTGTTTTGATAATAAGCTACTCAAACATATCTAAAGTTACTCAAAAAAGAAAGACCCATGCCTTTGTTCAATCATGAGCCGATAAAATGAGAATTATAACATTGCTGGAGGTAAAATAAAAAAGATCGGGATCAAATGGCCAATCATAGAGAAATTATTCCTGTTCTTGAATTTTACAGGTCCTGAAAAGGGAAACATTTACTATCTTCAGGCATGCAAAACAGACGAAATTTCATCAAACAAGCTTCTCTTCTGGCTGCCGGTAGTCTGGTGGCCCCTCAGCTTTTTTCCTCAAATGGCATGCTCACCCCAGCCGGTAAAAATATTGGTCTTCAACTATACTCTTTGCGGAGTATGGTTAACAAAGAGGGCATTCAGGCAACTCTTGAGGCAGTTGCTAAAATCGGCTACAAAAATCTTGAAACAGCAGGCTATTCCGATGGGAAAATCTACGGATTAAAGCCTGTAGAATTCAAAAAGCAGGTAGATAGTTTGGGAATGAAAGTCACCAGTGCCCATCTGGGTCAGTCCTATACCAAGGGGAATGAAGACAAAGTCATGGACTGGTGGAAAATAGCCACAGAGGCACATAACAAAGCAGAAATGATCTATATGGTAATGCCTTTTCTGCCAGTCGGTGAAAAGAATGAACTGAATGATTTGAAAAGGTATTGCGAATATTTCAATAAAGTAGGAGAGTTGACGAAAAAATCTGGAATTACCTTTGGTTTTCATAACCATGCAGGCGAATTCAAAAAGATAGGTGATCATGTAATATATGATTATATGCTCGCGAATACCGACAAAGACAAAGTCTGCTTTGAGCTTGATGTGTACTGGTGCCAAGTGGGTGGAGCCAATCCGGCAGAATATCTAAAGAAATACTCCGATCAGATCATCTTAACCCATATCAAAGATGAAAAAGAGATTGGTGCCAGTGGAATGATGGATTTTGAAGCCATCTTCAAACAGATGAACCGGTCTAAGATGAAAGACTGGTATGTAGAAATTGAAGAATATACCAATAATGATCCACTAGCCAGTGCCCAGGAGAGTTTCGATTATTTAAACAAAGCCAGATACGTGAAGTAAGCAGACTCTATTATCCTTTTAATATCCGTGAGGTAATCTGCCTGTGCCAACTAATATCATTCCAGATTCCCCTGAACTGAGGATGAGTAAAATTTGAGGTGCAAATGAACTTATAGTTGCTATGCTTTAATGCAAGGTCTACGCATATATCAGCACATTCCTGGACCCATCTCCAATCCAATCCGGGATGGTCAAACCACCAAATAGGCCCCCATCCCTCAGTATTGCCACATACAATATTGTTTTTCGAAGCTGCATCTGATATATCTGAAATTCTCCCATCCATCCAGTTAATGAGATGATCTTTGTTTGTCTTCCAGAAATCCATCAGGCCAGAATATGCTTTGTGGTAATCAGAATCTGCTTTCCTCGATCTAACAACATCAAGACCAGGTATTCCTCCCTTGTGGGCAAACCAGATGTGGTAATCCAGAGCACTAAAATTATTTAAATCAATACGTCCCAGATGCATCCCTGAATCTAAAGATGCAAAATAGTCAAGATCAGGATACTTGTCACGCAAAACTTTTATAGTAGAATTAATAAAGTTCTCATATAAGTGTCTCTGGAGTGAATTTCCTTGTGATGTATCAAAGTTAAAATCTGTAGGGACATTAGCATCAGGATTATCAAGGATAAATTTGTTCTGGTCAGAGCGTTTGTTCATTTCTCCTTTAAACCAATCATATCCGTGCCAGTTGGGGTATTCGTTAAGTAGATCCACATAAACCACATTGCTCAGCAAGTTATTTGCTTGCAAAAAACACAGTGTTTCATCCCAGGCCCGCAACAGTCCTCCCTCCTCATTAAAAATACCTTTTCTGTCAGTTCCATGACGCATAAACCAACTTGCCAAACCAACCTTAATCCCATATTTTTGACATTTTGGAAGGAATTCTAATAAGGCTTGTCTGGGATTAAATTCCATTGTGAAATCATTACCCCATAGCGATGGAGTCCAATTTTCTTTAATGCTCTTAAAACTACCCCGGATTCTGCCATCCGAATCAGCAGCTACAAACTGGGGCATAGCATCCACTCGGATTGCATTATATCCTCTTTCAGCCAAACCCTCAAGTGCTATATCCCAGTCTTTAAACTCTCCAAATTTGTGATGGCGCAATATTCAACTGTAGTCCCACATAGCAATTGCCAGTGGTTTTTTCAATTGAGAAACTCTGATAGGTGCCTTTTGAAAAGTAAAATCCCGTGATGTAAACGATGCCTGTGCGACACCTGGAATCAACATTCCCCCAACAGCTGCTGAGCTGCTTTTAATAAAATCGCGTCTTCTGATTGTCATACTACTAGTTTCAATGCCAACCAATGAAGTTACTATATTTTATTCAATCGGTACTTTAACGACAACATCACATAACGACCCAGCATATTACTCGTCCGCTGCATCAGGTAGTTAATATCGCTGATCCGCATCAAGCCGGTATTTTTATTCAGGATATCTACGGCTTCAAGGCTCAGTACTGCACGGTTACCACTCAGAAAGTAGAAATTCATTTCAGCCCCGATCAATGGGATACTTACGGATTCGTTGAAGCTTTGTGAATTGTAATTAGTTATGTCGGCATCGATCTTAATATTAAACTTCTCAGATGGGGTCCATCGTACAACACCAAAGTAACTGAAGTTATAATACCGGTTATTCTGGTCTTCCTGAATTGAGTACCATGAGTCGGTCATGGATATGGAAGCTCCAACTTCAGCATCCCAGATATTTTTATTCCGATTATTTATATCAAAACCCAGGCTATGGGTCAGGTGAGATCCGATATTATCCTGATGATTGATAATATTGATCCCTCTGTTAAAACTCTCATTGACTTTCAGAGCAATCACCACATCCAATGGACGGATAGGTGTGGAGAAATTGAAATTTCCATTTCCCCCGAAATTCCATGGTACATTTACCGGAGTTACATACTGCTGCAAATCATCACTGATAGTTCTTGACATCCCAATCTTATTCTCAGTATAATGCACCGATAAGCGAGTAAAAAAAGAAGTGAAAGAGAATTGATCAAAGACTCGCCATTCCATTCCCAAATTGTGCCTGTATTCAGGTTCGAGTTGACTGTTTCCCTGGTATAGACTCAGTGGATTTAATGTACTTACAACCGGCATCAATTGTCCAACATTCGGTAAATTCAAATTTGTTGAGTAGTTAGCCCCGATTCTCCTGCCAGGCTTGTATTGTGAGCTATACCTGATCATGGGCTTCAGATAAAAGAAGTTTTCTCCCCTTATATCATCATCCCATAAGACCTGTTTTAAGCTCGACCATTCAGCCCCCAGAGTAATGTTCAGCTGATTCTTTTCAGTGTTTCTCTGGAAGGATATACCGGGACGAACAAAGCGATAATCTCTGTTAAACCTCGGACTTAAAGAATCGGTGATCATATTAGTCAAACCCGGAATTCCCTGCTTCCTGTCTAGTGAATGGGTATTTAATCCCATCGCCACATGCGTGTTAAAATACCAGAAACGATTGAGTTTCTGCACGAGGGCAGGAGTAACTGTAGCATTCAGATTTTCGTTGTGATTTTCCTGAAATTGATCTTCCAGAATGATTCTATCCGGACTGTAAAATGTTGTGGAGTTGTTCCAGTTAGAAGCACTGAAGCTTGTACTCCCATTAAGAGCTAACTTAGTGGTAATCTGAGTCCTATCCTCATCCAATTTTATTATATAGGTAGCATTTGCATTAGAACTCAGAGAGTTTGACTCCTCATTAGTCCCATTCATTAACTGATTCACCGGACTATCACTCATGATTCGGTTCATTAGGGTTTGCCTTACCACATTCCTTTCTGCGATATTCACATTGGCATTGGCGACAATATTATGCCAGGCCAATACTCTGGCTCTTACTCCAAAATGTAAATTGTGAGAAGTATCTCTACGTGTCTGATTCAGAGTATTTGTCTGGTAGTATTCAAAATCCTTTAAGAAGTTTTGCGTCTCAGTTTCCTGTTCCAGTACCGATTTTGAACCATTAGCCATATAACTCATGTAGTACCTGTTCCAGTCACTTGGATTATATGACAGGTTTATTCCAGCAGAACCCGCAGTATTAAATCCATCAGCTGCCTGACCGAAATTATTCCCTTTTACACCGAAACGATTAATGTTGTTAAAGTTACCGAGAATAGCAACTTGAGATACCTGGTTGAATCGAAAAACTCGTCCACTGGCAAGATAATGCTCAGCAGTTCCAAGTCCGGCAAGAATATTCCCGAAAATCCCCTTCTTTCTGTCCTCTTTCAATTTCAGATCGATTGTACGGTCGCGTACACCATCATCAATTCCGGTGAATTGAGAAACATCAGATCTACGATCATAGATTTGCACCTTATCAATGGCATCAGCTGGTAGATTTTTTGTAGCTACCTTAGCATCATTGCCGAAAAATTCCTTGCCATCAACCAACACCTTCACTACATCTTCACCCATTGCTTTAAGGTTCCCTGAACGGTCAACTTCCAGGCCGGGCAACTTCTTTAACAGATCTTCAACAACAGCATCTGGCTTTGTTTTAAAAGCTTTCGCATTAAACTCAACAGTATCATTTTTAAACTTCATAGGTACATATTCCCCTACAACTGAGACCTCTTCAACATCGAGAGCTTTAACCTTCATTGTTATAATACCCAGATTTTCTCCATCTCCGGTAGGAATTTCAATATCTGCAAATAGTGATTGCATACCTACAAAGGCATATTGCATTAAATAAGATCCATCATTGATATTTCGGATGTAATATTCCCCGTCTTCATTGGTAACAGCAAAATATTCCATTGTAGAATCTGATGGGTTCAATAATACAACAGTAGCCGAATGAAGCGGTACATCATTCTCATCATGCACTGTTCCTGATATCTTGTTTTGTCCAAAACTACCAAGCGACCAGACCATCATGCAGAAAAAAACCAATACTCTGTAGAACATAATAATCTGTTTATTATTTCTTTCCCCCTTGCCAATCACCTTTCAGGTTTTTCTTCATTTTAGCCTGCTTCTCCCATTCGGCAATCTTAACTTCCTGAATCTTTTTGTACTGATCGGGCTTTACTTTCTTACCCTCTTTAGGCTTTGACAACAGTTCTTTTGACGGAACAGTTTTATCAATAGATGCGGCCAGCCAAACCTGCTGGCCCTGATTCACATTGGCCTCCAGAATTAGTCCGGGTAGTCCATAGTATTTATCAGGCCCTATGGATATAGGGATGTCAGGAGTAAACCATGCCAATATTTTCTTGCCATCCAGTTCAATCTCAGCCTGCATGCATGTATAACCGAGAATTTCTTTAGTTGCCGCACCCATTTTCCACTTCAATTTAGGCGTTTTGCCCTCCTCCAAAAACAAACGGGTCATAAATTCGCTTTGTTTGATCTCTAAATTCTTATCCATATCCCGATAAAGTTTGGCAAACTTAACCTGTGGTTTCCCGGTAACTCCTGCAAAATACATAGCCTTCTTCATCATGTTGCTGGGAGCTTCATTTTCCTTAGCATTATCCGCAAAATTGGATTCTGAGGTAGAGAAATACAGAATGAAATTCGTAGTACGGGTTTTTGGCAAAGTCTTCTTAAAGTCAGCCCATTCCCCCTCGACCTTAATTCCAAGGTCGACAATACGCTTGTACTTCACAATTCCACCTTCAATGGATTGGGCAAGAGTACCAATACCCAAGCCACAAATCCATAAGGAAGTCATCATCACAAGTGTTTTCATTCGCTTTTATTTATTTCAATTGCAGGATGGAGCTTACATAACAAAAAATAATCATGCCCGGTTTGTTCAACTTCGTAATACAATAATAATACTTTGTAGCCAAGAGTCTTGAAAAAGAAGCCTGAAAAGGACCAAAAAGGTACTGAAATAACTTTTCAAGACGAGCAGAACCTATTAACAACCCGAGCGAAGCGCAGGGGAGGCAGGGGAGGCAGGCCATTCGAATACCGTGGAGCCGGAGGCTTGAAGCCAGTTTGAAACATCTCAGGTTTTCGTAAAAAAATTGGCGGCTTCAAACTGGCTTCAAGCTGGAGACGACTCCCCCCTCTGCAAAATCCTAATTATTACTAACTCGCAACACCAATCCAGGTGCAGAAATATCATCTTCATCATTGCATGAAGTTCCAATCTCATCGATAAGGTCTCCCTGAATTGTTAAAGTATTTCCCTTGATAGAAATCCTGCCACTTATATCTACAGCCTCTGACGCAAGAAGGTCCTGAGCCCAAACACCGGCATTTTTTGAAATATCATCAGTAAACTCCAGGGTCAGGGTTTTGTAATATCCGAATACCCCAATTGGCTGACCAGCTTCAAGTTCTGATACAGTAATTTCAGCTCTCGGGTGAAACCAACTTTTGTTAGGCTTTACCCGACCTTCAGTAGCAATACAAACAACTCCATCCTGAAATTTACTGGCCATTACGAAAGGCTTCTCCCCATCTGCTTTTACCGAAGGCAGAGTAATATTCCGACTCATAACCGCCGGTGCACTTTGCCGTACCATCTTGCCATAAGTGGGTGTATACCAAGTATGATTCTCATGAAAAACGATACTGTCAATCATAAATTCATCTGATGAATGATAGCTACCATATCCGGCAGGCATAGGAGGGGCAATTCTTTGCCACACAGCAAATCTATCCATCTCATTAAGCCTCTTCCCAACTTGTCGATCGCCCGAAATCTGCAAATGATAATCGCTACCCTTATACATTCTCGGCGTGTTCATGGGGTGACGTTTAACCGCCACCAGTAAGCCCATTGCCGCAGCAATGTTGCATTCATCCTGAACATTCAGAATGGCTGAGTACCTGGCATCTCCGGCAGTTAATGTCAGAATATCATGAACTCTTTGCATGGTTGTAGTCGTAACCAGCAAAGGAGCTGCATCATAGGTTCGGAATACCGAGGTATTTTGCAGAATCTCCAACATCTTTCCTGATTTATTAGAGTTTAACTCCGGATAATAAGCGGATGGATAAAATTCCCGATCTACTTCACCCCAAAGCGGAGTTAATGGACCAGCACCAGTCACATGTTCCAATGTCAATTCAGGATAAATCTCCTCCTTTATCTTTGTTGCATAATAGAACTTTGTATCTCCCCCATCGATCTTCCAGTATTCTATTCCGGCATATTTGCTCCACTCAACAAAGGTTCGCATCTCAGCCTCAGTAGGGTTTCCCCTCACCCAAAGCCCCAGGCTCCTCCAGCCCAGAGCTTTAATATCTACATTCATCTGCTTAACTCTGTCTCGCGGCTCGAGTTGGGCGTACTTCGGAAAATCAAGTGTATCCATGATCAGTGAAAAGAAAGTATTCTTCTTTATCCTCTTATCCTGCCAGCCATGATCGATCACAAAGTAATAATCACCCCTTGTTTTTGGCAACATCACCTTAGCCATCCCTTCCTCTCCGAAGATCGTCTCCTGATTCACATTCTCTCTGGCTGCCGAATTGGTATAGACCGTTTTAGGATCAGGGTTTGTAATCTCTTTGCCCTTCTCAATCAAGTAATTTTGCCAATACCAGGTACACCAGTAATTGGGAGCTGTTCCTCTCTCATCGGGAACCAAATCCGGGGCTTGCTTATCAACAATACAGTTCGACAAAAGGAATAGGGATACACAAGAACATAGGATTATCTTCATGAAATTCGACGCAGTAATCATTGTAATAGGTTTAAACTGATTTTGAAGTAAGATAAAAATTATCAGACTCAAAACTGAAACTCTCAGTTTATTATCTATTTTTAGCGTGTGGATAAAACTAAACTGAAAGGTGTAAGGCTTCTTGTTCTAATAATAACCTCACTAACTGCGATACTTATTTTATCGGCAACATTAGGTCAGGATTTCATCCAGGGCAGAAGCCAATCATTGGGGTCTTTTGCAACCCTTCATTTTGCCGGCTACCTCTTTTTTCTACTCATGCCGGTTGAATTATCCTTTATCTACTGCGCTACCAGTTTTTCTCATATAGTTTTATTGATAGCAGTTGCTTTAGTCACGGCCCTAACAGCTCAAACCATCGATTACTGGATTGGAAGAAAGATCAGCACCAATGTGATTAACAGATATTTTGGTGAAAGGAAAAGCAGTAAGGCTATCCAAACAATCAAAAAACACGGCAACCTCACCATATTCGTGTTTAATCTGCTACCCCTGTCATCTCCCATTATTTGCCTGGCTTCAGGAATGATCAATTATCCGTACAAGAAGGTGCTTTTCTTTAGTGCAGCGGGCTTGCTTATCAAATATTCAGTTCTTGGGCTTATCGTATTTTTGTAATTATTGAACTTTCTTTACTTTTGAATCCCCCCTGAACTAAAATATTTCTCAATGATCCTTAGATTAATAATTCTGCTATTAATGTGTCCAATAGTTCTGACGAGCTATGCCCAGAAATGCCAACTATCAGGGCAGACATTAAATTCATCAACTGGTCTGCCTATTGAAGATGTCCATATCACTGTTGTTGATCAAGATGATGTCAGGATAGTAGTTTGTTCAGCCGAGCCAGACACCGAAAATGAAGCCATTACTATTAGCATTGACTACAATGGAAACCATAGTGTATCAGGAGGTTCCTTTACTTGGCAGTTCTTAGATAATCAAACGAATTTGTTTACTGCTTTACCAAGGAATTACATAGGTCGGGAACTTATTGAATAATTTAATAACTACATCCCCTCGACCAAGCAGGTCCTGATATCTCTATAATAGAGTAAGTTTATTTCTTTAAGTACGGTATTTTGCAAGAGTTCTTGAAATATAATTAACCCTCTGATCTATGAAATCGGGAATAAATAGTTAAATGCTCTTTCCATTAAACTTTGCTCCATACGTGAAATTCCTATCCTTTTAGCAATAGATCTCCAATCCTTAACTACTGATAGTACTTCTCTCAAAATGGCATCCATTTCTTCTTCACTTAATCTAAAAAATTC
Organism: Bacteroidota bacterium; assembly: GCA_018669475.1. Lineage (GTDB taxonomy): Bacteria > Bacteroidota > Bacteroidia > Bacteroidales > UBA12481 > JABHCC01. Next base: position 31,955 of record JABHCC010000149.1, on the reverse strand, counting down.
ACCAACACTTTTAGCTAATTCAAAATCCAATGCATTATTGTCCATGTCAATATTGAGTGACAGCCCATCCTTATCAGTCGATGGATTTAAGTCATAAGCAGGAGATAATATCCAACCTTTCTCAGTTAATATGAAGCCATGATTTCTTAAATGATCATCAGTGTTTGAAATGGCAATATTAAATGCTATTCTACGCCATAATTGATGCAAATTCCAGGTTACATTAGCACCAAAATTTTCAATAAATTCAACTATTTCCAAATAACTAGGTGCACCATTCTTAATAATATTTTCAGAATTCCCGGTCATTGTCATTGCCGAGGCAAAATGAATACGTGCCCCATTTTCCCTATCGAAACGCTTTGTCAAAAAAGTATGGTATTGACCCCTTAATTTTTCGATTTTAGATTCGGCCATTTCAATTCCCGAAGCAATTGCTAATTGGTAGGCCAAGAATTCCCAGGCAGCTTTGTCGACAACATCTGTCTTCGATGGGAATTTAGCTATCCATATGTTTTTACTCGCATCCAGAATATTTGCTTTTGGTCTGGCTCCACCCAGTGATGAACCTGGTGCAATCAAAACCGCTAACCATTTTTTTATGGCATCACTTTGGTCTTCATTCTCTAATAAATTAACAGCATCTTGAAGCTCCCCCAGACTTGTCCAAGGTGGTACTGGCTTCTCAGTATTATTGTCTAAAAAAGGACCATCCATTTCAATTTTGAAGCGTAGTGCACCCATCCGACTTTCATCATGAACCCTGAGTAGATAGTCTATGTCATAGAGTGTTTTTGCCTTTTCGTTTTTTGCTCTCGCTTCATGTGCAACTTGCCTTTTCATCAGAGTTTTTCCCCAGGTATCAGGCATACTATCTAAGAATATTCCAAAATTTTCTTTGCTCGGTGGATATTGTGGCCCAGAATAAAATGCTATATCAGGATCCAATAATTGTTGAGCATCAGTTTTCAACCAGTTCTTATCATACTCAAAACTAAAGGCCTTTTTCCCTTTAGCGAAATGGGCAGAAAGAGTCCCAATAAATACAGGACCTTTAAGTCCTGACCAGTTCGCAAAAACATATATGTCAAACTTTCCGCTTCCCATACTATTTACAACAAATCAAGGTCTTGGAGTTTTCTGCCAAATACATCATCGATTCCTAATTTTAGAAAGTCATCTTGAAGATTAAATACTCTAAAAACATTGAAATACAATCCTATGGCTACCGATGGGTCTCCTTTTTCTATACGAAAAAGGGTTGCTCGATGAATACCAGCACGCTCTGAAACCTGCTCAGTGGAAAGTTTCCTTCGTTTACGGGCAAGCTTAATATTTTCTCCTAATTGACCAAACATCTCTTGGTACTTAGGGAGAAGAATTGCTTTCTTAGAATTCATATTTGTCGCTTATTTATTACAAATATATACTATTTGTCGCTAATAAGCAATCTTATTCAAAAAACAATTAATACTGCCAGTTCGAAGCCTTCTGGCACCGCGACTTGTGCTTTAACTCTCCATTCACATAAACCTCAGCGATATACCGCTTATCAGGCAAATGGGCAATATTGTATTTAAAGGTGCCCCCATTGGTCTTTGGATAAGAATGCTTCTCAACCACAACGCCCTCATGCTTCAATAATACTTCCAGCTCAATTTCACGTCCGGAGTAAACTTCCAGAGCGAACTCCTCTGTTACAACTTTAGGGTATAATGCAAAATCATAAAGCACAACAGCCGGATCTTTAACAAACTCAGTACTTGTGCGGAATGCAAGCATTTCACCATCACCACAATCGGCCGTAAAAAGATGCAGCAGATTTCCATCCATATCCAGTATCCTTATATATCCGAAGCCCTGATCACGCATAAACCAAAACTCCAATCCTTGTCCGGCTGTGTCAATCAAGAACATCTCATATAGTCCATCTTTCAGGTTCAGGGTATCAACATACAAATGTGCCTTCTCCACCTGATCAGGGCTCTTTTGATATAAAGTATCTCCTGATTCACCAACAATGAAAACATGATTCTCTTCAGGTTGATTATTGCTTCTGTATTGAATAATAATATTCTCAGGTAAGGTCACAGGGGCATCAAATTGTGTCGTCATAGTGTTGTCGCCTATCCATGCATCCTTTCGTCCGTTAGGCTTTTTAAGTTCAACAACAAAAGTGTTCTCACCTGTCTCGAAATTATGTGAACCGGGCAGGATTACTTCTTCAGAGCCGTAATAGGCCAGATTTCCCTTCCATTTAAAAATTCTCTCATCGAATCCTTTTGTCCCATAGGCTATCGTCAATGAGGTCAATTTTTTACTGCCAAGGTTGCGGATAATAATTCTTGAATCAAAGCATTTCGGGTTTGAGCGATTATAAAGCTGACGGTTATTAGGAGTCACAATCTCCACCATCTCGACATCATATTTGCTTACCGGAGCACCATATTGGATCAGACATGATGCGATAGCCTCTTTCGCCTGAATATTCTCCGTGGCGGTGTAAGGCTCCATCATAATCTCAAATTCATTCTCACCGGCTGTTGGATAAACATCGATGATATCCGGTGCCTGAAGGTCGCCCGGACACCATAAAGCTCTATCAAAAATCCATGTACCTCCCTGCGGATAAAGTGGATTGTCGCCACACTCTTTCCAAAGATCCTTATCCTGAGCAATTTCGCCATTAAACAAAACTCTTCTCCATCTACTACAAAACTCAGAACACCCTTTTGGTTGATCCATTCCATGTCCGGTATGCTGAATACGGAGACGATTAATCACACTTTCCTTAAGCGGAGTATATTTAATCGGCGTTAATTCAGCTTCTGTCGGTTTCTCAGGGTTTCCATAATTGTAGCTACCCACCCACATGTTATCAATTTGTAATGGTAGAATGTGTGGAGGTCCCAAGGTAAACTCAAAATCAATGGTCAGGGCCCAACCAACTGAAGTAGGTTCATACCCTGTGTGATTGTATTCAATTTCCACACTGTCACGAAAAATCATTGCAAAATCCGTAACGTCAACAGTCCATTTAAACTCCCACCCGGTACTATAAATACTCCCATAAGGAGTTAGCATTCTTCCAATCTCCAGGTCATGCGATTCCCCTGCCAGTCCACCAACACGTCTGATTGTGACATGGTCTTTATAGTCCCAATGAGCAGTTGAAATGGAATCAGGTGTTCCCAAAGTTAAATGCATCAAAATCTTCCTGATCGGAGTTTCTTTAGATGGAAAAACACCCCATGCTGGATATGGATTCTCACCTTTAGAAGGATTTGTGACAATTGTGAGCCGTTCAAAAGGAGTCACATGTTTCTTCTTTGGAGTTTGGGCTATTAAGCTAAAACTCAGACAAAGAAATAAAATTGAAAAAAATACTCTCATGATCAAAAGTGTTAATTACCACCCAAAGGTAACAACAGCAATCAATACAAGCATTCAAACTAACAACAAACAGAATAATTTTATCATTAACACTCAACACCAAATTCCAAGTCCAGATGCACAAATGCCAATGAAGAAGATCGACAATTCAACTAATTGCTCATTGTCGATAGCAAAAGGAATCTATACATAATCCCTAAATCAATTCTCCAATTATTATCATTTAGTGGCAATAGCATTTTCTAACATCCCCAACATTTTATCCAGAGGGATCCTATGAATAAAAGCTGCAGTTTTAACAGTAATAACACGGGTAATTACCTTTCTAAAACCATAGCCTCCCACTCTTTTTACACCAAAGATTTCCATAACCCCAGCAATGTCTCCATGTTCCTTCAAAATTTCTGACACGTAAGTTTTCCCTGTAATTTTCATAATATAATTGGATAATGCATTTTTTGCGAAATAGACAGTACACATATATACAATCCAAAAACCGGAAAGTTTCATCTGTTTCTGAATTATCGTCCTTTATGGGCATTAATAAAATCAATGCCAGAAACATTAAAGAAAGCCGGAGGTTTGAATCTCTTTTGGAACACCTCAATTTTGAAAAAATTGGCCGTTCCACAAGAGATTTAAATTGGAGGCGAAAAGCAAAACCTGCCAAGTTGCACTACATGACAGGTTTCCAGGATCAAATTTACATCAACCTAAATTTATTCGTAAATAAACTAATCCTCTCCCGAAGGAACTAAACTCCTTGGAATCAATAATAACAGAAGATTCAGAACCAGAAAAAACTGATCTGTCATCGATTTTTACTGATTGTATTTTGTAATTATCTACAGCCAGACATTGGGGGTTGAAATATGTTATCTGTACTCTTTGATTTCTATAGTTCAGCTTAATTTTTGCCTCCTGCTTATGATCAAAGAACCAATCCGATAGCTTTGGATTAAGCATAAGATCTCCAGCTCTTCCCCGGATTCCAAAAATCTGAGTTACAAGGCTGAGAAATATCCAGGTAGATGAACCAGTCAGGTACATATATGAGCCACGATCATCAGGTTCATAAAACGAAGGAATACCGGGAAAGGTTTTTGACACCGCAGAATCATTACTCAATTCAAAAATATCTCTGAACATTTCATGTCCGGCTTGAATATGATTTCTGTGAAACAGGCCATGCATGAACATGATATTTTGCTGCATCCATTTGCTACCATGCTCTTTATACCCATATACGAAGCCCGTGATACGTCCGATATTCATGTCAATATCCGGATAAGGTGTACATAATTTCAAACCCGGACTACTTTCATCCCCAAGAATTTTTCTAGCTGATTGGTAAACTTCTAACACTTGATTGTCACTGGCAACATCAAACATAACAGGCATAACCTGAGACGTGAGATCCATTCTGAAACCTTCAGGAAAATTACCATGCATTGCTTGGCCCTGATCATCATAATGACCATTGAAATATCCACCATTATCCGTAGAAATCCACTCCTGAGACCGGATTTGCTTCTTGGCATGTTCTTCCTTTATTTTGAGATCAGTAATAAGTTCGTCCACTTTAAAATCTCGCCGTCTCCCACTCACACGTGATCTGACACTTTGGAAGTATTTATTGATCAGTTCTCTTTTTTCAGAGATCACACCGTAATTTATAGTACCCTGATTCAAAGATCGGTCAAACAAGGCAGACAGCTCATCCAGGAGGCCAATTGAATGCATTCCTCTTGATTTCAGTACCTCCAGAAGCTCAATAAGAATTCCCAAATTTCCTGCATAGAAAGACTGAAAGCAAGCTGACTCTCCACGGTTTTTAGCCATATCCAGAGTGTCATTCCAGTCAGCACCCTCCAAAAGAAGAATATTATGTTCTCCTACATGAAAAAAGGCAGATAATTGCTGAACAAGAATATGCTCAAGAACAAATCCCTTATACTTATCTCCATTACGGGTCAATAACCAGTTTCCTTCATCTTCATTCCATAGCTCATCGATTTCCGTACTTCTGAAAACAAAAGGATCCTTCCAGTATTCTATTTCCTTTAGCAAGATCTCAAAATCTCCTGTCTGTTGAATGTAGAAATTCAGGGCGAATAATGGCCATGCTCCATGATCACACCATGTCCTGGGAATATTATTTCGGTCAGCCTTAAACTCCCCAGGCTTATTTCCAATTATTGTAGCATTAGATCCATCGATCCGGATCCCTTTAAGATTATTTACAATCTCATTGCGTGCGCTATCCGGATCTACCAGGAAAATTGATAAAAGGTCTTGCCACAGATCTCTCCAGCCACGTCCTCCCCGTCCATATCCAAAATCCGGCAGGAAGCTATTTCCATAAATCTGACGACATTTCAGCTGAAAAGCCAGCCATGGTACCCATTCATCAAAATCTTTCTGACCCGTTTCAAATTCGACCTGACCAGTAAGGTCAGACCAATAGTTTAGGGTATCATCCAGAATGGAATCTACTTTGTTCTGAGTATTGTATCGCGAAAAAATCTCTTCTGCATCACTATTATCGGTAATACCAATAAGCATATGCAGTTGTATTTCCTCCCCCGGTTTGAGTGTTTTGGGAGAAAAGCTCATGGCACAAACAGCATCCACGCCATTTCTGTCTGATTCATTTAAATCAGGCTCCGGCAAATTTTGGAAAACGGCCTGAGGATTACTCAGACTTCCTCCTTCACCGATAAAATCCTGCATCCGAGTCCAGATTCTTTCAGGTTTTTCACTTTGAGGACCGTATCCCATAGCGAAATAGCTGGTTTTATTAATCCTGTGTCCACTCTCATCGTGAACGATACTTGGCTTTAAATGAACGCCATAACTCAGCTTGCTTGTTATCTGAAACATGGAAGTAACCTGCCGGTGATCACGAAGATTATCTGCATGTCGGCCAAACAAGGGTAAAGCGATATAGGGTGTGATTTTTTGATCTACATCACCATGATTATGAATAATAACCTTCCACAATTCCACCTTGTCAGCAGTATTGGGAACCGTAATACTAATTTCCCCTGTAATTGCCAATTTGTGATGGAATCTCTTCAATCTGAACATACCAGGACGAGCTTGTATTTCAGATTTCTCCGGATTATCCGTCCACTTCAGTGACTGTTGCTCTGAACTCAATCCATTTAGCGACCATGGAGAATGATTATCAAATGTAAGCCATACATATCTGCTATTGTTTGTTCTGGGTAGGTCTTCAGTTACCACAGGAGGCATTAGATATTGAGCAAAATTTGCTGAGATATCACCTTTAAGCTCCGGAGTAACCGAGGTTTTCATTCCCGCCTCATTCATTAATGGGAAATACAGACGGCTCGTTTGATCAGGATCCACAGCAGTAAAACTACCGTGCTTATCTCCATTATATTTCCAAAGCTTTTGCATGGATAAATCTATTTAACCAAAAATGGAATGTTAGCTGTTGCTGAGTGACCTTTTCCATCAGACACGTAAACAAATAATCTGTATTCTCCAGCATTTCCTGGCCCGGTGAATTCAATTTTATTTTCAGTCAAATTCACAAAAGAACTTAGAATGGTTTCCTGACGGGCTTCAAAATCTCCTCCATCGCTCTGTTGATCTTCAGGCACTTCCTGGATTATTTCCCAATGTATTGTCATGTCATCTCCATCTGGCTCAGACACCTTCACCTCTGCCCAGCAACTTGCTTTGGGTGCCAGTTTAATATTTGCACCGGCAAACAAATCATTCATAGTTAAAGATTCCATTTTAGGTGTTCTATTCTCGGGCCATTCACTATTCCAGATATAATGCATTACATCTACCGTTGCCGTTTCGTCTCCATTTTCCAGGAACATTCCATACCAGGTAGGAGTTCGTTCCTGCTTTTGTCCCCACAAGAATACATAACTTCCAATGCATTGTGCATGGTCAGGTGCAATAACATTCTCATAACGAAAATGATATGAATTTGCCTTATCATAACTGTTTTGTTCAAGTGGTCGTCCCCAATCTGTTGTCGGAGATTCCCAATGACCAGTAGCTCCCCATTCTGTAACCAGATAAGCACCCTTATATTCAGCCTGCTTAATATACTTCGGGAGATTAATAATATCAGCATAGAATTGGAAAGACAAGAAATCAAGATCCCCGGCTTGTTCGGCCAATTCATCTCCGAGCTCTTTACTGAAACCAGCCAACATTGTTGTGGTAGGATGATTAGTATCCAGCTTATGTATCATCTTTGAAATATCATTTACTGCCTTCCAAACCTTAGAATTTGAAGAATTTAGATTTAACTCATTGCCAATACCCCAGGTGAGAAGAGCCGGGTGATCCTTATACTTTAACACCTCAGCTTTAATATATTCAAATTGTTTTTCTACAGCCTCATCATCATTGTAATCAAAGCCGTGTCTTTCCCTGCCAATTTCCAGACCCATGCAGACTAAAAGTCCATGTCTTTTTGCTTCGTCAAGAATATCCTGAGCACTTTGTTGTCCATTTTCGGTTCGCCAGGTTCTGAAAGAATTAGCACCATGTCTGGCCAGAGATTCAATATTTCCAAATTCGCATCCGGCTCCTTTAACGTAAAAAGGCTCACCATCTACGCTTAGAGAATAATTTCCATTTGTTTGCTCTAGCTGCACATGTTTTGGGCCCTCTCCCTCATTATTGGTTGATTTACATGCATAAGATATTGCTCCAATAAACGCAATTACTAAAAAATATATAAACCTCTTTATCATCGTATTATTTTCTTATAAGTTCTTTTTCAATCTGTTCCAAAGACTTTCCTTTAGTTTCAGGAACAAGAAACATGGCAAAAAGTAGGCCGAGGAATGCCATCCCTCCGAATATGAAGAAGGTTCCGGATGGCCCCACATGCGTTAACTCCCAAGGAAAAACCAAAGTAACACTGAAGCTTACCAGAGAATTAAAAAATCCCACAATTGAAATAGCGAATCCCCTTATCATATTTGGGAATATTTCAGATAGCAATACCCACATAACAGGACCAAAGGAGATCGCGAAAGATGCAACATAAAAAAGCACTGATATCAGTACAATAACTGTATTAATATCTTCAATCGGTTTATTAAAAGAGAATCCCAATACAGACAGAGCCACTGTCATTCCTGCAGCACCGACCATTAATAGAGATTTTCTTCCAAGCCTGTCAATAAGATTAATGGCAATTAAGGTGAATACCAAATTAGTTAATCCAACTACCACTGCCTGCATAAAGGCAGCTTTTGTTCCCCCGCCTGCCTGCTCGAAGATGGTTGGTGCATAATACATAACAGCATTAATACCTGTGATCTGCTGAAAAAAAGCTATAGTTAATCCGATTAAAAGAATAAAACCATACTTTCTTTTAAACACCTGGTTCAAGGAGGCTTTTGTTGTTTGTTTATCAAAACTTTCCTGAATCTCTGCAAGGCAGGTCTTTGCATATGCAGCACCTCCAATTTTTTCCAGAATGATTCTTGCCTGCAACTTATTTCCATGGCTATATAACCACCTTGGACTTCTGGGAACGATGAATAAGGCGGAAAAATAAATAATTGCGGGAATGGCTTCAACTCCTAGCATCCATCTCCAGTTGTTATCTCCAATTTCAAGAAGAAAATAATTTGAGAAATAGGCTGCTGAAATACCAAGAACGATATTGAGCTGATTAAAAGAAACGAGTTGTCCTCGCTTCTCAGCAGGCGCCATTTCAGCAATATAAATTGGTGCGATCAAAATTGCTCCACCAACCCCAATTCCACCAACTATTCTGGCAACAATAAAAAATCCAAACTGGGTAGCCAGGGCTGAACTAACAGCAGAAACTGCAAATAATAAAGATGTTACAATAAGCACATTCTTACGGCCGTAACGGTCACTTAGTGGACCTGCTACCGAATTCCCAAGCATTGCTCCCAATATCAGACATGACACTGACCAACCCAACTGAATTTCATTGAGAAGAAAGTAGCTTTTAATAAATGGCACTGCTCCTGAGATTACAGCACTGTCGAATCCTAATAAGAATCCACCCAAAGCCACAATCATAGCCGTTAGCACGGTATATCTTTTATTGTACTGCATTCTTTTGTAGTTAATTGGCTCAGCCGGATTTCTAAAGCTTCTTCCGAAGAAGTAGCTTTAGAAATCCCACTGCTATATTTGTTATCCCTGCGAACGACAAGACAGCATTCTAAACGCTAAACCCAAATTAATAATTAGTTATAGCCTTGATTCTGTATGAATGAACCAGCAGATAGATCCACCTCTGTTTGGGGTATTGGCAGAAAACCTTTTGTTGATGGATCAAAATTCACATCAAAAAGTTGTTGATCTCCCTCGTATCGTGGACCACGAATATCTGACGTAGAGAATTCCTCTTCTGCATAGTTCAATCCAAGTCGTAATACATCAAAATACCTTATACCTTCAAGAGATAATTCCAGTCTTCTCTCCTTCAAAATGTTTTCCATACTAGCGGGAACACTTTCCTGACCAACCCGTTCTCGAACACGATCAAGATACTGTTGGGCATTTGGACTCCCGAGTTCTGCTGCCATAAGAAGCACATCAGAAAATCTGATGACCCTGTGGTTACAGGTTCTGTTAAGCTCAAATTGCCCATCACTCCCCCAGTGTTCAGAATCAGAACTGTACTTTTTTGAGAAGTACCCTGTATGCTGATATCCCTTTGTCAGTTTACCATCCAACTCCTCCTCTTTGAGAATGGTATAAGCTAATCGAGGGTCATCCTCCAGATCCTGTACCAGCTTCTGGCTTACCGTTCCAAAACTCCAACCACGATTCCATTTTTGTGAACCAGTAACCCTGGGACCTTGCATTTGGGCTGATAGATTTCCATGTCCTCCACGGATGTAACCCCAATCCCACCATGCTGGTGTGTCACCATAGGAGATTTCAAAAACAGATTCTATTCCAAACTCACCAACCAACTTGAAATTATCCTGGTAATTCTCAAACAAATCATGTCCGCTATTACTTATCAGATCCTCGAGATAGGCCAATACCACTGTTTCATCCACCACTTTTTCACCTGCCTGTAAATCCATTCCATAAACACCATTGTAAAACAGGTATGTTCTTGCCATTAATGACTCAGCAGCCCATTTAGTAATCCTGCCTGCCTCAGACAATGAAACACTTGTTGGCAAATCAACTATTGCTTCATCCAGATCAAGTGCTATTTGATTATAGACCTCTTCAGGAGTATTTTGCTCTTGCTTATACTCTTCTGGTCCTTTTATTGTGGCAGTTAAAAGTGGAATATTCTCGAAAAATCTTACTTGCTCGAGATAAAAATAGGCTCTTAGGAATTTGGCTTCTGCGATGGTTCTTTTCTTAAATTCATCACTGGCATCTATTTGATCAATAAGCTCCAAAAACAAATTAGCCCGGTAAATACCAATGTAGTTCTTAATCCAAATAGAATGAACAATGCCATTTGTAGTAGGAATATCAAAAGTATTCAATTCCTGCTGCTGCATTCCATCATTCGCATCAGAACCTCCTGCATAACTATCATCAGATAAAATATCTGAGACAATAATGAACGGTGCCCAGGAGATACCCGGACTAGACTGGTACGTGATCACATCATAGATAGCCACCAGCGCTTGCATGGCATCTTCCTCAGTTTGATAAAAATTTGAGGATACTTCCTGATCAAGTGGTTTTAGATCAAGAAAATCTTCGCATGAAGTAAAAAGGAAAACTATGAGTAGAATCTTAGCTGTGTGATATAATAATCTTTTCATTTTTAACTCCTTTTTTAAAATGTAATACTTGTCCCAAGTCTGACAGTTCTTGCCTGTGGGTATATTCCACGGTCAATTCCAATATCAAAAGCACTCATCGCTCCAATCTCAGGATCAGCACCACTATACTTTGTAAAAGTGAAAAGGTTCTCGAATGAAAGATAGAACCTCCATGTGCTTGCTCGAATACGTTTCAGTATGGGATCGGCTATGGTATATCCCAGCTGTACATTTTTTATTTTGGTATATGAACCATTTTCGACGTACAAATCCGAAACCCGGTAATTGTTATTTACATCTATCCAGGTATATCTGGGAATGTCAGTTGAAGTGCCTTCTCCCGTCCATCTGTCCAGGATAGCTTCAGACCGGTTTGTAAAACGTAGATCCTGTCTTTGCATTCCATTAAATATCTCATGGCCATAGGCTCCTACAATAAGCATTGAAAAATCAAATTGCATGTATTCAATTGACGCATTGAATCCAAGAGTGAAATCCGGTGTAGGATTACCAATCATCGTTCGATCATCTTCATTGATCGTACCATCATTGTTAACATCCACAAAACGCACATCGCCTGGCACAGCACGTGGTTGCAGAGGTTTCCCGGTTACACCAATATGTTGGAATATCTCGGCATCATTCTGGAATAGACCTGCGGTTTGATAACCCCAGAAATATCCAATCGGAAGTCCTTCCTCTGCCCTGGTAACCATTCCGGCAACAGCCCATGTAGCACCTGGCAATACCTTTTCTTCATTACCAATATGGGTCATCATGTTCTTGTTATAAGCACCATTCATTCCCACTGAGTAACTAATTGCACCGAAAATATGTCGCCAATTAACTGACATTTCCACACCACGGTTCTGAACTGATCCAACATTTGCAAATGGGGGTCCATTTCCAACATGAGCTGGTATAGGAATACGCTCCAGCAATCCACTTGTAGTTTTACTATAATAATCAATCGTGGCAATCAGTCTGTTGTTAAAGGCTCCTAAATCTATGGCTGCATCAAATTGTCTTGATTCCTCCCAATGAATATCCGCATTCTCAATATAAGCTGGTGAAGCACCAATCATCCGGCCTCCGCCAAAAATGTAGCCCCGGCTTTTGTCCATCACTGATATGAACTGATAATTTCCAATTTCCTGATTTCCATTGATGCCCCATGAGGTTCTCAATTTCAAAAAGTTAATCTCTTTGATCTTTGGGAAGAAATTCTCATCGCTCAACAACCATGACACACCCACGGATGGAAAAATACCGTATCTCTTGTTAGAACCGAATTTCGAAGAACCATCTCTTCGTATAATTCCGGTAAAAGAGTATTTGTTTTTATAATCATATGCAACACGAGCAAAATTTGATAGTAAAGAAGAGTGAGCAGCTCCACCACCTGCTGTCCATGCAGTATCAGTAGCCATATTCAGATAAACATGATTGGGATCTGTAATAGGAACTTTGGCATTAAAACCAGAGAGGTTTTCAAAATTGAATTTACTGGCTGTCATTCCAACTAATGCCGAGAAATTGTGATCATCGATTTGCTTGTTGTATGCCAGGGTGTTCTCCCATTGCCATGTAAAGTATCTATTGATATTTTTTGAAACTGATGTTTTATCAACGTTTAGCTGGGCTCCGTTCAAATAATAGAGTGGGCGATAGGAATCATCCAGTACATAGGCCATATCAATACCTAAACTTGTTCTGAATTTAAGGCCTTCAATGATGTCTAATTCGCCATATACATTTCCAACGAGTTTATCCACTCTTGTCTCTCCAGTTTGAGTTTCGAGTAAAGCCATTGGGTTTACAACCTCAGCGCCAACGTAATTTGATATTCCATATACCTGATTAAGCGAATTGCTGAGAACAGGTTCATATGAATATGGGTAAGTTGATAAAATGTTCGGGTCATCCTCGTACAGAGGAGTCAGAGGATCCATGTTCAAAGCCGAGCTGTATGCCCCGTTGAAGGACTGGTTACTTCCAATTCCCCTCCTGGTAATACTGGAATAAGCAAGATTATTCCCAAATCTAAAATTATCATTTACCTCATGGCGAGAATTAAGTCTGGCAGTAATACGGTCAAATTGTGATTTACTTCCACCAATTATTCCCTGTTGTGAAAAATAAGACAGAGAGGAAGAAAAACTTGATTTATCACTTCCGCCTGTCACGGCAAATTCATGATTCATAATGGGTGCATTCTCATGAAAAAGTGACTCTTGCCAATCAGTATTGTATTTTGGAATTTCATTCATATCAAAGGGCTCTGACAATCCTGCATTGCGTGCGCCTTCATTCATGAGAGTACGGTATTGATCAGCATCCAGCATATTGATTGTTTTTGCTGTATTTTGAATTCCCTGATAACCCGAATATGTGACTTTCATATCACCCTTTTTTCCACTCTTTGTGGTAATCAGGATCACGCCATTGGCTGCTCTGGCACCATAAATCGCTGCAGAAGCAGCATCTTTTAAAACATCCATAGACTCAATGTCCCCTGGATTTAGATAATCTATTCCGCCAACTGCCATTCCATCAACAATGTACAATGGATCAGCATTTCCTGTTGTTCCAGCTCCGCGTACTCTGACAGTAGGAGCCTCTCCTGGCTGTCCGGATAAATTTGTAACCTGAACACCAGCTGTTCTTCCTTGCATTGCCTGCTCAATTCTATGAATAGGCGTAGAAGTAATTTCTTCACTACTTACACTGGCAATAGCACCGGTTACAACTTTTTTCTTCTGAGTACCATAGCCAATTACAACAACCTCATCTAACTCTGAAACTTTCTCAGCCAGCTTGATACTAATAACGGTTCTACCATCAACCGGGACAACTTGTGTTTGATATCCAACAAATGAAACCAAAAGCACAGCATCAGAATTTGCTACTTTAATAGAAAAGTCCCCATCAACATTGCTTAGGGTTCCATTGCTGGTTCCCTGCTCAGAAATTGTAGCGACTGGTATTCCCAAGCCTGTCGTTGCATCTGTAACCTTGCCCGTTACGGAGAGCGTTTGGGCAAACAAATTCTTAGAACAGATCAATATGCCCACTAAAAACATTAATCTGAAGTATTGTTTTCTCATTTGATTTAATTTTACTTTTGAAATACGCGTACGTAATCCACTTTCATTTTTTGTGGAAAAATAGTTGAAGAATCCGGACTACCCGGCCAGTTACCACCCACAGCAAGATTCATAATTATGAAAAATTCTTGATGGAATTCACTCATCTCAGCAGGAGTAATATTAACAGAATAAAATTCCTCGTTATTCACAAACCAGGTAATAGATGATTCCATCCAAACAATGCTAAACACATGATATTCACCAGATAGCGTACTGGATTGAACCGTATAACTATCACCAATTGATGCATGGTTTCCAGATGCATCCCAATGTAAGGTTCCATGGCTTGTGTTATCTCTTCCTCCACCCCCAATCATTTCCATGATATCGATCTCTCCACATTCAGGCCAGCCAGCAGAACTAATATTATTACCCAACATCCATAAAGCAGGCCAGATGCCCTGACCCCTTGGCAGAAGAGCCCTTATATCTATCCTTCCATATTTGAAAGATCTCAGATTTTTTGTAATCAGTCGGGCTGAGGTGTAATCCATTCCCTTATATTTTTCTTCTTTGGCTTCAATTGATAATACGCCATTTTCGATCCAAGCGTTCTCTCTCCGATAATATTCCAACTCATTATTCCCCCATCCACAATTCGGACAGCCAGTTCCAATCTCGAATTTCCAATTTGTTGATTGTATAATGTCACCATCAAATTCATCATTCCAAACCAATTCATAGCCTTCGTATGTAAGAGGGCTGATATAGCCATCCTCAATAGAAACATCTTTTTCAAGACTGACTTTTACTTGTGCCGATGTACGCACATACTTACCAGAAGTACCATATGCTCTTATAGTAATCTCATAGGTGCCTGACCGCACAAAAGTATATTCAAATTTTCCAGAAGAGTTTTCTTCAATTGCATCTTCAGCTATACTAATGTAAAATGAATAGAGGATTGTATTGATTGCACTTGCTTCAATACTTACCAAACCCGACTCATCCTCTGCCACACTTACAACTATTGTTAAATCCCTGGGATCCTCGTTATTTATTGGATCTCCTTTGCCACAAGAGGCAGTAAGTCCCAATAGCATAATGGCAATAGTGCATAAAATGCGAATTGTATAGTTCATTGAAGAAGATATTTAAGAAAAAAATACAGTTGTGACCAGAACATCTCTGATCACAACTGTATGTAGATTTATTCAAATTTAAAATTTCTAATGTAGAAAGTTCCATCAATTACATGGTTTGAACCACCAATAACAAGTCCAACAAGGTCAAGATCTGTTCTTGTTTTCGGGGTACCTGTTCCGGCTGATGGAGATTCTAACTGGAAAGTATATGTTTTCCATGTATCCACGGGAATTGATTCAGGGTCAACATCATATTGTACCCAGCTGCCCCAGAATTCCTGAGTCTGGCTGAAGTCAGCAATCCAGAGTTGAATATTCTTAGTTAATCCACCTTCTTCGAAAGTATTTGAACTAGGAATGTATACCTCAATTGAGAAAGATGTAAAATTATCAAACTGAATATCAAAATCCATCTGGAATTTGAGATCAGAAAACTGATCTGTACCTCTGACATACTGACCTACTTTTTCGGCAGCAGCATCTGCAGGATCATCAACTCCAGCTGTGACTGTTACAGCTGATTCAGAAGGAGCTAAATAAGATACATCTGTTTCAGTGGTAGAAATAAAAGTATTAAACATGCTGGCAGGAGCAAAATCATCAAGATCTTCACCATATTCTTCAGTGACTGTCACTACTTCTGGTTCCAATGAAGGATCTGAGTAGCTGGCATAAGTGAAATCCCAATACAAACCATCATAAATGAAAGTTATAGTTAATAAATCAAAACCTTCCATTTGTTCAATAGTAGCACTAAAAGTTCTGCTTGCATCTGGAACACTTACTTCAGCAACAGTACTTAACTGTGGCATTCCCATCCAGGCACCAGTACCAGTCAATGTGATTTCACCTGCAACCGCGTCATAGGTGAAAGCATGTGTGCCACTCAACCAGGCACTAACATCCACACCGTCTTTATTAATCATATTGGCTGGAATAGCTTCGAAAGCAACCTCATTTTGCTCAGTTCCAGCAAATAAGGCTGTCTCTCCCCAGAATAATCCTTTGTCGTCAAAAATAAATGAACCATCACGCTGGAAAGTAAATTCATGGAAATAAACACATGGACGGGAACCATCGTTCATTAAAGCCCACCAACTACGGGCACCTTCCAAATCAGGACCAACACCTAAACTGGAACCTTCACGATATAATCTCCATGTTTTAGATTCTCCACCATCAAGTAATTTTAAAGCTGAATTAGGATCCGAAAGTTCAATAATTTCAGAATAAGTTGCCATCGCATCATCAATATTCTTCGCGGTAAGAGTAATTTCATAGCTTCCTGCCTCAGCATAAACATGAGTAGGATCAGATTCAGTTGAAGTTTCACCATCTCCAAAATTCCAGGAATATGATGTAGCATTCTGGGAATAATTAGTTAGTATCACCTCAAGATAATCAGTTTCGCTAACTGCATACTGAAAGCTGGCAATTGGGTCAGCTAAAGGTTCATCCTTTTTACACGAGGAGAAAATAATAGTAAAGGCAGCCAACACCAGGCCAACCTTCTTTAACATTTGAAATCTGTAAATTTTCATTGTAAGATTTTTTAGTAAATAATTTATTTGCACTAGAATTGATAATTTCTTTTGCTAATTTACTAAGGTACGATTGCATTTATCAAATTATCTGACTCATCAACAGTACAACATGCCAAGCACTTTGCTACATCACTAACTCATCGGATAGAATAAAACATGCCTGATTATCAAGTGCTTAATGAAACACCCCTTTACTTCAAATTAAATCTTGAAGTTTATCACTAGAACGCTAATATAAAATCAGCCAAGTGCTCCTCATGATGCAGATTCAGCTTTTTTCGCAGCCTGTATCTGCTAATTTCCACACCGCGGATCGAAATATTCAGTAAGGGGGCAATCTCTTTTGACGACAGATTTAGTCGAAGGTAGGCACAAAGACGCAGGTCTTTTGCTGTTAGCTCAGGATAAGCTTCCCGCAATCTTCTAAGGAAGTTTTCATGAACCTGATCAAAACTTGTTTCAAATACTTTCAGCGTGTCTTCATCCTCAATATTTCGGTCAATTTTTCGAATCATTCTTCTCATGGATGATTTGACTTCCTCAGATTGCGCCCTTTTTTTTAACTCAATCATTTCGAGCTTAATATCAGTCAGGAAACGGTTCTTTTGTAAAACATCCATAGTCTGATTTGCCAGCTGCTTGCTCTTATGTCTGATATCAGCCCTGAGTTTATCGTTTCTGAGCTTTACAATTTCTTTTTCTGCAAGCTCAGAATCCCTTTTCAACTGAAGTTGCTTATGTAGCATTTTACGCTTTTCGAGTATCATAGCCCTTCTCTTTTCTCTTTCCAAGCGTTTATTTATTAAATACCAGCTCAAAAAAATAAACAATATGACAAGTAAAAAGTATGAGATCTTGGCTAAAATGGATCTATACCATGGAGTTTTAATATGAAAAAATAAGCTGCGCTCGGATGATAGAACTCCATACGCATTTCGCGCTTTAACTCTTAAAAGATATTCACCCTCTCTCATGTTAGTAAATTCAGCAAAGCTCTGTTCCGCCCAATGACTCCATTCTAAAGATTGCCCATCAAGTATATATTGATACTGTATTCGATCAGATGCCATCAGGGACGGAGCTACAAAACTCACCCTAATATCATTGTCACGATAAGGGATCTGAGCCAAGGGATGTTGTTCCGATTTAATGTCTGGTTGATCAAGATTCTGAAGATAAATGTGAAGGGCGGAATCAGATCGCAGACTGACAAACAAACTAAAAATAATTGGTAAGTCAGGTACATTAGGAAGTTTAATCTGTGGATCAAGATGGACATAGCCATCATTAGTACCAAAAATCAAATCCCTGTCTGACATGAAAAAAATATTTTCGAAACTGGGACTAAAAGATTCTACAAGAGGAGAAAGAATCCTGCTATCCTTAACAAACAGCGTGTCATTAAATATCCGAAGTTTTCCTGCCTGACGGTCCTGAAAAAACCAGTAAGTTTCATCGTTCTCCCTGATCAGACGAGTCATCCTTCCATATTTAGGGAAGTTTTCATTCCATAGGTCTGCGTCAATAAAGTCATTGGATTTTTCGTCAAAGATGAAAAATCCATCCTCGTTGCACACCAGAACCTCTGGAGTAACTGTAAGAAGTTCATTAAAGATATTTGATCCTAAGCCGCTACTCTCACCAAAAAGCTTCAATTCGTTAACACTGGTAAAATCTGCATTCAGATCCAGCCTGAATATTCCTTTATATCCATGTCCGACCCATAATCGGTCTTCACTTTCAAAGAGAAGCATCTTCCCGGACTCACTATATCCATCGATTATATGGCTGAGTGTTATGCCATTTTTCGTTATTTCAAATAACTGCAAACCATCGTAGGTCCCTTGTAAAATTAATTCGGGATGATTGGGAACAGGTTCAAAATTCCAACCACCCCGGGAATTCCCTATCTGTTCAACTATATCTCCATCTATAGCAAAAGTGCCTCGATTATGACCCACAAGCAAATAATCTCCTGCAACATGCAATGACCAAACCTGGCCGGATAACTCATGAACTGAGTGTATTTGGGAATCACCAATTGAATTAAAACTTTTCCGATAATCACTTACCCAAAACAAGCCCTGATTTGTGCCAAGATAAATTCTGTCCTTGAATTGAGCCACCGAATATCCACTCCCAATATCCGCACCAACAAACAGATTACTTAATGGTGAATATATATCAACCAGATCAATTCCGTTGTCCAATCCTAACCAGATATTCGATTCATAATCCAGAAAAATACTCAATATGGTATTATTATGAAGGCCCCTTTCCTTGTTAAGATTCTGAATAATCCGACCTTCCATATCTGTGATATACAATCCATTTAGTATTGAACCCCAGAAAACGTGATCATCACCAACTTCCACACTGAACAATCGGTTTTCAATCATCTGAATATTAATTTCAGTATCCCAGGGTTTTGTACAGCCTTGAGCAAACTCAAATATCCCTTCATTTTGAGTACACACGAGTATCTTACTTTCCAAACGAATTATTTTCCACACTTCATTCCGTGCAAAAAAATCTCCCCCCCCACAAGAAATCAGATCAATTCCGCTGATTTCTACCAAACCTCTACCCTGATCATTCAGAATAAGCTTTCCATCAACCTCGTTTATAAACCCAAACTGATTTTCCGCTTCTAAATAAGTCCATTCATTATTTTTAGTATTCCACACCACCAGAGCCTCATAAGATTGGAAGTACAAAAAATCGCCAGATCTTGCAATTCTCCAGAACTCACGGGGTTCCTCTCCTGGAATATTATCGTTGAGAGAATGGTATATCAATTTTCCGGATTCATCTGGTTTCAAATATCCAAATTCATTGAATCCTCCAGCATAGATTGTTCCGTCATTATCCTGAAAAAGACACCTTACGACAGAATGATTTGGTAAAGGAATAATATCCCATAAAGTCCCATCATATTTCAGAATGCCAAGATTGTTGCCAATATAAAGAATGCCGTTATTAGCCTGTACAAATGTCCAGTTTTGAGTTCCAGCTTTGTAGTCTCTCTTTGAGTAATGCTGAATAAACGGGACTCCGGTTTTTTTGATTTCAGGATCATTTGAATACCCCGCTTTAATACTTAATAACAGGATAGACAGAATAATCCAATATTTAGAATCAATATGCCTCATTTCGGATAAACGAAAATAGCAAAAAACTGATGCCTCAAAAAACATTCCGACATCTAATCCGTGGAGGAGGGGAAAAAACTTAAGCAGCAGGTCATTATCATCTTACTTTCTTCTTCAAATCCCACCCCACAACCGGGCCTCCAATTACGGAGCTTTAGCCTCAATAATTACCATTTGCCTGTCAATCGCTTCAGCTGTAAAAAACCCCATTGCTCCATTACTGATATTATTCTCCGGGTTGGCCGGCGCTGAGCTGCTGAACATTGCTCCACCTCCGCTTACCTCATTGAGCTGATCATAATAGCTATATACAACCTGATCCAATGAAACAAGCTCAACCTCTACTGTATCTCCTATTTGATATAGTCCTCCTCGGTTGAGATTAATTGAACCTGGCTTGCCGTTGAAAAGCATGTCATCAACCAGCAATCTAGAACTTGCCATTCCCGGGGGGCCAAAACTCTGCTGTTTACCTGTGTCAACAGGCGTTTTGAAAATGTTCACACTATAATAATTAGCAATACCTCCCGGATCAGTAAATCTGCATCCGAGCATGAAACCTCCAACTGTATCGTGCGGATTCATCATAAATGAAGGACTGTAGACCAAACTATCAATACTGACTTTATCCGGCAGGGTAGATGAAGCCTCATAAACCTCGTTCCCATCTTCAACTCGCAAGAAGTATTTTTCACCATTTACACCTTTGATTTGAGTAGCCTGATATACTCCTTCGCTTGTCTCTGATAGTATTTCCATTTCTCCTGAACCTGTACTCAGCTTCACAATTGCACCCGAAACTTTCTCCGGCTCATCAGGATTAAAGTAGTCAGTCGTTCGGGACAGAATAATTGTAGCAGGTAGATTTTGATCAGTAATTCTGGCTTCAATAACTATCCTTTGCATGCCTGAATTCAGCTTTATGTCAATAATCTTTGTGCATGAAGTAAGACTGAAAAGACCAAGCAAAATATATAATGAGTATTTCTTTATCATGGATTTAAAATTTGAAATTCCAGGTAATAGAAGGGATTATGCTGAAAAGAGAGAGTTGCTCAGCTTGCGTAATATTGGGATCATCTTCACTTTGAGTAAAGTTTATTGAATAAGCATTCTCCCTTGCATAAGCGTTATAAACACTAAAGTTCCATGTTGAGGTAAATCTTCCTCTTTTTTTGTTAATGAAATTTACTCCAAGGTCGAGGCGATGATAATCAGGCATCCTGTATCCGTTTCTTTCAGTATACATACTAACAATCATATCATCAATAAAGTACTTGCCACTTGGGAAAGTCACAGCATCACCGGTATAATAGATCCATGACCCTGACAGGCTCCATTTTTGATTGAACTGGTAGATGCCTACAATTGAAAAATCATGCACTCTGTCATACCGGGCAGGAAACCATGATCCATTATCTATATCCTGAAAGCTACGCTCAGTGCGAGACAAAGTATAGCTTATCCATCCGGTAAGCTTTCCGGTCAATTTCTTAGCATAAACCTCAAGACCATATGCTCTGCCTATTCCAAAAACCAATTGAGACTCCACAAATGGATTAATCAAAAGGTCAGCTCCATTTTTATATTCTATCTGATTCTGAAGACTTTTATAATAAACTTCAACTGAAGTTTCCCATTGATTGTTATTGAAATTCCTGAAATAACCCAATGCAAGCTGATCCGCGATCTCGGGCTTAACAATACTGCTGCTGGGTATCCAGGTATCAAGCGGGGTTCCTGCAGTTGCATTAGATATCAAATGAATATATTGTCTGTTTCTGTTGTAAGAGGCCTTAACAGAGCTTCTGTCTGTCAGCACAAAGCTTAGCGAGGCCCTTGGTTCAAGACCCCCATAACTTGCAATAGTTTCGCCCTCCAAATATGTAATGGTATCCTTTACTGCTCCGTTCGTATTGAATGAATAATAATCTCCCGGACCTACTGGTATAAACTGTGAATATCGAATACCATAATCTAAGGAAAGACGAGCACCAATTTTACTTTCATGTGATAAGTAAGCTGCAGCATCATATGCAAAGCGATCATCCAAAACTGGTGGATCAAAACCCTCAAAATTGCTTTCTATTTGTCCGGGATTAAAGCAGTGGTAAATAATATTTGCCCCCCATTTGATGGTATTCTTACTATTAGCATAATACTGAAACTCTTCTTTGAGATTCAAATCCTTAATGCCAGAGAGCATACTCATCGATATATCACCAAAAGTTGCTCCCTGCTTAAAATTGTAATCACTGTAAACTAAATTACTATTCAGAAACAATCGGTCGCCGAAAAGGTGATTCCACCTTAGAGTTCCGGTTTTATTACCCCAATCCATCGACATAATATCCTGAAAACCCATAACATCTCTGCCAAAATATCCGGATAAATAAATACGATCATTCTCTCCGATCCTGTAATTTGCCTTGAAATTCAAATCATAGAAATACAATTTAGCATCCTGCCGTGTGCTATCCTTGGATAACTTGAGAAATAAATCAGCATAGGTTCTACGTCCTGAGACCACAAATGAACCATGATCCTTTTTAATCGGACCTTCAACAGTGAGGTTTGATGATATCAATCCCAATCCTCCTGATACACCGAATTTTTTTGAATTGCCGTCATTCATAATAACATCGAGCACTGATGATAATCTGCCTCCATATTTGGCCGGCATACCTCCTTTGTACAGTTGAACCTCCTTAATGGCTGCTGAATTAAATACTGAGAAAAATCCCATCAAATGTGATGCATTATATACAGGTGCTTCATCGAGAAGTATGAGATTCTGATCTGAATTTCCTCCTCTCACATAAAATCCACTGTTACCTTCCCCTGCACTTTTAACTCCCGGTAGTAATTGTATACTTTTTAAAATGTCTTTCTCACCAAACAGGACAGGAACCATTGAGATTTCTTTCATGTCAAGCTGGATCATGCTTATCTCAGTCGATTTCACATTTCTATCATTACCACCAGCACGAATTGTAACCTGCTCAATTTGTTCAAACAGGGGCTCCAACTCAACATTCAATCTCTGATGTCCTGCTAACTTGATTTTTTTCGAATGGGTTTGGTACCCAACATAACGAAATTGAACAGTATATTCGCCGTCAGGAATAGTCAGAGAGTAGAATCCATATTCATTAGTTACCAGGCCAACTTCAGTTTCTTCTATAAAAACTGTGGCGCCAATAAGCACCTCTCCGGTTTGGGCATCTTTGACGTATCCGCTAATCGTACTTTTTCCCTTCGCTCCTATACTCAAAATGGCACTCATTAGAAGCACCAGAAAGACTACTTTTCTCATTACTTATCAATCATTTTTAAAAAAACTATCATACTCGAGTGAAAACCATTGAAAATTCAATCCGCAAAAATACTATAATATCAGTAAGGATACCATCCCGATGAGAAAGCAGCTCAGAAAACTCAAATAAATCTCCGGATTATTTTCCTACATTAGATGAAAGATAATCATCATAATGGTCGTGAAACACAATTTAAAAATCGGAATTGCAGCCATCCTTTGTATTGTGTGCTTTGATGCCTGTTCTAATCAGAAGAACGATGCTTTTACAAATGAAGATTGGCTATCCTTAGCAATCAAGACAGAGAAATATATTCAGCAATCAAAATATCACTCTGATGTGGGGGTGACCTGGAGAGTCATGCCGGATAGTATTGATTCCAAAGGCGATAATTCACTATACAGCGGATCCCCTGGCATAGTGTTATTCTATCTGGAACTGCATAAGGCTAGCGCTAATCCCTTTTATCTGGAAGAGGCAAAACTCGGAGCTGATTATTTAATAAATACCCTTCATGACAGCATTTACCTTCCCAATGAAGTTGGTTTGTACACGGGGCTGGCCGGACTTGGATTTACCTTTACTGAGGTATATAAAAGTACCAATGATCACAAATACCACGAGGCGGCAATAGATATAGTTAATCTACTGGAGTTATCTGCTATCCAATCTGAAAACGGCATACATTGGGGATTCATGACAGATATTGTATATGGTAGTTCTGGAATAGGACTTTTTCTGCAATACATCGCAGAGGAGCTGAAATCAAGCCAGGCAGACAGCCTTTCGATTCTTGTTGCAAACGAATTACTTGAAATTGCAATAGAATCCCCATCAGGCCTACGATGGAAAATGTCTCCCTATTATGATCGGTTCATGGATAATTTTTCTCATGGCACATCCGGAGTGGCATATTTTCTTAGTCAGACTTATTTGAAAACGAAAAATCAAAAATACTTAGATGCTGCCATTTCTGCTGCTGAGCTACTTGACTCAGTATCAAACGACAAGGGTTACATCCCCCATCATCTTCCGGGTGGTGAAGATTTATATTATCTGAATTGGTGCCATGGACCAGCCGGAACCTCCCGACTATTTTACTCTCTGTATGTTGCAACAAAAGACGAAGACTGGCTTAATAAAATGAAACAAACAGCCGATCATTTAATGGAAGAGGGGATACATGAACATCAGACTGATGGCTATTGGAATAATGTTGGAAAGTGTTGCGGAGCTGCTGGTGTTGCCGAATACTATTTTTGGCTTTACACGATTACCGGAAATATGGAATATTTGGAGTATTCAGCCACGATGACAGATCAGCTTATCATGTCGTCCACTGAAGTTGATGACTATTTGAAATGGACTCATGCTGAGAATCGTAGCAGTCCAGGGAATGTGGCCGCCCAAACAGGCCTGATGCAAGGATCAGCTGGTATCGGCCTATGGTTTCTACATCTCTATGCACATATTAATCAGTCAAAGAATTTAATAACCCTGCCGGATAAACCCCAAGTAAAATAAACGGCTAAATGATCAGCACTATTAAACCTTTGGCCAATCGGAGGTATGAGAAGGTCTCTTTAGCAATGAAACAGATTATTGTCCTATTCATAATTGCTTCCATTTCGGGAAGCTGTGCTTCAGTCAAGAAATTTAATCGCGATTTAAAAGTTTTACACGCCGAAAAAGATTTAGTGTCGGATATCGATTATGTATATGATAGGCTACAAAAGCTGCATCCACAGCTATATTTATATACAAGCAAGGAAGATTTAGATTTCAAATTTGACAGCCTGAAATCCTCCATTATTGCACCAATGTCGAGTACAGATTTCTACTTCAAATTGAGCCCTGTTATTGCCTCTGTGAAACAAGGACACACATTATTGCATCCCCTTAATAAGGAAATCACCTTAAAGGAATTATTTGATAATGGAACTAATGGCAGGTCAGCATTACATCAACTGGATTTTGATTTATTTGACAATAAGCTATACGTCGTTAAAAACAACTCAGGAAACAATAATATCAACGTCGGATCAGAAATTATTAAAATCAACAATTATAAACCTCAGGACCTGATTTCAAAATACAGAAATACTGTGTCTTCAGATGGATTTAATCTAACCTACGTAAACCGGAAGCTAAGCAATGAATTCGCTGACTATTTCTTTAATGAGACTGGATTCGTAGATAGCATTGCATGTCAATTTATATACAATGACACTGTAAAAACTGTTCTTCTCAGGCATAAGAAAAGAAGTCTTTCAAGAGAAAACATGAAATCCCGTGAACAAAAGGCCAGTGAAAAAGAAACTAGAAAAAAGGACAGTAAAAAAAGAGAAGAACAAGGCTACAACTGGGCTACCAAAACATACACGAAGGATTTAAGCTTTCTTGAAACCGACAGCAGTATTGCACTTTTAAGAATAAATAATTTTTACGATGGAAATTATGGTGAATTCTATAGCAGGAGTTTCAAATTACTTGATTCACTCAAGACTAAAAATCTAATTCTGGATTTAAGAGATAATCCGGGAGGAAAATTAATAGATGCAAAGGTTCTATTCTCCTATTTAGTTGACAGCACCTTTATTTTCGTTGAAAAATCTGAAGTCGTTTCAAAGAATAGTATTTTAAAGGCAAACTATTTCAAAGGCAATCCATGGTATTTAAATGTGCTTCTGGGGATTCTTTATCCACGAGAGTTGCTTTCAAGAGGATTTTCCTATCTTCTGTTAAATAGGAAAGAGGAAGGCAACACCTACTATTATCATACCCAAGGGTCTATCGAAAGTCGTCCAAAGGCTAACAATTATAAAGGTAATTTATATGTAATAATAAATGGTGGCTCCTTCTCCGCTGCCAGTATCCTGGCTGCCAATTTACGGTCTCTGCAAAATGTTGTTTTTGTAGGCGAAGAGACTGGAGGAGCAGCAAACGGAGCTGTCGCCGGGAAAATGGCCCTATACATATTACCAGAATCAAAATTGAAAATTAGTTTTGGATTATTAGCAGTAAAACCATTCTATCAAACTGGTACTGAAGGAAGAGGAATATTGCCTGATATCGTAATCACACCAACAGTGGAAGACAAAATTAATGAAGTTGATCCGGAACTAGAATGGATTTTTAATGATATTGATAAAAGAACATCCAAAAATTTGGAAATTCATTAAGATTGTTGATCATCAGAACAAACTCTCAAGTATAATGTTTTCGTACTTTTGATCAGCAAACCAAGGTCTGAAAATAATGAGAATTGCAAAAATCATCATCTTCACTATACTTGCGATTTCATCCACTGTGACCTCATTTACTCAGGCACAATCGAGTAATTTCCAGTGGTTCCCAGGCTCACAAATCTTCCCTGCCCTTGAATACGACCTACTCGAAACTCAGGTATACTCTGGCATTTTCTATTTAAATACTGAAAAAGAAGACTTCACAAGCGCTTATATACCAGTAAACCTTGGCTTTACTAAACCTTTTATGCAATGGCAATGGTCGGGTTTTGACCTTGGCCTGGCCCTTGGTGTTGCATCATACACCCAATTCGAAGTAGAGCGCTACGATGCAAATACCTTAAGGGGCGGATTGCTGAACATCGATTATAAAGCCTCCGGATTGCTTTATTTACAAAAAGGAAAACACATTTTTCGTCTGCAACTTTTCCATATGTCATCACACCTGGGTGATGATTATATGATAAGAAATGAATATTTCCAAAGAAACGATAAGTCCAGAAGCTATGAAGAAATTAATCTCACTTACTATTACCAGCTAGAAAACCTGGGAATATATGCATGTGCAGGTGAAGTAATCTCACCCAATGTTTTTCGAAAACGATTCATGGCTCAGGGAGGCTTTCAAGCACAAATACCAGTTAAACCGAATGCAGCAATCAGCTATGGCTCTGATATAAAAATCTATGAGGAGAATAACTTTGAACCCGATATTCATTGTGGAATAGGTATAAAGTTCAGCAAGATTGGAGAAAAGCAGCTATCAATCTCCTTCGATGGCTATTATGGTTATTTACCCTACAGTACTTTGGACTATGGTAAGGTTTTTTGGGCCGGGATTAGTGCAGGAATTTGGCTTTGACGTGACGAAAGCCTCAGAAAACTCTTAAGTCATATTTCCGTATCTTCAAGCTTTGCAAAAACTAACAAACATGAAACCATTCCTAATCACAATTCTCTTAGCCCTTTCTGTTTCTTCTTTTGCACAGAAAAACTGGGAATCCCTTTTTAATAACGATTTATCTAACGCTATGGACAAACAAGGCGTTTGGCATTATGATGGAGATGTACTTACAGCTTCTAAAGATGCCTGCATATTTACAGAAATAGAATATGAGAATTTTGTAATCGATCTGGAATTTAAAAACGAAAAAGGCACCAATAGCGGTGTCATAGTTTATTGTACCAACCGAAAAGATTGGATACCCAATTCAGTAGAAATTCAAATTAGCGACGATAATTATTTTAAAGAAAAAGACTGGGTACCACAGTGGATGTGCGGCGGTATTTTCGGACACTTACCGCCATCTGAAACTCTGGTAAAAGATCCGGGAGAATGGAATCACATGAATATCCGATGCGAAGGACAACATATAGTTGTTAAGTTGAACGGCAAAATATCTGCCGACATGGATATGGCAAAATGGACTAACGGAAAGAAAAACCCAGACGGTACAGAGATTCCATCCTGGCTACCAACACCCTTTGCCGAATTGC
This sequence comes from Bacteroidota bacterium, assembly GCA_018669475.1. Lineage (GTDB taxonomy): Bacteria > Bacteroidota > Bacteroidia > Bacteroidales > UBA12481 > JABHCC01. Next base: position 3,780 of record JABHCC010000149.1, on the reverse strand, counting down.
CTACGAAGGGGTTTGTAGGGCTTCAGGGGAAACATGGGGAAGCGTACATTTACTTTAGAAATATAAAGATTGCTAAGATTTGAAAGTGACGCGGGAGTGACGCAAAAGTGACGCTATCGTAAAGTCATTGATTCCCTCCCCCTTTTCAAAGGGGGATACAGGGGGATACGTCCGAGGGGGTATACGCTTTGCATTAGTAAGACACAAAACCATCCTTACAAACAATACCATCATCATCAATAGAATATCCATCTGGATCCCCCTCTGTCCAGGTAATTTGAGGCAGCATTTCCAATAGAACTTTTCTGTGTTCATCAATGATCTCCTTATTGCCTTTTCTATAGGCAATATTATCCCATTCATTCGGATCATTCTCATGATCATATAGTTCTTCAAGGTTGATATCAGGATAATAAATGTACCTGTATCGGGCACTCCTTACTGCATGTCCTACTATTGGTTCTTTTGCCCAGTCAAACTTATAACTGGATATCACCGGTGAAGTTTTGGTATTTGGATTATTAATTTGAGGTAGCAGGCTATTCCCGTCGAGGTGAGTTGGTTTTTCAAATCCTGCCAGTTCAACCAATGTTGGATAGAGATCCATCAGACTGACAGCTTGGTCGCAAACAGTACCAGCCTGAGTCATACCGGGAGCTGAAATTATTAATGGTACCCGGGTTGATCTTTCCCAGAGGGTGAATTTTTCAATATTTTCCTTTTCTCCCATATGCATGCCATGATCAGACCACAATATGACAATCGTATTATCTGCATAGCTAGAATTATCAAAAGTGTCAAGCAATCTCCCAACCATCGCATCTGAAAAAGTGATGGAAGCAGCGTATGCCTGGATCACTTTTTTCCATTGCTTATTTTCTACCACCCAATTATGTATCCATCTTCGGCCATGATCGAATGCATCTTTAAGATCATCCTTTTTACAATCTGGTAAAACTATATTCTCAAGCGGATACATATCGAAATACTTCTGTGGCACCTCCCAGGGATCATGTGGTTTCCAGGTTCCAACCGCAAGGAAGAATGGCTTATCATGTTCCTGCTTTAACTGATACCTTGCCCAGTCTACAACATGATAGTCAGCCATCTTTTCATCAGGGATAGGAATAGGACCCCAGGTCCACCACCCATCTTCTCCTCCGGGCCTGGTCTTATTGTCAACATCATCCGGATATATCACATCCTTGGGTGCACGAAATTGGTAGGGATGTGAGATATAAGGACTCGGGAAATAAAAATCCCAGTTATCTGGTTCTGCCTGGCTGGTAGGCGACCATGGCGGCGCCTGACTATGATAGATTTTTCCTGCACCGAGAGTTTTATAGCCTTGCTCCTTAAAAAATTGCTCCATCGTTAAAACATCCTCCAAACCATCGAACTCTCGCCACTTTGGCCCGTCTCCCCAGTAAATGTTCTCTGCCCCTGAACGCGCATGATGCACTCCGGTAAGAATTGCTGTCCTTGCCGGTGCACAAGCCGGAGCAGGTGTGTGTGCATTAGTAAATATCATCGACGACTCTGCCAGGCGATCAATATTTGGAGTATGGATTTTCATTCCAGTATTTCCGGATAAAAAACCGGCCCAGTCGTTCAAATCATCTACAGCTATAAAAAGAATATTTTGCTTCTCTTCAATATTCTTCATCCCATTATTGCAGCTATTGAAGATTAAAAAAATCAGCACCCATAATAAGCTAATATTACTTTTTTTGAATGTCATGATTTATATTGTTTAATTTCGGAACAATAATATGGAATTTATATAGACATTAGTGTCCTTAATGTTTTTATTTTCAAAGGATAAGTATGAATTTTCTCAGGACAGCCCAAACGATAAGTGCAAGCAATTATGACGTAACAAAATAACAGAGTTAGAATAATAGAAAGTCAAGTAGGCAAGCGGAATTTCACCTCAAGCCTCTCACAGCACTGTACGTGAGACTCTCATCTCATACAGCGCTTCCAAATCAGGTTTACCTGCACACCTTTGATGGTGGTGCCATTTGCCAATGCGCAAACAATGATGGTTGTGTCATATAGACACAGTTTAGCCAACTTATTGCTTTCCTTTTGCCGATTCTCTTGTTGCTCCTGACCCAGCTAATCAACTTTTGATTTAGATTCCTCCAAATATCAAATGTAGTCCATTTATGGAATCTACAATAATAATAGATCCAGCCTCTAATTTTGCTATTTATAGCCTTGGCGAGAGATTGAATGTTTCCTCTAAATTTCCGAATTGACATTTTCCGGATCTTGTCGTTAACTTCTTTCTTTGAAGCCCTGCTCATACAAGCAGCAGACAGAAGCTTAAGACCATTACCTGTAGGACAAAATCTAGGCCTAATCGTATAGCCAAGAAAATCATAACTAACATTAGCATAACTTTCTCTATGCTTTTCGTTACGGCAATAAACAACCTTGGTTTTGCTTTCGTTGAGTTCAAGTTTGCATTCATGCATTCGATCTTCAACCTTACCCTTTATAAAGAGGGCTTGTTTGTAGCTTATGCAATGAATGATGATGTCGTCACAATAACGCTCAAATCGAATATTAGGATACATCTTATCTATCCATCTGTCAAAAACAAAATGCAGAAATACATTGGCAATCAGCGCACTTATCACCCCACCCTGTGGAGTGCCTTTATCTCGCTGATTTAGCTCACCATTGACTTTCCTTACTTTTGCTTTTAACCATCTTTCGATGTACATGATCACCCATTTCTCTTTGGTGTAATATCGAACTCCTTTCATCATCAATTCATGATCAATATTATCAAAGAACCCTTTGATGTCTAGATCTATAACCCAAGCGATTCTATCACTCCGTTTCATTGCAGATTGAATGGCCTGATGGGCATTTTTACCCCGTCGGTATCCATAACTGTCATTGTGAAATGTTGAATCAATCTTGGGCTCAAGATGCGCTTTGACCACTTGTTGAGCAATTCTGTCTTGAACTGTGGGAATACCTAATTTTCTAATGCCTCCTGACTTCTTGGCTATCTCAACCTCCTTAACTGGAGATGGAAAGTATGACCCAGCTGACATTCGGTTCCATAGTTTATAGGTATTCTCTTGGAGTTTTAACTCATAAGCTTCAATGCTTTGTCCGTCAACTCCAGCACTACCTCGGTTGGCTTTCACTTTACGAAAAGCTTCGAGCACCATTTTCCTGGTTACAGGATGTTCCTTTGTTTCAAAATAATCAATCATCCCCTTTCGAGTTGTTATTTACTCTAAAACCGATTTGGTCTAACCCTTCGCTCCACACCCATTACAGATGCTTCATCACTACTACGATTAGATCCGCCCCCGTACAGATCCTTAGTATTCGCCTTGTGGGTTCGCCACTTGTACTTTCCCTTAGCATTTCTGCACGAGTTCCCTTGTTCCATTAGTACGCCTAATCCAGAGTCCTGCTACCTTTACACCGCCTGCCACTTAGCTAACTTCAGCTTACTATCGCTAAGCTTATACTCTTGAGGACCACTGAATCTCCTCAATTTCGACAGGATCTATGGACATATCGATGTTTTACTATGGCACTTCACTTTCGTTCAGCTCTCTGGATCACACCTGATGAGTTTTCTCTCACCTTTTCTTTGTCGCTCAGCACAACTATCTTTCGACTAGCTGCACCACAAAGTGGTTTGAAGGATTTGTCTGTCACCCCCTTCGATGGGCCAACCATCATCGTTCTAATAGCATGCAGTCTTCACTGCTTCAAGGCACACTCAGTGTTGTCCGGTAAAAC
>JABHCC010000148.1 GCA_018669475.1 Bacteroidota bacterium | reverse complement strand
TTGTTTATGTACAGGTTGACATTTAAGATTGAAATATAGCAAATTTTTATCCTTCATTCTGTCAGAAAGGCTTCGTATTATTTTGGACATGTGCCAGGCAGAAGGCTTACCTTTCATTTATCAAATTACAAAGCAAAACTATATTGAAAATAAGGAATTTTGAAAAAGAATTAGAGGATAGAAATAAAAAAAGATAGACCTTGAAAAAATAGAGGAATCCTGGTGTTCTAGATCCTGTTTTAAAATCAGGTTTTGAAATAGAATTTTATTTTTTGAATTACAGTGACTATGTATTAACTTTATAACCAGTACAGTTGAGATTTCTTTACTAACCAAATCAATAAACCTGTTTGACATGAAAAAACTTACACTCTTACTTGTTTTGTTTGCGTTTGTTGCTGCCGGGGTATCCCAGGCACAATTAAAGGGCAGTGGGGAAGTTTTTTATTCCACCACTTTTGACTGGGAAAATCCAGCTGATGAAAAAGGTTGGACTGCTCCGGAGGATTTCATTATGATTGATCCTGATGATAATGGGATGAATTTTCACTGGTATCCAAATGATAGCCTGGATGCCAAGTGGGTAAAAGAACCCCCGTTTAGGTCTACCTCACGAGAAGACGGGCATTTATGTTTATTCCTGAATTGGTATAACCAAGACAGAGACGATGCTAGAGTATCTGTTAATAACAGTGTTCAGTTTCCAACATTTGACTGTAGCGCAAAGTCATCAGTTGTCATAGAATTTGAAACCAGCTTCATGTGTAATCAGTCGTCTGGCTGGGAGATGCTTGTAGAAGTATCAAATGACGCCGGTGTTCATTGGGCTGCATTTGATTGTGGGTATGGCCTGGGACACAAGGAACGACCTGAAGATATTGCACCTGGTGGTGTTGCACTATTCCAAGCGAATATCTCAGAAGTTGCTGCAGGTATGCCTGAGGTTGTTGTTCGTCTAACCTGGAGAGGAACAACTCTCTATTTCTGGTTGATTGATGATTTTAAGCTCATGGAAGCTTGGGATAATGACCTTCAGATGAAGGATTGGCAAGCCAGTTGGGATAATGGTGACGAGAACACTGATGAGAGTGTTTCGTATATGATGCCAAAATCTCAATTGGGAGGTGCATTCCATAAGTTTGGTTCCGTTGTCCTCAACTTTGGTGAGTTAGATCAAGATGAGCCATATCTGGAAATTGATATTTCTAAGAATAACCAGAGTGTTTTCAATGCTACTCAAAATACTACTGATTCATGGCTAAGTCCGTTGCTCACAGATACTGTTGAAGTTGAAGGATCCTATACTCCGGAAGACTACGGTCATTACAAGGTAAAGTACACCTGGCAACAAACTGAAGAGGAGCAAACTCCTGAGAATAATACAAAAGAGTTCTTCTTCAATGTTACAGACTCTGTCTACAGCCGGTCTGATGAAACTATGGATATGTCCTGGTCTCCAGGATTTGAGTGGTATACATACGGATTTGGAGAGGATTTCTGGAATATTGAGCATTTTGCCGGTTCCATATTTCCAATTTATGGGGATTGTGAAGTAGATGGAGTTTCAGTATTTATTAGTGGCGGATTGGATGAAGATTCAATTGACTTCCGTTATAGCTTATTCTTGGAATTACCTGAGGAAGAGGATGTTAATGGAGAAGGAGCAATAGAATGGCTGATGACAGAACAGGTGATGTATGATTCGTCGATGATTGGTAAATGGCTATATATGCCCTTTGACAAAGATGGTGAATCAGAATTCTTGATGGCCGGTGATATTGTTTATGCAGGGATTAACTATAACAACTATATGTATGACGAATTGGACAGAAGAAATTATAATATTGCTATTGGTAGTGATAACAGTAGTCCAACGAGTGGTACTCGTGCTATTGGCCGCCGTGGTTTTGGTGGTTCGTTTGAAACCGGTGGATGGATTGGCCGTAACTTGATGTGTAAACTGATCATCAACAACCATGGGAATATTATCGACAATGTTGATCTTACTACAGCTGAGTCAAGTTTGAGTCAAAACTATCCTAACCCATTCAGCCACTCAACTGAGATTGGCTATGAATTGGGTGCTGCACAGGATGTTACAATTGAAATTACGGATATGACCGGACGTATAGTTAGAGTTATGGACGAAGGTCACAGACCAGCTGGTACACATACCGCATCATTTAACAATATAGATCTTGAGGTTGGAATTTATTTCTATACACTTAAGGCCGGAGTGTTCAAAGAAACTAAACGGATGATTGTGTCTAGATAGACAATCTCCTTATCCTAAATCATTAAGGCCGCTCATTTGAGTGGCCTTTTTTTTGTGCACCCGGCATGTGCAATAAACCATAATCGAACTCTTCAATTTCATCCACTATTGTAACACCGTTTTCTTTGAGTTGTTTTCAAACTATGGGATATCGTTTCAAGCTTTTTTAACTGTCAGAAAGGCTTCGTACCTTTAGTTCATGGATTATTCTGATAAAGAACTGCAAGAATTGGGAGCCATGATGACGGCGGCCCGGAACAGAACCGGAATTGAGGATTTTGAAGGCTATTCACCTGTTGAAATGAATACCATCATACACAATCCTTTCAGTGATGATTGTCCGCTGCAACTGAAAACTCTTACCAGTGAGATCGTGAACCATTCCCCCCTGTTTCAGATGATCTATTACCTCCTGGATACCATCCGGCAGGAGAAAGAACTTAAACTTACAACAAAAGGAAACCTGCCTGTGAAGGTGACAAACGATTTGTATAAGCAGAATTTTATATCAGATTATTGGATCGACTTTCGTAAACCGAAACAGGTTCGCCAGGGAGATTCTGAGGTGATTAATCTGGCAATGATTCTTTTAACTATCAGCAACTGGGTGAAAAAAAGAAATAATAAACTCAGTTTGACAAAAAATGGAGAAAAATTGCTTGACCTGCCGGATAAACTGTTTCGCCAGCTGTTTGAACTTTTTACCGGTAAGTTCAGCTGGGCATACATGGATGGATACAATTCCAGAGAGGCCGGACAGATGGGCTGGGCCTTTTCCATAATTTTGCTATCACGCTATGGTGAAAAGGAACGTACTCATGACTTCTACGCCGAAAAATATTTTAAAGCCTGGCCAATGCTGATCGATAATTTTCATGATGATTTCTATAGGGGAAAAGCAGAAACAGCACACAGCTGCTACGCTATACGAACTATTGTGCGTTTTTCTGATTTTTTTGGATTTACTAAGACTGTTCAATCATATAAGGAAGGTGAAGACAGGTATAAGATCATAGCAACTGATCTCCTGAATCAGGTATTTGAAATAAGGAGGCCTGCTTTTGGATTGGCCACAGGAAACTAAACCGAAATTGTGATTTTCCATGAAGAATTTTATACTGAGAATTAAGCCAATTATTGAAGACCGAAACACCAGGGCCGGACGACTGTTCGACTGGTCTATCCAGATTCTAATCGTTATTTCTCTGATTTGCTTTAGTGTGGAAACCCTGCCGGATATTACCCCGGCGTGGCATCAAATCATGAGAATAGCCGAGATTGTAATTGTAGTCATTTTCACCCTGGAGTATATCCTGCGATTAATTGTAAGTGATCGCAAAGTGCGATTCATTTTTTCATTCTACGGTCTCGTTGACCTTGCAGCTATAATACCTTTTTATCTGTCTACCGGAATCGATCTTCGCTCAATCAG
>JABHCC010000147.1 GCA_018669475.1 Bacteroidota bacterium | reverse complement strand
TTTTCTGTTCACAGCCAGATCCACATAATATCTTTCGATATATGTACCCATTACAGAAGGTAATTTCGACCTGTAATAAGCAAATAACTGTAAGCCAAAATCATTTGAAAGCTTAATTTTGTTTAAAACACTAGCATTCCAGGCAATTTTACTGTTATTCACCTGATTGTTTTCATACTCTCCTCTTAAGCTTGTGTAAAAAACATTCCCTCCAATATTAATACTCCACCACTTATATGGTTTATAGGATATTGCAGCCTCAGCACCAAGTAACTTCGCTTCATCCAAATTCAAATATGATACAAAAAGTGCACTATCATTTGAAGCTGACTTTATTCTTGAGATAGCCTGGTCAATATCACGAAAATAGACTGAGCCAAAACCGGATAATTTGTCAAAGATGAAACGATTTCCAAGCTCATAAGAGTTTACATATTCAGGTCTCAAATCTGGATTTCCTTTATGAATATTTAAAATGTCTGCATATTCATATGTAAAGGGATTGAGCATTTTTATTGTGGGACGGTTTATTCTACGATTGCCATTTGCAAAAACAGTATAATGATCATTTATTTTGCGGGACAAATTAATTGAGGGAAATAAGTCAAAATAATTACTTGCATTTTTGTTATTCTGTAAATCACTGGTGTATTCGGCCCTGACTCCTGTCTGAATTTCCAATAGCTTAAATTTGGCATTTACATTCAGATAGAAAGCATTTATTTCCTGAATATAATTGAATCTATTTGCCAAGGCTATATCATCTGTCCATCCTTCTGTATTGTAGTTATATCTTTCAGAATAAAAATCATTTATAAGGTCTCTGGTGTTATAATTATATCCTGTTTCAAACAGAAATGAGTTGTCGACAGGGTGTGAATAGTCGAGTGAAAAATCTGTCTTTTTGTTCAATTGCTCAGAAACTGTATTCTGTAATTCAGGAAAAATATCATTCAAGTCAGAATAAGACTTGTTATTCATTTGAAGCAATTGGTCAAGCAATGAAAAATGGAAATTAGCTTTGAGAGATTGTCCCTTGTTATTAAAATTGTAACGATAATTTAGATTTCCATCAATTGTGTTATTACCCAAAGCAATATCCAATCTTCTTAACGATTCCATTTCAATATTCCCAATTTCATTTTGGGTTTCATAATTTATCTCCCTGTCAGCAGAATTAAATGTTTTAGATCCTATAACTGCGAATGCTATTTGTTGTTTTTGGTTAATTGCATATTCAAGATTTGTATTTATAAAAGCATTATTCAGGTTCTCATCCTGCCTGTCGAACTGGTAATAATTCAGAGCATCAGGGTGTTCATAATTTTCTCTCAGATGCTCTTTGGTTTGGTACTTTGTTTTATGATTAAGACCGGCGTTTGCAAAAAAGCGGACTTTCCCATACTGTCCTGAATATCCTGCATTGCCACCTAAAGTTTCAGGATAACCCGAGTTTAACATAATAGTTGTCTTATTCTTCCCTGAATTACCCGTTTTTAATTCAATGTTGATAATGCCTGACATTCCTTCGGCATCGTATTTAGCTGAAGGATTATTAATCAGTTCTACTTTCTCAATCTGATCAGCCGGAATTTGGTCAAGCGATTTTACAAGTTCTGATCTTTCACCATTCAACAAAATGATAACCTTATCACTACCCCTGTATATAATGTTTCCATCAATATCTATATCTACTGAAGGCAGTGTTTGCATGACATCTTTAGCAGTTCCACCGGTAATGGTTGTGTTTTTTGAAACATTGATTGTCGTTTTTTCAATATTCTTTTCAACAAGATTTTTCTCTTCAGCTATTACAATTTCAGATAAGGAGATATTTTTTTGAGAAAGGAGAAAATTGTGTTCTTCATTCTTCCTCTGAATGTTTTTTACAATTTCGTTCTCATTGTAACCCATATACGAAGCGATTATCCTGTACTTTCCCGGAATAATAGCCTTAATAGTATAATTTCCATTTACATCAGTAAGTACTCCTTTTAGTGCAATGAAATTATTTTGAGAAAACAATTGAACCGAAGCAAAAGGTAATCGTTCTCCAGTTAGACTATCTTTTACTATACCTTTTAAAACACAATTATTAATCCTTGGAGTCGAAAATGCGTTTCCAATTAGCACAAATAGAATTAGAGCTAAAACACTTATTTTTTTGATACTATTATTTGTCATTGTTATGTTTGGCTCTTTACAAACCATTCAATATTTCTTTCCGATGCCGGGATGATGTTGGATTCTGATATTATTGGCTCCAAATTAATTGTTTTGCTTTCATATTTAATATCGCAGATTACAAACTTCCAGTAATTGGAGCTAAATTTTACGCAAGGTAACTATGATTTAATCACATTGCTATATAAAAACAATTTTCTTCTGACTGATATTGAAGATAGCAGCATACTTGAATATGAAATAACCCAGAGAAAACAATCAGAACATGAGTTTCCAGAGCTTATGTGGCATCTGTACAGTCAAGTTAATTACGTAATTAAATACATAATTAATTACGTAATTCTTTTCATTTGAATGTCATTCCAATTGTCGTACACAAAACATTTTTTTTGCAGGTGACAATATTTATTGTATGTTTGTACCGTAAACTTAATTGCATTACATTATTCACTGCAATTCAAATATAAATATAAATGAGTAAACTTGAAAAAAAACTTTTTACATCCTACAGCTTTAAAGACGGAATATCCGATATTTTCTGGGGACTTTTTCTAATTGGATTAGGATGTAGCGCTTTTATTACCAATGCTGGTATTGAAAGACCTTTCTCCCTCTTAATAATTGCTTTACCAGTGGGAGGATTGTTCCTGGTGTTTAAATATTACATCTCCAGGCCCCGGCTCGGAGTGATTAAATTCTCGAAATCACGAAAGCGAAAGAGAGGCCTTGTTTTATTAATAGCCGTAATAGTTCAGATAATCGTCGGAGTTCTGCTATGGCTGGTGCTGTCTAAGAATGAAGCAATGGAGAATCTTTCCGGCTTCATCAACCCGGTGACCATATTTTTCTTTATTGTATTATTCACAAGCGCAATTGCATATATATATGATTACAACCGACTATACCTAATTGGATTGGCTATAGGATCAGGAATACCCCTTGCTGAGGCCCTGGAACCCACTCTTGGCTCAAATTGGGCTGGCTTATTGGCCTTTGGAATATATGGTTTCATAATGTTTTGCTTTGGCTTGTACCTTTTTGTTAAGTTTCTGATGGATAATCCTCTCAACGAACAGACAGTCTAAAGCTATGATTATTAAAACGATCACCTCACTAAACAAGCAAATCCATGAGCCAGCACGGATGGCTATCATGTCGATCCTTTATGCGATGGATAAAGTAGAATTTCTCTATCTGATGAATGAGATTGGATTAACTCAGGGGAATCTTTCATCACACATCACCAAATTGGAAACTGCCAAATATATTGTGGTAGAAAAAACATTTGTTGGGAAGCGACCTAAAACATTTATCGCAGCGACCGAAGCAGGGAGGCTTTCTTTTAAGAGTTATATGAAAGATCTTAATGAGATATTAAAGTCTGTCATTTAGCCCATATTAACATGAATACGACTTAGAAGATTACTACATTATATCTTCTTCTTTTTCTTTCTCTTTTTCGGCTTTGGCTCAGGAAGTTCTTTAAGGGTAAGTCTCACTAATTCACTTATCCAGTCTCTGTCCTCCAATTTCTCTTCAATCAGAAAGCTCATTTTAGCTCCCGGATATGCGGGAGCTAAAACAGGTTCATTGATAAATGCTCTTCCTGCCTCAGTAGGTTTAATAAATAGCTTGTTGTCGCATACAAGGGCAAATATTTTACCATCCGAAAATACTCCATATTCACCGAACATCATTCTATAAGTAATTTGACCAGCATTTTCGATCTGGTCCACTAAAAATTCTAAAAAGCTTTTATCTGATGCCATTGTTGTGCTAAGTTAGTATTTATCTATTTATCCCAAATTTACATTCCCGACTCCCGATTCCCGATTCCCGATTCCCGATCTCAAACATATTGCACAGCACCTGACAGGGTGCTTCTCTTTTGGGCAAAACTTGCTAAATTTACTATCCTGTAATCAAGCTAAGTCAATTGTTATGAAATCAAACCAAGTCTTTCGTTTATTCGTGATAATATTTCTTCTTGCCGCATATGGTAGTACTAACAATACTGTCAGGGCACAAAACAAAGTAAGCTCACCAGAACAGTATTTTGGTTTTCAGATGGGAGAAGATCGAAAACTGGCCCGCTGGGATAAGATCGTTGAGTATTTCTATCATCTTGAAAACGAAAGTGGCAAGCTAAAGGTGATCAACATGGGCCCCTCTTCTGAAGGACATCCATTTCTGGTTTGCATTATATCATCAGAAGAAAACCTTTCAAACTTAGAACGTTTACAAGAGATTAATAAAGGACTTTCTGATCCGAGAGGACTTGATGAAGAAACAATCAATCATTTCGTGGAAGAAGGGAAAGCAGTAATCTTTCAATCAATGAGTCTGCATGCCTCAGAAGTTGGCGGCACCCAAATGACTCCTGAATTGACTTATGATCTGTTAAGCCGTACGGATGAAGAAACACAAAGAATACTTGACAATGTGCTTTTTTTCATGATTCCATGTCTGAATCCTGACGGACAAGTTATGATCACCGATTGGTACAGAGAAACCGTTAATACCGAGTATGAAGGAATAAGCATGCCTTATTTGTACCATAAATATTCAGGACATGATAACAATCGCGATGGGGATTACCACAATCTCATTGAATCGAAATATACAGCCCGGGCAATGTTTGTAGACTGGCCACCTCAGGCCTACATCGACCATCATCACATGGGATCATACGGGGCTCGCTTTTATGTGCCTCCTTATTGCGATCCTATCAGGCCATATGCTGACCCTTTGGTTTGGAGAGAAATCAGTTGGTATGGCTCTCATATCGCTTACAAGCTTGAGGAACAAGGTTTTCAGGGCATCTTAAATGCAGCTCAATTTGCAGGATGGGGCCATTTCGGCTGGCATTGGGTTACTCCTTTTCACAATATCGCCGGTATGCTTACAGAATCGGCCGGTGTTAAATATGCAACCCCGATTTATATCCACCCTGAACAACTAAGGGCTGGCGGGAGGATGTTCCCTGAATATGCAGCACAATCAACTTTCCCTAACCCGTGGCCAGGTGGATGGTGGACACTAAGAGATATTGTGGAGCAGAAAAAATCTTCGGCCTGGTCTCTCCTGGATTTAGCAGCCAGAAATAAAGAAACCGTGTTGCGTACCGCCTACATGAAAGCCAGGAATCAAACCAATCGCGGGGCAACAGGCGATGTAAAGACTGTGGTTATCCCGGCTAAACAGCATGACTATCTTAGCGCTGTTAAAATGGTCAATAATCTGCTTCGATCGGGTATTGAAATTCAAAAAGCCAATTCCCAGTTTATGGTAGACAATATTCATTATGATAAGGGCTCATACATAGTTTCATTAGCTCAACCGAAAATGGGACTCATCCGGAATCTGCTGGTCGAAACTCATTATGCTGATAATGCCTGGACGCGTAAAGAAGATGGCTCACCGGTTTATCCTTATGACCTGGCTACCCATACAATGTTTGAATTCATGGGTGTACAGGTGGATGCAAAAGTTGTTGATGTAAAAGGAGACTTTAGTATCCTGGATAGCAAAGAAGCCCCTGATGGATTTATAGAGGAGGGAAATAAAGGATACCTATTGGATGGCAGGTCAAATCAAAGCTACAGAGCTGTTAATATGCTTATTGAAGAAGGAGTAAAAGTAAAACGTCTGACAGCACAATTCGGGGATTTCCATCCAGGAGATTTTGTAGTTTCTCGTGGCCACAAAAAAGTAATTGAGACAATCAGCAAAAATACCGGGGTTCATTTCATGCCCCTCAATTCGCTTCCAAAAAAAGAAATTATCAATCTGGAGCGAGGTCGATTAGCCCTTTTTCAACGCTATAATGGTGGAAATATGGATGAAGGCTGGACACGGCAGTGTTTAGAAAATTTTAATTTCCCCTATCATACTCTGATGGGAAATGAGATTAAAGAGGGCAAGCTAATAGACAAGTGGGATGTTATCATTTTACCAAGTGATTCTCCTGACGGGATAAAAGGAACCTATTCCCCAAACTCTTACCGACAACCCGAGAAGTACCCTGAGAAATACATGAACGGGATGGGCAAAGAAGGAGTGGAAGCCCTTAAAGAATTTGTCAAAGCCGGTGGCACATTGGTAGCCCTGGGTTCATCATATGAATTTGCTGTAAAGGAATTTGATTTAAAAGTCAGAAATCTCACAGACGATCTGGAATCAAAGAAGTTCTTCTGTCCGGGATCAACTATTAAAGTAAATTTCGACAATACCGATCCTCTGGCATATGGAATGCCTGATGAAGGACTGGTTCTTTTCCGCTCAAGTCCAACCTTCGCAGTTTCACCATCTCGCAAGAATACTGATTACAAAACCATTGTCCGCTACAAAGAAAAAGACCTGCTAAAAAGTGGCTGGCTCATTGGCGAAAAAAACATAGCAAAAAAATCAGCCATGTTATCGGTAAAATACGGTGATGGAAGAATTGTACTAATAGGCTTCAGAACCCAGCACAGAAATCAAACCGATGGAACTTTTAAGCTACTATTTAATACAATAATGTAAGGGTTTTCGGACTTCGGACCACGGACCACGGACCACGGACCGCAAAGCCAAAGGCTTTGCTAATACATCCACCGAAAAACACGGATCATTTCCATCAAATCATCGTGCTTATATTGCACTGACCATGGTCCTGTTCTTTTCGCTCCTGGAAATTGGGCTGCATCATTGGCTAATACTTCGCTCAAAAATTTCACATCCAGTGTGTAAGGAGGTTTCATTTTGTATGGCTTATAAGCACTTAAGTTTTTAAGCGCTTTTTCTACTCCCTCTTTTATGCTGTCATATGATACCGAAGGATGCCAGCAAAGAGCAGCGTTTCCCATCCCCTCCTTTACAGAAACTGTTTCAATTGTATCAAAAAGACCTTTTACCTGCTCACAAATGGCCAGGTCACCAGCAACAAAAACAACTGGCACATCACTGTATCCTGCTATTAAAGCATTAAAACCAGCCTCCGGCAGGGATATACCATTAACTGATGCATCCTGAATCTTCGAGCTACTGTTTGTATGGTCAAGAGTGGCATCGGGTGTACCAGCTTTCGCGTGATAACCAATAAATATAACAGCATCAAAAGTATGATCGATTCCATCCATCATACCTTCTGGTGCACCTGACCAGTCTCTGATTAGTCTGGCACGCTTATCGAGTTTATCTGGAAGAATATTTCGTGCAGTACCATGTGAATCACGCACCCAGATTTCCTTCGCTCCCGCAGCAACAGCTCCAATTATGGCCGCATTGGTTTCTTCAGTCATAATAGTCCGAAAAAGATTGTAATCTCTCCCGGTAGTTCTTACATCCTCCCAGTGTACTACACCAGAAATACCTTCCATATCAACAGAGATAAATACTTTTCGCGGCGTTTGAGCCAAACTCAAAGTGAGAAAAACAAATAGTAAGAGAATAGTGGAGACAAGTTTTTTGTGTGTCATGGTCATGTATTTTGCTTAGGATATGCAAGATAGTAAAAATGGCGTGCTTGGTTAAGCAAGGTTACGGGGTTTTGGGAACCAGACGGAGGTTTGTGGTTGTTTTGGAACATCTCGATTTTGAAAAAATTGGCGGTTCCAAAACAACTGCAAACCGGAGGCGACCGGAAGAAAACGTGACGCCATCGTAACGCCAACGTGACGCCAAACGTGACGCCAAAAGCCAAGTGACAGGAGGTTTCGGAAACCAGACGGAGGTTTGTGGTTGTTTTGGAACATCTCAATTTTGAAAAAATTGGCAGTTCCAAAACAACTGCAAACCGGAGGCGACCGGAAGAAAACGTGACGCCATCGTAACGCCAACGTGA
>JABHCC010000146.1 GCA_018669475.1 Bacteroidota bacterium | reverse complement strand
CAACAATTGGTCTGCCTGCTACATATAGCTTAATATCATCCGTTTCATATAAGGCAACCAGACTGAGTATCTCTTTATAGAATTCCTGGGAAAACACTCCGTCATTGATTTCTGCTATAAGAATCGTTACCGTTTCATCATAAGAAACCAAACGACCAAATATCATTTCGTTCTTTTCAACATTTTGCTTTATCTCATTTAACTTTTCCTCAGATTTTGGCACCCTTTTATAGAAAGCTTTTACATCCATGCCATCTTCATTGCCAACAATATTATCAGCAGTATATAGAGATGTAACATCACTTTTCTCAATCTCATCCATCTTCTGCAGTCTTTTTGTGAGCTGCTTTATGGTATCTAAGGTTGCTGTATTAAAGATTCCATTCTGGTTCTCTATTGCTACAATTATTCCATCATTAATCCCAAACCACTCTTCAGCCTGGTCACTGTACATAAAGGCCGGATGATCTTTTGGCATATATTCATCAAGGTCAGTTTCCATTCTTGATTTTTGCCTCATTTGCATGAAAAACACTGCACTGATCAAAATTGTTACAGCGACCACAAGCCATGGAGCTTTTAAAAGATTTTTCAAAAATTTTTCCATAATTATTATTCCAGGTTAATTTATACTCACTAACTTAACTATTAAAGAAAAACTCGCATTTTTCAACGCGAGTTCATAAAATATTCTCTGTACGACTTAAAGCAACTTTGTTTTTGTTGTAGGTTTTGGAGCTTTAACAACAAGAACTCTAACTAGATTATCAGAATTATTTAATATGCAGTGAGGAATATCTTTAGGACTCTCAATAAGTGAATTTGCCTCAACAATCTGCGACTCTTGTCCAATTAAAATCTCCGGACTTCCTTCAAGCACAAAGAAAAACACATCTACAGGGGTGATATGTGGTTTTAAACTTTCACCAGCTTCCAGGCTAAGGTGCATGGCCTGAGCCGAATCTTTGTCATATAACCTTCGTACATCTACCTTATGGGGTGTTTCAGCGATAGCAGTCTCTCTAACTTTAGTTATTATCATAATTGATTATTTCTGTATCATTAATTTAATCGACTTAATAAGCTTCTCTCCTTCAGCTGGCAGACTATATGAATAATTAGCGAACTGCCATTTCTTTACAAAAAGTCGCAAAGTTCCAATAACTATGGTTGATAAATGGTCTGCCTCAATATCCGAACGAATCTCACCGTTTTTCTGTCCAACTGTTACTATTTCTGCTAATATTCGATGATTTCTTTCAATTACCATCGATATTTTTTTAATGAGTAAGGTGTCATTTCTAAAAATCTCTTCTGAGAAAATGACCGCAACAAGTGAAGGCTTAGCAGAAAAAGCAGCAAAATGTTTTGTAAATAAATGCTCAATCTTGTCAACTGAGTTAGCCACATTTTGCATTTCCTTTTTAAATATTTGTTCAGTATTATTATTGAACAAATCGAGTATTGCAATCAGAATATCCGTTTTGCTATTATAATGCCTGTATATGGCTGGCTCAGTAATACCAATCTTCTGCGACAAATTTTTTATTGTAAGTCCTTGAATCCCCTTCTCACTAATCAACTCCTGCGCTACTTCAATTATTTCCTTCTGTCTTTCTGTTTGCATGCTATTATTACATTCAATTCTGGCGACAAAGTTAGTTAGCAATTACTAACCTCCAAATGTTTTTCACCCTTTTTGACACATAGATGACAAAGTTATGCAGGTTTTCTGAAACCAGCCGGAGGTTTGTCGTTGTTTTGGAACATCTCGATTTTGAAAAAATTGGCGGTTCTAAAACAACTGCAAACCGGAGGCGGAAGGAAGAATACGTGACGCCGAGGTGACGCCAACGTGACGCCAACGTGACGCCGGGTTTTCGAAAACCAGCCGGAGGTTTGTGGTTGTTTTGGAACATCTCGATTTTGAAAAAATTGGCGGTTCTAAAACAACTGCAAACCGGAGGCGGACGGAAGGAGAGGTGACACAAAGTTACGCTATTTATATGGCCATAGTTTTATTCTTTGCTTTCCATCTACCTTTATCACTATGGGACCCGGAGATAACTCTGATTTTGGTCTCTTGTCTCCAAAATAATCTGTATCAATGCTATATGGCTTATCATTTGCTTGTACAAAAGGCAGATTCGGCACTTCAGTATAGCCAAGAACATCAGTTGTAATAAGTTTTCTCGACTGCACACCTATCCAGTCGGTATTAAAATTCATTTCGAGATACCATCCATCATCTTCTTCAACAATTTTCATCTCCGGATCAAAATCATTAATAATAGCCGGATAGGGTTCTGCTTTACCAGGTTTTGCTCCGTTCAGATAAACATTTCCATCCATGTATACCGGTAATACAGCATTATCATAAACCGACAGATCCGCATTTCCAAACAATAGATTATTGTAGTATCGTTCGTCACCACTCTTATTTGGTGCCAGACCAGCCACCTCCGTAGAATGATTCACTAAATGAGGTGTCAATCTTCCTTCCCCAATCCCCACACGAATTCTACCAGCAATTAAATTATGCACAAAAGCTTCACCCTGAGAATTCACCAAAATAGATGTATTCGACAAAAGAAAGTTATTATCAATTAAGGCAGGACCATGATTTACCTCCATAAAGATATCCTCACTCGGACCATTATCATGGAGCAGGTTTTGAGTAACCCGGGTTCCCTGTGCCATCCAGTCAAGCCATATTCCACGATTACAGCGATAAATATGATTATTCCTGATATCAGAGTCCACAGCTCCGTGAATCTTAATTCCGGCCATTTCAGCTCCGGTAAACAAACGACGAATATGAATATCATGGATCACATTATCATAAATCTCACTAAAAACAGCCCCCATACTACCAACGAGTCCGGCCTGCTCACAGTGAGCTATCTCATTATTACGTACAATATGATGACCAATATTCTCCTTAGTCCAACCTGCTGCAGTAGCCCTTTCAATCGTCTTCACATAGCCCTCAGCAGAATTAGCCGAAGTATTATCCCACTCATCCCCATGCTTTCCAAGAGTAATGCCAACACAAGTTGAATATCTGACAATGTTATCCTCAATAATCCAACCTTTACTCCAATTAGTACCGATTAAACCAATTTGCTCCGCTGTTGGTGGTGCCCAGGGTGTAGCTGCCTGCTCCAATACAAATCCTTTAATACTAAGATAATTAATGCCTGTCTCCTCCGGATAAAAAACTGCCTGCCTAACATTAATCTCAACTTCTGCCTCATTAGGATTCACCCCGATAAACTGAGCCCATATAGTAGTCTTCCCTTCCCCTGCCGGATCAACTTTTGCAAACCAAAGAGCTGTTTCACCCACCGGTTCAAGAACCTCTTCGAGATTAACACCCTCTGTGAGCCAATGTCCGTTCAGATATACTGCACCGGTATGATGAGGTCTGTTCATAGGATTAAACCAATCGCCTGATATCAGATCATCGTAAGGATTGAATTCACCAAAGAAAGTATTTGGGATTTCCACTTTCCATGTATCGCTATCAAGTTTTTCCCAGTTTTCTATTAGCTCTGATCCTTTTATCACTACCGCTTCACCATTAGCAGCTTGATAGGTGATTCTATCCGTATCTGATATTCCTCCACGGACAGGTGTAATCCGCTCACGATAAGTACCTTTGTGAACATTAATTATATCACCGGGCTGGGCCAGTTCTGATGCAGCCTGAATAGTTTTCAAAGGCTCTGTCTCAGTACCAGGATTGGTATCGCTGCCAGATGGTGATACATGATACATATCACCGGTCGAGGTACATGAGTAGATTAACAGGGCGAGGAAGATGGATAGAAGGATTGTTGTTTTCATAAATTGGTTTTTGTTTATGTCTGCTTACGTTTGCTTACACAGGGAAATTACTACCTCGCCAACAAGGAATTGTCCTTCGATTATTGGCTCTTGAGATTTTACATTTTGAGAATGTGCCAAAATAAATGTTAATACAACCAGCAGCAATAGCCTCCTTTGTAATAATGCGTTCATCTAACAAATTTAAGTAATGTAGTAATCAGTTCCAATGGCTTTGTTCTGAATAGCATGACTTATTAACTCGAAATACTGAAACCCGATTAAGCGAAAAAGTGAGTCCAAACATCCATTCAGAATGACAAGCATAATAATATCTCGTCTACACTTGAGCTTGTCCTCACTTCCTGGTCGCAGCAATCACTCCTCTGAAATAACCAATTGACTCGGCAATTCCCATGAAAGGATCGTTCATATTTCTTTCGTGTTCAAGGCTAACCACGCCAGTATAATTTACTTCCCTTAGCATCTTAACGAATGCAGGAATATCCAGAATCCCCCGACCTACTTCAACAGAATAGCCATGTTTCGATGATCCGGTAACATCTTTAAGATGAATGTCAAAAACTCTAGTATGATATTTTTTCAAATCGGCAACAGGGTCTTTCCCATTCCTCCTGTCATGACCAATATCAAGACACATACCCATTCTTGGATCTAAATCTTTTACATTCTCCCAAACATCATCTGCATCCGGAAATTTATCAATATCCGGACCATGAAGATGAATGGCATAATTCATATCAAACTCAGCTACCTTTTCATTTACATATGGAAGTAGATCATAAGTTGGCACCCCTACGATAGTTTTCACCCCTACTCTTTTGGCATAGGCAAATACCTGATCCACTTCCTCTTTGGTATTCATATACAAAGGTCCTACAGCATAACCTGTTACATCTGCACTCTTTATTAATGCATGAAAAGCCTTTATCTCATCATCACTACTAGTTAATGGCAGATGAAAATTCTTAATGCATAAGTAATGAACATCAGTTCTTTGCAATGTTTCAAGTGTCTTTTCCAAATCAAATTTTGCAAAAGTATACCCGGCTATTCCCAATTTGAATGATTCATAGGTATCCGGAGCCGGCTGAGGGTCAGGGCGATTCTGAGCTTGTACACTTATAATTTGAAATGCCAATAATAAAAAAATCAGTACTTTGCTTAGAGATTTCATAGGTCCTGTTTATTAGTTTTTTGTTTGCTTTGAGCCATTCAATATAACAAATATGCCGGCCGCTTACCTAAAGAAGTTGAAGAAAGATCAGGTATTTGAAAACAAAAGATACTAATTCGCAGTAAATGCGCTTTTTAGTTATCCGAAGGCACCATAATTATCCTCAAATATGATATTAGAGCACTATCAGGAGACATCAATGCATATAACTCCCTGCATTTATGTCTATAGTACTGCCTGTTGCATGCTTAGCCAGGCCACTGGCCAGCAACACAATGAGGGGCCCCAGATCATCAGGCTTAGTGATTTCGTTTAATGAAAGTTGATTTTTCACAAAATCCTCACCAAACTCATCGATAAATTGTTGGGCCATATCGGTAAGCACAAATCCAGGGGCAATGTTAAAGGCCGTAATACCTTGCTTGCCAAACTCTTTCGCTATGGTTTTTGTAAGTGAGACTATTCCCCCTTTGGAGGCTGCGTATGCAACATAATCTGAGGTTTCTCCTCGAAAAGCCGCCCGGGAGCTAATGTTAATAATAATTCCCCCATCCCCTTGCATAAAATGATTGACAGCCATTTTACTGAGCACTGCAACTGACACAAGATTGGTTTCAATGGTCTCTTGGAAGTCATCTGTCCAATCAGAATCCTTTTTTTGGATCGGTGATTTGATCGCTATTCCAGCATTATTAACCAAAACATCAATATGGCTCATCCTGCTAAGAACCTTAGAGAATAAGTTCATTACTTCATCTTTCTTTCCTAAATCTGCCTGGATGGCAAAAGAATTGTTACCGATTGAAGCAGCCAACTCCTCAGTAGCTACACGTGAAGATCGATAATGCATAGCAACTTGTGCCCCTGCATGACCAAGATGTTTGGCAATGGCATGACCAATACCCCGACTGGCACCTGTAACCAATATGTTCTTATTCTTCAGATTAATGTGCATCTGGTTTATTTTAATAGGAAATAGCTGATTTTAACATCCTGGTTCATCAAAGTTAATCATAATCACTTTCTAATATTCTGTTTTGTAATAGCTATTTATTGACTTAAGGCCTGAAGTCTTAACCGAAACTTAACCGAATCTTTTTTTTTCTTAACCCGTAGAAATAAGTAATTGACCAACTTTACCTGAAACACTTACCAGATGAGTCCAGTTAATCCCAGAAAGAAATTCAGACGGCTGGTTGTCCTTTATACCATGGCCATAGTTTTGCCCGGAAGTATTCTTGGATTCATGGCTTACCGTGGGATTATGGGACAAACCCTGGTTGATGAACAACTGATGGAGCAACGCCTTACACGGAGATATGATGCTTTTGTGAAGGCAATTGAAGACACAATTAGTAAGTGTTATCGCTATCTTTCCCCTGGTGAATTGTCTTGGGTACAAGATCAGCTTATTCTAAATGATTCAGGGGTAGATAAAGGTTTTTTGAGTGAAGGACTGATTGTGGCTATTGCCGGATCTGATCATACCGGATCAATCGCATATCTGAATATGGATAATTTTACAGGAATAGCAGACAAGATGCAAGATCATCCTTATCAAACTCTTGTCAGCAATCTGGCAGTCACTATAAAAAAGGGCCTGAACCATCAACAAAAAAGGCCGCTATGGGGAGTTGAGCGATATTATCCATTTTATCAGGATTCACTTGCTGTCCTAATCACCTTCTTACAATACACTGATTATGCTCTGTCGATCCTTTTTGATGAGCAGGAATTGGTGGAAAGGGCCTCCCCTCTTTTAGATAAGCAGGGTGTGGTTGGTAAAATTCACTGGCAAATTCGTAATCATGAGGATAAGACAGTGTGCCAGGATACAGCGTTTTACCGGAGCAGGCATTCATTTAAAAGCTTTACCAAGCCAATGCTTGGAGCCTTTGAAGTAAGGTTGTGGGAAGAAGAAAATGAATGGTTTGCAGATCGGAATTATTTCTACTATACCATGGGATTTGTTTTGATTATTCTGATTATTTCCATCGGCCTTCTTTTGGTTTTCAGGGCATTAGCGAAAGAGTACCAGTTGGCCAATCTGAAATCTGAATTCATCAGTACTGTTTCACATGAGTTTAAGAGTCCGATCACCTCAATCAGGCAAATGAGTGAAATGCTGATGCAAGGCCGGATGCGGTCTGAAGAACGTAAACTGGACTATTATAGCAGTATGCTTGCACAAAGTGAGCAACTGAGTCATTTGGTGAATAATATTCTGGATTTCTCACGACTTGAAGAAGGGGAGAAGAAGTATCGCATGGAAGATTGTGATCTGATCAAGTCCATCCAGAAGGTCATTGATCTGCTTTTGATCAAAAATAGACAAGCTGGTTTCAAGATCGACTTCAGACATCCCGATCAGTTAAACCCGGTTAAGGCTGATTGCAACGGTATTATACAAGTGGTCTATAATTTGCTGGATAACGCCATTAAATATTCTGGCCAAAAAAGAAAGGTAGAAGTTGAATTGACGCCCATTAATAATCAGGTAGTCATCAGGGTTATTGATTTCGGTTTTGGTATGTCAAAAAAGGATATCAGAAGGATATTCAGTCGTTTTTACAGAAGCGATGTGGTCATCCTGAAGGGAATTAATGGGAGTGGTATTGGCCTGGCTATTGTTAAAAGAATTGTTCAGGCTCATGCAGGCAGAATTGAAGTCATCAGTGAACCTGGAAAGGGAAGCACATTTACTCTTATGTTACCATATGAAAGCATACAAAATCATGAAAAGAATACTAATAATTGAGGACGATCCGGATATCCGGATGGCACTGGAAGACGATTTTTATATTGAAGGATATGCTGTAGATCTTGCAATTGATGGACTTACTGGTTTTAATAAGGCGCAGGATTTGAATTACGATCTGATCTTACTTGATTTAATGCTTCCTGAAATGAATGGCATGGAAATATGTAAACAAATCCGTGGGCTTGGAATTGGAACGCCAATCATCATGTTGACAGCCAAAAGTCAGGAAATCGATAAGGTGCTTGGATTAGAGATTGGTGCAGATGATTACGTAACCAAACCATTTAGTCCACATGAGCTGCAAGCACGGGTCAAAGCTGTATTGAGGAGATCTAGCGGTCTTACTTCATCTAATGAGACAACTATTTACAGGTCAGGTCCTTTTATGTTGGATTTTACAAAACATACTTTCTTCTATGAGGAGGAGTACATCCATTTGACTGGGATTGAGTTTTCAATTATGCATATTCTTATGGCCCATGAAGGTGATGTGCTCAAGCGGGATTTAATTCTTGACCAGGTGTGGGGTGAGGATGTTTTTGTAACCCCCAGAACTGTAGATACGCATTTGGCCAATTTACGAAAGAAGCTGGCCAAATACTCCGCACGAGAAGATTGGATCGTTGGCCTTAGGGGTGTGGGTTACCGATTTGCATCAACAGTAATTTCAAAATAATGTGTAATGATTAGAATACTTCATTTGATTCTGGGTTCCATCATTGTGATGCTGTCAGCTTGTTATCCGCGAGATAGGGTTATGGAGCTGTCATCATCGTCAAAAGAAGCGCAAGAATTATTCAGCCAGGCCCGGCAATTGTTTCAGGAGCATAAATTTGAAAGAAGTCAGGAATTACTGCGTGAAGCCATTCGCCATGATCCGGATTTTGCTGTGGCCTATGCCATGCTCAATGATGAGGCTAATGTCGGGAAGGCGATGGACCTTATAGACAATACGTCTCGTGGTGAGGAATTATTCATCCGATATAAGTGGGCTGCTATCAATCTTAACATCGAAGAGGAAATCAGCTGCCTTGAAAGGATGACTGCCCTCTTGCCAGATGATCCCTGGCCTCACTATTATTTGGGCTTAACATATCATATACATAAGCAAAATCTGGAAATGTCGGCGAGTGAATTCTTGAAAGCACTGGAACTTGACCCGAATCATATCATTTCGCTAAATAGACTTGGCTATTATTATGTGAGAAGGAAGATGTTTGATTTGGCTGAACAAACATTTAAACAGTATATTGCCATTGCTCCACATGTTGCCAATGCCTATGATTCTTACGCTGAATTTCTCATTACCCGGCAGCGCTACGATGAATCTTTTGTACTGTTGGAAAAATGTATGGAGGTCGATCCGGAGTGGATGGTGGGCTATGCAAAAATTGGAGAACTATATGCCTTTAAGGGCATGCATAAAAAAGCAATAGAGTATTATAATCACTCCCTTGAATTAATTGAGGATCTGCCAACAATTAGATTCGTATACAATTGGAAAGCAGCCTCTTTGTATAGTCTTGGTGAGTATAACAATGTCATAACTTTGTTTGACGAATTGGGAGAAATCATGCATTCAGGCGAAATGTATATTTTCGAATTAGATCGTTATGAATGGCCCTTACATATGTCATTCTTTCTAGGAGACTTTGAACAAGTCCTGTATTTTGCCCATCAATATGATAATTTTGTCGAGCGCAACCTGAGCAACTTTCCTGAACCCAATGCTTTGCGCTTTACTGCTAAATTAAGGATGGCTCTGGCTCATGGACTGGTGGGCAACAGGATAGAATCTGATAGACTACTATCCCTTGCAGGTCAAATGGTTTTCGATCTCGGTCTCCCGGCCCTGGCTAACAAATGGTATCAGACCATTCTGGGGTGGCTCGAGATTCACCGGGGAAATTATGAGCAAGCAATTGTTTGCTTTGAAACTGACGAATTTGATTTGCTGCTTGCTAAATACTGGCACGGATATGCATACCAACAAGCTGGATACGAAGAAACTGCACAGGAAATATATTCAGAGATAAGGCCTTATTATACATATACATTTCCATATGCCTTGTGCATGGGAAAACTGTCAGGCAAGTAGATCCCTAAATGCCGCTACACCCTATTTCCTTGACCCAATCTTGACCAATCTTAAGTTTATCTTAACATAAGAGCCTAATGGCTTTGGTATCTTTGAGTTGTACATAAATGTATAAACCAAAACCAAGGCTATTACCATGAAAATAATCGTTATTTCCTTATTCTCATTTTTTCTGATCGTCAATAGTCTGGGTCAGGATATTATGGTCACTTTTACTGCAGAAGGTGAGGCCACGAGAATTGATAGTATATCCGCGTTGAATCAAACGAAGCACGAGCAGATTACCATTCCAGGAGATGCCATTCTGCATCTCAGATCCAGTTCCGGAATTCAAAGTATATCTGGTTTGAGTGAGCAACTATCGGTCTATCCAAATCCCTTCTCCAGAACATGTAAGGCCCTGATTACTCTTACTGAGCCCCAAAGGGTGAAGTTAAGTGTACACAAGCTGACCGGACAAGTTATTGTACAATCAGATCAATACCTGCAGCCAGGCACTCATGAGCTTGATTTAGCTTTGGGTAATACTGGAATATACTTGTTTATTCTACAGTCTGACAGTGGAATAAGCACTTGTAAATTGATTAACCTGTCGGATTCAGGGTCGGAAGCCCGGATTAGTTACCTGGGGCAGGGAGGGGACTGGCCTGGATCTCATATGATGAAGACTCATAATAGTAAGCAAGGATCTTATGAACTGAATTATACGGAGGGTGACAGAATACATTTCACCTGTTATTCCGGATCTATGACCACCATATTCACTGATGTGCCAGGTTATTCGAGAGACTACCCGGTAGAATTTGCTGATTGTACGGATCCAGATGACAAGCATTACAGAATTGTCAAAATCGGAGAACAGACATGGATGGAAGAGAACCTGGCTTACCTACCGGAGGTCAGCCCACCAAGTGAGGGTTCAGATTCACTACCACATTTTTACGTTTATGGTTTTGATGGTTTTGACGTATTAGATGCGAAAGAACAAGCAAACTACCAGAATTATGGAGTGCTTTACAATTGGCGGGCTATACTGCAGGGTGAAGCAAGCAGTTCACACGAGCCAAGTGGAGTGCAAGGAATTTGTCCTGAGGGTTGGCATCTGCCAAGTGTTGGCGAGTGGCGTACTTTACTAGCATATCTTGATACAGATGACCATATTAAGTTAAAATCGACTTATGGATGGTGCGATACCTGTGGTGGAGATAATTCTAGTGGATTTAAAGCACTACCTGGTGGTTTATTCGCCACCAACGAATTTTATCAGCTTGGGAATGCAGGACGATTCTGGTCATCTACCGAGGAAATCTCATGGAACCTTTGGCGCGCTGGACTAGGGTTAGGCTCAAAGTCTAGTCATGGAGCATCTGTTCGTTGCCTTAAAAATACTGGTCACCCTGTTGCCAGTTTTGTGTATACACCAACCGTTGGGACTGATACCACGCTTTTTCATTTCGATGCTTCGAGTAGTTTCAGTGATGAAACTCCACATGAGGAACTAGAGTTTCGGTGGGATTGGAATGGAGACAGTATTTGGGATACCTCTTATAATTCTGAGAAAATAGTATCACATCAATTCCAGGAAGCCGGATCGTATAAAGTGGTCCTGGAGGTGAAAAGTACAGATGGTCAGGTAGACACACAATATCGTTACCTTACTATTGCTGATGGTATTTATGTTGATGACCGCGATTTGAATAGGTATTATTATAAGTCCATTGGTAAGCAAACCTGGATGATTGAAAACCTGGCTTATCTCCCTTACTTGAGTGATCAAGATCCCGGCTCAGAAAAATCTGCACAATATTATGTTTATGCTTATGAGGGTAAAATAGTATCTGAAGCCAGGCGATTACCAAATTACCAGAAGTATGGTGTATTATACAACCGGATGGCAGCAGCATCGGCCTGTCCTCTTGGGTGGCACCTGCCCAGCGGAGAAGAATTGTACAATTTGAATGTATACCTAGGAGATAAGGGATTCGGTTTTGAGGGAGATAGGGATGCCATTGGGAAAGCTGTGGCATCAGCATCAGACTGGGATTACAACTATTATCTTGTAGGAAGTGTTGGAAATGGCCAGGAATCCAATAATAGTAGTGGATTTAATGCACGCCCAGGAGGTCATCGAGACTACAATTCCTTCAGGGGTATGAATATAATATCCTATATGTGGTCATCAGGTTTGAAATCCTATGAACTATACGGTTCAAACATCATGGGATTTCAGAGTTATATGTGGGGATCGATGCCCGGGCATGCTAACTCTGTAAGGTGCATTAAAGGTATTGGAAGACCAAGCGTTAGCACAGATTCGGTATCAAGTAAGACACAAAGCTCAGCGGTTATTTATAGTACGGTTTTAAGCAGTGGTGGGGATAACATATTATTAGCCAAGGGCGTATGCTGGTCAAAAAGGCCGAATGATCCAACAATCGCAGATAGCCATACAATGGATGGTAGCGAAATTGGATCATTCACCAGTCAAATAACTGACCTGGAAATAGGGACAGAATACTATGTTCGATCCTATGCAATAAATAGTGTGGATACTGCATATGGCAATCGACTTACAATCAATACAGTTGACTCCACTGGTACTTTCATAGACCCAAGGGATTACACAGAATACGCATGGGTTAAAATTCGCGATCAGATCTGGATGGCTGAGAATTTGGCCTTTTTGCCAGAAGTTCATTCATCCCCATCAGGCTCTGAAGAATTTGCCAGATATTACGTTTATGGTTATGAAGGGAATGATGTTATAAAAGCCAAGGAACATCAGAATTACCATCGTTATGGCGTTCTGTACAATTATTCTGCAGCAATGGATGGTGCTAATGGTAGCGACTCAAACCCCAGTGAAGTAAAAGGAATTTGTCCTATGGGCTGGCATTTGCCCAATCATGCAGAGTGGGAAGGTTTATCAAGTTATCGTTATGGGAATGCAAAGAGTCTGGCCGCCACCTCTGGATGGTCTGCTTCATTTAAGGAGGGTGATGTGGGAAATGATCAGGCTTCAAATAATTCTACTGGATTTAGTGCCTTACCAGCTGGTCGTCGAGTTCAATTTGGTGTTTTTTCTGGTCAGGAAGATGCTACTTTCTTTTGGGCCTCAAATGGAACATACGACAAAACTGCTGTTAGCAGGTCACTCATTTTTAGTGACGACAAATTGGAAAGGAATTATTCCAGCATCCATTCTGGTTTTTCAGTTCGCTGTGTCAAGGGAGGTAGCAAACCTGTAGCAAGTTTGGTGGTCAATACAAACATCGGAGGACCTGAAACTGTTTTTGAGTTCGATGCCTCAGCTTGTTATGATCAGGAAACTCCGTCTGCACAGTTATTATTTCGCTGGGATTGGAATGGTGACAGTGTCTGGGATACTGATTATGATACCACCAGAATTAGAACTCATGTATTTCATAAACCTGATTTATATACCGTCTTTATGGAGATTAAGGACAGGGAGGAGTTATTAGCAAAAGATTCTGTTCCAGTCATCGTCTTTGATCACAGCTTGATTGATCCCCGGGATGGGAATGAATATCCATTCCAAATATACGGCGCACAAACCTGGATGACCAAGAATCTTGCTTACCTACCAGCTGTTAGCCCATCCTCACATGGAAATGATTCGCTGATGCATTACTATGTATATGACTATGAAGGTAATGATGTTAATGAAGCCTGGCAGCAACCAAATTATTCACACTACGGGGTCCTATATAATTGGAGGGCTGCAATAGATGGTCATTCTATAGATGATTCAACTAATAGTTACATCCAGGGGGCTTGTCCTGATGGCTGGCACTTGCCAAGTGATGTTGAATGGACAGCCTTTACCGATTACTTAACCAACAACGGATTCGGTTTCGAGGGGAGTGGAGAAGATGTCGCAAAGGCTATGGCCTCAAGGTTTGGATGGAAAGAATCTTATAGGCTTGAACCGGGCAATGTTGGCTATAATCCGCTTTTGAATAATACTAGTTTGTTCACAGTGTTACCAGCCGGTCGTCGAAGTCACTTTTGGGGTTCAGAAGGCATTTATAGCGATATAGGACGTACAGCCAACTTTTGGACATCCTCAAAAAATGGTTCAATCCTCGCCTGGGCGAGGAGATTATATCGAGATCACGAAAGTGTATTACGTAGCAATGTCATTTTGAGTACTGGACATTCGGTTCGTTGTCTAAAGGATTAACTGTGCACAGAAGCTCGCAAGGGGAAAAAAGGCACATTGCATTAAATTGATCTTCGGGTCGTGCAGCTCAATTGCTTATATTTCAGGAACAGATACAGTATAGCTGAGATATTGAACCAATTATGAAATTGGATCAAAGAGAAATAGTTTAGTTGACCTACGGCGGGTTATAAAGAAACTGCGCAGAGGACTGGGTGATGATAGAAATGGGATTCGTCGGCAGCCAGTAAATCGGCAATTCGGAATCTCTGTACGCTGTATAAGAGAATAAGCAAATATGTCATTTGTATATTTTACTTGAATATGATCCCTTTTCACTTTGAAGATGAACAATTGCAATTCCCTGAATCTGCTCTTGCCTTAACGATATACGAGTAACAAGGTTTTTAATTTCCTCCCGGATGATGACTTTGCCTGATGTATCGTAAATGGATAAGGTGCTGCCAAGCAGTTCAGCATCAATCTTAATATTTATGTGATATCTGTCAGAAAACCAGACATTCATTTGAGGATCTTTTTCCAACTCTTCAAGTGATGTATAGGAACCCGGATTATGAATTGAATCACATATTCTTTTCAAAGCCTGATAATTTCTTTCTTCTTCGTCAGACAAAGATCTGGCAAGAAGATTTTCATCCTCGTATATATCAGTTTTTACCTGATACATTTCTTCATCACCATCATCTTCGAGGATTAAATGGTAATCCTCATTTCTAATTGTCATCCCATTATTTCGGTCTGAATTGAATGATTCTGAGTATATCCAGTTACGCTCTGTTGATGGCTGGTCTCTAAGGATGTCATATAAGCTGTAGGAATCCTGTGCATCGGCTGGTAAATCCTCATTATCAACACCAATCAGGCTCAGGATGGTCGAGTAAAGATCGGTCATATTTACCAGAACATCAGAATTTCGTGATGGATTGACAATCTCCGGACCACTAATGATCAATGGAACATGAACACCTCCTTCATAAAGCGTCCCTTTACCTTGTCTTCGGTTAAACGGCGATTGGATGACATCCAAATGAGTTCCATTATCGCCTAAATAAATAACTGACGTTTTTTCATATTGTCCAGCAGACCTGAGATGATCCAGGAGGCGGCCAATCTCTGTATCCATCGCTTCGATTGCTGCATTGAAATATGGAACGGGATCTTTATCATCGCTGTATTCTTCATTCACATCGTAGCCGTGCAGCGAATCGGGAGGCAAATGGTATGGTGTATGAACCGCATTAAAAGCCAGCCACAAAAACCAGGAATTCTCTTGTGAATTAATCCAGGAGATGGCATCATTTACGTTCTCAGTACTGGCATAGGTAGCCACATTATCTTCTATATTGCTGCCATTCACAACTTTTTCCCAATCATTATAGTCGCTCACTCCCCCTCCTAAACTGCCGGAGAAATAATCAAATCCTGATAGATTTGGGTGATCTTGTCCGCCAGTCAGATAAGTTCCCAGATGCCATTTGCCAATACAGGCAGTACTGTAAAATTCAGGTGCTAAACCGGCGATAGCATCCGGCAGGGTATATTCATCTGTTGACATCCCCGGATTATCACTACCTCCAACGGGAGCCCCCACTCCTGTTCTGAACCCGTATTTCCCGGTCATAATGGTGGCTCTTGTAGGTGAACAAAGTGGATTTGACCAAGCGTTCTCAAACAGTATACCTTCGCTGGCCAACTGGTCAATGTTGGGGGTAGGTGCAATATCCAGGGGTGACTGAAAACCTGAAGCATAATCAATGCCCAGGTCATCGGCAATAATCAGGAGTACATTTTTTGTCTGAGCACTTATTCCTGTTGTACTGATAAACATGATCGCCAAGGCTAATCCTACACCTGTTGCTGCAAGTCTCATTTTATTCCTTTTTTACTAAAATACTCAATATCCAAAGTAAAAATCGGCATCACAAAGATCGCAAGCAAGCAAAATCAACGAAATCAAAAGTTTTATCAATGAACCGAGTCACCGGAGTAACAGAGTAACCGAGTAACCGAGTAACCGAATAACCGAATTATTCTGAAATAATTGTAAGTACTAAGGGAGCTGCAAGCCTCTCAGAATAATCCATAAGATACCTGGTCCAGTCCTTCTCTGTTGCGAATTGCCCACTACCTTTCCAGCCGAAACCAGCGTAATAGACTACTTTTCCATCTATTGGTTTCAAGTGGACAAGAAGATGACTGAGGTCGGCATCATCAACAATATGCTCTGTATAAGTGCTTAAGTATTTATCCTCAACCACGATTCCCATTCCAATCTCTGAATCACCATGAGCTTGCCAATAGCTATACCAGCCATTTTCCTGATCGGAAATCATATTTCCATCTTTCTCATGTAAGGTCAGACCCGTAGTAATATACTCAGGTATCATATCGCCAGTCAGTACAATTTCGTATCGGGTGAGATTGTTGCCAAGGTCAAGTGAAATGACCTTATGCTCATTTATTGTTAGGTCTTTGGCAGGCCACGCTGCATAATCTAGCTTGAATTTTGTTCTGAGGGGCCCCTCAGAAATGGTTTCCCATTGGGTAAAGTTTCTGGATGTAAAAAGAATCTCGTCTTCGGCATTCCAGATTCCGATGCCTCCACAGCCACGACTAATTCCTACATGGAAATTATCAAGTCCTTCTCCGGTATCCTTGTGGTATGAGCCAGTGCCATCTACATGCTTCTTGTACCAACTATTAATGATTGGATAGTCAACCTTTTTCAACCAGCAATCCATTCCGCTTGATAAGGTTCCGCCCTTTATATTCTCTTCGATCATTTTCTGGGCGGTTGGACCATAGGTGCGGAAGGCCACAAGATCATTCTCCCAGGCATAATCATCGGTTCTTTCAGGGACAAACCGGCTGAAAGTTTTCTTTGCAGATTCAGGCATTACTTCAACTTCATCCGGAAGAAACAAAGCATATGTTCTCTCTTCGTTGGCATTCAGTACTGGTTGAAATGCAAGAGCGTCAGCTTGGGAATCAGAATCATTGTCAATTAATTGACTCACCAGGATCTCTCCAGATTCAATATCTCTAAGCAACAGACGGCTAAAGTCTTCTTCACCGATCTCAGAAAGTTGTGCCTTTTGGATCAGAACTGTTTCATAACTCCTTCCCAACTCCAAGTTATTTTTAATCGAAATGGTTGCCACATTGTTATCATCATCACATCCCGGCAGGGAAATAATGAAGGCAGTCATTAGACATGCGAATACAAGCTTTTTCATAATGATGCTTATTTAGAAGTTTACTTGAAACTACTCGTTTGATGGTTTTCCGATGGTGGCAAGAATACCTCCATCAACGTAAAGTATATGTCCGCTAACAAAATCTGAAGCTTTTGATGCGAGGAAAATTGCAGCTCCCTGCAATTCTTCTGGTT
>JABHCC010000145.1 GCA_018669475.1 Bacteroidota bacterium | reverse complement strand
TCACCCCATATTGCCTCCAGAATGGCCTCACGGGTCAGAAGTTCGTTTTTGTGGCGTATAAAAAAGGCCAGGAGGTCGGCCTCACGGGGAGTGAGCTTTTGTTCACCATCCGGCAGGCTTAAAATCAAATTTTGCATGTCGAGTTGGATGTCTGCGACTGACAGCTTCTGAGCTATAATATTAGAGTTTGAAACTTTTGATCGACGTAGAAAAACTTCGATTCTGAGAATCAACTCTTCCACACTAAAGGGTTTGATCATATAATCGTCAGCTCCCAATACCAGGCCTTCGATCCGATCTTCTTTCATGGTTTTGGCGGTGAGAAAGATAATGGGGACATCCTGATTTCCGGATCGAATTTCTTTGGCCAGACTAAAACCATCCATCTTTGGTAACATAACATCCAGCAGACAAATATCCGGGGGTTTATCTTTAAAACAGGTGAGGCCTTCCAATCCATCAGCACAGGTAATTACCTCATAGCCCTTTCGTTCAAGGTTCTCAGCGGTAATGAATCGCAGAGTTTCATCATCCTCAACATACAGTATCCTGGGCTTGTCAGACATTCTATTGACTTTTGAATTTGATATTTATACTGGTACCCGCTCCTGCTTTACTCTGTAATCTCAACTTCCAGCCGTGCTGATCTAATACCCGTTTCACATAGTGTAAACCCAATCCAAAGCCTTTAACGTTGTGAACATTGCCTGCCGGAACCCTGAAAAATCGATCATATATTCGTTTGCGATACTGATCGGGGATTCCAATTCCCGCGTCTCTGATACATAAAGTACCTCCCTTACCGTGTATGGTCATAATGATGTCAACTGCCGGATTATCAGCTGAGTATTTAATCGCATTGTCAATTAAATTGAAAAGAACCTGGCGAATCATCAAGGCATCCGCATTAACCAGAACAGCCTGATCCGGCAATTCCATCCGGAGGGAACCTTCTTTATTCCGGATGGGAATTTTAAACTCCTCCTCCATTGACTGAAGCAGATTAGTTAAATCAAACAATTCTTTTTTTGGCCTGAGGGAACCGCCCTTCCCTGATTGATCCAGAATACGATCGATCTGACTCAAAATATGCCTGGTCTGATTACGGATAATCCTTCCGTAAGTTTTTACTCGCTCAGGCTCCTGACTGGTATCCTGATCAACAAAAACCTCGGCTGACATCAATATTGACGATAAGGGTGTGTGAAACTCATGGGTCAGGTTATTGATAAAATCACGCTGAATCTCAGACATCCGGCGCTGACGTAAAATAACTACCTGGGAGTAGATAAAAAATATTAAAACGAGGGCAAGCACAGCGGAGAAAAAATACCAAATAGTCAGGTTACTAAGAATCCATTTTGAGCGACCCTGAAAAAAAATACCAAAATAATACAGATAGTCAGCATACTTTGAAAACTGATAGTCTTCGCCTGTACTTGATCGTCCGGAGCCAAATGTCACGTAACGACCATAAACGATTTCATCAGTCTGACAGTCATAGATTCCGAATTCAAAATCGAGGTCAATATTCTTCTCCATGAATTCAGTAATCAGGTAATACTCGAGAATTTCGGCATCAATAAAGGTATTCACATTAACAACATAGTAATCAGGCCTGAGTCTATGCACCGGATTTTCATAAGGCAAATCGCTTTGATTAAAGAGGGCCAGCTGTTCTGCAACATTTCGCAAGGCAATCTGAATACTTTGATTCGCACGTCTTTCCTCCTGATTGAAAGCTGTTTGCATAAAATACACCTGCACAACTATAATCAGAATAACTGCAATAAATCCTAAGATAAGACTAAATCGAAATGCCATTCGGTTCATGACCCTAAATTAAATCTTTTAAATCACTACAAGAAAACTGCTTAACAAGTCGTTAACAATTATTGAAATCTCATTAACTTTGCAGCCGGATTGCTTAATGTATTTTTGAACCAAAGTTTGAAACATACGTTAAACACAAAAGAATATCATTATGAAAAGAGCAAGTTTAAACATTCTGTCACTCATTGTCGTTACCGTTTTTATCACAGCAAGTGTCTCGGCACAGCAAATAGCCAAGGATAGCAAAGTTAAGGAAGAAAAAGGTTCATCCGTCAATCTGAGCTGGGACAAAGCAAAGCACGTTTTTGGGTCAATTGAGCATAAGCATGCTGTAACAGCAAAATTCACTTTTACAAATACCAGCGAAAAGCCAATTGTTATAACCAGAGTAGGCACGACCTGTGGATGTACGGCTCCAATCTTTCCAAAAGAGCCCATTAAAGCAGGAGACCAAGGTATTGTGAGCCTTCGTTTTGATGCTGTAGCTCCCGGATTTTTTAAAAAGGCTGCCAAAGTGCATTTCTCTGATGGCACTTTTAAAGAATTATTTATTGAAGGGAAAGTTCAGGTAAGAATGTCGGATATGAAAAAAATTAAGCAATAAGAACCATAACAATTAAGGTAAGAATTATCAGGATAAAAATTGATAAGAGATACAAGGTGAAAATGGCTATCGTCAGAAAGAATGACGGCAGCCATTTTTTATTGTAGAAATTTCGTATCCCAATCATGGCATAAGCAAGAGCTAACAGGAATACCCAGCCCCCCATTCCACTAAGTAAATTTGGAAAAATCATTCCTAGTACTACAATGAATATAAGTAGTATAAAGAAAAATGTATGCAGGTTAACTGAGTAAATCAGGTGCTCAACAAAGAATTTTCTACGTTTACGAAAAAACATAAAAAGAAAAAGTGCGAACAAGGGCATCAAAGCAAAAAACGACCACGAAATGTATTGATAGGCTTTTGAGAGAACAACATCAGGATTATCTGCTGCCTGTAACTGTTTCTCTTTTATATTAATCTCCTCCACCGTTAAACTGGTATCCTTAATGG
>JABHCC010000144.1 GCA_018669475.1 Bacteroidota bacterium | reverse complement strand
TTATCTGGTTTTCACCGCCATAAATCTTATTGCTAATGAGTTGCTCTCCAGCAGAGCTCACTCCTCTTCAGATTTATACTATAAAGGTATAGAAATGAAATTATTATTGCCAAATACTTGTTTTTCAACATAGAAGGGCAGAGGCAAAACACTCATGAATAATCTATTTCTAAACAATCTTGCTGAAATCAAGATTTCTTATTCCTCTAAGATTCCTGCAAAGGATCGGCACAAAGTCACCTGTTCCAGAGATGCCTCTGAAATCCTGAGATTAGC
Organism: Bacteroidota bacterium; assembly: GCA_018669475.1. Lineage (GTDB taxonomy): Bacteria > Bacteroidota > Bacteroidia > Bacteroidales > UBA12481 > JABHCC01. The sequence goes on along the minus strand of JABHCC010000144.1, from coordinate 20,770 downwards.
TTTTGAAGATCTCGAATACCGGGAATCTTTCTACATCTTACTGCTAAACAGGGCTAACCAGGTTCTCGGATATAACATGGTTTCTTTGGGAGGAATATCAGGAACAATAACCGATATCCGGTTGATATTCCAAACAGCACTGAAAGCTTCGTCGGTTGCCATAATTCTTGCTCATTATGTAAAGCTTTGCATAAAGTGCATAACCATCCGAGTGGCAACCTTCAACCATCTGAAGCTGACAAAGCTCTTACGAATAAGATAGTGGAGGCTGGGAAATTGATGGACATATCGATCCTTGATCATATAATTCTATCCAGTAAGGGGTATTTTTCGTTTGCAGATGAGGGGTTGGTGTAGATCAATCAGTTTTTTGGTCAGCCTCCTTTGTGGGCTTCCAATTATTTTAGAACCAGAGAATCAACTTGATAATTCTTTTCGTGCATCTGGGTTGAGAATAATACTCATGATGTTTGCTTTACCTTTGTCTTTGAATCCTAACTCTTTCCTGAGATCTTTAAGAAAGCTATCGCCGTAAGTTAGTAGAACATTGACTTTGCCTTCATTCTCAGCAATGTTTTTTTCATACTCCAGAAACTTCTGAATAAGCTCTTCGCTGCCCCAATTCATTAGCCCTTTCTTAAATAAGATCATCTCTTCCAAGGCTTCTTTTGTCAATCCAACCTTTCTCTTCTTATGGGGATTTGGCATCATCTCGAAAAATGAGTTATAAAAATGCACGCACACCTTTTGCTTTTCTTTCAATACTACTAAATCGTACTCTCTCTGTTGAGACTTGACACTTGGCTTGCTGAATTATGCAATTAGCCAAAATATGGCAATGAGATAGTAGTTTAACTAGATGTATTTATGCAAATCGTATGCAAATGAAAAAGCGACTACAATCTTAATTGACTGTAATCGCTTGTTTATCAGGGTGGGCGATACTGGATTCGAACCAGTGACCCCCTGCTTGTAAGGCTCGCGATTTGGTTGTTTTTGTTTCGTTAGTATTTGACTATCAGGCTCATTACTTGTTCATTATATTCCTTTATTTTCCCTTGTTTTCCATAAATGTTTATACTATGTTTACACCAGTATAAACAAATCAACCCCCTGCCCCTATGGCAAGCGTCAAAGTTGTACACTTTAAAAGCAAGAAGTTTTCCGATGGAACTTCACCTATTCTGCTCCGTGTTATTATCGACAGAGTGGTGAAGTATTATAAACTTGGTGATACCTATAAATGTAAATTCTATCCTAAAATCAACGGAGATCCAGACCCCAGATATAAGTGGAATCCGGATGCTGGTTCTTTTAATAGCAATTTCACCAATTCTAGTACTGCTAATCGCAATATTCGTAAAAGATGGGCTGAAGCCGAGGGAATAATAATTGATCTGGAGAACACAAACCCAGATTATTCTCACGATGATTTTAAAGCTGAATTTATCCAGAAAGAAAAACGAATTTATGTTCTGGCCTATATGGATTATTTGATTGAGAGGATGCTGGCAACGGAGAATATTGGAAACGCTGAAGTATACCGCACCTGCAGGAATGTTTTTAAGAAATTCACTACAGATGATATTCAGTTCACCGAGATTAAGCCAAAGCTATTGAATCAATTTATTGAGTCTTGCCAGAAACGAGGTCTCAAAAAGAATACGATTAACAATTACCTCAGGACTTTGAGAGCCGTATGCAAAAAGGCCATGAAAGAAGAAGGACTGAAGTACTACCCATTCGAGAACTTTGACAGATGGAAAGACCTTAAGGAAGAAACTGACAAACGTGCGCTCAGTAAAGAGGAAATGCTGAAGATTGTCCAGTTTGAGGCTCCTGAGAGAAGCGATCAGTTTCATGCAATCCGATATTTCACCTTCATGTATATTACCTATGGTTTAAATTTTGCTGATCTAGCCAAACTCACCGGAAAGAACCTAAAGAAAGCTGATGGTGTGACAATAATCCGGTATAATCGGAGTAAGGGTGGGAAACGCTACGAAATCCCCTTAGATGAAACCGGTATTGCCATTGTAAAATATTATCAGAAACTGAATCCAGAATCAAAATACATTTTTCCAATCCTGAATGAGGATATTCATATTACCCCAGAACAGATAAAGACCAGAATTAAAACTGCGATTAAGAAAACTAATAGTGTTCTCAAAAAGATTGCAATAGAATTAGAGATTGAAGATAAAGTCACAACTTATGTGGCCAGACACACATTTGCCACAGTTCTGTACAAGGATGGAGAAAATCCGGGAATGATCAGCGAGATGCTTGGCCATTCAAATCTACAGACTACACTTACATATCTGAAGTCCTTTGATCATTCTGCGAAGCTTAGTGCTGGGAAGAAGTTGCTGTGAATGATCAGGTATTAATCTGATTAACAACAGAATCTATTATGTCAATCTTATTGATATTTCATTTAGCCAGGTTTCTATTTCATTATCTGTGTCAATTGCTTTGATTTGGGTAATTGTCATTTGACCAGCTGCAACATCATTAATGATTCTTTTTGCTCTTGATGAGCTTAAACGGTAAAATGGATTAGCGCTGTCTAAATTAACCTGTGATGCCACTAATCCTGACACATCATCAGTATCGTTATAGGTTATTGTTATTCCAAACACATTATTAATTACATCTGAATGAATGTAATTCTCAATTTCCCTTTTATTAGTTAAGGTTGCCCAAGAATTATTGGTTCTTGCATTCACAATATCAACTGAATTTTGATAAACCGGGGGAGATGCATTATCCCTATCGTAAATATGAATTTCTGGAAGCTCTAAATTTTCAGAATAGTACTTGTCAACCCATTGTTTTAAAGTAGAGCCGCCTAAGGGCAATATTGCTACTCTTTTATCATTCTCAAGATCTGGCAACTCAGGATTATAAGAATTGTAAACTTTAGAGATGTTTCTGAAAAATTCGACGTCTGTTGGTCCTTCCACGCAAAGGAGAACTTGAATTCTTTTATCCGGTAAAACTCCTAGAGTATTTGCAATATCTTTTAGAGCTTCTTCATCGCAAGAGTTATTTATGATTTTTCCTGCGAGTTCATCTTTAATGAATCTTAAGCTCTCCGTTTGTACTATTCCTGCAAGATTTGGCACATGTGTAGTAAGTAATACTTGGCAATGTGGTTTACTCGATAAATCCATTAGCGCCTCAATGAGCATTTTTTGATTATCTGGGTGTTGTGATGTCTCTGGCTCTTCAATCGCATAAATTACATCTCGAGTGTTTTTTTCTTCCTTTTTTCGTTCTGCTTCTGCCCTAAAGAAGTTTATTAATATTAGTCTTCTCGTTCCACTACCTCGTTTGTTTATTGGAATCTGTTTGTCATCAGTTAAGTTCAATTTAAATAATGTATCCCATTTGGGTTCGGTTTTGAAATTTGGATTTAATTCCTGAGCTAATTCTGGATTCATCTCTTTCAATTTGTCCAAAGTCCTTTGAGCAACTTCTTTAGCTTTATTCTGTACTATGGTTTTAATATCGTTTAATTCAGTTTCAACGGAAGCAATAGCTTCTTTAACAGCTAGTTTCATGGGATCTTGAACTTCGCTGTCATCATCAGTAGAGGATCGGTCAGATTGAAAAAGTGCAAATAATGGCAACTCTAGCTTTAACTTGCTCCATACTCTTTTGCCATCTTCCTCTTCGAGTGAAATGAAAGAGGGACTTAAAATCAAGGGTTCGGCATTTGCCCATATTGCTTGTCTTGTTTGAACATTTGATCTTTGATCAATATCATCTGTTGAAACCCCTAGTTCTGCTATTCGGGTTTTTAGTTCTGCATTCTTTAATTGGTGTAAATCAGTAGTATTTGTGTTGCTAGGATAGTTAGCATAAACATATATCGACACGCTTGGTGATTTTAATCCACAATTATACTTTTTAAGAATCTCAAGATCACCGTCAATATTTAATAAATGTTCATCAATTAGGGTAGTTTCAGCTCTACTATCAATTGTTAGACTAATCGGTAAATCACAAAAAATACACGTTATACAAACGTCTGAAGCATCTCCATTCATTGAAGCATCAGCGGATTCAATTTTTGCAGAGGAATTATTAAAGAATATTTCTAAAGCCTCCAATACTGTGGACTTTCCTGAATCATTTTTTCCAATAATTGCTGTTAAGTCATCAATAGTAATAGTTTGCTCTATTTGATAGCTTCTGAAATTCTTGAGTTTAATTGCTTTGAGTTTCATTCAGGAGGTCTCTTTTGTATATTAAATTACAGGTTGTGGTAGTGATACTAACACATTTTACGATCTGTTTGCCCCAAAACCCTTATTGCATCGAGATTATGCGAATTGCCTTTCTCAATTATTTAAGTTTGCAATTAGAGTATCTGGATGCTTTTCCGAAAGTTCTTTTATATATTCTTTAGCTTTTAGTAATCTGTTCTTGTCAACGCTATTAAGATAAGATAGCCAACCACTAACTTCATAAAGCAATCTTGAATTTTCTTGCTCTGCCGGAAGTGTCAAATGGTGAATTTTTGCTCTTATACGCTTATACTTTTGCTTCCCAACACCGATGTTTTCTCCAGAAATCACTAAACCTGTCACAATTTTAGCTCGTGAAGAGCCAGCAATTCGTGTTTTACTATGGTTGACAAAAAAACTCTCACTTTCAATGATTTCTTTAATCATTGGAATAATTTTCACAACGTTAGATGGGTTGAGACTTGAAAAGGTTAAGTCATCAGCGTAGCGAGTATAGTTCATTCCTCTTTTACCGACATACCCTTGAATTCTAAGATCAAGTTTCCATGCGGATAGATTGGCAAGCTTTGGTGAACATGGACTCCCTTGCGGAAGTGCCCCGGCATATGTCGTAATATTTGCTAGTATTGTTGATATTAAATCACTATATCCAAACACTTTAAAGATGGAAAACACTCGCTGGATGGTAATTGTAGGAAAAAAATCCTTTAAATCCATTGACAATACAGTGTTTGCTCCCCTGTGAGGTAGGGCATTTTCAACCGTAGAACTTCCTTTCTCAAAACCTTTGCAAGAATCTGAAACTTTAACCTTGTCCAGAATATTTCTCAGGACCCAGGATTGAAATCCTTTAAGTTTCTTGTTTGGTTGGCTAATTGTTCTATTCCTGCCTGATTTTTTGGGAATTTCATAAGTCTTGTAATATTTATCCGCATGAATAGATAATTGGTAAATTGTGTACTTAGAAATATGAGTTAGCATCGAAAGATCTTCAATTGACTGAATTACAGGCAACCCAAGCATGTTAAGTTTTATGCTATTTGTTTGACTCATAAAAATGTGTATTATTGAAGGCAAAGGGCAGCTTTTTTACTTCTCAAAATTTGAGTGAATTCTATATTATTAAACCAACTGGATTTAAAAATTTAGAATTTGCGATAATAAAGCTTAGTTTAAAACTCGGGTGCCGGAACAACACCCACTCGCTGATAAACAACGTCTAAAAAAAACTTACCCTATACCTTCAATTTCTTCTTTCGATATTTCAAATTTAATATTTCAAGTCTTAAGTTATCAATCTCAATTGTTTCATCCTGCTTTTTAATTCTGCTTCTGGTCTTACGAAAAGAAAGAAAATTCTCAATGCCTAATTTCGTTAGTTTATAACCATTTATTGTCAATTCTATTTGCCTTTTTTTTGTCAAAATGGTTAATGCTGTTGTTGTTGTCTGATAAGAATTAATTGTATCATCTGTAGCAGATGATACAATGGTCACTAATGTTTCCTTTGAAACAGGTTCTAGAAGATAAATTGATGGAAGTAAGAAATTGTCAAGTTGAAGCAATGAAATCCTATCGCTTTTCTTACTGCTTACCTTTTTAACCTTTTTGAGAGCCACAATTAATTTATCAATTTCGTTCTCAATGTTATTTGGGTCAACATATATTATCCCATTCCTATTTGCCTGTTTGACTAATTTCAGTGGGCCTTGATTAATAAAGCTCTTGTCCTTTTTGTATTTCTTATCAATTATACAGATTAGTTTTTGTCTAAGTTTTTCATCGTTAGCAAAAGCCCCTAGTTCTGCAAAAGATCCAGGACTTTCAGGGATCAAAACAATTGCGTCTACGCTGTCAGCCAACAATCCTTCCAATGACAATAGATCTGAAGATCTTGACCCAAAAAGTAATTCATCGAAAATATCTTCAGGATATACAATGTCAAAATAATACCAGTACAGTCGTCTACTTTTTAAGGCTTCTGCGATAGTATATCTCATCATGTCTTTTTGTGAGATGTCAGCTCCACACAAGAAGATTGTAGTTTTAAAACTATATGCAGGTCTGTAAATGTCGTCTCGAATTTTTTTGGACAACTTAACACAGTTTGCCTCTGAAATAACATCCATAATCATCAAACCTTTAAAGTATTGGCAGCTTCCAAGTTTTTAAACGATACATGTTCGTAGCACCTCAATAATTGTGACACCTTTTTGGGTCTCATGTTATGTACTGATCTCAAAGCCTGATTTCCTATTATGTTAAGCTTGTATTACTAAGCTCAGGTTTATCTTTAAAAGTATGCAAATATCGATTGAAATGCAATCTGAAAATTGGAATGTTTAATAAATTCTGATGATGGAATTTTTTTAATATCCGCACATCTGATATAACCTCATTGTTATAAATAAGAATACCGGTGGGGAAATAATCTTATCTATCTTTGGAATCCGAAAAAGTTCCATGATAAATGACCATAACTCACCAAATAGACAGATTAGCAAAGAAATATGAAATTGACTACTCCCATTTCAGGAATGAATCAGAAAATCTGACCAAAGAAAATGATGATGTGGTCCAAAAAATGCCTATCAGTATCTTGCTTGATATCAAAGAGGAATTTTCAGCAAATTCTACCATTGATGGGTTTTACCTTTATGCAAAAGAACACATTGAAGATAAAAGTCGTATTTCAGAGCTTCTATACAGTCTACTACTGTTAACTGAGGGCAGCATTGATCAGGTTAACACTCACATAGGACAAAACAAGCATGAATACGAGAGAAAGTTTGCTATCGACAAGACTCATGCTGTATTAGATTTCCTTGATTCAAAAATCACGAATCAGGAACAATATCTGTACCAGCTCACAGAAACACTTGCTTTTTTCAGAATGGAGGTTGACAAATTAAAAGCTCATCCAGATTTCCTGAAAACAAAAAAGATTCAGACTGCCAGTGCATTTATTGGCCTGAACTGGGTAGGGCCTCGGCGGCTGGATTTGGTAAACGAGTTGTTTCGCGCTCTTCACGGTGATTATTTGGATCCCCAAACCAAATATAAAGACTTTGAAAAGCTATTTCTTGAATTATCAATGGATGATTCTTTCAAGCCTATTAACTGGATCCACAGGGGCCAGGCATTCTCTCTCCGATACCTTTTCTTTTTGCTAACACAGGATTCTGCATTGTTGACAAGTACAAAGCTGAATAAAGTCCTGTCTTTGGCATTCACTATTAACAATAAGAAATTAAACCCCGGAACGCTTAGAACCTATAATTCCAAAATTAAGGACGGTCGAATTCCACGGTATTACGCTGATCTTGAAAAACAAATTCGCAGGATTCTGCATTTGGCTAAATAGCAAATAATAAAACCATTACGTTGAAAAAAGGTTAACGTTCGCCTTAACACCAGGCGAAACGTTAACCTCTTTCTTTTCCATTCCTTCCTATGTTTGGTCTGTAATTGCAATTGATTTATAACCTGGCGCCAGGTCCATTTTTCAAACTTTAAAATCAAACAAATGGACTCTGAAAAAACGATTCTGTCTCGTCTCAATCAGATTGAGAAAATGTTGACCAGTCAAAAAACGGTTCTATCCTTTAGTGAAACGGCCGAATATACTGGCCTCTCTAAAAGTTATCTCTACAAGCTTACCTCGGCTGGGGTTATCCCACATTATAAACCTACCGGCAAGATGCTGTATTTTAAGAAAACGGAGATTGATGAATGGCTAGTATCGCCAAAAAAAGATCGATCCCTAAATCCTAAATAGAATTATTCACCCATAATATAGCAGAGATGAATAATTCCATGATAATCGAAAAAGGTAATAATCGATCAGTTCAAGCTTCTTCAATTGATTTTGGAAATATTGGAATTGATGAAATTACATCAGAAGCAGAACATCTACTGAACAATATTGCAGAGGCCAGTGAAAGCAAAGGACTTTTTACAGTAAAAACGGCTGACAGATGGATAGAACAAGCGAAAACCAGGCCTATCCCCAAAATGCTATTTGGTGAATTTTGGTTTGAGGGAGAATTGTGTATCCTGTTTGCCGATTCCAATGTTGGGAAATCAATTTTAGCTGTTCAAATCGGAGATAGTATTAGCAAAGGGTCACATATTGCAGGTTTCAAACTTGAAGCGCCCAGACAATCTATAATATACTTTGATTTTGAATTGTCAGATAAACAATTCGAAACCAGGTATTCTAAGGAGTTCAAGGAACACTATAGTTTCAGCAGCAATTTCTTCCGTGCTGAAATAAATGCTGACGACTCAACGCTACATGGTTTTTCTTGTTTTGAGGATTATCTGAATGATTCCTTAGAGAAGGCTGTTGTAGAAACGGGAGCAAAGGTTTTAATAATTGATAATTTGACATATCTGAGAACTGAGAATGAAAAAGCGAAAGATGCCTTGCCCCTGATGAAGAATTTGAAAGGCCTTAAAAATAAGTATGGCCTTTCAATAATGGCATTAGCACACACACCAAAAAGAGACTTTTCCAAACCGATCACCGGAAATGATTTGCAAGGCAGCAAAATGCTAATGAACTTTTGCGATAGCGCTTTCTCGATTGGCCAAAGTCACAAAGACAAAAGCACACGATACCTGAAACAGATTAAATCCAGAAATACTGAGATTATTTATGATACAGAAAACGTATGTCTTTGTCAGCTAGACAAACCTCACAATTTTCTCCAATTTGAGTTTCTGGATTTTGGATACGAACAGGAACACCTCAGACAGCTATCAGATAAGGACAAAAAACAAGCAATCTCTGAAGTTATGGAGTTGAAAGAACAAGGCATCCCAAATACTGAAATTGCCCGTAGATATGGAGTGTCAGAAGGAGCAATCAGGAAATGGATTAAGAAATTTAATGCAATCCAATCTGAGTAAGCTATTTCTTTAGTACCACTCGTACCATTCGTACCCTGTACGAGAAGTACGAATGGTACGATTATTACCAATCACAAAAAACTCCCCAATGAATGATCATCACTATACTTTAGAGCCCTACAAAGATTTGAATTCCCGATATACATGTCCTGGATGCAAAAAGGCTAAAACATTTAGTCGCTATATTGACTCCACCACCGGAAAGCATATTCATACTTCAGTCGGTCGATGCAATCGGGAAAACAACTGTGGATATCATCGAACCCCGAAGCAGTATTTTCAAAATAATCCTGGCTCAACTGACCCTGGTTCAAATCGATTCACCAAAAAACCTGAAGTTAGGCCTACAAAAACGACTCCAAGCTTGATTCCAGTGCCAATTTTCGAGAAAAGCTTAAATGAGTTTGAAAAGAACTGTTTTGTGAAATACCTGATCAGCCTTTTCGGTCGTGAGATTACTCTGAATTTGATAAGCAAGTATCAGATTGGCTCTTCAAAGCATTGGGAAGGATCAACAGTTTTCTGGCAAATTGATATTTCAGGAAAAGTGAGAACTGGAAAGATAATGCTTTACAATTCAGAGACGGGGAGGCGAGTTAAAAAACCTTATAGCCATATAACCTGGGCTCATAAAGCAATTCAAGTACCAGATTTTCAATTGGTTCAATGTCTATTTGGGGAGCACCTATTAAGAGATCAGGCGTCTAAGCCAATCGCTATTGTTGAAAGTGAAAAAACTGCAATCATCGCCAGTGTATATCTACCACAGTTTATTTGGTTGGCAACAGGGAGTCTTAACAACTTGAACTTGAAGATTTGTCAACCGCTAAAGGGACATGCAGCAGCCATCTTTCCAGATCTGAATGGGTTTGACAAATGGTGTGAAAAGGCGAAATCACTGTCATCAGATTTTAATTTTTCGGTATCTAATTTATTGGAACGAAAAGCAACCGAAAATGAAAGGCTTCAAGGTTTAGATTTAGCAGATTACCTGATACGGTTTGATTCCAAAGATTTCATTCCGGTTCAACCTAAATCAATTGTTATTAAGTCAATTGAACCTGAGAAATCTGAAGAATTTCATTTTAAATCAGACTATTTTGTTCCTTTCGAGAAATCTGATGCTTTAATTTTCAGAACAGTTGTGCGATGGGATAAGGAGATAGCAGCGCTTGAATCCTTCTTTATAAAAACGCCATTGCCAATTGCTCCAGTGAGAATAGTTCCTTATACAATAACTAATGTAGAGTCCTTTATTGATTCCCATCTAGCGACTTCAAAGGCTCATAATGGAAATAGAGTCTACTACCCCTACCTGGAACGATTAATGCAGTTGAAAGAATATATGGTTAATCAGAACTAAAATAAACAGAAGATTCACATCGGGGTAAAATGCTTGAGACCAAGACTTCAAGTATATTTAACAGGTTTTATCTCGGAGAAGCAATTGTTTACCAAGGCTTTTATTCACAAGTTGTTCATGCTGACATATTTGACAGGTTCTATACTAGAAAGGGATTAGGATTTGAGCAAGAAAAGAACTTGCAAACAAAAACTAGCAAAAACGTTCTACCCATAGGAGGGATTTGAACAAAACAATTGAATGAAAATAATAGTCTTAATAAAGATTGCCTATGAATGGTTTAACTTAACTCGACTGAATCACAGTAACCTCACAAGCCTTACACTGCCTCTTCTCCTGATAATATTCCGAAATATCAAACCACCCACCGGTCTTCTGGAAAATATCGAGGCCACGACCGAGGAGAATTTTCCAGCCATTGTTTAAGTCTATCGACCGGTCATGTATGTTCTCATCAAATTCAAAAGTGAAAATGATGCCGAGTGGCTCTAAGGAATCGGCCATTTGCTTGAAGGCCTCCCGGGCATTTTCAAGATAATCTTCCAGGTTGCTGGTGACCAGGTGAAGCTTAACTTCTTCTGTTTCGTCCTTTTTTTCAGCGATGAGCTTTGCTAATTCCATGAAGTTTCGGAGTTGGTAGGGTAACCTTACATAAGGGTCAATGACCTTGATTTCAGTAGCTCCGACTAAGTAATCACCGAAAAGATTCTGGTAAGAAATGCCGGTTTGATTATCCCTGATTATTCTATGACCACCAACAAGAACCGGGGCTTTCTGAGCCGGTGCTTCTGTTTCAACCTGTAGTTCAGGCTTCTTCTTGCCATAAACTTCTTCAACTTCCAAAGTCTCTATTTCATGCTTTTTGCCACTTGATTTGAGGATGTAACTGAAGTCTACTTCTTCAAATGTTTCATCCATTTTGGTGAGCTGTTGTTTTACCCTTTTCCGGTTTTCAATGGCGAAATCAATCAATTCTTTGGCTTCTTCTTCTGTATATTCTCCGTTGGGATAAATGACTTTTACCAGACCGGAAAAGGTTTTTGAAATGGAATCTTTATCTCTTGTTGTGATCGAATTTGATAATTCAAAGTACTGTTTGTACTCCTGCATGTGGTCTTCTTTCCTCAAATCCTTTAGTACTTCTGCGAGATAATCAACGATAAATCCGTAATTATCAGTGAACATCTCGTTGCGCAATTTTTGGACTTCCCATCCGGGCAGATAAGCATGGATTCGGTCTAGGAAAGCGGCATCATAATAATCCTGGGGTAGTGCCTCGAATAAATCGGAATGTTTCAACATATATGGTACCGAGTGGTCCGTATTGCCCACAAATACCATGCTTGCTGATGCTCCATAAACCTGAGTTCCTCTTGAAAAAGACTTATTGGCCATGTAGTTTTTCATGATATCTACAAGCCCTTTGTCAGTTCGCTTTGATTTACCGGCAAATTCATCATAGGCCACGCAATCCCAATAACCCACCAGGCCAATCTCTCCGTTGCTGTTGTTGACGAACAATTTCGCCTTTGACACTTCGCCACCACTGATTAAGATTCCATGAGGCGACATTTCTGAATAAATGTGTGATTTACCGGTTCCTTTGGGACCCAGTTCAATTAGGTTGTAGTTGTTTTCTGTGAACGGAACCAACCGGGCAAGTTGAAGCAATTTTGATCTTTGAGTAAACTCTTCAGGGTTTAAGCCAATAGATTGTATGAGAACGTCAATCCATTCATTTTTAGTAAAATGCTTTCTGCTTTTTTTGAATTCGTCAATGTTAGAGTCACTTATTTGAATTGGTTTCAGATCTTCAATGATCCAAGGTGATCCATCACGTTCATCGGTGCCAACGTAACCCATAGTAATGAGGCACCAAACGCCACCTGAAAGAAGTTTCCTGTATGATTTGATGAACTCGTCATTGATGACCACTTTCTTTAAACCAAGGTTTGCGAAATAGGCCTCATGTCGATCATGCTGTTCATTTAGCTTGACTGATACTTTGTCGATGATTCTATGTGATCCTTTATCGCGAATTGTTGACTTGATCAGCTGCGCCTCGTCACGATGAACAAAGTGTTTTGCAATGATGTTTTTTACGGTTTCAACGCCATGGTTTATGGTTTCCTCATCATCTGTGGCACAGTACTGGCCTAAAAGATATTCAAGAACATAGGTGGGTACAATGGCATTGCCCTTCACCAATTTGGTGAGGTCTTTCCGAACTACTTTGCCACCAAAATGTTCGTTTAGTTTTTTATCTAATTCTGTCATGCCTAAAAATCATCAAAGTCGTTTGTGAATGAGATGTTTAAAGTATAGTAGTAATCTTTGTAGTGCTTCCACTTTGTAGTGCCTTCAAGAGGCTCATCCAAAACCAGCTTTATCCTCTGGTTCTTGTATCGGCCACTGGCTTTGGAACTGAGTTGAAATCTGTGTTTTACTTCGCGCTGACGTTCGCTTCCTTCGTTAATATCAAATAAATACTTTAATTGATCGCTAAGCAATTCGCCATCCTCTGCATGCAATCCTGCTCTAATTGATCTTGGTAATACTTGTTCTGTAACCAAATTAGACTGGATAAATGATACCGCCAGAATATTTGTTGTTATCCTGTCAGTAGATTTTATTATATCGATATCTACCTTACTTACAGTGTCTTGTCTTTTTCTGGAAACTTTGATCATTGGAATTACAATCTCCTGCAATGAAGCTCCACCATGAATAAATCTGGTGCCTGCCCCCTTTATCCTGAGCCGGTTTATCGACTTAGGAATTAGAATATCCACATCAGAGGAAATATTCAATTGAGGTCCACGAAAAGCATGTGTTGAGTTATCACCAACCAAATCTGTACCTATAACAAACCTTCTGTTTTCCTTCCAAATTTCACCCGAGTGATTCGATTTGCTGAAATCACTCTCGTCCAATGTGTTGTGCTGATATTGAAAGCCATGATCAGAAGTAATAATCATATTGTTTCCGTTCATATTGGCTATCTTTTTCATCAGATCCATCAAGAACAGCAATTCATCTTCTACAGCTTCAAATACTCTCTCTTCACTTGTTTTGTCATCTCCTGTTTTATCTATTCTATTGTGATAGATGTAAATAAGATCGTATTGCTTTACAAAGTCTCTTCCCTCTGTAGCTGAGTTCATTTTCATAAAATCTTCAGCATTTACTGCTGTGGCCCTGGCTCCGGAATTGGCAGCTAATATTTTTGCTCTCGCCTGAAGGCCACTGCTTGAAACTCCATCAACCAAAATAGTATCGGATTTTTCTTGTATCGATAGTTCTTTATGTGGAAGCAATGAAGCCATCCCCAGTTGTGTATATGACGGTAAGCAACTTACCAAGTGCTGGATCGAAGATTCATACCGATTCTCAGATTGAAGTCGCCTACTCAGCTCAACGCCACATTCATACCTGAATGCATCAGATATTATTACAAACAAGCGTTGACCTTTATCAAGGTATGGCTTTACATAGGTATTAAAAAACTTTTGTTGACTTGTTCTGAATTCGTTTGGCCATATTGACAGATGGTCAATTACACTCTGCCATTTGTTAGAATAAGATAGTAACCAGTCATTTGAATAAACTTTCTCTATTTTCTCAGCTAATTGAGCCAGGATTTTATTCTGACCCGATTTTCTATAATACCAAATAAACTTCCGGTAAGCTTGGTCGATTTCAAATGTCACTGAGGCATAATGCTCAACACCTTCATTAAATGAATTATAACTGGTAGTGGCGTATTGAGAAACCATAGCAATAATTTCAGCTCCAAACTCAAGGCTTTGGTACAGGTCCTCAACATTGCCATACCAGTATTTATTTTCTCTTTGCTTGATGTATTGGGTCACTTTCTCCTGGCCGATTTCACCAGATGTGATTAGGTTCACCAACTCATGTATAATTCTATAGTCACTGAGCCTAAATAACTCATCTCCAACAATCTCCTCAATGATAGCTTTTTCCAATTTCGTATCAACATTAAGGTCTTCAGCTACTTTATCAGAAATCTTAGCAAAACTGTCTCTGAACAAAATGGTGTCTTTCCAAAGAGATAGTAATAATCTTGATTCTTTGGCTAAACCCGTTTTTTTGCCCAGGGCAAAGTTGTTACTAAAAGCTTCCAGGAGGAAGTCATAAATTCCGGGACTATCATTCTGGTAATTGTACTTACGTGCAATTTCGCCCCAGTAATAGTCTTTCAAGTTATACTGCTCAAGCTTATTGTCGTAATTCTCATTTTTCTCGGCAAAACCCGATCCATGTGCATGAATAAAAGTTACCAGACTAACATTTTCTGTTTCAAATAATACTGCCAGCATTTTATACCGGATAGCCTGATGTTCATCATCTGATCCGAGTAATTCCTTCAGTCTTGTTCTCCTTTCAGTTGATTTATAAAAATCAATATGTTCGGCTACTAATTCTTTAAGATGGTAACCCAACCCCAGTTCCTGCAGAAACATAGCTTCCTGATCAGTATGGAACACATGGTGTGCCAGTTCCATATCGAGTAGCCAGTTTTCCTGATTTACTGGCTTTTCGCCGGAAAAATAGAGTAGAAATTTAGTTTCAGGTGCCTGAATATTGATCAGGTGTTTTACTTCAAACTCATTGCCCTGAACATGAACCTTCTTAACATCAGAGATTTCAAGTTCCTCATATTGTGGTCTGAGCTCCTCTTTTGTGTCATACCAAAAAATGACTCGATGGTCCTGAAACCTCTTATTTAGTGCTTCTGTTATTTTATTCATTAATTTGCCATTTGCCTCCATGTGGACTTCCAATTCGCTCAATCAACATCCTGTTTTTTAGCTTGTTGATATTGTTCTCTATTGCAGTTGTACTGATTCCCAGGATATCTGCCATCCTCACTATTGAAATTGTATCATCCTCGTAAATCAATTCAAGTATTTTCCACTCGTTTTTACCCAACTTATCACCCAACCTATCACCCAACTTTTGTTTAATTATCACCCAACTTTTCTCCGAACTCTTCCCCGAACTTTTTTCCTGCTCAGCTTCTTCCGTTTCTGGCACTAAAAAGGCAGGATGAATAGGGATCTCAACATAAAAGTAGCTTCTTCGTGGTTCATCTGTGTCGAAGATAGCCGGACCGGAGCCATTTCTTACCAATGCATTTTTGATAGTAGGGATTCCGGTTCCCCGGCCCTCAGTAAGTTGCAGTTCCTTGAGAAATTCGCCAATACGCCGGTTTCTATACCTTCGCGACCTCACCTTTCCACTGTCAAAATCTGCTTGTTTTAGTGATGGGTCAACACCGCTGTAACTTATTATTTCGATGGATTCTGGCAGTATCCTCACCTCAATTGGGTTGGGCAGCTCGTAGTCGCGATGGTAAACAGCGTTTGACAGGGTTTCCTCAATGGCTTCCATGGGATAGTTCGCAAAATTGTCTGCCTCAGCTCTATCTGAATGTTTAACAACCTTGTTCTTTACAACAGAGGCTTTAATGTACGAAATAGCATTCTTTAGCTGCTTTTGAATGGGCCCCTCAAATATCTTTTCATTAAACTGTTTACTTCCAACTCCTTCAGGAAACTCAACAATATCGATTTGGGCCCCACTGAAATACTTCTTAGGGTTTTCTGTAAACATGAGCAAGCCGACATTTTTTGGCAATAATAGCTCAGGAGGACCTTGCGTTAGATTCAAATAACCGGCCACTTCAATAGCCGACATTGATGTGCTATCAGCGAACAGTTTACTGCCTGTTTCGAAAAGGTGCTCACGCATCAAGGCATAATTCAACTCATCAACCCCAACAGATGTATTGACCCTGTCATCGAAAGGTACTTTTGCGGCAAGGCTGAATAATTCCTGTTTTTGTTCTGCATTAACTTTTATGGTACTGGAATACTTCCTTATGTAATATTCTTTTTCTTTGTGCTTTGCCAGAATATCTTTTGGCACCTCGTAAGGGCGGTGACTCCCTGCTGTAGCCCAAATTAGCACAACATACTTGCCGTCAATTTCTTCGAGCGAAAGCCTGGGGAAATAAGGCGGGTAGATTAAATTGCAATACCCGATCATTTCCTTTTGAAGCTGATCAAACTGCTCTGGAGGAAAACCATAAACAGGTCGCTTAGGCATTCCATTATCTTCTTCAATCCCCACAACAATATAACCACTGCCCAAGTTTTCAAAGTCGTTGGCAAAGGCAGCAACAGTTCGCATGATAGCAGAAGGATTCCAGCCTTTTTTAAACTCAATACGCTCCGATTCTACAACCTTTCCGGTCAACAATGTTTCTATGTTAATGGGTATGTTCATTCCTAAATAATTGTAGATGTATCAATCCAGTCAAATCCTTTAACCTTCTCTTTAGTCTTAGCATCATTCAAACCGGCAACAGGTTTTATTGCCTTCCCAAATTTATTGTAGTTAACCAAAACACCATCATCCAAATCAATGCTAATTCGTTCCGATGCCAGTGGATAAAGCGTATCTCTTTCGTATTCCTGAAGCTCTAGCAGAACCAACCGAAGTTTATCTTTTTCTTTGGCTGCTTTGGTTTGCTCTGAGGAAGACCCAGTTTCCACAAGATGATCAAGCTGTTCCATATGGGTGTTAAGTTTCTCGCGGTATTCCTTGAGATAGCCATTTAGTATTTGGTTGAGCGTATCTGGTGTGTATCGATGCAAATAGATCAATACATTAAATGAACCTCGTGGAGAAGAGAACATCCAATAAATTGGTCGCTTCTTGTACCTTCTAATGTGATCGGGATAAAAATCCTTGACAAAGTACTTGCGGATATCCTTGCCGAGAGCATCTTCAACAAAAGCCAGGTTCTTCTCAAAATTTTCTTTGCCAAAAGAGACTTTCAGAAATTCGTAAAACCTGCCTGTAATATCATCTTCAAACCATTCATCGTCCAGAACGGGGATAATGTTGTCATAGTCTGGCAGGAAAGACACTTCGGCTTCGCTCAGTGTGACCGCATTCAGGTAATCTTCCAAAGTCTCTCCTTGGTTTGCCAAAATAAGTCCTTCCTTATGCAAAGAATAACGACCAAACATACAGCCTACAGCATAAGATATAAATTGAGCAAAAACCTTATCAGCTTGGAAAGTGAATTTTCCGTTTTCTATCTTAGCTTCTTCTTTAAGGAGTGTAATCTCCACTGGATGGACGTCGGATATTAACTCCTCCTGCAAACCATATATCTCAATAAACAGACGGTTCAATTCTACTTCGTTTTTATGGAGTTGGATGAACTGGTTAGCCCAGTTTTGGCAAAAGGAGCTGTAAGCCTCTTCTACTAAATCTAAATTGTTAATTAATAATTCAGAATTCTTGAACTCCTCGCTTGTTTCGCGGGAATCCCATTCTTCTTTTGTGATATGTAAACATTCTGAAACTTTTCTATCAATTAATATTTCTTCTGTACTACAGTGAATAAATGGTATTTTTAAAATATTGCCTACTGAATTTCCAAGAGTAATATCTAATATAGAATACAAGAAATCAGAAACATTACTATTTAAAAACCCAAGGAAATAATTTATATGATTTTCAGATAGAGTTATCGTTGGTGACATAGATAAGTATTCAGAGTTTTTCTGCTTTATTCTATATGTTATTTTCCCTGATGATATCATGCCCCATGTTATACCTATGCGGTTATTAAACTTTTCATTTCTTAGCCCTCCATTTGACTTGTAAAATGATTTAGCAGAGTTACTCCAGTCGATATAATAGCTTTGATTTCCTATCCATTTTCTTGCTTCACCACCTTTATGGCACAGTTTCCATTTCTCTTCTGTTGGACTCACCTCCCAAATCATTCTCAAATACTTTAAATCATGATGAGTTTTTGTTCTGCCTGCAGACTCTATTTTACTATTAAACAACTTCTTCTCTTTAAATACTTCTAGTACTCTATTGCTAGCCCAATATCCAAAAGGACTACCTGGTATCTTTTCGAATTCTTTTTGGAAAGTAGTAAAGAACCATCCACAATTGGGATTTTGGATGGCTTCAATGGTTTTGGTTTGTTTTGTGTTAGAAGATTTGTGATCTACTAATCGAATATATGATCCTTTACCTTCTGCAATAGTATTCCAAAAGATAAAAGAGGCATTTTGAACCACTTCGCCTCCAATTTCAGGGAACGTTCTTGGTCCTAGATGAAGCAAGGAATTTAAAAATGCGTTATTAATAAGTTTTTCTCTTAATTTCTCATAACTGCTTAAAAACATCCAGCTATGCTGGTTTATCATTCCTAAGTATCCTTTTGGGTAAAGACTTTTTAATCCTGCTTCCATAAAGCAAGCCATTAAATCGGCTTTGCTATCGGGATAGCTTTTCTTTACAAAATTTGCCAATTCTGTATTCATATTTCCGCCACTCATATAGGGTGGGTTGTCTACCACACAATGGTATTTTTCTGCCAGTAAAACCAATTGCTTTATGCCTTGTATGAGTTGCTCAATAGTGTACCTCAAGAACGCATCAGAAGTATTCGCTTTTGCCTTCACATTTGTCAGCATACTTTCCAATTTGCTCTTTGTTGTGTTCGGACAAATTAAAGATCCTAGATTGGAGGCTTGCTCCAGGGTAGTTAAATCATCAAGCAAGTCATCCGTAGGCTTTATGTCCATTTGTTGAAAGGTATCCTTTATCTCTTCTTCGCTCAACAAAAGGTCTTGAAAACATAGTATATGAGGCACTATGTCTTTTCTAAACAATCGGCGCTGGTAACTTCTGGCTTTCATCATTAAAGCCATACCCGCTAACTGGGCTGCTCTTTCGTCTATCTCAAAACCATAAAGGTTTTTTTCAATAATAAGCTGAGGAATCTCCGTTGCATTAAAGCCTTCTTCTTCATATATTTTTGCAAACAAATCAAAAGCATATACCAAGATGTGTCCACTGCCACAAGCCTGGTCTAAAACGGTAATTTCTTCAACAGAATTTACTTTTAGATAGTCCGCTGAAGTTACAGAAGGTGTCTCGATAAAATAAGGCATTGACTCGCGCAAACGTGAATTGGGTCTGTTTTGTAACCACAATTTCCCAAGGGTGTTTTGCACCATATACTCCACTATCCAACGTGGTGTAAATAATTGGGTAGCCGCCGGAATATCTTCCTTTTTCACCTTGCTATTGGAAGCAAATACTTCATCCTTCTTTTCTGAGATATAAAACTGATACAACCAGCCAATAATTTCAACCTGCAGACAATCTTCTTGAGTCATACCTTCACGCATATCCTGCACAATGGAAAACTCTGAGGTCAGATCATCCGGCAGCAACAACTCAGCATAGTCATTCAAGCGTTCAAAAAGAAAGGGGAAAACTTTGTTCAGATGATTACATGCCCCAATTAATAATTCTTTATAGGCCTCATTTTGTGCATTGGTGCTGGGTATTTTACCATCCAATAGATTGTAAATATGCTGTGGTTTTACCGGGAGTTCATCTGGAATCTGACCTTGCTTGGCCTCATCTAGTATTTCGGGTAAGGTGTATCCGTCTTTGGGTGTGATAATCCGAACACCCAATGGCTGGTAATCATTGGCATCCATAAAACGCAGCGCCATTAGTCGGTTAAACCAGGTATAGGCAACTTTATCAATTACCTGTTCTTTAGAGGTATGATTAATTTCTTCTTGAAGTTTACGCAATGCACCAGCCTTTTCTCTCAATTCAGCAGAATCTGTGAGCAATACTTGCTCAAGCTTGGCAGCAATTTGCTCAAGAAGCTTTCTTCTGGCCTGCTGGGCGAATCTTTTTAGATTATTGGTGTTCATTAAAGTGAAATCCTCCTGTTATTCTTAATCTGTTCTTTAAACGATTTTCTCAAAGCTTCAACATATTCATCCACATCGGCCTCAGTTCTTAACTCGGTTTTTGAGTAATTCGCTTTTACCGATGTCCCTCTAATGTAATGAGGCTTGGGTTCATTGACCTCTCCACCAGATGAAGGAGGCGGAGCAACCAGGCGAATCATTTCATTGAGCTGGTTCGAAACCAATACCTCCCGAACTTTTGCTCTAACATCGCGAATAACAGCAATATACCTTTGATTCTGCAATTTGTTTTTTTCATCTTTAAAAGGTTGAATAACTTGTTGTTGTTGAGAAATGTCAAGGCCTTTGAATTCATCCTTGCTTTGCAAATTCTTTATTGACTTTTCAATAGTTTCAAATGCTCTGCTTTTCTCGTCCTCTATTCTTTCCAACACTTT
>JABHCC010000013.1 GCA_018669475.1 Bacteroidota bacterium | reverse complement strand
GTTATGGCTACAATACTTACCGTAGCCATTATTCCGTTTCCTCCACCCCATAATAAGGCTGGATTCAATGATGGAGTACGCAAAGCTGCTGGATTCGGATTTTTGTAATATTCTGGAATATCAGGTATACCATTCCCATTTATATCAGGAAACTGACTAAGATATTTGATAAAACCTTCCCATTCTTTCATTTCCTGCAGACCTGCCTGGTCTGGCTTACCATCTAAGACCAAGTCATTCAGGTCAGTGACTGGATTGCCAGATCTGTCTTTTGGACTTACTTTCAATAAACCAAAAGTCACTTCTTCTACTAATCCGAAGAATTCAAGAATGTAGTTGTTCGTTGTAAGCGAATATAGCTTGTCGTTCTTTTTCGAAAGGTCAATTTTTTTGTATCCATTTACCGGGTCACCAAGAGCTACTTCATAAACCTGGTCTAGGAGAATTCTTCTTGGGTTATACTTATACTGAATTCCGGCCCAATATGGATAATTACCTGTACTGATTTTTGGAGCCAGCATCATAGCTTCTAAAATATTTTTGATTTCACTTGCAGTTAGGTAAACCTGAGCCAGTGAATAGCCAGCTGAATTGTCAAAAACACCTGAACCAAGAGGCACAACCCTAAACAAATCATTAACTAATTGTTCTCCGCTGGTGCCGGGTTTTATCTCATCTCGTATTAAACCAGCAACTGCCATGGTAATATCATTATGATGTGTTTGCTTAATATGCCAATGAATTGCATCGACAACCAAAGGGCCTAAATTGGATTCTACCCTGTATGTTTGTTCGTTGAATCGCAAATCAAAATCAGTTTCCACAATTGGTTTTCCAGCTTCCAGATTCAAAGAGGCGAATACCTGATCAACTATAAGGTCCTGATAAGATTCAATTTTTTTCTGAATTAGAGGATCCCCCTTGATCTTATCATCTATGACGGTTAAACCAGAATTCAATACAATCAATTTACCGTCCTTATAATCTACATCTACCCGACCAACAAAAGTCCCTTCTGACCCGGCCTGTACAATTGGAGTATTATTGATTACAAGAGCCTCGAATAAGTGAGAATGACTGTGACCACCGATTATCATATCGATCCCCTCGACTTGTTTCGCCAGTTCTATATCTTCACCCTCCCATTGCCCTTTTTTGTTTTTCACTATACCGCAATGACTTAAACATATAACCAAATCTACCTCCTCTGTTTCACGGAGATATTTGGTCATTTCTTCTGCCGCGATGAATTTGTCGGTAAATGCTGCTGGCTTAACATAGGGAGCAACTGTTGCAGCTTCATCCCCCATTAGCGCAAAGAGGCCAATTTTTAATCCGGCATGTCTCAGTACATATGTATTACTCACAATACCAGTTTGAAATAGCTTTTGAAGGCTATCATCATCAGGATCATCAGGATTGAACTGGATGTTTGACAAGAGTAGGGGAGGAATACTGCCATGAGCTTTTGCCGCATTGATAGTGTTGGCAAGTGAGGCTGGACCCATATCAAATTCATGATTGCCAATACAAACCGCATCGTAACCCATTGTTTGCATTAATCTGAGCTGAAAACCTTCCTGTTCCTCTAAAGTATGGAACAGGGTTCCCATTAGAAAATCACCGTCATCGAGAATTAAAGGATCAGCACCAATCTCTTTTTCTACATCCTGAAAATATCCGGCTATTCTTGCAAAACCACCTCGGGTTAGATCATTATCTGTCTGCAGAGGAGAATAATCAGCAGTTGGAGCATAACCCAGCAATCGGGAATGCATGTCGTTGGTGTGAAGTATTGTGAATTTTTGAGCTTGAACAGCACAGGACATTATGCCCAAAGCAATAAGGAGAGACAAGGATTTCTTCATAGCTTGGATTAATTCTAGCTGAAAAGTAATCAATCAAAAAGAAAAAGTCCATTACTTTGTGATAAAGAAATAGTTATTTTCCCAGAAAATTTTGATTTATGCAAAAACCAGCAATAATATTAATCATGAGTTTTTGTTTATCATCAGTAAACGGCTGGACTCAAGAGTCAGGTAGTCACCTTTGTGCAGGACACTATTGGTCGGAGGATGAGGGGGCACAATTTCTTAATAATATACGTAGCCAGGTTGCTCAATTGAAAGACTGGGAACAGCGCGCTGGTAGAATCCGGGAGGGGATAATAAAAGGGGCGGATATTCCTGATTTGGATGTTTTCAGAGAAATTCCTTCAAGCAGAGAGAGCGATGCTTTAATAATGAATGGTTATAAGGTGCAAAGTCTGGCTGTTAGAACCAGTGATAGTACCTGGGTATACGGCAATCTTTATAAACCTGTTCTTGCAGAAGGCGAGCTGGCTGTTATTCTTTGCCCGCACGGACATTGGTCTAATCCTTCTGATTACGGACGATACAGAGATGATATGCAAATGAGATGTGCTACTCTGGCCCGGATGGGTGCTATGGTTTTTGCATATGATATGCTTGGCTATGGCGAGACAGATACACATGAACACCATCATCCTCAGGCTCTTAAGATGCAATGCTGGAACAGCATAAGAATACTCGATTATTTGTTATCACGTCCTGAGGTGGATCAGAAGCGGGTTGGAATTACGGGAGCATCAGGTGGAGGTACCCAAAGCTTTTTGTTGACCGCACTCGACAATAGAATTCGTGTTGCAGTTCCGGCCGTACAGGTATCAGCCCATTTTTTTGGAGGCTGTATTTGCGAAAGCGGATTGCCAATACATGCCTGGAAGGGATTTCAGACCAGTAATGTGGAAATTGCTGCCCTGGCTGCTCCAAGGCCGATGCTGCTTATTTCTGATGGTGACGACTGGACCAAAAACACTCCAATGGTTGAATTTCCACATATTCAGTGGGTTTACTCATTATTTGGGGCTGAAGAGAAAGTTGAGAATGCTCATTTTGAGGACGAAGTTCACGATTATGGGCCCAATAAAAGACAGCCAATGTATCGATTTATGATCAAGCATCTAGGATTGTCAGGGTCTGAGATTATGCTTGATACGGGATTGATTGATGAAAGCTTTGTGAAAATTCTTTCAAGAGAAAAACTTGAGTTTGACAAATGAGAGCTTGCGAAGAATTCACTGTTAAAACCAAATAAAAAACATATACAATAGAATGTTAAAACCTTACACAGCTCTTTTGCTGGATCTTGATGGTCTTTTGATTGACTCGGAGAAAGTTTATCATGAAGTAGCCTATAAAATGACTGAGAAATTAGGCAAAGTTCTCACTAAAGATATTATCACTAAACAGATGGGGCGATCACCCTATGAGTCACTTGGCATTTACCGAAGAGAGTTAGGCATTAAAGACTATTCCACCAAGGAGCTGGTGGATTGGCGTGATGAGGGAATGATGGAAGCATACAGAATCAGTGTAGACATGATGCCGGGAGGGATGGAGTTGTTAAAGAACGCAAGGGACAAATATAAAATGGCTATTGCTACTGGATCAACACGCAATCTTGTAGATATTGTTGTTGAGAAACTGGGACTTGATGCCTACATGCAGCATATTCAACCTTCTGACGAAATTGTAAACGGAAAACCTCATCCGGAGATCTTCTTGGAATGTGCCAGTCAGCTTGAGGAAGATCCTACTCAGTGTATTGTTCTTGAGGACTCCTCGAATGGTTGCCTGGCCGGCAAAAAGGCAGGTTGTTTTGTTATTGCAGTCCCTAGTGAGTATACCGATCATCAGGATTTTGGCATGGCGGATGTGCTTGTTAAGGATTTGTTTGAGGCATGGGATGTTATTGTCGGACTTTGAGATTGGTTGCGCTTGGTTACGCAGGGTTAGTTGTTGAATAGGCTTGTTTCTTTCATTAGCTTCTCTATTTCATCAATCTCTTTTGGTACTCCTTTCGAAATGACTTTGTTGCCATTTTCTGTTATGTAAACATCGTCTTCTATTCGTACACCAATGTTGATATATTTATTGAAGATTGGCTTTACTTTCTTGATAAACTCATCTATCTCAGCTGAATCAACTGAACGTGAAAGTCTTCGTTTAGCTGACTCAAGATAATCTGCAGGGAAATATAAACCTGGCTCCATAGTGATGATCATGCCTGGTTCAAGAATTCCCCCATAGCCTCCGACATCATGTACCACAAGTCCGATATGATGAAAGAAACCATGCTGAATCCAGAATCGTTTTTGCCAGCCTGAATTGGAATCGGTAATCAAACCAAGTTCAAAAAGACCTTGATTCAATACATCCAGGGCATTGTTAGCCGGAATCTGAATATTGACACCTTTCTTCATAGTGTTGATTGCAGCTTTTTGGGCTTTTAATACCAATCCGTATATCTCTTTTTGTTCTTTTGTGAATTTGCCTGAAACAGGAAATGAACGGCTTATATCAGCAGTATAATAAGCAAAACGGGCACCCACATCAAAAACCATCATGTCGCCTTTTTCAGTTTGGCGATCATTGTTCCCATAATGAACATGGGTAGCATTGGGTCCGGATGCTGCTTGAATACCAAATCCAAGATGTTCGCAATCAGCTTTTTGGAATTTGTATTTAAGTATAAGTTCAAAGTCCTTTTCATTCATACCCGGTTCGGCCGCTTTCATCACTTCTCTCAGCCCGGCTGCTGTTGTTTCAATGGCGTATGATAGTAATTCCATCTCATGCTCATCTTTAATCTTCCTCATGTTATGAATGATGGGTGCCAGATTATTAATGCTCTCCAGATTTTGCATTCTTTGACCCAGCTCCTCAAAGTTGACCATACTTGAATAATCTACCCACAGGGTTTTGGTACGGCCCAACTGAAGCATTAGATCTGAATTGAAATCCTTAAGATCTTTTAAATTATTTGCTTCATTGTCAGGCATTCTTCTACGATATTCTGCTTGAGTTTTATATATAGTGCTTGTTTTTGTGCGGCCATTCATTAACAGTATTGCTCCTTCACTCTCATCGCCCGTCAGGTAATAGTAATTCCAATTAATATCCATTGGCAAAACATAATCCCTGCCCGAATTTTTGATGATGGCCAGGTTCTCACCAATCTCATCATAAATCCGAATTTGCCGTTCAGTATACGGTTCATTCTGAGCAAATAATCCAATAGCAAGAAAAACAACTGACAAGCTTATAACAATTCGTAATTGCATTGTAATGATTTTGAATGTAAAACTACAAAAAAGCGTCCGAAGTCCGAAGTCCGGGGTCCGAGGTCCGAAGTCCATGGTCGTTAGTCATTGGTCCGAAGTCTGTCCGGCCTCACGATAGGCGTCACGTTTGGCCTTTGGGCGTCACGTTGGGCGTCACGATTTGGTGTCACGATTTTGCGTCACGTTGGCCTTACTCTTCCCATTTGAGCGGCAATCGCTAAAATTATTCCTAGTATGATGCTGTAGATCGCAGCAACCAATACTCTATATTCTCCGGGCAATAGAAAGTTTACGGTCTGAGCCGGAATCCAGAAGAGCGGAATTGTTTTTTTGAAAACAAAATTCCATTGAACACTCCAGTTCATTTCTGTTATGATTTTTCTGATCTGA
The DNA here is from genome assembly GCA_018669475.1 of Bacteroidota bacterium. Classification (GTDB taxonomy): domain Bacteria; phylum Bacteroidota; class Bacteroidia; order Bacteroidales; family UBA12481; genus JABHCC01. The sequence goes on along the minus strand of JABHCC010000013.1, from coordinate 120 downwards.
ATGGGCCTGAAACACATTAGTAATTTGCCCTTATTCATAAGGATATGTGTGTCAGTAATTTTGTGAACAGTCATAAAAACAGGAGCAAAAAAGACATTCAATGTGGTGCTTACCGTAAAT
>JABHCC010000143.1 GCA_018669475.1 Bacteroidota bacterium | reverse complement strand
ATTTACTTGAGCAGGCTGCTTTGGAGAATCCTCCACATCGTGACAGCATGTACTTCGTTGGTAATATTGATATCGTTCTGGAAAGATGGGAAGGCAACAAACCGGTTGAGATTATTACATTTTACCCTAGTACTGATATAAGCAAAGATGACGGTTTCTTTCCTTCTGATGATAATATCGTTTATAAAGCTGATACCAGAATTTTGTCTAACACCGTATACCATCTGAATATTTATGTCGAGGATAAGGAGAGAATTCTCCATTCAGAGATAACAACAGTTGGAAAACTGCTGGTGATTGACCCGATCGATTTACCTCAAAGAGTAGTAAGTCTGAATACTGGCATAAACTATACCACACGATGGAAGCCGGTTAGCAACGCTGGTATTTACCAGGTTGTTGTTCGCTTCCACTATAAAGAAATTATTGACGGTAATATCCAGGATCTTAATTTTGAATGGCCTCAATCATTTACTTCACCCATTTCTAATGTGGATTATCTTAGTAAAGACATTAGCGGTGCACGGTTTTATCATATCCTGTCGGATGAAATACCAGTCAAGAATGGTTTATCCAGGCAAGTATCTGATATAGACATCTTAATTTTAAGCGGAGGCATGGAGCTAAAGTATTATATTGAATCAACAGCTCCAGCTGACGGCGCACTTATGGAAAGGCCTGTCTACACTAACATCGTCAATGGATTGGGTATTTTTTCTTCAGTTGCCACAAAGGAAGTGAATGGTCTGTCCCTTGCCTCTACTACAATAGACTCTATTGCCTATGGTCAGATCACAAAGGATTTACTATTTCTTGACCATAAGGGATTACGAAATGATGATGGTGAATAATCATTAGCAAAATGTGATAAGGACAAAGCTTAGTTACTCAATTATGAAAACAACACATATATATTTTCGGTACTTCCTGATGGCCTTTATAAGCATCTTTCTCCTAATTGGATGTGAACCAGTTGTGGATCCAGGAGACAATGGTGAAGATCCTAATGTGGTGCTTAAGGAATATGGAACACTTGAAGTGGAATTTCGGGTACCCGGATCATTTCTACCTCCAAACAGGGTTCTTCGGGCAGATTTAAGCATTGCTAAATCTGCTGAGCTGCTATATAAAGGTGAGTTTTGTTATGTCGCTAATGTATATAACACTACTTTAATTTATAAAATCAAGCTCGAACCAGGTCAGTATTATTATCAGGCAGGAATTGTATGTATTGCTGAAGGTGACTCTTGCTCCGCGGCTGGTTTCCCGGGAGGAAAATATGGTATGAAATGGACGATGGGGAAAGCCGACGTAAAAGCCAATGAATCCATTCACGTTGTTCCACAGTTTACTCAATAGAAATGAATATTAAGATAGGGAAAGTCTTTTTAGGCTTATTACCAGTACTCCTGATTGGAGTGGCTGCGTGTGACAAAGATGATAAGGTTGCCAGCCCTCCTGAGGCTAGCTTTTCTGTAGTACCAGAAAATGGCAATACTACAACAATATTTAAGTTCAACTCAAATGGATCAGAAAATCCGGGCATAATAGATACCATGCTATTTTTCAGGTGGGACTGGAATGCTGACGGAATTTGGGATACAAATTTCAGCAGAAGCCGGGCTTTCGATCATCGATTTATGCAGTTAGGTAACTACACTGTAATAATGGAAGCCAGCAATAAAGCTGGAATGAGGGATACCATTCGAACAGACATTAATGTACTACAAGGATATAGCCCTCCTCAACCACAGTTGCTCATTTCACCTGAATCCGGACATGTACGCACTGTTTTTACTCTTGATGGATCAGCGACAATTGATGATGAAGACGAATTCAGCACCTTGTTGTTTCGTTGGGATTGGGAAGGAGATGGTTTTTGGGATACGCAATTTAGTAATGAGTCAGTTGTGGAACACATGTATTCCTCAGCAAGTAATTTCCATACTGTTTTGCAAGTTAAAGATCCTTCAGGCCTGACTGCACGTAAAAACCAGCGGGTTAAGGTGAATCTACTCAATCCAAAACTTTACCTTGATTTTTCCTGGACGCCAGCTGACGGTACCACTGCTGATGTATTCACCTTCGATGCTTCCAGCTGCTCTGATCCTGATGACTCTGAGAATATTTTTCTTTACAGATGGGATTTCAATGGGGATGGTTTTTATGAAACAGATTATCTCGCAAGCCCAACAGTAGAATATCGATTTGACTATGAAGGCGAAACGAAAGTCAGGTTAGAAATAATGGATAAATGGGGCCTTAAGAATACAACAATTGAGGAACTATTTATTGCCCATGCTAATCGTGCGCCTGTGGCGCGTTTTTTCACCGCAGCTAATTATGGTAATCTTACAAGCAGTTTCTATTTTGATGCTTCGGGATCATCTGACGATGAAGATTATATTGATGATATAAGTGTCAGATGGGATTTTGAATCTGATGGCATCTGGGATACTGAATATTCAAAAACAAAGAGTGTTTACCATGCTTTTGGTGAAGTAGGTGAATTCCAAATAACTGTGGAAGCTATTGACAGAGGTGGACTTACTGCCACTGCATCTTTAAACGTGCAGGTATCCGGAGGAACAAACCCTACCGGTGTAATCATTGATGAAGACAGTGGAGACACCTATGGCACGGTTAAGATTGGAAACCAATGGTGGATGTCTGAAAACCTGAAGAATTCTACAAACCAGTATTGTTACCGAAATAATGCTCAGTATTGTGAAACTTACGGAGGCCTCTATGCCTGGAGTATTGCAATGGCTGGATCAAGCAATTCAGGTACCCGTGGTCTTTGTCCTGCCGGATGGCATATTCCAACACAGGATGAATGGCTTGAACTGATAAACTATTTTGGCGAGAGCGAAGTAAGAGCCAAATTAGAGTTAGGCAGTGGTACAGATTTCAGAATGCTGTATAGTGGCCAGATGTCTAATACCGGAGTATCAGATCACCTGGGCAACGTTACAAACTTTTGGACATCTACT
>JABHCC010000142.1 GCA_018669475.1 Bacteroidota bacterium | reverse complement strand
GACCAGATCATTGGTCGTAATTCTTTTGTCAATCTGGCTAATACCAATGTGTATTCACCATCTCAAACCATGACAGCTAATGTTACAGCAGTAACATTTAAAATGGCAGATAAGAATAATATGTACAGCATTAATGGAAACCTGTCATACAGTTCAGTTTTGGAAAAAGATGAAATAAGTCCTGTTTCAGGTTATAAGGTAAATTTTGGTGGAGGCAAATACGGAGGGAATGTACAAGCTACTTATAATATATCCTTAATAACTGATACATATAATCCGAATCATATGGGTTATCTAAAGATGAATAATGCAATCAATCATGATTTGTCTTTTTCGTATCGTTTGCTTGAGCCATATTCGGTATTCAACTCGATGTCGCACAGTATTATGCTGGGATATGATCAGCTTTTTACGCCAAGGGAATATGCCCGTTTCGGTGGAATGATTAGTTCAAGAGCAACTTTCAGAAATTATTGGGATGTCAGGTTATCTTTAAGATCAGATCCATTTGGCTCTCAGGACTGGTATGAACCCAGAGTGAGTGGATGGTTTTATGCTCGTCCGGCCTATGCAGAGATAGATGTTAGCGGATCAACTGACTATAGGAAGCAATTTGCTATGCAGCTGGGATTTGAACGTCGTTGGAATGCAGAAGACGAAAAAGGCTGGGAAATTAGTACCATGCCCAGAATCAGAGTCAATGATAAACTGTCAATAACTCCACGCATTAAGCTGGAGAAGGTTGAAAATGAAATTGGATATACCACTTATCTATCAGAAGATAGTATTGTTTTCGGACGGCGAATGGTAACACGGGTAACGAATCAATTATCAGCCTCATATGTATTCAATAATGTATCCGCTCTGAGTTTATCGATGCGGCATTATTGGTCAGCGGTCGATTATAACAAATACTACATGCTCGAAAGCGATGGCACATTGTCAGATTATCCGGAATATAGCTCTAATGAGGATATAAATTTCAACATACTGTCAATTGACCTGGAATACAGCTGGAATCTGGCTCCTGGTAGTTTTCTGACAATTGTATGGAAAAACAATATCTATGCAAGTGAAGGCGTTGATGATGATTTATTTGTAAATTATTGGGATAACTTTGGCAGAACTATTAACGCTCCTCAAACTAATTCATTTTCAGCAAAACTCACTTATTATCTTGATTACCAGACCGTGATCCGTCCAAGATTACCCTTCCCGTAAAGGTTTGTGAAGCATATCGAAAAACCGTAATTTCAGGGTCAAATTCAGATTATGATCAGGGCTAGTGGAATTACTAAAGCATTCGGGGATCTTCAGGTTTTAAAAGGTATTGATTTTTCAGTTGAACGTAAGGAGATCGTAACAATCGTTGGACCAAGCGGTGCAGGAAAAACAACCTTACTTCAAATTCTGGGAACGCTTAGCCGTCCTGATTCAGGTGTGATTGAGATTCAAAACCAGGCAGTAACAAAGATGGATGAGAATAAACTGGCCGCTTTCAGAAACCAGTTTGTTGGCTTTGTTTTCCAGTTTCATCATTTACTACCTGAATTTACTGCACTGGAAAATGTTTGTATTCCTGCTTTTATTGCACGAAAAACAAGAAAACAGGCAGAGACCAGAGCATATGAATTACTTGAATTTCTTAACCTGACAGACAGAGTTTCTCATAAGCCAGCAGAATTATCGGGCGGTGAGAAGCAGCGTGTTGCTGTTGCAAGAGCTTTGATGAATAAGCCCGCAGTTATTTTGGCAGATGAACCATCAGGAAACCTCGATTCAGAGAATCAACAATACCTTCACGAACTTTTCTTTTCTCTTCGTGATCAATTCGACCAGACATTTGTTATTGTAACTCACGACAAAGAATTGGCAGAAATGAGTGATCGAAGCATTCAGATGAAAGATGGACTAATTTGCTAATTATGAATCTGGAGATAAAGGAATTTCTGGATTCAAGTTATGAGCGATACCATAATGCCTCGTTTATTCAGACTGATCCATTGCAGATTCCTCATAAATTCAAGCGTAAAGAAGACATAGAGATAGCAGCTTTTTTAACTGCTACCATTGCATGGGGTCAGCGAAAGACAATAATCAGGAATGCTGACCGCCTGATGAAACTCCTGGATGATGAACCTTACAGCTTTATTACAGGTTCTTCTCAAAAAGAATGGACCAGGTTTCAGAGTTTTGTTCATCGAACATTTCAACCTGCCGATTTATATTATTTTCTGGATAGCCTGCGCAGAATATATCTGGATGAAGGTGGCCTTGAAAATGTATTTAATCTTGGTTTTCAAAAAGGTGGTATTTTTGAATCAATTCAGCATTTCAGAGAAGTGTTTCTGCAATGGAGCCCTCAAAAGAGGACATTGAAACACGTATCTGATCCGGGTAAAGGATCAGCAGCAAAAAGAATAAATCTTTTTCTTATGTGGATGTGCCGACCAGATGAATATAATATACATTTTGGACTTTGGAATGAGATTCCAGCATCAGCATTAATCATTCCTCTTGATGTTCATGTTGGCCGGGTGGCCAGAGCTCTTGGTTTACTTGACAGAAAGGCGAACGACTGGGTCTCGGCAAGCTCTCTGACCGGAAACTTGAGTGAGTTTGACCCCCTTGATCCGGTGAAGTATGATTTCAGTTTGTTTGGTATAGGTTTAGAAAAAAAGTACTAGTTGTGTCGAATGCCTGGTTCAAATTCAAAGAGTTCACTATTGAACAAGATCGCACCGCAATGAAAGTTGGAACTGATGGTGTGCTGTTTGGTTCCTGGCTTGTATGGAGTAGAGATAGATGAGTTTGCCTTTAAACAGGCCAAAGATCTTGCAAAAGCCATTACTTTTGCTTATTCTGAGGCATAGATTATTTGAGAGTATGGTATAATGATAGTATCCTTCAGACGAGACCTGAAATGAAAAAAAGTAATTTGACCCGATATTTCCTGATTGTCCTAATGCTGTTTATTGCTATACAGGGAGGTGTAGGACTTATTGACAAAGAATCACCGAAGAAGGAGAAGCCATATTCTCCCTTATTTCTAAACTGGTCGGCTGATTTGCATGGTTTGCTTGTGTTAGAAGCAACAGCCAGGCGAATAGATATTTTAGATCCTGTTACTGGTATGGTGAGGAAAGGTCCTGTATTTGAAAATCCACCAACGGGAATGGCTTTAACTGAAGAAGAACTCTTTGTCAGCACAGATTTTGGAATTGGACATATTTATGTTTTTGATTTAAAAACACTCACCGAGAAGCGTCATTTTGCTGCCGGACCAGGTGCACGGTCTCCTGTTTATATACCCTCACAAAATGCTCTTGCAGTTTGTCATACATGGTTAGATGAAGTTGGCATTTATTCTCTGCCCAAGGGAAATCTGATTAGCACTATACCCCTTCTGCGTCAGCCATATATCAGTGTGCTCAGTAAGGATCAGAAATTCTTATTTGTTGCTAATTTCATTACTCATCAGGCTGCAGACCAGGATACTGTATCAACTGCTGTTTCTGTTATCAACCTTGAAACCTATGAACTTGAAAAACATCTGTTGTTATCAAATGGCAGTAATGCACTGAGGGGTATGGCTCTGTCATCTGATGGTGAGTATGTTTTAATCAGTCATAACCTGGGGCGCTTTCAGGTTCCGACCACTCAGCTTGAACAAGGATGGATGAATACTTCAGCACTGAGTGTTCTTAAGGTTTCGACTCTCAGTTATGAAGGAACTGTATTGCTTGATGAGCCAGAATATGGCGCTGCCGGATCCTGGGGAGTTGCATCTTATGACGGATTTATGGTGGTTGCTCATTCTGGCACCCATGATATTTCTTTAATTCCTGAGAAAGCATTTTTTAATAAGCTTGCATCAACAAAGAATCGTGAAAGTTTATCTTACGATTTAAGTTTTTTGAATGGTATCAGGAAACGGATTAAAATTCCCGGAAATGGTCCGAGGGCAATAAGCTTGGATGAGGCGGGGCTTTATGTGGGGATGTATTTTTCTGATACCATTAATCAGATAGCGTATCCGGCAGGAAATAGTATTATAGAATCATTCCCTTTGAATGCCGGTTTTGTTGAAAGTCAGGAGCGTTTGGGAGAAAAGTATTTTCATGATGCCAAATATTGTTTTCAGGGTTGGCAGGCTTGTAATGGGTGTCACCCAATGGATGCCAGGACAGACGGATTGAATTGGGACTTGCTGAATGATGGAACCGGCAATCCGAAAAATTGTAAAAGTATGCTGATGGCACACCATACACCACCGGCAATGATAACCGGGATACGAGAAGATGCTGAAATAGCAGTAAGAGCTGGTTTCAGATATATTCAATTTGCTCAGGTTTCTGACAAACATGCCAGTGCAGTAGATGCTTATCTTAGTAATTTGAAGGCTATTCCGAGCCCGTTTCTGAAAAGAGGTAAACTCTCGGGAAGTGCCAGAAAGGGGAAGAAAATATTTGAAGCCCTGGCTTGTGCATATTGTCATCCCGAACCCTATTATACCGACCAAAAAATGCATAGCTTTGTCAGCCCAACTGACACCCTGGGTGAACAATCCTGGGATACACCAACCCTGATTGAGGTATGGAGAACCGGTCCGTTTATGCACGACGGCCGGTGTGCAGAGATGAAAGAGGTGTTTAGTAATGAGTTGCATGGAATCAGAGGAGATATCTCAGATTCTGAATTGAATGATTTAGTAGAATATGTGCTTTCCCTTTAAATTTGAATACATAATAATTGAACCCTCTTCGGGTGATTCAATATCTGATCAGTTGAGTGATTGTATTGGTCAATATGAATTGCTTATAAAAAGCCAAAGAGCCGGATTCAATGTTGTTCGCCTGAGTTGGTTTTATGATATTTCAGAACTTGATAAGGGTATTAGTCTTTCCCGATTGATTAATGACAGCATGCCTGATAAAAACATGCCTGTTTGTGCACAGACATTTATCCCCCAGAAACCCCTGAATGGGAATCATGTTGAACTATTAGTATTGGGAGTGCAATCAGAAGGTGAGTGTGGGATGCGCAATAATCAGCTGGGAGGCATCTCTTTTCAAATGGTGGAGTCAACAGATATGAAATGGTTATTCTTTGGAGGAACTGGATCAGATGGTGATTCACGTCAAACTAAAGGAGCGGCAGAAAAGGTTTTTAATAATTTATCCGAAGTGTTGAAATGGGAGAATCTTTCGTATAAACATCTTCTCAGGCAATGGAATTATATTGGAGGAATTCTTGAGATTACTGAGCTGACTGGTGCTGTTTGTCAGAATTACCAGGAATTCAATGATGCAAGGGGTCTTAGGTACCATCAAGAAGGATTGATGAATAATTTCCCTGCTGCGACTGGTATCGGCATATCTGGCAAGTCTGTAATACTTGAAGGCATTGCTTTGGAAGCTGATTCTCAAACTCAGGTTTTTTCACTTCATAATCCGGTTCAGCAAGATGCTCATCGCTACTCAAATGATAGATTGATTGGCTCAGAGGTAGAATCAACACCACTGTTTGAAAGGGGGAAAGTGGTTTTTTCTCATGGCCAGGGGCATATCTGGGTATCAGGAACAGCTGCTATTCGGGGTGAAAACTCAATAAAGGGGAACACTCAGGATCAGACAAAATTAACCTGTGATATAATAGATTTATTAGTTAGCAATGAGAACCTGGTTGAAGCCGGGTTGCCGCCAAAAGATTACATCGTTGAAGCTGTTTATCTGAGGGCCTATGTCAAATATCTTGGGGATGGAGAATATGTCAGAAGATATTTGAAAGAAAGATATGCTGACATCCCCATACATGCCCTTCAGGCTGATGTTTGCAGAGACGAGTTGTTAGTTGAAATTGAGGCTGAGTTTAGTGTTCAATAGCTTAAGACATCGTTTATTCTTCGTAATCCTAAATTTTCTGCCCTTCCAGATCTTCTATTCAATCTCCTTTGTTTCGTCGACAAATTTGATTCCTAGACTCTCGAGTTCATCCAGAATTGGATTATATATGGCTGCATTTACCGGAATCTTAACACCTGAACTTTGAATAGTACCATTTAAAATCAGCTTTGAAGCAATACCTACCGGTGTTCCGACTGTTATTGCCATTGCGGTTTCTTCCTGATTGATCCCTTTAACCACAAGGCTTGAGCGAGTTTCATATTTTTTATCTTTTAGTTCCCATTCAAAAACATGTTCCATAACAATCATGTCTTTGTCATCAGGATCTAAAATCCATTTCTCTTCCAGCTTCTTTTGTAAGATCTGAGCGGGGCTAAGGTTTTTCACTCCTATAATTTCGTTCTCAAAAAGTCCCAGCCATTTTATCTTTTCCATAATCTCACCTTCCGGATCAATACCAGTATACTGAGAAAGTTTTTGCTCAATGGGAGTTTCAGGATCATATTTCATGAAGGAGTTAACAAACTCACAGTAGGTCATGTTATGTGAATTCTCCATGATAAAACTATCGTCAGTAAGGCCTAATTGTACAAAAACATCCCAGGCTTCGCAAAAACCTGGTCGTCTCATAGTCCCTCTTACCATGGTTGGAATGTCAAGCAAATCGTAAATTTGTCGGTAAGCTAGTGAATCGCGATTAGGATATACTTCAAAATCACCTACATCCTGAATGTTTGTGTATTCAAGACGACTGAATAATTTGTGATAAGGGATATGCTTATATCTTTTGTTTCTAATAAACCTTGAGGTTCCTTGCCCAGCCAAAACTACATTTCTTGGATTCCAGGTGAATTTATAATTCCAGGGATTATTATCATATTCCGGGGCAACCAGTCCACCCGTTCTTGATTTAAAAGAGATTGGTTTCCCTCCTTTATCCTTAATGCTATCAATAATCCGCATAGCACTCATGTGGTCTATCCCGGGATCAACACCCAGTTCGTTTATAAATAAGAGGCCTTTTGCTCTGGCCTCCTCATCCATTTCACTGATTTCTTTTGAAACATATGAGGCGGTTACCATTGATTTTTCCAATTTGAGGCATGCTTTGGCAACCAAAGGGTGAAATCTGGCAGGGAGCATTGATATTATCAGGTCAGAATTAATTAAGTGTTCCTGATGCTCTTCCAGTTTATTAATGTCAAACAAAATGGCTTTGCCACGCTTATGTTTACTGATTTTCTTTTCAGCCATCTTCAAATCAGAGTCGCCTACTGTAACATGCCAATTTTCTGATTCAGCTTGCTCAAGCAGGTAAGAGATTAATCGGGTTGTCGACAGGCCAGCTCCGAGGACTAATATTCTCTTCATGATAGGTTCATTTTCTTAGGTGATAAATGTAAAATTTTAGTCCATCTAAAAAAATAGAAATTGACAGGTGTTGAGAAATAATTGCTTTCGGTTAATGGCTCCGAATTGATAAATTTTATCTTTGTTTTCCACTATCATAAAAGGGATATGGTAAAGACGAGAAGTGCGGTTGAAACTCCATTAATGAAACAGTATTATGCAGTTAAGGATAAACATCCGGATGCCGTGCTATTATTCAGAGTTGGAGATTTTTATGAAACTTTTTCTGATGATGCAATTAAGGCGGCCAGGATCTTGGGAATTACTTTAACCCGAAGAGCTAATGGAGCAGCATCATACGTTGAATTGGCAGGTTTCCCACATCATGCCCTTGACACTTATCTTCCAAAACTTATCAGGGCTGGTCAGCGAGTGGCTATCTGTGAACAGCTGGAGGATCCGAAATTAACAAAGAAGATAGCTAAGCGTGGTGTTACAGAGTTAGTTACTCCTGGGGTTTCTTTAAATGACAATGTGCTCGAGCATCGTGAAAACAACTATTTAGCAGCTGTTCATCTTGACAGAAAAATGCTTGGTGTATCTTTCCTTGATATTTCAACCGGGGAGTTCATTACTGCAGAGGGGAGCGCTGATTATGTTGATAAACTTCTCAATAGTCTAAACCCAAAAGAGGTTCTGTACCAGAAGGGCAAGGAAGAGGCTTTTAAAGATCATTTTGGAAATAAGTTCTATACCTATACACTTGATGACTGGATCTTCACCAATGATTCAGCTCAGGATCGTCTTCTCAAGCAGTTTGAAACAAGTTCGTTAAAGGGGTTTGGGATCGAAAAGCTTGAATATGGAATCATTGCTGCCGGAGCTATTCTGCAGTATCTTGATTTAACACAACACAATAAAACTAAACACATATCCAGGGTATCCAGAATCGAAGAGGACAAATATGTGTGGCTTGACAAGTTTACAATCCGTAATCTGGAACTTTTTCATTCTTTAAATGAAGGCGCCAGTACTTTGGTGGAGGTAATAGACAAAACTATTTCACCTATCGGAGCCAGACTACTCAAGCGATGGCTGGCTTTGCCTTTGAAAGAAGTTCAGCCATTAAATGAGCGTTTAAATGTGGTAGAATACTTTCTAAAACACCCTGATTTTCGTGATCACATTGAAGAAAACATCCGGGAGGTAGGCGATTTAGAAAGAATTATTTCGAAAGTAGCAGTTGCCCGTATCAGTCCGAGAGAGGTTGTTCAGTTAAAACATGCTTTACTTGCGATTGAGCCAATAAAAAGAGCCTGTTTGGCTGCTGATGATTTGAGTCTGAATCAATTTGGGGACCTGCTGAATCCATGCGAACATATAAGAAACAGAATTCATTCAGAGTTAATGCCTGACCCACCTCATCATGTTAGTAAGGGGAGGGTGATGGCTGAGGGTGTCAACCCGGATTTGGACGAGTTAAGAGAAATTGCATACTCAGGGAAAGACTATCTTGCCAGATTACAGGAGAATGAAAGTAAGCGCACGGGTATCACATCTCTGAAAGTGGGCTTCAATAATGTTTTCGGATATTATTTCGAGGTTAAGAACACCCATAAGGATAAGGTGCCGGAAGAATGGGTGAGGAAGCAAACTCTGGTTAATGGCGAACGGTATATAAATGAAGAGCTTAAGGAGTATGAGTCGAAGATTCTGGGAGCTGAAGAAAAAATTCTGGAATTAGAGACACGGCTTTTTAATGATCTGGTAATATCGCTCATTGAATATATTGAGCCTGTACAGATCAATGCAAATATTATTGGTCAATTGGATGTATTAAGATCATTTTGCCAGACAGCCAGAGAAAATAAATATATACGTCCGGTGCTGAGTATGGAGGATACCATAGTTATTCAAAAAGGGCGTCATCCTGTTATTGAAAAACAATTACCTCTTGGTGAGGAATACATTGCAAATGATGTAAAACTTGACCAGAGCGATCAACAGGTCATCATTATTACCGGTCCGAATATGTCTGGTAAATCAGCACTACTCAGGCAGACTGCACTTATTGTATTATTGGCACAGATTGGCTCATTTGTTCCGGCTGAATCGGCAAAAATAGGATTGGTGGATAAGATATTTACCCGTGTTGGAGCCAGCGATAATATCTCACTCGGTGAATCAACCTTCATGGTTGAGATGAATGAGGCTGCCTCAATTCTGAATAATCTGTCTGACCGCAGTTTAATACTTTTTGATGAATTGGGTAGGGGAACAAGCACTTATGATGGAATATCCATCGCCTGGTCAATTGTTGAGCACATACATGAGCATCCAAAAGCCCGGGCGAAAACTCTGTTTGCAACTCATTATCATGAACTGAATGAGATGGAGAAATCGTTCAAAAGAGTAAAGAATTATAATGTTTCTGTGAGGGAGGTTGACAACAAAGTTATTTTCCTAAGAAAACTGGTAAAGGGTGGTTCAGAGCACAGTTTCGGTATTCATGTTGCCCGAATGGCTGGTATGCCGAAATCCATTGTTAGCAGGGCCACTGATATTCTCAAAGAAATGGAATCGTCTCACCGGCGTGAATTGTCACATGAGCCCGTAAAAGATCTCGCTCAGAACAGGGAAGGTTTTCAAATGTCTTTTTTCCAGCTAGATGATCCCGTTTTACAGCAAATAAGGGATGAGATAGCCAATCTTGATGTTGATAATCTGACTCCCCTCGAGGCACTTAATAAGCTTAGTGAGATCAAGAGGATTTCGGGAATTCCCGATTAAGATCGGGAGTCGGGAATAGGGAATCGGGAATAGGGAATAGGGGACAAGGGGACAGTCAACGACCATTGACCAACGACCATTGACCAACGACCATTGACCTATTTTCTTGTCAATGTTAGAATACTTACTTCTGCGGGGCAGTTGAATCTTACTGGTAATCCACTTACTCCTGCTCCTCTTGATGTATAAGCTATCATTTTATCGATAGTCCATAAACCATTATTGAACTGGTTTCCTTCGAACTGGTGTGTGATAATCGGATGGCCTTCCCTTAAGCAAATTTGGCCACCATGAGTATGACCGCATAAGTAGAGGTTATAATTGTTCTCTGAAGCGGTAGTGGCCAGCTCGGAAGTATGTACCAGGGCAATTTTAAAGTCATAAGTATTTGTTTCAAGGCTCATTGGTGCAAGTTCGGTAAAGAAATTAAAGGGATCATCAGTGCCGGTAATGAGAATTTTTTGTCCGTCTTTTTCAATTTCTACTGATTCGTTGATAAGAAGTTCGATGCCGGACTGATCTTCATAACTGGCCATAAGATAAGTGTCATGGTTACCCAGAACAGCGAATGTGCCTAAAGGCGCTTGAATATACTTTGACAGGATGGTAAAGGGCTTCAGTATATGGCTGAAACTGCCTGAGCTATCACGGCGGTAATCTCCGGTTAGCACGCAAAGGTCAAATTCAAGGTCTTTTATTTTGTTGGTGATCAGGGCTGCAAAGCCTGGAATGGAGTCAAGATGGAGGTCAGAAAGGTGGAGAATCTTTAATCCTTCGAATGCATCCGGCAGCTTAGGGAAACACAATGGAATATTACTGACAGTTATTGTTTTAGCATTGCCATATCCTTTGTTATAGTAGCCGGTGATTTTTAGAAACAACACAAATATTTTCATCAGCCTGAGGAAAAGGCTCCAGCGGCTTTTACTTTTTTTGCCACTTTTCTTTTGGGCGTATCCTACATTTTCAAGAGCTGATCGGGTTGCGGCCCAAACCAGACGTTTATCTTTTCGTATATCGGGAGGATCGAGAAAATTATACATGATGGAGTTTTTCTTGCTTGAAAGTACAAAAATGAGTTATTATTTCAACATGAAATTATGAAATGGCATTGTTTCCGACAGGATGTGATCGGTTGCTCGGTTACTCCGTTACCCCGTTACTCCGTTACCCCGTTACTCTGTGATAGCAGCTGATATTTACGGGTTTTACTTAACAAGCCCTACTTTTGGTGCAGCTGACCAGTTGACTTCTTCACAAAATGAATCAACCAGGAATATCCAGTGGAGCGAAGTATTTTAGAGCTGTTCAGGGACAACTTAATGCCCTATTTATTTGTATTATAAATCAAATGATAAACTTTTAAAGTTTTTCAAGATTATTTTATCTGTTTGCGGAATAGAATTCCAACAAATGGAATAACTTGCAAATTATTATTATTGTATAATTTGCCAGAAATCAGCAAGTTGATAGAGAGAAATGCATTTTTGGATTGATTTTTGCCCAATAGTGTGTTATAATCGGAAAAAGTGATGAAACTACAGAAATGTTTGTTCCTGGTTTTTTTTGGTTTTGGTATTCTCACGAATGCGGGAGCCTGGTCGTCTTTTGATGATCTTACCATTATTCCTCCAAATAGCATATGGAATTATAATGATCAAGGTATTGATTTAGGAAGTATTTGGACAATTTCAACTTTCAATGACAATAATTGGAATGCGGGGAAGGGTATTTTTGGATATGGGATGGATAATATTTCAACCCAACTTGATTTTGGCTTGCAGGAGCAAAATAAAATTATAACATATTATTTTCGGAAGAGCTTTGAATTGACATCACTAAATTCCATAAACTCTTTGAAGCTGAGTGTGTTAAGAGATGATGGGATTGCTGTATACTTAAATGGAAATCTTGTTGTTCGTAATAACCTACCTGAAGAGTTTGATTATCTTACATTAGCTCAGGAATCTGTACCAGCAGCCGATCAACAAAACTATATACATTATTCAGTGGATGCTGAATTTTTAGTACTAGGTAAGAATACTATTGCTGTAGAAGTTCATCAGGCGAATGCAGAGAGTTCAGATTTAGGATTTGATCTGTATTGTACCTTGTCTTCTGATTTACCTCGGAATATTGTTATTAATGAGGTGATGTCGGGAAACCATTCAGCATTTATTGATCCTCAAACAAATCAATTTTCAGATTACATTGAATTGTTTAATGCCTCTTCGGATGTTGTTGACCTTTCAGGATATTACCTGAGTGATAGTAAGACTAAACATAAAAAGTGGAGAATTCCTGAAAATACTGTGATTAATCCTGATGGATATATCCTTTTTTTTGCTGATGGAACAGATACAATTAATCACACAAGTTTTAGAACAAGTTTGACTGGAGAATTGATTGGCTTGTATGATCCAGATGGATTTCCTGTGGATACTATTGATCTTCCACAACAATACTTTGACATATCTTACGGAAGAGATCCGAATGATTTAGGGAAACTTCAATATTTTGCCAATCCAACTGCAGGAACAGAGAATAGCGATGGGGTTAATCTTATTGAACAGGCTGGAAGGGTGCAGTTTTCCAATGAAGGAGGCTTCTATTCAGGATCATTGCAATTGCAACTTGAAACCAATTCTGCTGAGGGAGTTATCAGGTATACGACAGATGGAGGTACACCACGGTTTAATTCAAGCAGATATAGTTCGACAATTGCCATCGATGAAACGACTGTTATAAAGGCTAAAGTTTTTGAGCCTGGACTGCTACCTGGAGAAACCATAAGTAATACCTATTTTATTAATGAGGATATTAGTTTGCCCGTTTTCTCGATCAGTACTGAAGATGATTATTTGTATGACAATAGTGTTGGGATTTATCTGGACGCTAACGTCGCAACAAGAAAGCCCTGGGAACGACCTGCAACTTTAGAGTTTTTTGAACCTGATGGTGTCAGGGGTATAGTTGCTGATGTGGATATCAGATTATTTGGGAGAGGTGCGATAAATTTCCCGGAGAAATCATTGGCTATTTATGCCAGACAAAGCCTGGGTGTAGGTTATATCAATTATCCTCTATTTTCACATATGCCGCTTAATTTCTTTGAATCGTTTTTACTGCGTAGCTCTAGTGATGACTGGCGGTACACTTTATTTAGAGACGGTATGATTCAAAGCATAGTCCAGGATCAGCTAAATATTGATGTCCAAGCATATCGTCCAAGTATTCTTTTTTTAAACGGAGAATATATGGGGATCCACAATATTCGGGAGAAGTATAATGAAAACTACCTTGCCTCTCATCATGGTGTTGATCCGGAAAACCTGGATGTTCTTTTTATTGACAATGATGACTCTCCCGCAAGTATAGAGATTATTTCTGGTGATGTTGGTGCTTATAAAACGCTGTTGAATTTCGTAACAACAGCTGATTTATCTAAGGATGAGAATTATGAAATGGTTGCATCATTAATGGATATTGACAACTATATTGATTACATAATTGTGCAAGTTATCTCTTCCAACAGAAGTTGGCGTCATAATAGGAGAGTTTGGCGTCCGAAAACGCCCGACGGCAAATTTAAATGGTTGCTTTTTGATCTTGACTATGGTTATTCCTTCATTGATCTGGATGTTTTGGAACAATTAGGTGAGAATGATCCTCTTATGTCACATTTAATTGAGAATGAGGATTTCACAGATCGATTTATTTCAAGGCTATTAGTAGTTGATCAAACTGTTTTCCATCCGGATAGGGTAATCCATTATATTGATAGCCTAGCTGCTCAAATTGATGGTCAGATTGATCGGCATCTTGATCGGTGGGGAGGTACCTGGCCAGGAATGATTACGAGTAAGGCTGACTGGAAGAAAAAAGTGCAGGTTATGCGAGATTATGCTACCAACAGGCCTTCAATAACAAGGAATTACCTGGAAGACTTTTTTAATTTGGCTGGTGATATTGATGGTGTTTTTTCAATTATTCCAGAGAATAGTGGAAGAATAGTTGAGGACGGAATAGAAATTGACCATGATCAATCCATAACTAAGTTCGCCAAGGATATACCTCTTAGCTTCGAGGCAGTGCCCACTCCTGGTTTTAAGTTTAATGGTTGGAATAGTGGAGTCTCAAGTGGCACCAGCATTGTATTATCCAAATCCGAGTGGAAATATTTGGATGATGGAAGTAATCAGGGAACAGCTTGGATTGGGGTGGGATTTGATGATAATAGTTGGAGTTCAGGCAATGCTAACCTTGGCTTTCAAAATGAAAATGATACAGATATTAATAGTGGCCATATTACCTATTACTTCAGAAAGGAATTTGAAGTTATTGACTTAAATCAATATAGTAAGCTAAACCTAGATTTATTGAGAGATGATGGAGCTGTTGTATATTTAAATGGTGTTGAGGTATACCGATCTAATATGCCATCTGGAGTAATAGATTTTCAGACATATGCGAGCACCATGGCAGGATGGGTTGACGAAAGAACATATCACCATACTGAATTGGCCATTGATTTATTGGTGTCAGGTACTAATACATTTGCAGTTGAAGTACATCAGGATGTTCCAAGTTCTAATGATTTGAGTTTTGATTTAGCCTTATCAGGTGTTACAGAAGGAAAATCGTTAGAAAACCCGGTTACCATTGTTACAGCAAATGATTTCAATTTGGCAGCTGAATTTGTTAAAGTCACAGAAAGTCAGGTCGTAATATCAGAAATT
This sequence comes from Bacteroidota bacterium, assembly GCA_018669475.1. Lineage (GTDB taxonomy): Bacteria > Bacteroidota > Bacteroidia > Bacteroidales > UBA12481 > JABHCC01. Next base: position 61,690 of record JABHCC010000142.1, on the reverse strand, counting down.
GCCTACAATCCTCCAGATAATAATGGTGGTACTGAAGCTGGCTTTATTGAGGTTTCAAATATTGGAGATCATTCTATTGATATTTCAGGATATGCTTTTACGGTGGGAATATCCTATGTCTTTCCCGTAGGTACAATTTTAGAGGCTAAAGAGAAGCTGTTAGTGGTGAAGAATTTGAATAATTTCAATACAATTCAGGGTCAGGTATTCCAATGGACTAGTGGTAATCTGTCAACCAATGGAGAAACCTTGAAAATTAATTCCCCTAATGGAGATATAGTGGATGAGGTAAGCTATTCTATAAATGCACCCTGGCCTGAAAAAGGATCATTGAATGGAGCCTCAGTTGAGCTTTTGAACCTGGGAGATGACAATAATAATGGGAATAATTGGAGGGCCAGTCAGGGAGCTGGAGGGACTCCCACCATTATAAATTCAATTGCACTGGCAAATCTTTCCATAAATGAGTTTCTTACTCTACCTGAATCTGAAGGGTACTTAAAAAACACTGATTGGATAGAAATATATAATGGGAATGACAAACCGATTGATGTTGGAGGATTATATCTTAGCGATGATCCACTAGATCCGCTTAAATGGATGATTCCATTTGGTTTTCCAGATGAAAGTACTGTTGAGCCGGGTGAAGTACTGTTATTCTTGGCAGATAATCAGCCTGATCTGGGATTTAAGCATTGTGGTTTTAAAATTGGAGGTAATTCAGGTGATATTGTTATTAGTATGGGTTTTATAGATTGGGTGACACAAATTGATCATATCAATTATGGATTGCAGGCCCAAGGAAAATCTAATGGCAGGTTTCCTAACGGAGATGGAGAGTGGTTAACATTCTCCGACCCGAGTCCTGATCAATTAAATCGCCCGGGATCAAAATATATTATTGTACCTCATACGTGTGAATCAGGAGATTGGGTCCCTATATATGCTAAAGTATTAAATGAAGATGGTAGTGTTGATTATACCTTTCATGGAGAGAAAACAATTGATGTTGGATCAGCAGCAGTTGAACCATCAATTATGCGATTTACCAAAGGAGTTGGTTATGCTGTGGTGAAACTTACTGCAAATAAGGATGTTGAAATCAGAGTTGAAGATCTTGATGATGTAGCTTTTATTCATGTTGTTTCAGATATTCCAGTAGTTACATTGTCACCTACTTATAATACAGATTTAACTTTAACCTCTGGAGTTAACTACTTTATTGAAGATGAATTAACTATAGGAGAGTTTGGTTCCCTGACAATTGAAAAAGGGGTCAGGATAAGATTTGGTTCAAAGGCGAATATAATTTCGAATGGACCTGTGTTTATAAATGGAACTCCTGGAATGCCAGTTGTGTTTATGCCACATGAGAGTGATGAAAAATGGGGAGGTCTTGAGATTCGTGATCATGATGGGCTATCAGTTTTAAATCATGCCTTTTTCTTCCATGGTGGGAGTGATCCAAGCCGCTTGTTTTTTCATACTGAAACTCAGGCCGTAGTTAGAAGTTCGTTTGCTGATATTTGTATGTTTAACTGTTATATTTTTGAAAATATAGGGAAAGGATTTGGGTCTGAATCTGCTGAAGTAATTATTGATGAATGTTTGTTTGCTACTTCAGCTATGGGACCTGAATTTAGACAATCTTATAGTTTAGTAGACCATACATGGATAGTAGATATTCCAGATCCTGATCGGGAACGTACAGGTAATGACAATGATGGAATTTATTTTTGGAAGGATTTGAATGATGAACATCCTCCTTCAAGACTTGATAATAGTGTTGTTGCAAATATTGAAGATGATGCAATTGACATGCTTGCTTCTGACATAGAGGTTTATAATACCCTCTTTTTTGAAATTATGGATAAGGCATCTTCATGTGGATATTGGTCAGATGCATCATTTGACCGGTGCCTGATTATTGGATGCAATGCAGGAATTGTTCCTGGTTGGTGGTCTGACGCAAAAGTTAGCCATACAACCTTTTATGAGACTTCTCGTCCAGTAAAGAATTCAATTTTTGGAGCAACCGAAGTTTGGAATTCAATTTTATCGAAGTTTTCTGATGTTGCATGGAATGACGATTTATCTAACGAACCAACATTTTATTATTCTCTTTCAGATACTAAAGTGTTACCAGGAGAGAATAACCTCTTAGGTGATCCGAAATTCATTGGTACAGGAGTCAATAGTCTGCATTTAAAGTATGATTCACCAGCAATTGATAAAGGAGATCCTGAGTTTGAGCCAGACCCTGATGGAACACGGCCAGATATTGGTAAATTCTCTTATCAATCAACTGTCGGAGCTGGAGCTATTGTTGTAAATGAGATTTATTACAATCCTTCAGCCAGTCATGGAAAGGATAGCGATTTTGAATTTATCGAATTATATAATCCCTATAATGAGGCAACTAATATTTCAGGTTACCAACTGCAAGGAGCAATTGATTTTACTTTCCCATTTAATACATGGTTGAACGGTGGAGAATATCTTATTTTGACTGCTAATGCTGAATCCTATAAGTATCTGGATAATAAAGTTTTTGATTGGGGTAGTGAGAAATTGTCCAATACTGGTGAAACATTGACTTTTATTGATGTAAATGGGAAGAAGCTTGCTGAAATATCCTATTCAGGACAGGATCCCTGGAGTCCTCTTGCTGATGGAAATGGATTCAGCCTGGAGTTAAGTAATCCGGGGGATGACAACTCTGCACAAGAAAATTGGCGTTCGAGTTATGAAGCTTGGGGGACACCAGGTGAATTGAACCGAGTTCCAGATTTCACAAAGGTAAAACTCAATGAGATTCTTGTTAATAATAATTCAGTTAACCTTGATGATCGGGATAAACATTCTGCATGGATTGAGGTATATAATGGTTCAGATGCTCCTATAAATATTGGGGGCTACATAATTCGGAATGAAAACAGCCAAATGGATCATCAAATTCCAATTTCTGATGCTTTCAGTACACTTATTCCCTCGGGAGACTATATTATTCTCTACCTGGATGGCCTGACAGGTCAGGGCCTGTTTCATACCAGCTTGTTACCCGATGTGTCTGGTGGGATGTTTGGATTGTATCATTTAGATTTTGATGGAGTTACGTTGAAGGAGATTGATAAGTTGGATTATCCTGCAGGTAGTGAAGACATCTCGTTTGGAAGGTTTCCTGATGGTTCTCCCGAAGTGCAATCCTTTGCAGAGCCAACACCTCGAAGCTCTAATGTGGCTCCAAGTGAAAACCTTATTGCACCCAAAATCTTTAGCTCCGGGCAAACACTGCCTGTGTTAGTCAGGTATTCAGATCCTGATTTATTCCCAGAAACAATGAATCGATCTGAAAATATTGAATTAGTGCAACAGAGCATAATAACAGATCAGGTTTATTTAAGAAAAGGCTTGGGATTGGAGTGGATCACCCCCTCTATGGATGAGGATGTAGTGTTAAAACTTGAGGATGATTCACATGACTTAACATTTGATTCGCACAGGCCAATCAGAATAAGAAGTGAAAAGATTCTTCGCTCCCAGGTATGGACTGCAGATTATGATTATGAAATAATTTCAGCTTTGAATATTCCTGCTAATGCTACTTTGACGATTGAAGCAGGAACAAGAATATTCATAAAAAAATATGCCAATATCACAGTTGAAGGGCAAATACAAATAAATGGAGTTCCTGGTAATCCTGTTGTTATTCTTCCCCTCGCGGCTGGTGAGAGATGGGGTGGGATACAGATTCATAGTGGATATGGATCCGTAAATATTTCGCACTGCTTTCTTGTACAAGGCGGGAAAGGTATTTCCAAAAATCCAGGTTCATATGACAAGCAAGCAGTAATAGAGTCTGAGAGACCTCTTTTTCTTGATAATGTATATATGATCGAATTAGGGGGTAAAGGTGTTCATGTAAAAGATGCAAAACTAGAGATGCATAATTCTGTTCTTTATAATTGTCTATCCGGAATTGAGTTAGAGAATTCTCCAGCGACTATTACGGGATCTCATTTTATGTATCTCCCAAATAATGATAACCCGAATCCCGAAGACAATCAAGATGCGATTACAGCTTTCGGTTTTGACGGTTCTGTGGAAGGTCAAATTACTATAAGCGGATCCTATTTCTATAAAATTGGAGATGATGGATGTTCATTTATAACTGATTTGCCTGTTAGCGTACGGGATTCATATTTTGATGAAATTGAAGATAAAGCACTTTCGGCTAAACAATCGCCAGTTGATGTCAGATTTTCTGTTATTGAACAATCTGATATTGGGATTGAGCTTGATCATGGATCTTCAGGTGATTTTGACCATATTACTTTTTATCAGAATCGAAGTGCTATTTCCTTAAGTCATTCTGATGGTTCTTTTAGTGGGGCTAATGCTCATATAACAAATTCTATTATAGCTCAGAGTGAAGATCAGGATTTTAAGGTCTCAGATGGTACAAGTCTATCAGCTGAATTTAATTTGAGTACTGGTGATAATTATCCTGGATTGGGAAATATTACAGGAAATCCAAGGTTTGTGGAACCTTCTACGTCCGACTTCAGATTGTCAAATGGATCAGTTGCTATAAACAATGGTGATCCGGCATATGCAAATGATGATGATGGTTCACGAACTGATATCGGCAGGTACACCCTGCTAAATGGTGCTAGTATTGGAAACCTTATGATAACGGAAATTCATTATTTGCCCTCTGATCCACTTGTGTCAACGAAGTTTGTTGAAATCCACAATATGGGTAGTGGAACTGTAGATTTGGATGGATATTCTTTTGGGGGGGATGTTTCCTACACTTTCAGTGCTGGATATGAGGTAGGTCCTGGAGATTATTTCGTTGTTTGTCAAGATGTTTCAGTTTTTGCTGGACAAGATTTTATCCATGTTCAATGGACAGATGGTGATCTTCCCATAGAAAACGGAGAAATTATATTGATGAGCCCTGATGGAGATATAATTGATGAAATAATTTATAATGATTCAGATCTATGGAGTCAATGGCCAATGGGCAAGGGCCCAAGCCTGGAGTTTGTGGAAACAGAGCTTGATAATTCAACTGTTCACTCTTGGAGAAATAGCTATTATATTGGTGGAACTCCTGGAAGGGACAATTCAATTCCACCAATGGAAGACTTGTATATTAATGAGTTTATGGCTAGAAATCTGACTACCTTTCCTGATGAATTTGATTTTATCAGTGATTGGATAGAGTTTTATAATGGGTCAAATCATTTTATAACGCTTAATCATCTATTTATAACACGGGACTTTGAGACGCCAGACATGTATGAATTTACAGCTGACCATCAGGACTCATTATTTATCCCACCGGGAGGATATCTGGTCGTTCATGCTGATGAACTTGATGATGCTGGTGCATATCATTTGTCTTTCCTTTTGTCAGGTAGTGGTGGCCAAATTGGTTTGTACAGTATTACAAATGGTATTGTTAATGAGATAGAGGGTTTGGTTTATCCGGAGCAGACAGGAGATGTTTCATATGGACGATCATCTGATGGTCATGATACTTGGACTTTTTTCTCCAGTCCGACTCCTGGAAGGGCAAATGGGAGTAATATTTCAGGAATTACTGGAGTATATATTAATGAGATAATGGCCAGGAATTCTTCAGTTCATATTAATAATGTTGGATTGTATGATGATTGGATTGAGCTCTATAACTCGAACAGTGAATCCATTAATATTGGAGGTTTGTATATAACTGATAGGGAGTCAGATTTGACCCTTTGGCAGATCCCGGAAACAAATTCAGAGTTAACGACAATACCAGGCAAGGGATACCTAATGATTTATCCATCAGGAGATCCTGCTTTAGGTGTACAACACACTAATTTCCAGTTGGCCGGAAGTGGAGAATATGTTGCACTATCTCAAGTATTGTTTGGAATTAACACCATTATTGACGAAGTTAGTTATGGTGCTCAGACTTCTAATATTTCATATGGTCGGGAAGAGGATGGGGATGCAAACTGGGTATTCTTTGATTCACCAACACCATTGCAAAGTAATTTAGGTTCAAGTTCCGCTAATTATAACCATCAGGATATTGTGCAATGGCTTGTTTATCCTAATCCAGCCAGTGAACTCTTGCATTTACAAATCCAATTATCTGAATCTAGCCTAATACATTTAAATATGACTAACATGTATGGTTATTCAGTATACAGTATAGATTTGAGAGATGGGTTATTTTCACCAGGGAAAATAGAGAAAACTATCAATATTAGAAATTTTAAGTTATCTCCTGGTTATTATTTTATTACACTGAGGATCGGAGAAAAATCAGAGACAAGACGCATAGTAGTTTATTAATATTTGAAATGTAAAAAAACACATCAAAATATTCCTAGTTTTAGTAATAATAGTTATAAATATTCTATTGATTAACAAGTAAAACAAAACATTATATGCTGAAAAAGTTCATTATAGGCTGGGTGATTTTATTAGGAGTGATATTAGGGACTTTGGGAAAGCCAAGGATGATTCCGACGGGAACTAATCTTCCTGCAACAATAGAATCACCAATGACACTTACACAGGATAATTCGCCTTATGTAGCGAATAGTAATGTCACAGTGATTTCAGGAGTAAAGCTCACGGTGGAAGCTGGAGTTGTTATTCAGTTTGCTCAAGGAGCTGGTTTGTATATCGAGGGGCAGTTGGAAATGAAAGGGAGAGAATGGGGTCCTATTGTCCTTGAGCCTAAATCCGGGCATCCCAATTGGGATATTTTGAGTTTGGTTGACCCATCAGGGCTTTGTGTCATTGAATATGTTAACATATCTGGCACTACACTTGGTGATAACCCAGGCAGAGAACAAGCGGCAATAACTGCATATAAAGCAGATGATTTGCTAATTGATCACGTTAATTTTACCGATAATTATGAGCCATTAAGGATTGTCTCATGTGATAATGTTACAATTCAATACTCATCATTCTATTGCGACAAAGCAGGTAGTGATTACTTGAATTTCGCAGAGAATTCTTCTGGCCTTATTCAGTACTGTGAATTTATTGGAAATGACAAAGATAATTGCGATGCAATTGATTTTGATTTTTCTACTGCTCTTATTCATGGAAATATTATTTATGGATTCAGTGGGGATAATTCTGATGGAATAGATATTGGTGGTGATGATTCTAATGTTATAATCACTGAAAATAGGATAAGTGATATGTCTGATAAGGGTATTTCAATTGGTGAACAATCGAGGGCACTGGTGGAGAGAAATATTGTATTTAATGCCGCTGGTGGAATTGTTTCAAAAGATCTTGCAGTAGTTACAGCAAATAATAACACTGTGTTTAATTGTGAAGTTGGTGTGTCTGGCACGAGTAATCCAAAGGTTAACTATGGAGGAGGTATTCTTTATGTTACTAATACTATTATTGATAATTGCGACCAATCATTTACTAGTGAACATAATTCAACTGTTACAATTAATTATTGTATTTCAGATGCCGGAAGTATGTCGGGCACTGGTAATATCTATAGAGATCCCAGATTAGTAGATCCGGGGAATGGGGATTTTTCTCTTCAAGCTGACTCACCAGCAATAGATTCAGGAGATCCAACCAGTCCAAATGATCCGGATGGAACCCGGTCAGATATGGGAGCAATACCCTTTACACATGAAGGCTATTATAATATTGCAATTACTGAAATTAATTACCGTCCTTTAGAGGATGGGTCAGAAAATCCGCCTTATGAGTTTATTGAGATCTTAAATAGAGAAGAAGAAAGCATAGACTTAGGTGGAGTATCTATCAGTGGTGCAATTAGTTATACATTTATGGATGGAACTTTGATAAGTCCAGGAGAATATATTATTGTTGCTAAATCTGCACTGGTATATGAGAATATGGGATATCAGGTTTATCAATGGTTTTCTGGCCAATTAAGTAACGAAGGAGACGTTTTAGTTGTAAGCAATTCTGATGGACAAGTTCTTATGGAGCTGGAATATGATGATCAGAACCCATGGCCGATTCTTCCATCATTATATAGTTATTCTATTGAGATGAACGATGTTTCAGATTCACCCAATAATGCAGATAATTGGAGATTGTCATATGATCCAAACGGGACCCCGGGCCGATCTGGTAAAAGGACTTTATTACATGATCTTGTAATTAATGAACTAACGGCTAAAGCAGGAACCTACTATGCTGATGAATATGGGGATTATTCTGACTGGATAGAAATATTTAATAAGGGGGATCAGCATATCAATCTGGGGGGCTTGTATGTGACAAATGATTTGGAAGAACCTGATTTATATTTGATTCCGGATGATCAGCCTAATACAACAACACTGGCTCCAGGTCAATTTATACTATTATTTGCCGATGAAGATCCTGACAAAGGTGTTTTTCATTTGAATTTTACTTTGAAAAGTGGTGGAGGGGAAGTTGGCCTGACACAGTTGACCCAAACAGGCTATTATTCTATCAATGAGATAACTTACCCTTCTCAAGCAATTAATATTTCATATGGAAGGTATCCCAATGGAGGTTTAATAGCTGAGTATTTTGAAGTTCCAACCCCTGGATCACCTAATGCAAGAGCGGAAGATTTATTAATCGAGGATTTAGTTATTAATGAATTTGCAGCTAAGGTTGAGAATAAACATCCCGATGAGTTCGGTTTGTATTCTGATTGGATTGAAATTTATAATAAGGGAGATATTGCTATTGATATGGGAGGACTTTGGTTCTCAGATAATCCAGATAATTTTCTCTCTCATCAGATTAGTATGGAGTACCCAGATTCAACTTTGATCGAGTCTGGAGGATTTCATGTATTCAGAGCTGATCAATTACCTAACCTTGGTATTGATCATTTAGATTTTAGGTTAGCAAGTAGTGGGGAATGTATTGTTCTGGTCCAAGAATTATGGGGCTATAATCGAATTATTGATAGTATAAAATATCCTCCCCAAACTGTTGACATTTCATATGGACGAATAAATGATGGTGAGCTTGGTTGGCAGTATTACCCTATTTCAACTCCCGGCAAAAGTAATGGAAGTACAGCATCTGAATTGTTTCCGATATCTGATAATCTTGATTTCTTTGTCTATCCAAATCCTGCTTCAGAGCAGATTAATATTCACTTCTCTGGAGACTGGATTGAAAAGCGTAAAATTATTATTCGGATTTGTGACCTTAATGGACAAGTTTTAACAGAGCAATTAGTGAAGCGGGAACAATTGATGAATACAGGGATACATAATATTAGTATAGCAGAATTCAGCAATGGTTTTAAATATTGTGGGATTGTATTCGTTCAGGTCATTACTGATGATTTGACACAGGTAAAAAGACTATTAATTGTACAATAATTAGATACAACATATGGTGATAAGATGCGATTGGCCATCCAACGATCCTTTAATGATTGATTATCATGACCATGAATGGGGGGTGATAGTTCATGATGACAAGAAATGGTTTGAGTTTATTGTTCTTGATGCTTTTCAGGCAGGTTTGAGCTGGAGGACTGTTTTGCATAAGAGGGATAACTTCAGGAAAGCATTGGATGATTTTGATCCTGTTATTATTGCTCAGTATGATGAAGCTAAGGTCAAAAGTTTGATGCTGGATGCTGGTATTATTCGAAACCAACTGAAGATCAGGGCCACTGTTTCAAATGCTTTAGCATTTATGGAGATACAGAAAGAGCACGGAAGTTTTGATAACTATATTTGGAGTTTTACAAAGGAAAAAGTAGTGCAGAATTCCTGGAATTCAATGAATGAAGTGCCTGCCAGTACTTCACTTTCTGACGAAATTAGCAAGAGTCTAAAGAGTAAAGGGTTTAAATTTGTTGGATCCACTATTGTTTATGCCTTTCTGCAATCAGGTGGAATAGTGAATGACCATGTTTGTGAGTGTTTCAGATACAGGGAATTAGGTGGATAATTTCAGGAAAGATTAAAAAAAGTAGAGTTTTTTTTTTAGGGATTACAAAAACAAACTATATTTGCATTCCCAAAAGCGAGAATAGCTCAGTTGGTAGAGCACGACCTTGCCAAGGTCGGGGTCGCGGGTTCGAGTCCCGTTTCCCGCTCAAAAATAAGCCTGGATGTCTACCATCATTCAGGCTTTATAATGATAAGTGAAGCAAACCTACACCCACACCCACACCCATTTGCCCAGGTGGCGGAATTGGTAGACGCGCTGGACTTAAAATCCAGTGGCCATTAGGCCGTGCCGGTTCGAGCCCGGCCCCGGGTACAAAGGAGACATCACATTATCGTGATGTCTCCTTTGTCTTTTTAGGGATGACAGCTCAAAATATTATTTAGTCGGTAGATACAGTTGTTATTAAATTATCTATCTTTAAGTTATGATTGGAAAAGAAGCATGCCTGTGTGTCATTCTGATCGTTTTGAACTGTACTCATGGATTGGGTAAGGAATATCAGATCATCTGTCAGGATGAAATAAAATCCGAAGAAAAAGTTCCGTTTGTGGTGAAATTTGGGGCGACTCATGAGAGCCTGAATTTCGAATCAACTGAAGGATCTCCTGCGATTGATGCCGGTGATCCTGATGGTAGCCTTGATCCTGATGGTATAAGGAGAGATATTGGGGCCATACCCACAATGCAGGAAACGACTTTGTTTCTAATTCTGACAGAGATAAATTATCGGCCCATGATTGACGGGGTCGAGGAAGAGGGTCTGGAGTTTATAGAAATATATAATGCAGGTGATCAGCTTGTTAATTTGAATGAATTTGAATTTTCGGGAGGATTCTCCTATACATTTGAATCCAATCTTTATTTATCATCGGGTGAATATATGATTTTGGTGAAGGATGAATCATTCTGGGACGGATTTGGAGGGGAGATTCAAGAATGGGATAATGGTAGATTAAGCAATGAGAGTGAACCCATATTGCTTACAAATTCAGAAGGGCAAACTGTTTTCTCAGTTACTTATGGAGATGATTCCCCCTGGCCAGAACCTACAGAATACTATAATTATAGCATTGAGCTAAACGAGAATACCCTGGAGCATGAGGACGGATCAAAGTGGCACCTAAGTTATCAATATGGTGGTTCTCCTGGAAAGGCAAATGAAAATGTCTTAATTTCTGAAGTGCTTATTAATGAAGTTATGCCAAAGAATGATGGTTTTATCAGGGATGAATTTAGTGAATATTCTGACTGGATTGAATTGTTTAACATAAGTGAACAATATTTGAATGTGGCAGGTATTTATGTTACAATTGATCCTGACCATCCTGATATGGGACAGATTGGCCTTGATGATTTTGATCAAACAACAATTGAACCTGGCGGATACTTGTTGTTGTGGGCAGATGAGAAACCTCAGAATGGATTGTTGCATTTAGATTTCAAATTGCCTAGTCAGGGGAGTGAACTGGCTATTTTGCAAAGCTATGATGGTGACTTTGTGCTTATTGACAAAATCGATTATGAGCGTCAGTATCCTGATATTAGTTATGGGCGCTAACCTGATGGGGGTGAGGACTTTGAGGTTTTTTCTATTCCAAGCCCCGGAGAATCGAACCGACTCGTTCATGAAGAACTGCTTTCAGGTTTGTTTATAAATGAATTTGTCGCAAAGTTTGGAGTGATCTATCCAGACGAATTTGGTAATTTCTCTGATTGGATTGAAATTTACAATGACAACAAGCTTGCTGTTGACCTTGGGGGCTTATATATTACAGATAATTCGAGTGAGCCGGATAAGTGTCAGATTCCATTAAATGATCCGGATCACACCACCATCCCTGGAAAGGGATTCTTAGTATTTCGAGCTGATAATCAGGAGGATTTGGGTAGTTTACACCTGGATTTTGAACTCTCAAGTGGAGGTGAGGAAATTGGCCTTGTTCAGAGGAGACCTGAGGGTCTGGTTTTTATCGACCAGCTTAGTTATGGAATCCAAACAACTGATGTTTCATGGGGTCGTTTTCCTGACGGAGATGAGCTATTCAGATTTTTTGAGATACCAACCCCCGGGGTTTCTAATAACACTGAGATTGTCATTGTGGATGGGCTGTACATAAATGAGTTTGTTTCAAATTATGGTAATTCGTATGCAGATGAACTGGGCAATTATGCTGATTGGATTGAGATTTATAATTATACAGAACAGGCGATAGATGCTGGAGGTTTGTATATCACTGATGTTTTGGATGACCCAAGAAAATGGCAATTGCCTGAGAACTCTCCAACAGAAACTACAATTCCTGCAAAGGGTTTCATTGTTCTTTTTGCTGATGGAAGCCCAAATTTGGGACCTCTTCATCTGGATTTCCAATTAAGTAGCCAGGGCGAGGCTATTGGTTTAAATCAGGTTGTTTCCGGAGCAGTTTTGAAAATTGATGAGATCAGCTTTGGACAGCAATCAGTTGATATCTCCTACGGTCGATTACCTGATGGTTCAGATCAATGGGAGTTTTTTGAGAGTCCGACTCCGGGTAGCTCCAATTCATCGAGTTTTGTTAATGATATTCCATACCTGCAAACAAACCTTTATCACATTTTTCCAAATCCTGTGTTTGATCACCTGATATTATCAGTCTCACATATTGAATCCGCAGCTATTCCAATAAGGATTATTAGTCAGCATGGAAGAATTATTAAGTCCTTCGATTTTGACGGAGAAATATTTCCATCCGGGAGGTCTGAGATCGATTTAGATTTATCTGATCTGCCATTTGGAGTGTATTTTGTCTCTGTTTGTTTGGATGGGAAACAATTCTCCAGAAAGATTATTCATTCGTCGAGATAGATCTTTGAAAATCAATACATCCCTTTGTTTTGTTGTTCCTGAATTTTCTGTAACTTCATACCCTCTGAGGGTCATAGGAACAATAATGCTTAATGAAGGCATTTTTCGCAAAATACAGACTAATAAATATTGTCTGCTTATTGGCAGTTACATTGCTTAGTTATCAAGGAATTGCGGATAACCTGCAAATAACTGAAATTAGCTATAAGCCTCTGCTTGGTGGATTGGAGAATGAAAATCTTGAATTCATTGAGATTTATAATGCAGATAATAAGCAAATTAACCTGGGTGGCTATCGGCTTACTGAAGCTGTAAATTTTACCTTTCCAAATAATTATATCCTGCTTGCCGACTCTTATGTTCTTCTGGTAAAGGATATTTCCCAACATCCGGCAGGAGTAAACGATAAATTTGAATGGGATAGCGGAACACTTAGTAATACAGGAGAGACTATTAAAATCCTTGATGGTTCAGGCCAGACTGTATCCCGAATTACATATGGAGTAAATGATCCCTGGCCGATACCAACAAATATCCATCATTACTCAATTGAACTTAAAACCGGAGCTACTGACTACTCTGATCCTGTGAATTGGGAACTAAGTAAGAGGTATGGAGGCACTCCCGGATATCAGAACGGGGCCAATCCTGTGGCGGATATTTCATTGAATGAGTTCATGGCTAAAAATGATAGCTATTTGTCAGATGAGCATGGGTTTTATCCTGATTGGATTGAGGTTTATAATAGTGGTAATACCGCTCAAAATGTTGCAGGCCTTTTTATTAGTAATGATCATAATCAACGCGGTCTTGTGCAAATCCCGGAGACTGATTATGATTTAACAACAATTTTACCAGGAGGATACCTGCTTTTTTGGGCAGATGACGAACCAGACAGGGGGATCTTACATCTGGATTTCCGCTTGCCAAGCCAGGGTGGCAAAGTACTCCTTTCACGAAAATCGGGGAATAATTATATTCTCATTGATCATATTACCTATTTAGCACTTTCTCCTGATCAAAGCTTTGGTAGATATCCAAATGGTCCTCATGGGGATTTGGTGACATTTGTTGAGCCGACCCCTTTCATGGAGAATGAAATGTTGGTATTTGAGCCGATTACGGGGTTGTATATAAATGAGATTGTATCGAAACATAAAACCATATACCCGGATGCTTCTGGTGTTTGTAGCGATTGGATTGAAATTTATAATAGCAATTCTACTCCTGTAGATATGGGTGGTTTGTATATTACTGATGTGCTCTCATATCTCAAAAAATGGCAAATTCCCAGAGGAAACCGTAACCAGACAACAATACCTCCATATGGTTATGTTGTTTTGAGAGCAGATCACCATCCTGAACTTGGTCCTCTGCATCTGGATCTTGAACTCAGCAGTAAGGGAGAAAACATTGCTATTGTTCAAAAAACGCCTGATGAACTTGTGATAATTGACCATTGGTCATTTGATGAATTGCCCTATGATGTGTCATATGGACGTTACCCTGATGGACATGGAGAATTGAATTTGCTTTCGGTACCAACACCTGGTACAGCGAACAAAAGAGAATTTGATTTGGTTGATGGATTGTATATTAATGAGTTTATGGCAAATAACTTATCAGTGAATGTTGATGGATCAGGGAATTTCTCTGACTGGATAGAAATATACAATGCTTCTGATATGCCAATAGATATGGGGGGCTTGTACCTGACTGATGTTTTACTAGATCCATTCAAACATATGATTCCTGCCAATCAACCCCAACTTACAACTATTCAGCCCAAAGGCTTTCTCGTTTTTACGGCGAATTCTAATGCTGACATGGGGCCCTTATATCTGGATTTCAAATTGGCAAGTATGGGAGAGTCAATCGGGATTTATCAGAATATGGCGGGAAATGCTGAAATGATTGATAGTAAAACTTTCCCCAGACAAAATGATAAGATTTCTTTAGGGAGATATAGCGACGGTACCGGAGATTGGGAATATATGGATATTCCAAGCCCCGGGGCAGCCAATGTTATGGGCTCAGGAACAGGCGGAACGGGAGGCACAGGTGGTTCTGATCCCGATATTGAAGATCCCGTTTTTACAGGAGTTGTTGCAGGCGTTTATCCAAATCCTTTTATTGAAGATGTAACACTGAAAATTGGTTTGGAAGAATCAACTCAGGTAAGGATTTCAGTGTTGGATTATATTGGAAGAACCATTTGGATGGCCCCTCTTAGTGGTACATTCTTTGCCAAAGGTGAACATACATATACCGGAATACCCGAGATAATAAATGCCGCCGAAGGGATTTATTTTCTGCGTGTGATATATGGTGATAATGCAATCGTCAAGAGGTTTATCAAACTAAGGTATGATAACTAGATCTTATCTTCTGCGATTCTTCATAGCCTTTGCAAATGCCTTATGATCCCATTTGATGACATCGTCATCCATTTCAGAAAGAAAAATTCCAAGTTTTGCTAAATAATTTACCAAATCAGCCATGTTGTCGTAATTCATGAATCCTGGTTCATCATGTGGACGATGAATATGATCCTCACCTCCATGTGTGCATAAAGTGTGAGCCGGAATATTGAGCTTCATCTCATCTTCTGACCTGTCAACCGCAAATACTACATTGTCTGAAGCAAAAAGTAAGCCATCAGCACCTTCTACGGTGGCGTCGCGTTTCCATTTTGTTTCTATATTGTATTCGTCAAGTAATTCATCAAAATTCGTATAACTCGGGCCGGTGATATAGTACCTTTGTTTTCCCAGTTTGGTGCAATGGCCTGTCATTTCAAAATTAAGATTCATGAAAATATTATCACTTGAGACAGGACAGTTTTCGAAAAAATGTCGGCTTCCGTGCATGCCCATCTCTTCTCCACTAAATGCAGCAAAAATCACTGAGCGCTTAGGTCTGATTCCTGAACGCTTCCATGATCTGGCCAATCCCATCATCGTTGTTGTACCTGCTGCATTATCATTTGCCCCATTGTAAATGCTATCACCATCAACTATCCGACCAATGCCAACATGATCAAAATGTGCTGAGAAAATAATATATTCATTTTTCAAATCAGGATCACTTCCTTCCAGGTATGCGAGGACATTTTGTTCTTTTAATTCCCCTGATCTTCGGGATTTGAAGGTGTATGGCTGAAAAAAACTATCCATACCCGGTAGCGGCTTTAAGCCTGAAGATTTGAAATTTTCGGCAATGAATCTTGCAGCCTCCTTCATCTCTGGTGATCCGTTTTGCCTTCCCTTCATTTCGTCTGATGCCAGATAGTGAGCCCAATCATGTAACTCCTCGGCTGATACCTTTTCTGAGTCGGACTGGGCTGAGCTATTCTGGAAAAACAGACAAAAAGCAAATAGAACTAGAAAATATCTGGTGGTGGATTTAGTTGTATAGCAGGTTTGCATGATACTTGGCTTTCTTGATCAAATTGTTGGTTTTACTATCTTTGATTACCTTAAAAAATCGACTATGAACATAAGAAGCATTGCAATTTTAATTCTTTTTTGTGGAATACTGATCAGTAGCTGTCAGAAAAAAAATCCGGTAGTTGAAATTCAAACTCCTAAAGGCAATATCCTTGTTGAGCTGTACATGGATAAAGCACCTGTTACAGCAGGCAATTTTCTCAAACTTGTTGAGGATGGCGTTTATGATGGAGCTTCATTTTATAGAACTGTACGCCAGGGGAATGATAGTAATCCAATCTCTATCTCAGTTATTCAAGGAGGAATTTCGCATAAACAGGATCGGGTGAAGGTGGCCAGGATTGAACATGAACATACTGATACCACCGGATTAAAACATCTTGATGGTACCATTTCAATGGCAAGAGGAAGGCCGGGTTCTGCTTCGTCTGAGTTTTTTATCTGCATGGGTGATCAGCCAGAGTTGGATTACAGGGGAAGACGGAATTCTGATAGGAAAGGCTTTGCAGCTTTTGGTCAGGTTATCGAGGGTTTTAAAGTGTGCAGAGATATCTGGGGAAGCCCTGCGGCAGGACAAGATATTGATCCACAGATAAGGATACATAAAATGGAGATTCAGTAATGGCATTACATAATCATAGTATTCAGTTAAGTGTCCGGGCAATGAGAGTGATCCGGTTTCCACTAACCCGTTTAGTGATAGCTCTTTGTTTTCTTATGCTTGGAGTTACAGCAGGTTATTATTTGTCGGATGCTGTTTTTTGGATAAGCGGTCACGATTTATTTAAATGGTATGATCAATTTGTACAGTTGATCTTGGTATGTGCTCTTAGCTTTTTGTCTTATTGCTTGTATGTGGGGTTATTTGAAGGCCGAAGAGTCTCAGAATTATCGATGAATGCTTTTGCTCAAACAGGTACAGGGGTTCTGGTGGGCATTGTTTTCGTCAGTTTAACTATAGCAGGAATTGCCTTGTTTAATGGGTATCATGTTTCTGGCTGGAACCATCCCGAAGTTATGATTCCGGTTTTTATTATGGCAGTTCAGGCCGGAATAATTGAAGAATTACTATTGAGGGGTGTAGCTTTTCGAATTATTGAGGATGCATTGGGTACTTGGTGGTCAATGATTCTGACCGCCTTTATTTTCGGATTTCTACATATTTGGAATGACAATGCAAGCATACTAAGCTCCATCTCAATTTCTATTACAGCCGGTTTTGTTTTGGCATTATTATATGTGATTACAAGAAAACTTTGGATCGTTATCGGTATGCATTTCGCATGGAATTTTACTCTGGGTGGATTCTATGGGGCTCCTGTATCAGGAGGGGCAGTTGAGGGGGTTCTTAAATCAGAGCTTTCTGGTCCTGAATGGCTGACAGGAGGAGCTTTTGGTCCTGAAGCATCTATTATTATCGTTGTTATTTCAATAATTCTGACAATCTATCTGATTAACAGGGTGATAAAAGAAAAGAAAATCATCAAACCAATGTGGAGAAGAAAGTCTCAGATGATATAATTAATCAGGCCTGTCTTCATGTGCTTTTATTTCTTCCGGATCATCATCAGGCCATCATAAAGTGGTAAAAGGAGATTTTCCACTCGCTTATCAGCCTGGATTTTATTATTGAATAATTGGATGCCTTTGGTGAAAGGATCATTGTTGGGAATGTTATCTGTCAGTACTTTACCATCCCATAAAACATTATCAGCAATGATAAATCCCCCGGGTTTCACTTTGTTAATAACACTGTCAAAATATTTTGAGTATTGATCCTTATTTCCGTCAATAAAAATCAGATCAAATTCTTCATCTATAGTAGGAATTATTTCACACGCATCACCAATATGCAAAATGACTCTGTCAGAGATCCTGGCATTGGAAAAGGACTCCTTAATAAAATCCTCAATTTCATCATTGATTTCAATTGTATGAAGAATACCTTCAGCAACAAGCCCTTTAGCAAGACAGATGCTTCCATATCCTGAATAAGTACCAATTTCCAGGATTCTCCTGGGTTTGACTAATTGACTGATAAAAGATAAAAATTGACCAGCAAAGTGATCAGATGATCGGCGCGGATGGTATAATTTGAGATGAGTTCTGCGATATAAATCATACAGTACAGGATCTTCAGCAGAGGAATGATCCCGGATGTACATATCTAAATCATCACTGTTAATTCCAATATTTTTACTGTATGAACTCACTGGTATATTAGCTGAGACATGTGATCAGGATTGAGCACCTCATTGGCTACCTCTCTTAAACGTTCCGCCGTGATCTGTTCAAATTTATTATTCATAATTTCAAGGGAGTCGAAGCGGTTGAAAAGCAGGAATGATTTACCAAGTGAAAAAAGAAGATTCTCTTTGTTATCCGATGACATGGCCATTTGTCCGATAATCTGATTCTTTGCCCTGTGCAATTGCATTGAACCCAGACTCGTTTCCCTGAGCTTTTTCAACTCCTTATGAACCAGCTGAATGCTTTTGTCAAGTTTCTCTTTATCAGTTCCAAAATAAATTGTCAGAATCCCTGTATCAAGATAGGGTGTAAAACTGGATTCTACGGAATATGCATAGCCATGCTTTTCACGTAATGACATATTCAATCGCGAATTTAAGCCTTGCCCGCCCAGAAGGTTATTCAATAAAACCAAATCCATTCTTCTTTTATCCATAGCAGTATAAGCCAGGTTGCCCATAATGCAATGAGCCTGAAAGGTATTCTTTTTCTGAATCTCGGTAAGAGGATTATAGTTAATGAAAGGTTTTCTGTTTTTATTGCTGAGGTTTTCCGGCACTGATCCCAGGTATCTTTCGCAAAGCTTGACAATCTTTTGAAATGGATAGCTTCCAACCGAGCAGAAAACTGTTTGGTCGGTGTGATAGTTAGCATCCATAAATGACTGTATGGATTCTTTACTAAAAGAGGGGATTGTGTCTGGCGTTCCCAGAATATTTCTTCCTATCGGATGGTTTTTAAACATGATCTCCTCAAAATCGTCGAAAATCAGGTCGGCCGGACTGTCTTTGTATGAATTAATCTCATCAATAACTACATCTTTTTCTTTTTCGATCTCAGCCTTTGGAAAGACTGAATTGAAAAATATATCAGATAAAAGTTCCAGGGCTCTTTCGAAATGAGGTTTTAAAAAGGCAGCATAAAAAGCTGTTTCTTCTTTGGTTGTATATGCATTTATCTCACCACCAACATCATCCAAACGACTCAGGATATGGTAAGCTTTTCTCTTTTTTGTCCCTTTGAAGATCACATGTTCAATAAAATGGGCAATCCCATGTTCATTATCTTCTTCATCTCGTGACCCGGCGTTAACCATAATACCACAATGTGAAACAGGCGAATCTACTGCCAGGTGGACTATCCTGATTCCATTGTTTAAGGTGTGTACTGAATAATTCATCAATTACTTGCTAATCAGGTCGCAAATTTAGTAAAACTGGCGAAGAAACTTATTTGAAAGCAATTTAAATAATCGGTTTTTATCAGACCCTCTTTGAGGAATGCATTTTTTGACATACATTTGTCAACCCAAAAATTGGGTACCATAGCTCAGTTGGTAGAGCAACGGACTGAAAATCCGTGAGTCCCTGGTTCGAATCCAGGTGGTACCACCCAAAGAACCGGCTTTTTCAGTCGGTTCTTTTTTTATAAAACTGTAAATAAGTTGTTATAAGTCATTTCTGCGACAAATGGTTTAAAGTATTATTACTAAATTTTGCCAAAATTGTAGCAGATGAGAATGAATGGATTGATAGGCCTGATGATTTTTTTGTCATTCGGTTTTGTGTTGATGGGACAAGAAACTGCTGAAGGGCCCAATTTTCCTGAATACCCGCTTGATAAAATTGACAATCTGAAAGGTGGTATTACTTTGCCATTACGAGTGGATAATTCAACTCAGCCCTGGTTTCCTCCGGTATTTAATCAGTACGGCTGGAGTTGTAACCAGGCCAGCTCGGTTGGATATCTCTTGACTTACGAATTGAACCGGCAGCGAAATTTAATTGGCGATTCTTTACAGAATCAGTACCCTCCCTTGTATGTCTGGAACTTTCTGAATTCCAATTCAGCGAGTACCGGTGTAAGTTATTTCGATAGTTGGGAGATCATTAAAGCAAATGGTTGTCCGAATTATTGGGATTACCCATACTGGTCAGATAACACTGTGTGGATGTCGGGCTACGATAAATATTTAAGAGCCATGCAGAACAAGGTGATTAATAATTATTCGATTTCTGTATCTGACGTAAACGGTTTACGTGCTCTGAAAACATATTTATTTAATCATAATGACGGCTATCCATTTGGAGGACTTGCAAATTTTCAGATAGGATCAGGAGGAATGCAGTATAACCAGGTGCCTGATGATTCATATGACGCCGGAAAAGTTATTATCACAAGATTTGGTGACGTTGTTGGCCATGCCATGACAATAGTAGGATACAATGATGACGTGAAGTACGATTATAATGGGGATGGTATTTATACCAATCATATTGATCTGAATGGAGATGGTTTGGTGGATTTGAATGATTATGAGATCGGAGCTTTAATTGTAATAAATTCTTGGGGAGATGCTTGGGGCAACCGCGGGAAAGCCTATGTGCCATATCGTTTGATGGCAAAGTACGGCTACCAGGGTGGTTTCTGGAATCGATCTGTCCATGTTATCGATGTCCTGCCGGATTATCACCCCGTTTTAACTATGAAGCTGGAATTGGTTCATACCTATAGAAATATGATCAAGATAAGTGCAGGAGTCTCAAGCGATCCTGAGGCAACTCAGCCTGATTACATTCATAACTTTCCTCTTTTCCACTTCCAGGGAGGTTCTGTTAGCCTGGGTGAAGCACAGTTGGGAAATCATATGGAAATAGGCTTGGATATCACACCTTTGCTATCATATATTGAATCAGATCAGATCACTCGCTTTTTTGTATTGATCGATGAAGATGATCCCTCAAATCAGGGTAATGGTCTGGTATATAATTTTGAGCTTGTAAATTATGAAAATGGAGAATCACGAATATCATCAAGTTCAGGAGAGGTTCTTTTGCTTGACAATCAGACGACCATAATAGGACTTGACCATTCTGTGAGTTTCTCGAAAGTAAAGGTTAGGGATTATCCTGTTCAATATACAGAAACCAATCAGTGGATGACTATTCAGTTACAGGCTGAGGGCATCAGCGGACCTGGCAGATGGGAAATTGTACACGATTATACTGAAGACAGTCTCAAAAGGGAATTTCCTGAGATTGAAGGAATGAAAATTCCAAGAAATCTGGCAAGCGGGGATTATTATGAACTGGAATTACCTTTTGATTTCCCATTCTATGGGGAGAATTTCAGAAATATCTATATCGACGAAGAAGGCCTGATATTACTGGAGACAGAGTATCAGGATTACCCTTATGCTGTTGATCCTGACCTGTCAACAAAGCAGCGTAAAAGCATTATTCCATTTGGCCATGATCTGAGTTATTTTGCTAGTGATAACCGGATGCACTACCATCCCCAGGATTCTGTTGTTACAGTTTTCTGGGATGCTATGGCTTCTGTTGATGGCATGTCGACAAATATTCGTGTTGCCTGTAGCTTATACCCTGATGGTCTTATTGAATTTCATTATTCTGACTATAATCTTCTTCATCCAACCCGCATTTCTTATCTGGGTGGCTTGTCAAAGGGAGATGGAAAAACCATTTTGCAAACAAGCCAATCGTCAATGAATATAGTGGTGCCAAACCAGGTTGTCAGGATGGTTCCATTCAATATTCCTGGTAAAACTAAGATTGAAGCCAACGGACTTTTGTTTTGCCGTCCAGAAGAAGTCAATACTTTATATCAGATAAAAGTTAAGGTTACTGATAATAGTTTTCAGGAAGCTTTCGGAATTATACCAGTTTCAACACTTGACTTTTCTTCAGACGAACTGACTGCCAGAAGTTTTCCAAATCCTTTCTCCGATAAAACCAGAATGTCGTTTATTGTTCAGGAAGATGCAATGGTAACTATCGAGATATTTGATCATGCCGGGAGGAAACTTAGATCTCTTATTCATGCAGATTATGAACTTGGACAGCATTCAGTTGATTGGGATGGTAATTCAGAGGGAGGAAATGAGCTGCCATCCGGAATATATTATGGCAGAATTCTGCTTGGTGAAGATGTCAAATTAGTTAAGATGATGAAAGTCAGATAGAAGGTTTTTATGCTGCATAATTAGTATTTCACATTTGTATTTACATACGAATATATGTATATTGTAAGTAGTGTTTTGTGTGTTAACCTTATAGCCTAACATAATATATTATCATGGATTACCAAATTCTGAAACCAGAGCGTTTTGGGAATGTGGAGGTTCTTACCATCTCCCGTCCTGAGGCATTAAATGCGCTTAACTCCGCTTTTTTTAGTGAGCTGAATACTTATATCGATGATATAATTGCGAATGAACCTTTCAGGGTTCTCGTGATTACCGGTGCCGGAAAAGCTTTTGTAGCTGGTGCTGATATTGCTGAAATGGTCGATATGAATCCCTCAGAAGCTAAAGGCTTTTCTGAGAAGGGTCAACAATCATTTATGCGTCTTGAGGAACTGCCTATTCCCGTAATTGCAGCCGTAAACGGATATGCATTAGGAGGAGGTTGCGAATTGGCTATGGCCTGTGATATGCGATTAGGGTCAACTAAAGCTGTTTTTGGCCTGCCGGAGGTTGGGCTTGGATTAATTCCAGGATACGCCGGAACGCAGAGATTAACACGGCTGACAAGCCTCGGAAATGCCTTGAAGTGTATTATGTCTGGCGATCCTTTTAGTGCTGAAGAAGCATATCGCCTTGGACTT
The DNA here is from genome assembly GCA_018669475.1 of Bacteroidota bacterium. Lineage (GTDB taxonomy): Bacteria > Bacteroidota > Bacteroidia > Bacteroidales > UBA12481 > JABHCC01. Next base: position 38,545 of record JABHCC010000142.1, on the reverse strand, counting down.
GTTCAACAGCTTTGCGAGCCGGATATGTTAATGGAGGATGCCCTCTCACTGGCTCGGAAAATAGCAAAAAGAGGCCCAAAAGCTATCCGAAAAGTTAAAGAAGTAATACGTAAAGGCAGGCATTTAAGTTTCAATCAGGCAATGGATTTGGAGAAAGAGAAATTTTCACAATTGTTTGAAGACGAAGCTAAGGAAGGAATGAAAGCATTTCTCGAAAAACGTAAGCCTGACTGGTCCAATAATTAGGTTCCGAAATAAAAATATTTTCATCACCGTAATCATATTAATAAAATGGGATATACTGACAAATTCAGGAAAGTAGCGGTATTGGGTGCCGCGGGAAAAATGGGTAGCGGAATATTACTTCTGACCGCTATGGAAATGACCGATTTAATGCTGCAAAATAAAGAATTAAAACTTGTCTTATATGCAGTCGATGTCTCCGCTGATGGACTTTCTGGCTTACTTCAATATGTACAATCACAGGTAGTCAGAGCCGCAGAGAAAAAAACAGTATTGCTGCGAAAACTATATGCTGACCGCAAAGATTTAATTGAAAACGGCGATGTCATTGAACAATATACCAAAGATGTGTTGGCTACCATACGAATATCAACACATTTGTCGGATATCTATGACAGCAGCCTGGTTTTTGAAGCTATTAAGGAGGATCCAAAGCTCAAAGTTTCAATTCTGCGAGAAATTGATGCAAATAGTCAGGAATCTCCCTGGTTCTTCACCAATACCTCCTCAATCCCAATTGGCGAACTAAATACTGATGCTGGTTTAAATGGTCGCATAATTGGCTTTCATTTTTATAATCCGCCTGCAGTGCAGAAGTTGGTTGAGCTAATCCCAACTGAAGATTGTAAACCTGAACTGATTGAGTTTGCGAAAAATTATGCACGAAATCTGAGAAAGAAGATTGTCCCCTCAAATGACTTTGCCGGATTTATTGGAAATGGTCATTTCATGAGGGATGCCTTACACGGGATTATCGAAGCTAAAAAATTGAATGACCAATTCAGCTTTGCGGAATCTGTTTACATTATGAACAGTATCAGCCAGGATTTCTTATTGAGGCCGATGGGGATTTTTCAGCTTATAGATTATGTGGGTATTGATGTGGTGTCATACATTATGCAGGTTATGAATCCATACCTCCCGGATGAAGAATTACATAGTGAATTACTGGATCAGCTATTGACAAAAGGGGTCAAAGGTGGACAATTCTCCAATGGTACGCAGAAGGATGGATTCTTTCAATATAAAAAGGGTCGTATAAGTCATGTGTATGAATTGAAGACTGGTGCTTATGTTCCGGTTGATGAGATTGTTAAAAAATCAGAAAGCTTTACAGGACCACTTCCTCAGCCTGCAAACTGGAAGCAGGTAAATTTTAGTCCCGGAAAGAAGGAAATGCTTGAAAACTTCTTCTCTAAGCTCAAGAGTATGGATACTAAAGGTGCTAAACTGGCAAGGAATTATGTTCTTGAATCAAAAAGAATCGGTGAATTGCTGGTTAATACAGGAGTGGCAGCATCAGTTGATGATGTCAATAAAGTTTTGGAAACGGGTTTCTATCATGCCTATGGTCCTATTAACAACTATTTTAATTAGTCAATCATGAAGAATTTGCGAAGAAAAGTATACATGACAGCTGGGTATAATACTATTTCACTTGGTACGGGAAGAAAGGAGTTTCATCCCAAAAAGCCCCGACCGGGTCTGGAGCATTATATTGATGAAGCAGGTAAAGGATGTCTTGAACAGATTGGCGGAGGGAAAAATGTTGATGAATGTGTAATCGGAAATTTCATGGCTGCTCGCTTTAATAAGCAAGCTAACTTACCAGGATTTTTCCCAATGATTGATCCCGATCTGCGCTTTAAACCGGCAACCAGTGTCGAAGGAGCCTGTGGTTCGGGAGGGCTTGCACTTACTTCAGGTATACGTTCTGTATTAGCTGAGACAGCTGAAGTTGTATTGTCTATTGGGGTTGAAGTTCAAAATACCATGAAAGCAATTTACGGGGCTGATGTATTGGCTGGTGCCGGTTGGTTTCAGGAACGAAAAAATGGACATGCCTATTATTTTCCCGGACAGTTTTCTGATCGGGCAGGAGCTTATTTTGAAAAATATGGCAGAGAAAAAACCAGACAGGCTTTTGCCCGCTGGTATAAAAATGCCATTGACAATGCCCGCTTGTGTGAAACAGCACAGGAATTTCATAATAATACTGAGGATCTGGAAGAGCTTGCAATGATGGAGCCAAACGGAAAAGTATTTGTTGATCACCTTAATGTGTTTGACTGTTCAAAAGTGTCTGATGGGGCTTCTTCAATAGCAATTCTGTCAGAAGAGGGATTACAAGCCTGTGGTTTAACAAAAGATCAGGCTATTGAAGTTGTGGCCTGGTCTCAGGTAGAAGAGGATATTACTAAACCACCTCAGGATCTGACAAGCCTGACAACCATCAGAACTGCTGTTGCCCTTGCTCTTGACAGGGCAGGCATAACAATGGCTCAGATTGGAACCGTGGAGACTCATGATTGTTTCACAGTTGCCGGCTTGTTGGGAGTTGAGGCTATGGGATTGGCTGAACCAGGAGAAGGGGCTGATTTTATTCTTCAGGGGAATACTGCAAGAGATGGAGTGATTCCCTTTAATACAACAGGTGGCTTGATTGGATGGGGTCACCCAACCGGAGCAACAGGTGTTCATCAGGCAGTAACTATCTGGGAGCAATTGACCGGGAAAGCTGGCAAAGCTCAAATAGAAATCAAAAAAGATCGCCCCTATGGAATGTCTGTTAATATGGGTGGGGACGATAAAACAATCGTAGTAGTAATATATAAACAAGCAACATAATAACAATAATAATAACAATAGAGGCACACTGCTGTGTGTCTCTGCAAAAAGACTTAAAACTATAATTAAATATCATCATGGATTTTAGCTTAACTGAAGAACAAATAATGATTAGGGATGCAGCTCGCGATTATGCTCAGCGGGAGCTCATTCAGGATGTGATAGAACGTGACCGTGAGGCCCGCTTCCCGGACAGGCATGTGAAAGCTCTTGCTGAACTTGGATTTATGGGTATGATGGTCGATCCAAAATATGACGGAGGAGGAATGGATACCGTATCTTATGTCCTGGCTATGGAGGAGATATGCAAAGTGGATTCCTCTGTCGGAGTAATCATGTCAGTAAACAATTCCCTTGTCTGCTGGGGTCTTGAGGAATATGGGACTGAAGAACAGAAGGAAAAATATCTCAAACCTCTGGCAAGGGGTGAAATACTTGGTGCATTCCTGCTATCAGAGCCTGAAGCTGGTTCAGATGCAACTTCTCAGAGAACATTTGCTGAAGATAAAGGCGACTATTATCTGGTTAATGGAACGAAGAATTGGATTACAAATGCGAATTGTGCATCAGTGTATCTTGTGACTGCACAAACTAATAAAGAGCTCGGACATAAGGGAATCAATGCACTGATAGTTGAGAAAGACAGCCCCGGAATCAGTCTTGGGCCTCATGAAGAGAAAATGGGTATGCGTAGTTCTGATACTCATTCGGTGATGTTCACAGATGTAAAAGTTCCAAAAGAAAACCGCATTGGTAAAGATGGCTTTGGTTTTAAATTTGCAATGAAAACCTTAGATGGTGGTCGTATTGGAATAGCTGCACAGGCTTTGGGAATTGCTTCAGGAGCCTTTGAACGTTCTGTACAGTATTCTCAAGAGAGAAAGGCCTTTGGAAAAGTTATAGCTTACCACCAATCTTTGGCTTTTAAGTTATCAGATATGGCTGTTAAAATTGAAGCATCAAGATATTTCTGTTTCAAAGCTGCCTGGCTGAAAGATCAGGGGCAAGCATATGGAGTAGCCAGTGCAATGGCCAAACAATATGCTGCGGATTCGTCTATGGAAATCACAACAGAAGCGGTTCAGATTCATGGTGGATATGGCTATGTCGCAGAATATCATGTTGAAAGGCTTATGAGAGAAGCCAAGCTCACTCAAATTTATGAAGGGACTTCAGAGATTCAAAAAATCGTGATTTCGAGGTCTCTGATGTCATAGAAAAAACTATATGCTTGTAGATAATGCTTTATATGAACCGGTATTTCCGGTTCGGATTGTTACCGCTTCGTCCTTATTTGACGGACACGATGCTACAATAAACATTATGCGTCGTATTATTCAATCTGCTGGGGTTGAGGTCATTCATCTGGGTCACAATCGATCTGTGGATGATATTGTTGAGGCTGCCATACATGAAGATGTCCAGGCTGTGGCAATAACCTCCTATCAGGGTGGTCACATGGAGTTTTTTAAATACATGAAGGATCAGTTTAATGAGGCTGGTGCAAATCATATCAGAATATTTGGAGGTGGTGGTGGTGTTATTCTGCCAGAAGAGATTTATGATTTGGAGAAATATGGGATTACCAAAATATTCTCTCCGGATGACGGGAGAGTGATGGGGCTGAATGGAATGATAAGTTACCTGTTGAAAGAGAGTGATTTTGAACGGGGTAAGGTTATCCATCCGGTAAATACCATCAAGTCTTCCTTTAAATACCTGGCCGAGAGTATTTCTGCTGTTGAAAATTCAAAAGATCTGATCAAGCCCGTTATTGATGCCATAAAGGAGAATGCAGCTGATATAACACCTCCGGTTCTTGGAATAACAGGGACAGGTGGCGCCGGTAAAAGTTCATTAGTCGATGAGCTTGTAAGGAGATTTAAACTTAGCAGACCGGATTTACGCTTGTGTATTCTTTCAGTTGATCCAACAAAACGAAAAACAGGTGGAGCACTTCTGGGTGATCGAATCAGAATGAACAGTATTCATCAGGCTGGTGTTTTCATGCGTTCACTGGCTACCCGTCAATCACATATCTCGATCCCGGTTTATATGAACCAGGTGTTGCAATTAGTTGGTGTGAGCAATTTTGATCTGATAATTCTGGAAACTTCAGGAATTGGCCAGTCCGACACTGAAATTGCAGATTTCAGTGATATGTCACTTTATGTTATGACTCCTGAATATGGAGCTGCAACACAGCTTGAAAAGATTGATATGTTGGATTATGCAAATATCGTGGCATTAAATAAGTTTGACAAAAGAGGGGCTGATGATGCACTTCGTGATGTAAAAAAGCAATTTCAAAGAAATCGGGCTTTATTTGATGAAGATCCGGAAGATATGCCGGTAGTCGGAACAGTTGCTTCGCAATTCAATGACCCAGGTGTAAATGAATTATATTTGGCCTTAGTGAAGACATTGAGAGATCAATCAGGTCTTGACTTATTTCCAAAGAGAAGTCTGCCTTCCTCTCACGAAAAAATTGAAATCATTCCACCAAGAAGAATCAGATATCTGGCTGAGATTGCTGAAACTGTTAGAAAATATAATGAATGGACCCAGGAGCAGGCCGGAATGGCAGAAGAATTATATGCTCTGGACCTGAATCGGGAACTACTTAAAGATTCTGCTCAGTATGATTCAGCTTATAGAAAACTGGTAGAGCGGCTTAGCAGGGAAAACTTTGAAATAATTCAGAATTGGGAACAAAAGAAAGCTGATTATAATCAAGCGATATACAAGTACAAGGTCAGAAATAAGATTGTTGAGGTTGAAACTAAAACCGAAACTCTTTCCCATCTGATGATTCCAAAAGTCTCCTTGCCAAAATTTACGGGTTGGGGGAATATTCTCAAGTGGGTTTTACGAGAAAACGTACCTGGAGAGTTTCCATATGCAGCCGGTGTTTTTCCATACAAGCTGGAGTCTGAGGATCCGACAAGGATGTTTGCAGGTGAGGGTGGTCCTGAGCGAACAAACAAGAGATTTCACTATTTGTCTAGAGGTTTGTCAGCAAAGCGCCTGTCAACAGCCTATGATTCAGTAACCCTGTATGGTGAAGATCCAAATGTTCGTCCGGATATCTATGGGAAGGTGGGGAATAGCGGAGTTTCAGTTTGCTCCCTTGATGATTCCAAGAGGCTCTATTCGGGCTTCGACCTGGAGAGCTCTAAAACATCCGTCTCGATGACCATCAATGGTCCGGCATCAATTCTGGCAGCATTCTTTTTAAATACCGCTGTTGATCAGGCCTGTGAGAAGTATATTATCCGGGAGGGATTAGAAGAACAAACAAAAAAGTTCATTCAGAATAAATATAAGGCACTGGGTAAACAGGTTCCTGTATATCGTAGTGAAATACCTGATGGACATGACGGCTCTGGCCTGCTTTTACTTGGCGTAACAGGTGATGAAGTATTGCCTGCTGATATCTATAAGCAAATCAAACAAGATACCATAAATAAGGTGCGCGGCACACTTCAGGCAGATATCTTAAAGGAAGATCAGGCTCAGAACACATGTTTGTTCTCGATTGATTTTTCCATGAAATTGATGGCAGATGTTCAGGAATATTTTATTCAGAATGGAATAAGGAATTTCTACTCTGTTTCTATTTCAGGTTATCATATTGCTGAAGCTGGTGCTAATCCTATAACTCAACTGGCCTTCACTTTGGCGAATGGATTTACCTATTTGGAGTATTTTCTTGCCAGAGGTATGAATATCGATGATTTTGCGCCAAATCTATCTTTCTTCTTTTCAAACGGTTTAGATATTGAATTCTCAGTAATTGGTCGGGTGGCAAGAATAATATGGGCTAAAGCAATAAAGAACAGATATAAAGGAAATGAACGGTCGCAAAAGCTGAAGTATCATATTCAAACCTCCGGGCGGTCACTGCATGCTCAGGAGATTGATTTTAATGATATCAGAACCAGTTTGCAAGCTCTTTATGCGGTGTATGATAATTGCAATTCTTTGCATACCAATGCGTATGATGAAGCGATTACTACTCCGACGGAAGAATCGGTCAGACGCGCGTTGGCAATACAATTGATTATTAATCACGAGCTTGGCTTGTCAAAAAACCAGAATCCTCTTCAGGGATCATTCATTGTTGAAGAGCTGACTGATTTAGTTGAGGAAGCAGTATTGTCGGAGTTTGAGCGTATTTCTGACCGGGGAGGCGTATTAGGTGCAATGGAGCTTAATTATCAAAGAAATAAGATACAGGAAGAATCACTTTATTATGAGCGACTTAAGAACTCTGGTGAGCTTCCTATTATGGGAGTTAATACATTCCTGTCAGCGAAAGGCTCTCCGATTGAAAGGCCAGGCGAGGTAATACGGGCAGGAGAGGATGAGAAACAGATGCAGCTTGATTCACTTGAAGTGAATATACAAGTTAGTCACAGTAAGACAGATATCTGGCTTGACAAAATTCAACAGGCTGCAATTAATCAGGAAAATATTTTCGCAGTTCTGATGGAAGCGTCAAAATATGCCTCATTAGGACAAATCACCCATGCATTATTTGATGTTGGGGGAAGATATCGAAGAAATATGTAGGCTAGTGCTTGTATTCCATAGGTTCCAGATCGCCCTGGAGGATATAATATCCGTTCAAGGCCAGAGTTTCTACGTCATCTTCACTTGAATAAATATGTACTGTGCCCATTGGTTTTATCCGATCAAGAAGTTCATCCATGATGTACCTGCTTTGAGTGAGGCCTCCTGTTAATAGAATGGCATCGACCTGACCTTTCAATACAGCATACATTGAACCAATTGTTTTGGCTGCCTGATAAGCCATTGCTTCTAGGAGGAATTTAGCTTTCTCATCTCCATTTCTGGCCATGTTATCTACGATATAGCCATCGTGAGTACCCAGATATGCAAATAATCCACCTTCTGTGGTGATCATACGAGTAAGCTCATCCTTAGTTTTTTTACCACTGAAGCATAGCTTGATCAAATCGCCCATAGGCAGGTTTCCTGAACGTGTTGGGGAGAACGGACCATCACCATCCAATCCCTGGTTGGCATCGATGACTCTTCCCTTATGATGAGCACCTATCGTTATACCATTACCCATTTGAGCAACAATCAGATTTAGATCCTCATATTTTTTCAGAGTTGTTTTTGCAAATTTTCTGGCCACAGATTTCTGCTCCAGGGCATGAAAAACCGACCTGCGAACAAGGTCAGGGTGGCCTGATATTCTTGCTATGTCATCAAATTCATCTACTACCACCGGGTCAGCAACGAAAGCCTGAGAACCTTCGATCTGTTCTGAAATAAAATGAGCTAACAAGCCAGATAGGTTTACAACATCTTCTCCTCCTATTCCATTACTTAAATCATCAAGTAATGCTTGATTGGTTTTATATATGCCAGCTTTTACCGGTCTGATTAATCCTCCCCTCCCGATTATTACCTTAATGTCATTTAGTGGAATATCATTACCTTTTAGTTCATTCAAAATCTTTTCAACTCTATATTCAGTTTGATCAGTATAGTGCCTGAATGATGCCACTTCTTCCTTCGGATGGCTTACTTTCTTCAGAAACATCATTTGCTGGTTTCTGAAAATTCCAATATTTGTGAATGGTATTCTGGGGTGAATAGCCAGAATAAGAGGCGATTGGAAGGATGTTTGCGTACTCATAGTTCATTCATTTTATAAGCTTGAAATTAAGCAAATTCTTTGGCAAATTTAAGACTTAATTTGAAGAGCACTTATGAGAACACTTGTCTTGTATTTAATCATAGGGATTAGCAGCGTGTCAACCCTGTTTAGTCAGACTGATGAGAAGCAAATAGAGCAGATCTATCATTCAGCATTAAATAGCTGGGAAGCGTATAATAATTTGGAATGGCTATGTAAAAATACTGCCGGAAGGATTTGTGGAACTCCTGAAGCTGCCGCAGCTGTTGAGTTTACATATCAGATAATGCTTGAAATGAATCTTGACACAGTATGGAAGCAGGATTGCATGGTCAAGCGATGGATTAGAGGTGAGCCTGAGCAAGCAAGGATTATCTCTGCAATGTATGGAACCAAAGAAGTACCTGTAACTGCTTTAGGATTATCCGTTGGTACAGGATCCCCGGGATTGAGTGCTGGTATTATAGAAGTTAATGACTTTAAAGAGCTTGACAGAATTGGTGATCAGGTAGCAGGTAAAATAGTTTTTTTCAATCGTCCGATGGATCAAAATCGTATCGGTACTTTTTCGGCCTATGGGGCTGCTGTGAATCAGCGTACTGAAGGACCTGCAAGAGCAGCAAAGTATGGAGCCCTAGCCTGCCTTGTGCGCTCAGTAACTAATGAAAATGATGATTACCCTCACACCGGTCTGACAAGGTATGCCGATGGCCTTAAGCAAATTCCGGCTGTTGCAATTACAACTAATGGAGCTAATCTGCTGAGCTCTTGGCTTAAAAATGATCCGGACTTGAGCTTTTTCTTCAGAACTACTTGTCAGACTCTGTCGGATGTGCCTTCACATAATGTTATCGGAGAAATCAGGGGATCAGAGTATCCTGAACAGATAATCACCGTGGGTGGACATTTAGATGCCTGGGATAATAGTGAAGGAGCTCATGATGATGGAGGCGGATGTATGCAGGCTATTGAAGTATTGCGACTTTTAAATGCAACAGGCATAAAACCAAAGCATACTATACGGGCAGTTATGTTTATGGATGAGGAGGTTGCTCAGCGGGGTGGCCAGGCTTATGCACGGGAAGCCGGAGAGAAAGGGGAAATACATATTGCTGCAATGGAATCAGACCGGGGAGTTTTGTCGCCAAGAAATATTGCAATAGGATCGGATCCTGTTCGTTTTGAAAAGGCAATGGCATGGAAAAAGTATTTTCAACCATACGGATTGGGATTTGTTAAAGGAGGAGGAGGCGTGGATATCAGTCCTTTAAAAGCCATTTATCCTGATATTGTATGGTTAGGGATGGTTCCGGATGCCCAACGGTACTTCAGGTTTCATCACTCTGCTTTTGACACCTTTGAACAGGTCGACAGGAGAGAAATGCAACTTGGTGCTGCAGCAATGGCTTCACTTATCTTTTTGTTTGATAAATATGGCCTGTAATTTGTAATACACAAAATAAAGAAACTGAAATGAAGAAACTCTTTTTTCTCATACTCCTTGTTGGAATACTGTTACCTGCCCAGGCTCAGGTGGTTTTTAATCCAAATATTGCCATCAGACCGATGGTAAGCCTAAGTATTTTTAAAATTGAATTGACAGATAGCTCTACTGTAGTGACAGTCAGGATAAGGAATCAAAGTCAATTAACTCCATTTTCAATAAAATCAAAAAAGCTTATTGCCCGCAAATCGGGTGAGCCTGATGCTGTTCGCCTGGTCAAATCAGAAAATGTTCCCTTTTATCCAGAGAAACATACCTTTTCTTTCAAAGACGACATTCTGGAATTCAAGCTGTATTTTCCCCCACTGGAAAAACCTGTAAAATATTTAGATATACAGGAGGAAGGATCTGATAAGAAATTTTACATGCAGGGGATAATCATTGATCCCGAGCTAAATGGTGCAATAACAAATGGTATAAAGGCTTTCCAGATGGGAGACCCGAATCAGGCGCTGACTCATTTTATCAACGCTTGTGAGATGGATCTGTATTTTGAATTTGGCATTGCCTATTTTAATGTGATATACATTCTTGCTCAGCAAAAAAGATGGGCCGAAGCCAAAGTTTGGTATGACAAGTTTCAGGAACGCTTCTTTTACGATAAACAGGTTTTGATGAATAGTTTAGCAGAAATGGGCCTAATCCAGCGTTTAGAACAAGGGCGATAGCAGGGAATTGTGTACTTTTGACCACTTATCTGAAAAGGTAATTTAATTGAATACGGTGCTGTGAACCGAGCATAACAAAAGGATAAATATATTAAAATATTAACGGATGAAAACTACTATTACTGCATTTATAATATTGACAGTATTCTTGTTTGGTTCAAAGATCAAAGTTGTAGATGCTACTTCACAAGCATGGGCTGGCGGAATTTATCAATCTGGTTATGGTACTGATTTCAGAATTGCACTTATTGCTAAAAAAGCTTCGGATAAACTTAAGATTGATGAGCTATGGATAGGAGAAGATTTTTTCGAAGTACAGGCGGTGAAAGATCTTGCACATAGATCAGATTTTGAGTTCAGTAAAAAAGATACGGTTTATTTGGCAGCAGGAATTAAATATAAACCTGAAAACGAAGGAAGTTATGTAAAAGTGCAGGGTAAAACCAGGCAGGCACCTATGGAATTTGATGGTGCAGCTTTGATTGGCTATACCTTCAAGGGAAAACGTAAGTATATTGAGATTGATACTCTTCGGGTTTTGAAGAAGATCATATATCCATAGATTCTTAATGGGCACATTTTGGCTTTGTCAGTCTAATCCGGCAGGGCCTTTTTGTCTAATATAAAATATTGAAATGAACAAAAAAGTAATCCTGATTATATTGGATGGATGGGGCTATGGTAGCTCACCTGAGTCTGATGTGATTGCACAGACAAGCACTCCGTATATGGAGATGCTGACTGAGAAGTATCCGAATTCCCGCCTTCAAACCTCAGGTGAGAATGTAGGCCTGCCGGATGGGCAAATGGGAAATTCAGAAGTGGGACACCTGAATATCGGGGGTGGACGAGTAATTTACCAGGACCTTGTGAAAATAAACAGGGCTGTGGCTGACAATAGTATTGCAGATAATCCGGCTTTAAAAGAAGCTTTCAGCTATGCTAAAGAAAAAGGCAAGCAGGTGCATTTTATTGGTTTGGTCTCTGACGGTGGTGTTCACAGTCTTGACAAGCATTTGTACAAACTTTGTGATCTGACAAATGATTATAATCTGGATAAGGTTTTCATTCATGCCATAACTGACGGAAGAGATACTGATCCAAAAAGTGGTTTAGGTTTTGTTCAAAATCTGGAGGATCATTTACAAAGCTCAAATGGCAAGATTGCCAGTCTTATAGGAAGATACTACAGCATGGACCGCGATAAGAGATGGGAGCGTGTAAAGGAAGGATACGACTTATATGTACATGGTAGAGGTAAGCCTGCTAAATCAGTTGTTGAGGCGATAAAAGACAGTTATAGTGAGGGGATTACAGATGAGTTTATTAAGCCTGTAGTTGTAACTGACGATAAAGGTGAGGCCTTGACTACCATCCGGGAGGATGATGTGGTTATTTGTTTTAATTTCAGAACAGACCGGCTTAGGGAAATGACTGTGGTATTGAGTCAACAGGATATGCCTGAGTTTGATATGCACACTTTGCCTTTGCAATATTATACTCTTACCCGATATGACGATAGCTTTAAAGGGGTTCATATAATATATGATAAGGAGAATGTTAAAGACACGCTGGGTGAATTAGTTTCAAGGGCTGGTAAGAAGCAAATCAGAATAGCTGAAACTGAAAAATATGCCCATGTCACATTCTTCTTTTCAGGTGGGCGTGAAAAGCCTTTTAATGGTGAAGAGCGAATTCTGATTTCCTCACCTAAAGTGGCTACTTATGACTTGCAACCTGAAATGAGTGCATATCTTGTAAGAGATGCAATAGTTAAGGAATTGAATAAAGGAGAGGTGGATTTCGTTTGTTTGAACTTTGCAAATGGTGATATGGTTGGACATACAGGAATTTGGGATGCAATTGTTCAGGCTGTTCAGGCCGTAGATTCATGTGTAGAAAAAGTTGTTGATGCAGCCAGGGAGAATGGATATACTGCAATGATTATTGCAGATCATGGTAATGCAGATTATGCAAAAAATCCTGATGGTTCACCAAATACTGCTCATTCTTTAAATCCTGTGCCATGTATACTAGTTGGGGAGGATTATACTGAGATAAAAGATGGAATATTGGCAGATGTGGCACCTACTATTCTCAAAATAATGGGAATCGACAAGGCAGAAGGAATGACGGGTCAGGCATTGATTTAGTAATACTACAAAGATTATATTGTGCTGGAGATAGGAAAAACACTCGTAAGTCTGGATGTACTTTCAAAGCAGTTTTGCTGTGATCTTGCTGCATGCAAAGGAGCTTGTTGTGTATACGGAGACAGTGGAGCCCCTCTGACTGAGCAGGAATCTCAAAACCTTGAAAGAGACTACAGTACGATAGTTCCATACATGAGACCTGAAGGGATACAGGCCGTTGAAAAACTGGGAGTGCATCTTATTGATGAAGATAAGGACATGGTAACTCCTCTGGTTAATAAGGAGGAATGTGCCTATGTTGTATTTGAGAATGGTGTAGCTCTTTGCGCAATTGAACAGGCAGGCAGAGATGGTGTAATCGACTGGTTAAAGCCTTTGTCATGTCATCTGTATCCAATTCGGATCAAAAAATATAAGCATTACGATGCAGTTAATTTTGATGAGTGGGATATTTGTAAGTTAGCTAATGAAAAAGGCAAAAAGCTAGGTTTGCCTGCTTATGTTTTTGTAAAGGATGCCCTAATCAGATCATATGGTCAGGATTGGTATGACCAACTCGATTATGCAGCAAAAAACCTGGAACTGGAAAACTAAAATGATTAACTTCACATCAGGTTTAACATTATATTAAAATGGACGAAATGAAAAGAATTTTTCTAATTGTATTTTCCCTGTCTTTCTTTTGGTCCGGAAACATCCTTGCACAGGATGCTGAAGAAGAAGCCTATAGAGTTCACGGTAAAGATACTGTTTTCCCCCTGCGTGACGGACGGTTTATTCTTAATGAGAAAATCTATAAGCAAAACAGTCCCTATCTTACATTGGCTTATGGAGCGGGTATGAATCACAAGAAGTCGACAATTGAGCAGAACTTGCTGATTTCATATCATCATTTTATTAATAATATTGGTTTGACTATTGGATATCATGCCTCATCTGACATACAGGTTTGGTGGCGCTCGTATCAAAAGCAGAATGACCTTTATTTAGGAGCTGGAAAGAGATTCGAGGGTTTACGGTATAATATTGGATTGTTTGCTGGTCCCTCACTTGCTTACGGTAGTTATATTGACTGGAGTGAAGAGGATGGAGAGAACAGGGCTTTTGGTTATAATGCTCTTGGTGGGTTTGCTGAAATTCAAATGACCTACCGGATTTTTTATGATATTGGAGTCGGACTCTCCTTATACGGGAGTTATAATAAGTATTATACAGTCAGCGGAGCCCAGATTCATTTGTTTTTTTCCACTGCCTATGTCAGAGAGTACTAATTGAAAACACATATAACATTTTAAAACATGCACATTAACGATTACATAGAACAAAACAAGGACCGTTTCCTTGAGGAGCTTTTTGAATTGATTCGTATTCCATCGATAAGTTCATTGTCAAAGCATAAGCCTGACATGAAACGGGCGGCTGATTATTGGAAAGAGGCGCTTTTAGCAGCTGGGGCAGATCATGCTAGTGTTTATCAAACAGATGGTAACCCGGTTGCTTATGGTGAAAAGATCATTGATCCGGAATTGCCCACGGTCCTGGTGTATGCACACATGGATGTAATGCCGGTTGATCCGCTCGATTTATGGGAAACTGATCCTTTTGAACCTGTAATCAAAGATGGTGTAATTTTTGCCAGAGGAGCTGATGACGATAAAGGTCAGGGATTTATGCATGCAAAAGCATTTGAATATTTGGTAAAAACCAATCAGCTGCCTTGTAATGTGAAATTTATGATTGAAGGAGAAGAGGAGATCGGATCACCAAACCTTGGGAAATTTTGTAAGGAGAACAAGGATATGCTCAAAGCAGATGTGATTCTTGTTTCCGATACTGGAATGATTGCTCAGGATATACCATCAATCACTACTGGTTTGCGGGGACTAACATATCTTCAGGTTGAATTAACTGGTCCGAACCGAGATTTACACTCGGGCTTATTTGGAGGAGCAGTTGATAATCCCGTTAATGCTTTATGTACGATGCTTGCTTCTTTGCAGGATGAAGATAAGCGAATTACGATTCCCGGATTTTATGATGATGTAATCGAGGTTAGCGCTGAAGAAAGGGAATTTATGGCAAAGGCTCCTTTTAATCTGAAGGAATATGAGAATGCGATAGATGTAAATACAGTAGCTGGTGAAAAAGGATTCTCCACAAATGAAAGAACTGGTATCAGGCCATCTTTTGATATTTGTGGAATTTGGGGCGGATATACTGGCGAAGGTGCAAAAACTGTTCTTCCGTCAAAGGCTTATGCAAAGATCAGTACCAGATTGGTGCCTGATCAAAATCACGAAAAGATTGCTGAATTGGTTAAAAAGCATTTGGAATCAATTAGTCCAGACAGTATAAAAATTGATGTTGTTCCACTACATGGCGGACCGGCCTATGTTTCACCAACCACAATAACTGCTTATCTGGCAGCAGACAAAGCCTACACTGAAGCCTTTGGTAAACGACCTGTTCCTGTCAGGAGCGGTGGAAGTATTCCGATTATTTCAACTTTTGAGGAAGTCTTAGGAATTAAGTCAATATTGATGGGCTTCGGCTTGGAATCAGATGCCATTCATTCTCCAAATGAGAATTATCCTGTGTGGAATTTCTTGAAAGGAATCGAAACAATAACTTATTTCTACAAGCACTATGCTGAGATGATGAAATAAAATATAATTGTTATTTAAAAAAAAGGCCGGTCATCAGACTGGCCTTTTTTTTGATTGGTTGATAAGTATTTAATAAAGGGGTGGGGTGTTGAGGGGGGGGTGTTTGGAATAAATTCCTACTTTTGCAAAGAATATGTGTTAAAATTAGGGGGGCATTGAAATAAAATAGCAAAATAATAATGACCCTTACTTATTTTCCATCGATTAATTAACTTAACAAAAATTCCAATGTCAACTTATCGATTCGCTGCCATGCAGGAGTTATTTAACCGTCCGGCGATTGTTGTTCCGGCTCCCTCAGATAAAGTTTCTGAGTTTTACGGAGTTAATACTCTGGATCTGGATACTATGAAGAAATACTTGCCTTTAGAAGCATTTCAAAATGTAAAAAAGGCTATTGACACCTGGGGACACATTGACCGCAAAGTTGCCGATGCTGTTGCTTCTGCTATGAAGGCATGGGCAATGGAAAGAGGGGCAACTCATTATACTCATTGGTTTCATCCTCTGAACGGATCAACAGCAGAGAAACACGATGCCTTCTTTGAACCTACTTCTGACGGAAATGTGTTCGAGCATTTCAGTGGAAATGAGCTGATTCAGCAAGAGCCGGATGCTTCATCCTTGCCAAGTGGGGGAATAAGAAACACATTTGAAGCACGTGGTTATTCAGCCTGGGATCCATCATCACCTGCATTTATTGTTGATAAAACACTCTGTATACCCACGGTATTTATCTCTTACACCGGTGAAGCTCTTGATTATAAAACACCTTTATTAAAGTCGCTATTTATTTTGGACAAGGCGGCGGTTAAGGTTTGTCAGTATTTTGATAAAGACGTTTCGAAGGTAATTAGTACTTTGGGTTGGGAGCAAGAGTATTTCCTTGTTGATGAAGCACTTTATTATGCCAGACCCGATTTGGTATTAGCTGACCGGACACTCATGGGACATGCCTCAGCAAAAGATCAGCAATTAGAGGATCATTATTTTGGTTCAATTCCTGAGAGGGTTGTGGCATTTATGAAAGACTTTGAGAATGAGTGTTATAAGCTTGGGATTCCTCTACGGACCCGTCATAATGAAGTTGCTCCGAATCAGTTTGAATGTGCTCCTGTTTTTGAAGAGGCAAACCTGGCGGTTGATCATAATCAATTATTGATGGATGTGATGAAACGTGTTGCACGCCATCATAAATTCAGAGTATTGCTTCATGAGAAGCCATATAAGGGAGTAAATGGTAGTGGTAAGCATAATAATTGGTCATTGTTATCCAATACAGGTGTAAATATTCTGTCACCAGGAACAACACCTAAAACAAATTTGCAATTCCTTACTTTCCTGATTAATACAATGAAAGCCGTACATGATCATTCTGAGCTCTTAAGGGCCAGTATCGTATCAGCAGGTAATGAACACAGATTGGGAGCCAACGAGGCACCACCAGCAATTATTTCAGTTTTTCTGGGTAAACAGATAACCAAGGTGCTGAAGGATATTGAATCGAAGGTCACACAAAAGAAGATGACTCCGGATGAAAAAACCGAGCTCAAGCTGGATATAGGTAAAATTCCTGAAATTCTCCTTGACAATACCGATCGAAATAGGACTTCACCATTCGCATTTACCGGGAATCGATTTGAATTCAGAGCGGTAGGGTCAACAACCAATTGTGCTGCTCCTATGACTGTCTTAAATACAGCAGTTGCTAATCAACTCGAGGAGTTCAAAATCGCTGTTGATAAACTGATCTCTACGGGATTGAAAAAGGATGAGGCAATTTTTAAAATACTACGAAAATATATAATTGCATCTAAGCGCATTTTGTTCGAAGGAAATGGATATAGTGATGAGTGGGTAGAAGAAGCTCTGAGTCGCGGTCTGACTAATGTGAAAGAAGCACCGGAAGCCTTAAAAGCATATATCTCACCTAAGTCGATTGCTTTGCTGGCCGGAAAAAATGTGTTGAGTGCCAGAGAACTGGATGCCAGGTATGATATTCGTCTAGAAACGTATACAAAGAAGATTCAGATTGAAGCCCGGGTTCTTGGTGATCTTGCAGTTAATCATATTGTTCCAACTGTTATCAGATATCAAAATCGCTTGATTGAAAATGTTAAAGGATTAAAGGATATACTTCCAGCAAGTGAGTTTGGAGATGCAGCCGGTCACCAGCTTAATGCCATAAAGAGAATATCTAAGCATAAGGCCCTTATTCAGGAATTGGTCGATGAAATGGTGGGGGAAAGGAAAAAGGCTAACAAGATTGAAAATATTCGTGATAAAGCAAACGCATATTCAATCCAGGTGAAACCATTTCTTGACAGGATTCGCTACCATATAGATAAGCTTGAATTGATTGTTGATGATGATTTGTGGCCATTGCCTAAATACAGGGAGTTGTTGTATGCCCGATAAATTGTTGTAAACAAGTAAGACCTTAATATACGATAGGTGGTATTTGTCTCGTTACTATTTTAATTGAGGCAAATATTGCCTATTTTTACCTGCAGTCAGCTGAAAAAAATTAAGTATGAAGGTGCTAAGAATCACACTGTTAGTCTTGTTTATTGCTGTATTTACCAATCCATTGCATGCACAACGCCGGGATCTGGTTGCTATGGCTGACAAGACTTTTGAAATTGGCGAGTATTATAATGCCATAGATAAATACAAGAAAGCCTACAAAAAGGAGAAAGATCGTCTGCGTAAAACAGAGATTAGTTATAAACTGGGCCATTGCTACAGACTAACTAAGCAGGTAACCAGAGCAAAAGCCCAGTATTACCGCGTATTGAAGCGTAATTACCCTGATCCGATGGTGCACTTCTATTATGCGGAGATGCTGAAAATGAATGGTGAACTGAAAGAAGCCAAGGAAGAATATGAAGCTTATCTGACTGAAAAACCAGAGGATCAGCTTGCCCAGTTTGCCTACCAGGGTTGCGATTCAATGCTAATATGGAAGGAGAACCCCACCCGTTATGAGATCGAGAATATTCGTGATTTTAATACCAGAGAGAATGACTTCGCTCCATATTTTGGTAGTGGAGATTATCGTGAGTTGTATATTACCAGCTCACGTGAAGGGGCAGAAGGAAACAAGTTGCACGGGGCAACCGGAGAGAGCTTTACTGACATATTTTTTACCCGACTGGATAATAAGCAGAAATGGTCGGTGCCTGTACCAATGGATAGGGTGATTAGCTCAATGTATGACGATGGAGTACCCTGGGTTTCATCTGATGGTAACCGAATTTATTTTACCCGCTGCAGATTCGACAAAGTCGAGGAATTGGGATGTCAGATAATGATGTCAACAAAGGCTGGATCTGCCTGGTCTGAGCCAACAGCTTTTCCACTTGCTCACGATAGTGTTGTTATTGCTCATCCCAGCCTCTCTGAGGATGAACTTACAATGCTTTTCGTTTCGAATTTATATGGAGGATATGGTGGAAAAGATATTTGGAAAGTTAGTCGTGAAAGCGCATCGGGAAACTGGGGAGTGCCAGATAATATGGGCGAAATAGTCAATTCTTCAGGTGATGAAATGTTTCCATACTTTAAGAATGATTCTTTATTTTATTTCTCAAGTAACGGACACTTAGGTTTAGGCGGACTTGATATTTTTGAATCCAGGCTGCAGCCCGATGGAAAATGGATTGTTGAGAATATGAAAGTCCCTCTCAATTCTGAGGCAGATGATTTTGGAATCGTTTTTCAGAAACAAGATAAGCAAGGCTATTTTACATCCAGCAGGGATGAGGGTGGTCGGGGTGGTGATGATATATATTCTTTTGTTCTGCCCGTAAAGCGTTTTTCAGTTTCCGGAGTAGTGTTGAATGAGAATGACCAACTACCCATCGATTCAGTGAATGTAAGGCTGATTGGTAGTGAGGGTACAAACCTTGAATATATAACTGACTCTACCGGGATATTTAGCTTTAATCTTAAGCCAGAAACTGATTATATCCTGGTTTCTCTCAAGCGGGGATTCTTGAATGGAAAATTCAGAGAAACAACCATGGGTATTCCTGATAGCCGTAATTTTGAAGTCAGCCTTGTGATGGCCCCGATTGAGAAACCAGTGGAATTGCCCAATATTCTATATGATCTGGCCAAATGGGATTTGAGACCTGAATCACTGGTTGCGCTTGACGATTTAGTTGAAACCCTTGAAGATAATCCGAATATTACTATTGAATTAATGTCACACACTGATGTAAGACCATTCAGTACAATGTCAAATCTTGAGCTTTCACAAAGGAGGGCTCAGTCAGTAGTCGATTATCTTATGTCAAAAGATATCGAAGGCGATCGCTTGAAAGCCAGAGGATATGGTCCCGAATTGCCCCGTAGTATTGATGAGCTTATGGCTGAAGAATATGATTTCATTGTTGCGGGTGACACATTGAGCAAAGAGTTTATCGAAGCTCTGGAAAATAATGATAATCAGGAGATAGCCCATCAGATTAACCGGCGTACTGAATTCAGGGTTCTCAGTACCGACTACGTTCCTCGTGATAAACTAAATGATGGAATGGACCTTGATCAACAGATACTTGAGATGGGACAGAAGGAATTGAACAGAGGTGGGAGAAAACAAGGCACCGGAATCGACGCAGAGGTTAATAAGATGCGAAAGGCAGCTGCAAAGGAAAAGATCGGGAAAATTGAGACCATAAAAAAACTGCCCTAAAATTAGTACCTTTGCCCCCCGTTATGGCACAAAGTTCCAGGTATAAACAACGAGGGGTTTCGGCATCAAAGGAAGATGTACATGCCGCCATTGAGCACCTTGATAAAGGATTATATCCAAATGCCTTTTGCAAAATAATTCCGGATATTCTGGCCAATGATTCCAGGTATTGCAATATTATGCATGCTGATGGGGCAGGTACAAAATCTGCTTTGGCATACCTTTATTGGAAAGAAACCGGAGATTTATCTGTTTGGAAAGGGATTGCCCAGGATGCCATTGTAATGAATACTGATGACTTATTGTGCATTGGGGTAACTGATAATGTCTTGCTGTCATCAACCATAGGAAGAAACAAAAACAAAATCCCTGGAGAAGTAATATCCGCAGTAATCAATGGAACGGCTGAAGTTATAGAACAGTTCAATGAATTGGGCTTTAATATGGTCTTCACCGGAGGTGAAACAGCTGATGTAGGAGATCTGGTAAGAACAATTATTGTTGATTCAACGGTGACAGCCCGTATGCCAAGAGCTGAAGTGATAGCTAATGATAATATTCAGGCAGGTGACATTATTGTTGGTTTATCCTCATCAGGACAAACCACCTGGGAAGATGCTTATAACGGCGGAATGGGAAGCAATGGCTTAACTTCGGCAAGACATGATGTATTTGCACATTACCTGGCTGATAAGTATCCTGAATCTTATGATCCTGAGGTGCCTGAAGATCTGGTTTATTCAGGTGGCATGAAGCTGACTGATGCTATAGCAGAGCTTGGACTGGATGCTGGGAAACTCGTGTTATCACCTACCAGAACCTATGCGCCTGTTATCCGGAAGGTATTGCAAGAAATCCGGCAGGAAATCCATGGCTTAATTCACTGCTCAGGAGGGGCCCAGACAAAAGTTCTGAACTTTGTGAATGATTTGCACATAATAAAAGACGATTTATTCTCAATACCCCCATTGTTCAGAATTATTCAGGAGCAATCTGGTACTGAATGGCAGGAAATGTACAAGGTATTTAATATGGGACACAGGTTCGAGATATACCTTCCTGAGAAATATTCATCAACGATTATTGACATATGCTCGGCATTCAACCTGGATGCAAAGATTATTGGACATTGTGAACCATCCAATGAGAAAAAACTAACGATTCGTACAGACGAAGGAGACTTTTTTTATTAGCTTCATTTATAACCTATTATGTTGCTCCACAGGCAAGCGTGCCCGGGGTAAACCAGAACAGAGCTAATTAAAGAATTATCGAATCACAGATTCAAAAAAGGAAATCCATGTTACTAGAAAAATTAAAAGGCGTTGCAGATCGATTTGAAGAAGTTGGTAGATTAATTACTGATCCGGATGTGATTAATGATATGAAGCGCTATATCAAACTTAATAAAGAATATAAGCTGCTGGAACCTATCGTAGAAGCTTACAATGAATATGATAACGTGATAAGCAATATTAGTTCAACAAAGGCCCTGCTCGAGAAGGAGAAGGATGCTGAGATGCGGGAAATGGCCAAAGCAGAACTTGATGAGCTTATTCAGCGCAGAAATGAGATGGATGAGGAGATTAAGTTCTTACTATTACCTGAGGATCCTGAAGATGGGAAGAATGCTATTATAGAGATCAGGGCAGGAGCAGGAGGGGATGAGGCCAGTATTTTTGCAGGAGATTTGTATCGAATGTACACAAAGTTCTGTGATTCAAAAGGATGGAAAATGAATCTGAACTCCAATACAGAAGGTACCTCAGGAGGATATAAAGAAATTATTTTGAAAATATCAGGGCAAGGTGTTTATGGTATTATGAAATATGAGTCAGGGGTTCACAGAGTTCAGCGTGTACCTCAAACTGAAACTCAGGGACGGGTACATACTTCAGCTTCATCTGTAGCTGTACTTCCCGAAGCTGAGGAATTTGATGTTGAGTTAATTCCAAGTGATATCCGGGTTGATACTTTCTGTTCATCCGGACCAGGAGGGCAATCTGTTAACACCACATACTCAGCTGTTCGCTTAACTCATGAACCCTCAGGTATTGTTGTTACATGCCAGGATCAGAAATCCCAGATTAAAAATAAAGACAAGGCTATGGCTGAGCTAAGGACAAGATTGTACAATCTTGAGTATCAGAAGTATCTTGATGATATTACCAGTAAGCGTAAGACTATGGTTTCAAGCGGAGACCGTTCAGCAAAGATTAGAACATATAATTATCCGCAGGGACGTGTAACGGACCACAGAATTGCCTTAACTTTGTATAATCTGCCATCAATTTTAGATGGGAATATTCAGGAGATAATTGACAAACTAATCATTGCTGAGAATGCTGAAAGGCTGAAAGCATCGGATGTAAATTGACTTTTATGAATCGCAGGGAACTATTTACTGAGATCCGGAGGAAAAAATCTTGTCTGTGTGTAGGTCTGGATTCAGATATACAGAAACTCCCTGACATAGTAAAAAGTAGTTCTGATCCTGTTTTTGAATTCAATCGTGCTATTATTGATGCAAGCCATCAGTATACCGTTGCCTATAAACCAAACCTTGCTTTTTATGAGTCATTAGGAACGAAGGGATGGATTAGTCTGGAAAAAACTGTTGATCATATAAGATCAGTGGATCCATCAATTTTTATCATTGCAGATGCCAAGCGTGGAGATATTGGCAATACTGCCAGTCAGTATGCCAGGGCATATTTTGTCCACTTTGACTTTGATGCAGTGACACTTTCTCCTTATATGGGGCGGGATTCCATCGAGCCATTCCTGGATTATCAGGATAAGTGGGTAATTATTCTAGCTCTTACCAGTAATCAGGGTTCAAAGGATTTTGAATTGCAGCGTTTAGAGAATATGCGATTCCTATATGAAGAGGTTATTCTCTCAAGTAGTGAATGGGGTACAACTGATAATGTAATGTATGTGGTCGGTGCAACTCAAAGCAAATATTTGTCAAATATAAGAAAGCTAATACCTGATCATTTTCTTCTGGTTCCAGGTGTAGGAGCACAAGGAGGAGATCTGGAGGGAGTGTTAAGCCATGGCAAAAATGATCATGGTGGACTTTTAATCAACAGCTCCCGCGGTATAATTTTTGCTTCTTCTGAAAGTGATTTTGATAAGAAGGCTTCTATTGCTGCAAAGAATATTCAGGAAAAAATGGCAAGTTTCTTCTAATCTTTTTCCATTCAATATCTGTTTCTGCATCTATACCAATAAAAGCATATTGGTATGACAGAAGAATTCTTACATTACATTTGGCGTTATGGTCTTTATCGTCAAAAATCTCTTTCAACTTCTGAGGGCTTTGATGTTACTGTAATCAAAGCAGGTTGGCTTAACAGAGATTCCGGACCTGATTTTCTGAATGCCCGAATCAGAATCGGTAAGGCTGAGTGGATCGGGCATGTTGAAATACATCTTAAAGCCTCGGATTGGTATCAGCACCAGCATCAGCATGATCCTCATTATGACCAGGTTATCCTCCATGTTGTTTATCAACTCGACAAAGCAGTTTACACAACAGGCGGTAGTATAATTCCTGCCATTGAGCTTGAGGTGGATGAATGTTATTTCGATACTTACATGGCAATGGTGAACAATATATCGCCAATACCCTGTGGATCTGCATGGAAATCAATACCAACAATACATGTCGAAACTGCTCTTGTAGCAATGGGTGTTAACAGACTGCAATCCAAAATTGAGAGCATGTCAGCTGGTCTTGAAGAGAATCGTGGAGGATGGAAGAATTTGTCCTTGCGAGTGTTATTCAGAGGGTTTGGCTTTGGGAAAAATCATGAGAATTTTGAAATTCTTGCCAGATCAATTGACCATCAGATACTGGAGAAAAATCTGGAGAATTTATTTCAATTAGAGTGTTTATTATTCGGACAGGCAGGAATGATTCCAGAGCAAAATCCTGATCCATATGCTCTTGCTATTAGTAAAGAATATGCATACATGAGGGAGAAGTATCACTTAAAGAAGCCAACAGATTACAACTGGAACAGAAAACGCACTCGTCCGGGAAATCAACCTGCAGTCAGAATTGCTCAATTGGCGGCCTGGCTTTACAATCGCCATGATTATTTTGAATTATTGTTGTCCCCAGGATCTCAATCATCCGGGCTCAATTTCGATGCAACAATATCCTCTTATTGGAGTAGGCATATAGATTTTGGACGAAAAGCGAAAAAACCAAATACAAGTATTGGCCATATTGCTAATGGATTACTGCAAATAAATGTGGTATTGCCTTTTACAGCCTTTTATCGGCAGCAGCATGGAGAAGAAGAAGCGATCAGGGACTGGTTGGAGCAGCTGGAGCAAATTCCTCCTGAGGATAACAGTATTTTGCGGAACTGGAAAGAAGCCGGATTCAGAATTCCAAATGCTTTTTACTCACAAACATTTCTATACTTGTATAAAGAATTTTGTGTTAACAGGCGATGTTTGCAGTGCAGTCTCGGCCGGCTCACCATCCGGGAGTAATTTATCAAGGTAATTTTATTATTTTTAGCTTGAACCATTAAATCGAAATTAGTGTCAGGGAGAAGGAAGGCAAGGCTGAATAACCACGTGAGTAATACTTTGGTAGCTATTGTGTTACTTGTAACCGTTATCTTCATCGGGATAATTGGTTATGAGTTAATCGAAGGCTATTCTTTCGAACAGGCCCTGTATATGACGGTGATTACAATGTCAACAGTTGGGTTTAATGAAGTTAAGCCACTGTCAGCACCGGGGCATTATTTTACGGTGTTTTTACTTTTTGCTTCTATCGGGATATTTGCCTATGTGCTGGGTACTTTCTCAAAGTTTATCATTGATGGAGGTTTCAGAGATTATTATTTTAACAGAAAACTCGACAGAAGAATAAAGCGTATGAAAGGGCATGTTATTATCTGCGGATACGGACGAAACGGGAAACAGGCTACAATTGAATTGATGGACCATAAATACTCATTTATTGTTATTGAATCAAATGATGATGTCATTCAACGTTTGAATGAAGATGGTGTGAAAACTTTTGTTCAAGGTGATGCCACTCATGACGAAATTCTCGAAAGGGCAGGGATCCAGAAAGCTGAGGCCCTGATTACTACTTTACCAAGTGATGCTGATAATACTTTCGTTGTAATATCTGCGAGAAGCTTAAACCCCAATCTTAGGATTATATCCAGGGCATCTGAAGATCATTCTGATGTTAAAATCAAGCGGGCCGGAGCCGATAATGTTATAATGCCCGATAGAATTGGTGGAATTCGTATGGCTAAATTGGTTGCTCAGCCCGATGTTGTCGAATTTATTGATAATATATTGTTGCAGACAGAATCTAAGGTGAAACTAGAAGAGATTGATGGGAACTATATAGATGATTGCTTTTTAAAAGGTTCTATAAAAGATCTTCAGTTGAGAACAAATTCAGGTGCAACCATCATTGGAATAAAATCTAAATCAGGAGAATATATATTTAATCCTTCACCGGATAACAGCGTTAATTGCGATGATAAATTATTCGTGCTTGGTTCCCCTGATCAAATCAAAAAACTAAGATCAATTGTCGAAGGAAGTGGTTCATAATATTAAAAAGGTACTGATTACAGGTTCAAATGGATTATTGGGTCAGAACCTTATTAAGATTCTGAGAGGGAATCCGGATTATCAATTATTTGCTCTATCCCGTTCTCCCAATGTTTATCCTGATCAGGATGGATATACATTTATTCAGCTTGATTTAACTGAAGAAGCTGCTGTCAATAAGCTGGCCAAAGATATCCTGCCGGATGTAATCGTTCATGCTGCTGCTATGACACAGGTAGATCCTTGTGAATTGAATCCGGCAGATTGTGAATCAATAAATGTAGATGCTACTAGAAATATCGCAAAGCTGGCAGGGAGATGTGGATCACATTTAGTTTATATCTCCACAGATTTTGTTTTTAGCGGGGAGAATGGTCCTTATCGGGAAGAAGACCAGGTAGATCCTGTTAGTATTTATGGTGAATCAAAACTGGCAGGGGAGAGAATTACCATGAAGCTCTCAGTACCCTGGTCAATTGTACGCACAATTTTGGTCTATGGGGTAACCCCAGCCATGAGCAGATCAAATCTTGTTCTCTGGGTCAAAAATTCTCTGGAAGCCGGAAAGGCAATCAGAGTGGTGAATGATCAGTTCAGAATGCCAACACTGGTTGACGACCTGGCAAATGGCATTGGTTCAATTATTAAGGGCCAAAAAGAAGGGATCTATCATTTGTCTGGGGATGAATATGGAAGTGTTTATGATTTTTCCCTCAGAATTGCTCGCTTTTTTAGTTTGGATGAGTCTTTAATTAGTCCGATTAGTTCCGCTTCATTAGAGCAAGCGGGGAAACGCCCACCTGATACCGGTTTTATCCTGGATAAAGCAGAGAAGGAACTTAACTTTAAGCCAACTTCTTTTGTGAATGGTTTAACTGTGGTACAAAATTTGCTTTCAGTATACCAGTAGAAACACACTTGTTATGATCAAAATATATAGTGCATTTAGTTTTGTACTGTTCCTGATGTTGTGTGCATGTGCCAAAGAGCAGCCCAAAATCTGGGATAATCCACTTGTCAATCTTGAGGAAGTTGGTGATTGTAAGGGGTTTGGGATGAAAAGCGAATCAGATTATCCTTCTGATACCGATTGCCTGATTTTCGAGTATGATGGGGATAGTATATTGACGATTTCACATATCAATGCAGGATTTAATTGCTGTCCTGAAAGATTTATGGTTGATGTGGAGATCCGTAATGATACCATTTTTGTTCTTGAATCAGAAGATGAGGGGGTATGTGATTGTGATTGCTTATATGATATGAATTACACAATACAGCCGGTTCCACCAGGTGAATACATAATAACTGTTGATGAACCTTATGTGAGGCAGGCTGAGGAAGCAAAACTTGAAGGTCATATTTCTCTTACAGAGGAAAATACTGGTGAAATATGTGTGAGCCGAGGACATTACCCCTGGGGGACTTAGAAGGATGATGACCAATGACTGATGACTAATGACTAAAATGACTAAAATGACTAAAATGACAAAAATGAAATACTTTTCAATTACAATAATCGCGCTGTTGTTTATCACATTTGTGTCTTGTAATAAAGACGATGTTGGAGAGCCTAAGCCGCTGAATCTTCCTCTGAAGTCTCAGGAGTTAATTGAATCTGATAATGCTTTTGGCATTAATTTGTTCAGGACTGTATTGGCTAATGAGGAGGCTGAAAAAAACATAATGATTTCTCCACTGAGTGTTTCATTGGCTTTGTCAATGACATATAACGGAGCTGAGGGTGAAACCAAACTTGCTATGGAGCAGGTTATGGAGATGACAGGATTGTCGCTAGAGGATATCAATCAATTGAATAAACAGTTAGTTGATGCTTTATTGGTGCATGATCCACAAGTGATTTTGGAAATTGCAAACTCAATCTGGTATAGGAATGATTTTACGATCCTGCCGGATTTTATCAGCCGTAATGAGAATTATTATAACGCAGCAGTCAGAGCATTAGACTTTTCTGATCCCGCTACTATTGATGTGATTAATGATTGGGTGTCGGAAAAGACTCACGAAAAAATTGATAAGATCGTAGAGCAAATAACTCCGGATTCATTCATGTTCCTGATTAATGCAATCTATTTTAAAGGGGCATGGAGATATGAGTTTGATAAGAAGGCAACAGTAGATGGTCCATTCTTTTTAAATGGAGAACAATCCGTTGAGGTTCCGATGATGAAAATGGAAGTAGATGCTAATATGCTGCAGAACGATTTATTTACTGCACTGGAATTGCCATATGGCAAGGGAAACTGGAGTATGTTTTTGTTTGTTCCGAATTATGATAAAGAAATCAAAGATGTAGTTGAGTCATTTACTACTCAAAATTGGAATGTCTGGATGAATGGATTCACTGAGATGAAAGACGTATCTGTTAATCTACCCAAATTTAAATTTGCATATGAAATCAGTCTGAAAGAGGCTTTAATGGGAATGGGTATGGAAGTGGCCTTTACAAATGCTGCTGATTTTTCAGGTATCCTTGAAGGGGGGCAATTACTGATCAATGATGTTAAGCATAAAACTTTTATTGAGGTTGACGAAGAAGGTACTGAAGCTGCAGCGGTTACATCGGTTGAGATTAATCTTACCAGTATTGGTAATTATTTTTCGGCCAACAAGCCATTCCTGTATGCGATTGCTGAGAAATCATCCGGAACAATTCTTTTTGTAGGTCGGGTTATGAATCCGGCAGTGGAATAGTATTATAATAATAATGTAGAATATTTACATGATGAAGCATAATATTCCAATATTTCTAATTTTTTTAATCGCCTTTATCTCACTGATTGCTGCCTGTGATAAAGAGGATACGGTGCAGCCTGATCCTTATGTTTCCATTGAGACAGATCTGATGTGTAATTCAGAATTTGGATCTAAAACTGATGAGCCTGGTCCTGGCCAGTCATGTGTTTGGTGGGAGTATGATGGGGATAGTACCTTGCTCTTACAACATTTTAATGCCGGCTTCAACTGTTGTCCCGAGGAGATCCTTTTAAGTCTGGATTTCATTGGCGATACAATTGTGGTAACAGAACGAGATTCAATGCAGCTTTGCCGTTGTAATTGCTTATACAATCTGGATATAACTGTTCACCACGTCAAGCCAAAGAAATATGTAGTTCAAATGCTTGAACCATTTGTGAAGGATCCGAAGTCTCCTTTGATCTTTAATATTGATTTGGTGAATCAAAAATCAGGTAAGGTTTGTGATGATAGGGATTATTATCCATGGCATTAAGAAGCGATAGAGTGTAAAGTGTTAAGGGTGAGTGCTTAATGGTGAATTATTTGAAAATTGGGACTAAAAAATTATTTATGAGAACTTTTGTTTTGTTATTTGTTTTGAGTGCTTTTTTTGCTGTTTCATGCGATAAGGATGATCCTGCTGTTGATGCTAATTGGTATGAGGGAGTTGTGTATTGGACAGGTGCTCCTGAAGTAGATGGATGTGGTTGGTTGTTACTGGTAGAGGGGGTTTCATATCATGTTGAAAACCTGCCGGATGCTTTTAAGGTTGACAATCTGGAGGTATGGATAAAAACCAAAGAAGTGGATGATGTTTATAATTGTGGCTTAGGGCAGATACAGTATGCAACTCTGGAGATTAGGCAGATTATTGAGAAACCTGATCAGGTGAGGTTTTTAAGTGACTATCCTGGTAGGGAAACCTCGATGGATTTATTTTCAATAGACTCAGTTATTATAGATGGAGATACTCTCCGCATGCATGTTGGGTATTCGGGTGGCTGTGCAATTCATCAGTTCAATCTGTGGGCTCTGGAATCTGGTTTGGATGGAGGTGGTGATTTACATTTAATGCTTGAGCATATTGGTAATGGAGACATGTGCGAGGCATATCTCAGAGAGTGGCTCACATTTAGTCTCAGACCAATTCAACAAAATGGCACAAACGAAGTGAAATTCTGGCTCAGGGGAAACCCTGTTATGTCAAGTCTTTTGGGAGAATTTGTTTATAGATATTAGTTAAGAGAATTGATTTGACCCTGTAAATATGCCCTGGCGATAATGAGATTTTTTTCGAAATTATCTCCCCAGCTTCCTTCAATTGATATTCCTCCTGCATAATCTGCCTGCTTAAGAGCCTGCAGATATGGAACTAAATTATCACCAGCCAGGCCTGGGGCAGTACGCTTCTCAATCTCGGCAATATGTGTGTGTTTAAGTAGTTTCCGGGCCTCAATAAATGAAGCTGGTTCTTCTTCTTCTCTCATCATGTGAAACACATCTCCAAGCACCTGAATGTTTGGATGATTGACCATCATCGCTAATTTAAGACCTTCGTCAACACGATTGATCAGGTTAGATTCACCTTTTCTTAATGGTTCAATTACCACTATAACATCATATTTTTTCGCAATTGGTCCCATTTGTGCTAATAAGGCAGCAAATTGCTTCCAGGCCTTTTTATTGTCAAATCCATCAGGGTAGTTCCGAGATCCGGAGCTTCCAAAAACAATGCGTTGAATACCTGCAATTTGTGCTCGCCTGAAAGCTGTTTCGGCAAACTCCAGAATTTGTGGATGATGGGTCTCAGGCCCGGTAGTCTTAAATTTGCCTGGGATGAATCCGTTGCAAGCTTTTATCGGGATACTGGATTCTTTCAGGATCGCCATGTTCTTTTCAAATTCTTCCTCAGATTTCTCAGGAATTAAAAAACGCTGTACGCCTTCTTCAATATAGTCAAAGCCAGCCGCAGCAACTATTTCGTGATTCTTAATTGAGGTGCAGACTCCCAATTCAGGTTGAAATAATTTTGTGTCGTTCTGCCCAAAACCAGCATGGACAACAAGAAAAAATACAAAGCTAAAAGTCAATCTGTTCATAGTGATCTCATTTAAGGTAAATCTAATATTATTCAGCAAGAAAAAAAAGGAGGTCCGATTCCCGATTCCCGACTCCCGCTTCTTGTCTTTTCACTTACTTATTAGTACCTTTGCCGCTCAATTATAGTGAATAAGAAAATTGTAAAAGTAAAATTAAGTAAACAATGTACTTAACAGCGGAAAAGAAAACAGAGTTTTTCGAGAAGTACGGGAAGTCTAATGAGGATACCGGATCTGCAGAAGGTCAGATTGCCTTATTTTCATACCGTATTGCTCATTTGACAGAACATTTAAAAGAGAACAGAAAAGATTACAGTACACAACGCGCCCTGATCAAGTTAGTAGGGAAGCGCAGAAGGTTGCTGAATTACCTTAAGGACCGCGATATTGAGCGGTATCGAACTATCATTAAGTCATTGAATCTACGTAAATAGCACAGATTATAGAAAAGGGCAATGTTAATTGCCTTTTTCTATAATTTATCCGGCAGGTTGCTAACCTGATTCCCCCGACTTTTTTTTAAAAATTATTATTCCAATTATTATTCGGAACAAGAAGAAATGTATCAATTATATGAAAAGACCATCCAATTAAGTGATGGCCGTGAAATTACCATTGAGACAGGCAAATTAGCCAAACAGGCTGATGGATCTGTAGTGGTAAGCATGGGAAAAACAAAAATTCTGGCTGCAGTATGTGTGGCCAAAGAGGCTAAAGAGAATGTAGACTTTATGCCTTTAAGTGTAGAATACAAAGAAAAATTTGCTGCAGCAGGTCGATTCCCTGGAGGGTTCCTCAAGCGTGAAGCACGTCCTGGTGACAATGAAATATTAATATGCCGCCTGGTTGACAGAGCACTACGTCCACTGTTTCCAGCTGATTTTCATGCTGAGGTATTTGTTACCTTAAGCTTGCTTTCAGCTGATATGGATGCTCGTCCGGATGCTTTGGCTGGCTTGGCAGCATCTGCAGCTCTTACTCTGACTGATATTCCCTTTGGCGGACCTATATCAGAATGTCGTGTTGCAAGAGTTGATGGTAAATTGAAAAGCAATCCAACATCAGATGAGCTTGAAATAGCTGATATGGAAATCCTCATTGGTGCAACCATTGAAAATATTCTCATGGTTGAGGGAGAAATGGATGAGGTTTCTGAAGCTGATATGCTTGAAGCTATCAAATTTGGTCATGAAGAGATTAAGAAGCAGTGTCAGGCTCAGCTTGATTTACGGGCTGAACTGGGAATTACCGGTTTCAAAGAATATGATCATGAGCCAAAGGATGAAGATCTGAAAAATCAGATTCATAAAGCCTGTTATGATAAAGTATATGAGATTGCAAAATCTCAAAATACCAAGCATGAGAGAAGTGAAGCCTGGACTGAGGTTAGGGATTCATTCATCGAGTCTTTAGGTGAAGAGCTTGAAGATTCTGTGATTTTAATGGCAAAGCGTTATTTTCATGATGTCGAGAAAGATGCTACCCGTAACTTGTTATTAGCTGAGGGTATTCGTCTTGACGGAAGAAAGTCTGATGAGATCAGACCAATTTGGTCAGAGATAGATTATTTGCCTTCAGCTCATGGCTCTGCGATTTTCACCCGGGGTGAAACTCAATCACTGACAACAGTGACACTTGGATCAAAACTTGATGAGAAAATCATTGACGAAGTCATGCTTCAGGGTAGAGATCGATTATTACTGCATTACAATTTTCCTCCTTTCTCAACAGGTGATGCACGTCCGATGCGTGGAACCAGCCGACGAGAAATTGGTCATGGTAACCTGGCTCTGAGAGCACTTAAGCCCGTAATTCCAAAAGGAGAAGATAATCCATATGTTATCAGGATTGTTTCAGACATACTTGAATCAAACGGATCCAGTTCTATGGCAACCGTTTGTGCCGGAACTCTGGCACTGATGGATGCAGGAATAAAAATCAGAAAGCCAGTTTCAGGTATAGCGATGGGATTGGTTATAAATGAGGAGGGTAAATATTCTGTTTTGTCTGATATCTTGGGTGATGAAGATCATTTGGGTGATATGGACTTTAAAGTTACTGGTACGAGAGATGGTATTACAGCTTGTCAAATGGATATAAAAGTTGACGGTTTGTCTTATGAAATCCTCGAAAATGCGCTGGAACAGGCACGTGATGGTCGTTTTCATATTATGGATAAGATGATGGAAACAATCTCAGAACCAAGGGAAGATTATAAACCTCATGTTCCGAGAATTGTTAAAATCTTTATTCCAAAGGATATGATTGGAGCAGTTATTGGTCCAGGCGGAAAAATAATTCAAGAAATCCAGGCGGAGACCAGTACAGTTATTTCTATTGAAGAAGCTGACGGACAAGGTATTGTTGAAATATCTTCTAATGATAAGGCATCCATTGATGCTGCACTTGAAATTGTGAATTCAATTGTTGCGGTACCAGAAGTTGGTGGGATTTATAAAGGAAAAATTAAATCTATAGTACCATTTGGTGCTTTTGTAGAAATACTACCAGGTAAAGAAGGTCTGCTACATATTTCAGAAATCGACTGGAAGCGGATAGAGAAAGTTGAAGACGTATTGAAGGAAGGTGAAGAGATAGAGGTTAAGTTGATCGAAGTTGATCAGAAAACTAATAAGCTGAGGTTATCCCGGAAAGCTTTGTTGAAGAGGCCTCCCCGTGATCCTAATCAGGGAGGTGGATCATCTGATCGCCGGCCATCCGGAAATCGACCTAATAATCCCCGAAGAGAAAGGGAATAGATATTAAAAAGAGGCGGTGATTTCACCGCCTCTTTTTTTTACCTTTACTGCATGAACCTGTCTGAAAAGTATCCATGTCCATACCAATTTGTGGTTGTTGAAGGTAATATCGGGGCAGGCAAAACATCTCTCGCTAATAGGATATCAAACGATTACAGAGCAAAATTGATTCTGGAAAGATTCGCAGATAATCCTTTTCTTCCAATGTTTTATAAAGATCAGGACAGATATGCATTTCAGGTTGAAATGTCATTTCTGGCTGACCGATACAACCAGCTCAAGAATGACTTGCAATCGAAAGATATGTTCTCATCTTTCACCATCGCGGATTATTACTTTATGAAATCATTGATCTTTGCGGGGAATACGCTTGCATCTGATGAATATGGCTTGTACTCACAGATATTTCACATAATATACCAGTCCTTGCCAAAACCTGATTTGTATGTGTATTTGCATGCAGACACAAATCATATCCTTAATAATATCCGAAAAAGAGGCAGGAAATTTGAATCTGATATCAGCGAGGAATATCTTTTGAGTATTCAGAAGGGGTATTTTGAGTTTTTCAGACAACAACCTGACTTGCGTATTGTTGTGGTGGATATTAGCAAAACTGATTTTGTGTCGAATGATGATGATTATCAAGAATTAATCTCAATACTGTTTTCTCAACCATATTCGCTTGGGATTAATCGAGTTGCTATTGAGAGATGAATAAAGTGTTATATATACATTTCCCCTTTTTAACGCTCAGAATTGACCTTTTTTTTCAGGAAAATAGTACTAAATTTGCATAGACTTCGAAAAACCAGAATAAAAAAACAAATAAACGGGTTTATTATGAAAAAACTTAACTCCAGTATCCTTGTTGCAATTGTGGCTGTATTTCTCCTTTCTGGCTGCAGTGGATTGAACAAGATGAAGAAGAATGCAGCAAATATTAAATTCAATGTTACACCAGAGGTAGTTGAAATGCACGGTGGCACTGTGGACGTGAGCATTGATGCACGTTTCCCTGAAAAATATTTTGCTAAGAAAGCAGTTGTTGTTGCGACTCCTGTTTTAAAAACGCCTGATGGTGTGATAGAGTTTAAGCCAGTGACCTTGCAGGGTGAGAAGGTTACCGCAAACAACAAGGTTATCAATTTTAAATCCGGAGGGAAGCTGACATATAAGGGTAGCATTCCTTATACCGATGCAATGCGTCTTTCTGAGCTGCAGGTTAAACTGGAAGCTTCTCAAGGTTCAAAAGCTGTAGTTTTTGATCCAATTAAGGTCGCCGAAGGGGTTGTGTCAACTCCCGCACTTCTTGTGAACAGGGAAGCGCAGGCTATTGTCGCTAAGGATAATTTTCAGAGAATAATTCCTGAGACTTATGAAGCCGATATCCATTACAAAATTAACAGTGCTTCAGTTTCTAAAAATGAAAAGCTAGCGGCTGATGTTGAAGAAGTGAAAAGTGCAGTTGAAGCAGCTAACGCAAAAGATAATTATAAGATTCGTGGAGTAAAAGTTTCTGCCTTTGCTTCTCCTGATGGAGAGTTTGACTGGAATGATAAACTTGCTGACAATCGTTCAAAAACAGCCACGAAATTCTTTCAGGCTGAATTGAAGAAACTTGAGATTGCTGATGCTGATAAGGATGCTTTCTTTAACCTTTTAAGTACTGCTGAAGACTGGGAAGGATTCAAAGAATTGGTAAGTAAATCAAAAATTCAGGATAAAGACCTGATCTTACGTGTTCTGTCAATGTATAATGATCCGGTTGTACGTGAGAAAGAGATTAAAAATATTTCAGCTGCCTTTACAGAGCTGACTGAGGAAATTCTACCTCAACTACGTCGTTCAAAACTCGAAGTTAATGTAGATGTTATTGGAAAATCTGACTCAGAAATATCTCAATTAGCAGCAAATAATCCTGGTGTTTTAGGTATTGAAGAGATGCTTTATGCTGCCACACTTACAGAAGATGTAAAGAAGCAGAATGCAATTTATGAAGCTGCAACAGACAAATACCCGGGTTGCTTCAGAGCATGGAATGATCTCGGAATGACACATGTTCAACTTGGTGAATTTGACGAAGGAAAAAAAGCAATTGAAAAAGCTTCAACTTTATATGGTAAGAGTCCTGTTGTTTTAAATAACATGGGTGTTGTAGCATTGATCGATGGAGACTTTGAAAAGGCTGAGGGGCTATTTAGAAGTGCTGCTGGTGCTGGAAAAGAAGTTGACTATAATATGGGTATAATAAATATTAATAAAGGAAATTATTCCCAGGCTGTTAATAATTTTGGATCAGTGTGTTTATTTAATGCTGCCCTGGCTCAGATGTTGAATGGCGACAATGCCAAAGCGATGAAAACTTTGAATTGTGTTGATGAGGCATGTGTTATGACAGATTACCTAAAAGCTGTTGTATATGCCCGTCAGGGGAAAGCTGATAACATGTACAAAGCACTTGAAGCTGCAGTTAGTGGTATGCCAAAATTGAAAGGTCTTGCAAAAACCGATGTTGAATTTGGAAAATATTTTGCTGACTCCAAATTTCAGAGCATTGTGAAATAGATTATTCTTACAATAAAATAAAAAGAGGGTGCTCATACGAGCACCCTCTTTTTATTTTTCAGCTATTCTAATTCTAATTCTAAATATAGCCTATGTATCCGGATTTAGGACAAATTGAATATGACTGGTAAAACCATTTTAACACTAACTTTCTTTCCTCGCTGTGATCCTGGAACCCATTTGGGAGAAGCTTTTATTGCTCTGACAGCTTCATCATTTAGTAACTTGTCGGCTCCTTTTTTTACTTCTACATCAGTTACCTTACCAGCCTCATCAATGACAAAACTCACATAAACTTTACCCTTAATTCCTTTTTTCATTGCCTCCTTGGGGTACTTAACTTCCTTTGTAACCCAGGTTTTAAATTTATCCAGGTCTCCTCCTTGAAACTGAGGCATATCCTCAACTACGGTGAATACATTCTCTTTTTTGTTCTGGGCTTGAAGTGTTGACACAGAACTGGCAAATAAGAGCATGGCGATGCCAGGTAACAAAATTTTTACAATTGCTTTCATGATGTTTGAATATTTAATTAGTAGTTATTTAAGTACGAAATGTACCGGTATTTTTATTTTGATATTTACAGGTTTCCCTCTCTGTTTTCCAGGTTTCCATATCGGCGAGGACTCTAATACCCTGATGACCTCATCATTTAGAATTTTATAAGCGCCACTTTTGATTTGAATATTTTTTACTTCGCCATCCATTGATATGATAAATTCAGCTGTTACTGTTCCATCCTGCATTTTCAGCTTTGCTTCCTCCGGATATACCAGACTTTCTTGAACCCATTTTTTGAAGAACTTAATTCCTTTTCCATTGAAGCTTGGCATATCTTCAACAATAAAGAATATTTTCTCCTCATTATCTGCATTCATCTGCTTAACAGAGTTTTCTGTTTGGATGATGTTTTTCTGGGTCTTCACTTCCCCGATTTTTGATTGTGCATTGACTGTTGTTAGCGACGACAAGTAAATAAATGCGATCAGAAGGGGGAGAATTAGTGAATACTTCATTCCTGCCCATGGATTCGAGGCTGATTCTAACATGATAAATCTTCTCTTCAATGTGCTTGTCCGTCTGAAACCGTTTGAGAGGGCTAGACCAGGAACCTGAAAAAAGGTGTTGAAAAGTGCAAGTGAATACTTCTTTTTGTCAGATCCTGCACTGGCTGAATCTGCAAGGTATTCATGAGTCAATTCAAGATGCTTCTTTATACTATACACAGATGGGTTATAAAAGAATAATACCTTCACTATTTCAATAAATAGAATATCCCAACTGTGTTTTTGTTCAATGTGAACTCTTTCATGCTTGAGAATCATTTTTGTTGTAATGTCATTTCTCTCAAATGGGACTGGGAAATAGATAATCCCTAGAAAACTAAATACTGAATTGCCCTGAGGAAGAAGCGAAACGAACAAATTGTTTATCCATTTCATAGGAAGAGAACGCTGCAAATGATTTATTTTAGTGATTTTATGCACTAAAAAGATCCCCATACAAACGATTCCTCCGAGATAAATTATCTGCATAATTGATATCCATGGAAAAACCTTTGGCGCAGTACCAATGATTTGAATTTCCTGAAGAATAATATCAGGCTTTGCAAACTGGAATGTGCTTATTACCTCTGGTATTATTATTAGAGCTTTCTCAGGTGATGATAGTAGGTCAAGTTGGAACAAAGGGATAATCAATGCACTAATCATTCCTCCCAATAGAACTGATCTGTTAAACCTGAACCATTTTTCACGAGCTAATATCAATCTGAAAAACAAACTTGTGGCCAATAAAAAGATGTTGGCTAAGAGTAGGTATCTGATTAATTCAGCCATGTTTTATCCTTTCATTTTCTTTAATACTTCAAGTATATCTTCCATCTCGCTAATATCCAGGTCTTCCTTTTTAGAAAAGAAGCTGACCATTTCTTTCAAGGAGCCATCAAAGTAATTATTCAACATTTTTTTCATCGTAAAATGAGAATACTCTTCCTTGGATATCAGGGCAAAATATTGATGAGTCGGACCATAAGCCTTGTGATCAACAAAGCCTTTTTCCTGTAGAATTCGGATAATGGTGGATATCGTACTATATGCTGGTTTTTGATCAGATAACTGAGCGATAACTTCTTTTACAAATGAAGGCCCCCTTTGCCAGAGTACCTGCATTATTTGTTCTTCAGCTTTAGTTAGTTCACGCATAAGTTGTATTTTTTCTCACTACGAATATAAAACGAAGTATTTAGATATCCAA
The DNA here is from genome assembly GCA_018669475.1 of Bacteroidota bacterium. GTDB lineage: Bacteria > Bacteroidota > Bacteroidia > Bacteroidales > UBA12481 > JABHCC01. The sequence goes on along the minus strand of JABHCC010000142.1, from coordinate 264 downwards.
CTAAAAATTTAGTTAGAGTCGAATTAGTTTGTATTTGTGTAAGAAAAATTTGTAAGAGGAATTTATGGGTCCGGGGTCCATAGTCCGGGGTCAGGGGTCCGAATGTCCAGGGTCGTTGGTCCTTGGTCGTTGGAATACTCTGATTAAAACAAGTTTTATGCAATGTTTTTTGTTGCCATTCTTGGATCTGCACAAATATAATTAGGATCCCAAGGGATTCTAGAATTAACAACAGAATATATTATTCTGAGTAGTTTATTAGAG
>JABHCC010000141.1 GCA_018669475.1 Bacteroidota bacterium | reverse complement strand
CAATTGAATACAAATACTTGCTCCCTGTGCCATGCGCGAAAATTTGAATCTGTCCATTATTATTGCCAAAGCAAGTAATATCTCTGGCTCTGACAGAATCAATAAATAGGGAATCAGGATTCATAATATATACATCTACTGTATCGGAATTACTACAAGCAAACTGAGTAATTTCAAGAGAATATACACCGCTCTGAAATACCTCAATCGCCACTTCAGTGGACCCTGTATTCCAATAATAACTGTCTCCTTCTCCTCCGGATAAGTTGACAGCTTCATTTGTACAAAGGCTTACATCATCTCCAAGATTCACTTCAGGTGAGGGGTGAAAAGTAGCAGCTATGGTATCACTGAACACACATCCATTCTCGTCAATGACAATCATTGCCAGAGAGGAAACATTTTCCAAAAGCTCAATTTCTTTTCCATTCATACCATTATTCCAAGACCAGGATGCATAACCATCCGGTCCTTCAATTTCAATGGTATCACCCTCACAAGCGTGCAAATCTTCTCCCAGTTCAGGTTTTTGATCGGGAAATACATCAATTGTATAGCTTGCATAGGTAATGCATTCATTGCCCAATTCATCACGACTTATGGCCTTAACTAAATATTCAGTTTTCTCAGTTGGTGAAACCTGAATCTCAGCTCCAGTCTCACCGGCTGGATTTAACCACTCAAACAAGGTAGCTCCCTCGACCGACAAAGTCACAGAAGTGCCCAGGCATATAGTTGTATTTACCGATGAAATGATTTTAACATCGTCTCCACCCAGAGTAGGTACAGTTGCAATGTAGGCAGCTTCACATCCTGCATATCTGCTGGTTACATATACAACATATTCCCCACCAGGTACATTCTCAATCAGATTAGTGGTATTATCCGCAAAATCCTCCCAGCGGTAGAAATAGTTTTCCACATTACCATAAGGCACTACTCTGGCACTTCCTGAAGAGTCGCCACAGATAGCTTTTGTATACTCAAAATCCACCTGAGGCTTTGATTTTATCTCCACCTGAATGGTGTCCCATCCTATACATCCCTTATAATCTGTGACCTTGACCCGGTATTTCTGAATAAGTCCAATAGCAAAGTCATCTTCAGTTACTACATAAGCACGGTCACGATATGACTCATCTGCCCATTCATAAAAAGCACCATTACCTGCATCCAGAATCATCGAATCTCCCCTACACAATCTGGTATAATCTTTTTCAGCCAGACTGACATCCATTGCATCGTAAATAGTAATTCGCTCAGTGTAATCCACCGCGTTACCTTTAAAACTACTTTCCATCCTGACATCATACTCACCAGGAGCAGGAAAAACATATTTAGCTAGTAACGAAATATCTGCAGGTATGATAGTATATAATCCACCCGTCTCAGGATCAGAGATGTACCATGTGGTATTCCTCCAGGACCAGCCTGAGGAGAATTCACCGTTCACATAAATTTCTGTTGTATCTCCGTAGCAGCTTCCACTATATGAAAATGGTTTTGCCTCAAATTCTGACATATCAAATTGTGGCAAACCAAATGTACTTGTCCCACCTAATCCTGTTTCATTATCCAATAATCTGACACCATATTCCTCATATAGCGCACCATTTTTGCCAAATCTATCAGGCCGGTTAATAACGCCTAAATAATCCTGTCCATTAATGGCCAGATAGATCTTGCCGTTTGGTGCCAGTTGAAGAGATCCGCAGGGCTTATCAGGATTATGCCTTAATATGTAAACCTCCTCAACAACATTCGTCCCTTCAAGATCCCATTGGTACAAAGTGCCACCATCACGAGAAGTTCCGTAAACGAATCGTCCTGACGGAGAAAATTCCACTCCATAGGCCCCATAGATTTTCTCCTTTCGATGATCCGGATCTCCGGCAGGTAAGGTAAATGGGTAATTCGATAAGCTTCCTGTTTCCTTATTAAAATTGAAGACTTGAAAGACTTGCTGTCCCTCAATTGCAACTGCAATCTTATCTCCATGAATGGTGGCTTTCATTTGACCGGTAGCCCCCTTATTGGCTCCCATATCACCAATTCCATTTGAATGTTGAACTCCTGTTTCCTTGGTAAAACCAGAAATCCAGTGATCATCGAACTGTGAAATCTGAAAAGAAAAGCGATCGAACTCATGTGTAATAATCCAGTATCCCGGTTTCAAATCATCACTGAATAAGGATTCAGGATAAGGTATCCCGGTAAATTTCTCGGTCGATTTTAACTGAATGGGACCGGTACCCATTGAATTATAATCGGCAATAATTTCTCCTCCCGGATTATTCTCTGAGAAATCCAGCATATAATAGTGCCCTCCATCCGGCAATTCCTCACCATTCACAATCGCAGTGGTCGTAAAAAGCATGTACTGATCAGAATTAATCCTGCTCGGCAGAACATTGGCCGACATCGTTGAGGAAGGATGCCCCATCAAATCACCACCGATAATTTCATGATTAGCATTCCAGACAGTAATCCCATCAGTGTAAAATAAAAGATTTCCAAGGGAATCAGAAACAGTGGCGACTCCTTCAAGTGTATGGGTCTTCCCATCAGTGACAGGCATAGGATATCTCTCATCAAAACTCAAGCCGGCCTCATTACCAAAATACCAATTTATTGCAGTTTTTTGGGCCTGCAAATCAGGTATTACTATCAAACACCCCAATAATACCAATCCAACGCTTATCCTCTTCCAGTTCATCCGGATTTGATTTCTGAACTGTAAAGATATAAAAGAGCCAGATTGAATTCATAATTTTTCAATTAACTTTAAGTAAAGTTAACATGATCGGTGGCAGGTCTGAGTATCTGTCAATAGAAAGCAATTCCGGAATGTCCTAATATAATGTCTCCTCCTAACCAGAACATAAATATTTCGAATTACCAATTAATTATTACTTTTATCCCAAGTATTGGTCCCATCTGGGATAATAGGGAATGTCGTGAGAATCGGCAACAGTTCCCGCTGCTGTAAGCCCGTTTAGCGTTTCAGCCCCCTCACTCCACTGTTCCGTCCTTCGGAATGGGAAGGAAGCTGAAAACCGGGTAAGTCAGAAGACCTGCCAGTACATGTATGATTCTGCAGCTTACGGAGAATGAGCTGTGCAAGAT
>JABHCC010000140.1 GCA_018669475.1 Bacteroidota bacterium | reverse complement strand
GTGGCGATTTTGGCTACAGCTTCCTTCAGATCCCTCATTGGCATTATTCCGCTAGTTAACTCTCATTCATTTTGGGTAGCAAAATAAAGTTTCTTCGGGCACCCTTGCTTTCGCCTACACATTCCCTCCTTTCTGGGTTATGGTTGGATTTTCACCAACTAGTTAATGACCATGCCGGTCGCACCGCTCTGGGCAAGGCGGGTGATGCAGGTGAAAGTAAAGAAACAATCCAAACTGTGACTAATATTAAAAAAAAGGTCTCAATGGATGAATCGCGAATTGAAGATCTCAATCCACATAATATCTGTAGTTGGAAATCAGAAACTAATTGCAAGAACTGTAATGAAAAAGAAGATTTGAATTGCAGGTTCAGTTTTGCAAAGCTTTTTCAGTTCTATTGCCTTTTTTTACCTTTTGCCATTCCAGCAATCATTGGAGTCCGTCAGAGTGGGTATTCGTCTTATCTCTCAGGTTGGTTAATAATGGCAATTGTTTTTTTCGGATTTTGGGAGATATATATACTATGTAGTCATTGTCCATATTATTCACAGAAAGGAGCTATTATAATATGCAATGCGAACTTTGGATGCCCAAAGTTTTTCCGATATCAACCTGGGCCAATAAGCAAATCCAAAAAAATCCAATTAGTTATTGGTTTTATCATCTTGAGTGGGTATCCGTTCATTTTCATGATTTTGGGGCATCAGTACCTGTTTTTCTTCATATCGCTTTTTGGATTGCTTTTCTTCTTTGGGGGGTTGTTCAAATTCAAGTGTACAAAGTGTGTCAATTTTTCTTGTGTTTTTAACCGAGTACCGAAAAATTTGGTTGATTCTTATTTAAAGAAAAATCCCATAATGGCAAAAGCCTGGGAAGATGCTGGATGGCAAATTGATCATACCGAAAATTCATAACAATTTGCTAAAGAGCCACCACCATCGCACCCTTGCAGAATTCAAGTTGGTTGATCCTAGCAAGTTTTAATTGAACATAAAGTCTGTGCAGGCGCCGGCTTAGCACGGTGTTCGACAAAAATATACTATGGAACTATTTGAAGAATTTTCTCATCTCGTAAATGAGTTCAAAAAAGAAAAGATAGACTATGCTCTTTGTGGTGGACTTGCAATGGCAGTGTATGCATTCCCAAGAGCAACACTTGATATTGACATTCTTATTGAACCCGAAACATTGGAAAAAGCTAAAAGTATTGCTAAAAAAATGGGATTTACTTTTGATGCTGGATTAATGAGGTTCAGCAATGACGCAATACAAATTTACCAATTGACCAAAGCTGCTCCTGGTTCAAGTGACGTATTAATGCTTGATATGCTATTATTGACACCAGAAATCAAAGAAGTTTGGGAGACCAAAGAAATATTGACTTGGGATCAAGGAGAATTATCAGTAGTATCCCCAGCTGGTTTAATCAAATTGAAGTCAATGAGGATGAGCGGCCAAGATCAAGATGATATCAAAAATTTAAAGAGTATTATCGATGAAGACTGATATGAGTTCAGATGCAATCACAATGCGACTAAAAAAAACAAGTGAACTAAGAAAACTATGTATCGCGTTGGGTGGTGACCGATTAAAAGAAAGATTAAAAATCAAAAATGTCGAACAATTGTATTCAGACCGAATTCACCCGCCGGTCGTTCCTCCCTCTGTGTGAATCGGGTGGTGCAGGTGTTATCGCGTCGAGGAAAGCTCGGTGTATCTTGCAGGGTGAAAGTCCCTGTCGGGAGTAGGCGCTGAGAAGTACCTGCGGAAGGGTTAGCCACCCACCCGTATCGAGCCTTGGACCTATAGCGGAGTAATGTCGTGAGACATGACGAACAAGATGGGTTAAGCACTGAATTGGCGAGACTCGCAGCCAAGAACAGAGAATCCTATAGGCCGCAGGGGAGATCGCGCTCCCTGACGACGCGTTTCTTCGAAACACTTGGAACTGCTGGTATAGCTTCGAAATGCTAATTGTGGACGTCGAGGGTTTTAACGCACACCGAAGGCAACACAGAAGCATCCGTAGATTTTGGGCTTATTGTCACCCAATGTTTCACAACCCATTACTGCTTCGGCTCAGTTCGGTGTGTGCTGCGGCTTATAACTGTGTTAGACAAATACACAAATTTAAAAGATATGAAAACATCACCAGATAAGGAAGTCAGAGAACTATATGAAGATACAGCTGATTCGTATAGTAAGATGATGGATTCGGAGATTGAACTACCAATCTATTCAGATACTTTATCCAGATTGGCCGTTCGCATTGCAGAATTACCTGGAACCATTATTGATACATCATGCGGATCTGGCCATATGCTGGAGCTTTATCACAACAACTATGATTCCAGCCATTCACTGATTGGAGTAGATTTATCTCCCAAAATGGTGGAAATAGCTGATAAAAGACTTGGAACAAAAGCAAAGACCTTCGTTGGAAACATGCTTGATTTAGGTTTGGTTTCATCAAAATCATCTGCAGCCGTAATAAGCTTCTTTGCAATACACCATTTGGATACAGAAGAAGTAATACTAGCACTTAGGGAGTGGCACAGACTCCTGGTCAATCAAGGCCAAATAGTCCTGGCTACCTGGGAAGGTGAAGGCACTATTGATTACGGTGATGAGTCAGATGTTGTTGCCCTTAAATTCACACAGGAACAGATTGAATCTTGGGTAATAGAGGCAGGATTTGTAGTAGATCGATGTATCGTAGAACCTGTTGAGGAAATACCTATGGATGCAATATATCTAGAGGCAAGTAAACTTTGGGCACATTATTAATGAAATGTGAATATCCGTAAATTCATTACATAATAAGTGTATCAACCGGGGCGTCAACCAGAAATAATGGAACAATCGGAATACGCAATTATAGAATTGGGACAGAATTATATTAATGTTACTCTGAGGCGTGTTCCATTTAACCAAAAAGATTTTTGGGGGACTATAAAGAACTGTAACAGCCCTATCCAAAAGCTGTTTCCGGGCTAAAGAAAAGTAGATTGGGTTTCTTCAGCTTCAGTAAGAACATCATAAAATACGCTTTGCTCAATTCGCTTAACATTTGCATTCACCGGAGCGCCCCGTCTCATCGATAGTGTGACTGCAGCGCTCTTGGCAAAAACAACATTAATGGAAAAATCAGCTATGCGCCCGGTGAAACTGGTGTTAACAAGTTATTGTTCAACCCGATTTAATGGAGTTATAAATGGATGCATCGATATTGGAACAGACGAAGGCTCAAGCTCAGGTACTTTTACCCGTTTACAAAGAGCTTAAATCGGAGTTAGGTGAAAAAAAAGCTAAGTCCATTATGCATCGAGCCCTGGAAAAATGGGGAGTGGAAACAGGAAAGCAAATCAATAATATGATTCCAGGAAATCCGGTAGAGAAGATTGCTATAATAACACCCTACTACGCAGCAGACGAAGCATTGGAATTTGAAATCCTAAAAAAAACGCCTGATGAGTTTGAATATAGAGTTACAAGGTGTCAATATGCAGAACATTACAAAGAACTTGGAGAATCTGAACTTGGATATAGATTTGTATGCTCTCATGACTTTTCAATTGCGGCTGGGATAAGTCCGGATTTGGAGTTGGTTCGGGATAAAACGATCATGCAAGACGATCAGTATTGTCACTTCTGCTACAAACTAAAAAAATAGCTTGCTAACGAATTTAATGAGCCGTCCGTAAAAGCGTGCCTTGAAGGCAATAATTTGGATCACCGGTAACATCCAAAACTATGATTAACGGTCTCTGGCTAAAACGGCAGAAACAGTTGTCGTTAGGAAAAGCTATGCTCCGCATTGGTTTTTTCATATAACTTACTTGAAGCTACAATAATAGATCAGGAGGCTTATCATGAAAAATATCATCCATACCGTGATGCTGCTGACCCTCTTCGCAGTGAGCCCCATTATAGTGTCAGCTAATCCTCTGCCTGCCTATGAAGGAAGAGGGCTGTATGTCTCTTACTGCCAGTTATGTCATGGAACCAGTGGCAAGGGGGATGGTCCTCTTGCAAAGGCGATGAAGATCAGCCCGGCGGATCTGACCACTACCGTGCGCTCTAGAAGTGACACTATCCTTCTAAGAATCATCACTGGAAAAGGTCGGCAGACCATAACGGGTCGTGACCGTCACAACCTGCTTAGTAATGCCATGCCGGAATGGAAGGATATCTTCAGTAAATCTCAGCTCAAGTCACTGATCGCATATCTTCGCTTTTTAAGTAGCACCAAGCATGATCTGATGGGGGACCCTAAGATCGGTCTACAACTATATCATCAATATTGCCAGGTCTGTCACGGCATAGAAGGTGATGGTGATGGAATCATGACGAAACTCATCGGAATCATACAGATAGATCTCACAAACTCAAATGAGACCGACCGCATCAGTAATGTGGATCTGGTTAAAAACATTCTTGATGGCAAAGGGAAGTTTATGCCAGCGTGGCGTGGCATCCTCAGTCAGGGTGATGTTGAGGCACTGGTTAGTTTTATTCGACTTCTCTCCCACTGAGCTTAAAAAATGAAAGTAATAAAAAGTTATCATTAGGTTAAATCCTAAAAAAAACAATCAATTCCTAACGTTCAACTACATCTGACTTTACCGCTAGCGCTTCGCACTCTGGGCAAAGCGGATGAGTTAATTGTTAGTCGACGATATGTACAGCGGGCCTTTTTCGTCGCTTCGCTTCTTAGAAGGACGTTGACACCAGTGTTGGCGCCTTCATGTGAAGAAAAGATTACTACAGTCAGCAGAGAGCAACCTATTCTTTTTCGGTACTGGAAGCTGCGACTGGGATGAGCTTATCAAGATTGACAATCGATTGGCTCACCAAACCCACAGGGATGCATGAGAGTCGCTGGGTATCTCGGCAATGGCTTAAAGACTCTCATGATGCCAACAAGATTGGTTTTGCTGCATCTGCAAGAGATCTAGCAAAATTTGGATTATTGATCCTTGCCAATGGAACATGGGATGGACATGCAATAATTAAAAAACCCAAGTTTCTATTTGAAGCGCTGGAACCATCGCAAGACCTAAATCCAAATTATGGATTTCTTTGGTGGTTGAACACTAAGAATAGGAATCCATATGTGCCAAAAGATTCGGTCTGGGCGTTGGGTTATTTGAACCGAATTGTCTTGATCATTCCCAGTAAACGGTTTGTTTGTGTAAGAATTGGAAACAAAGCAGAAAAAAACTTTAGGCGTAAATTTTCGAAATTGTTTAATGCTGTTTTACCCAACTGAAAACTCAAATTCAGAGTAAGGGATCGTACAAAAATAACTTAGCATAATCTGTCCGCAAGGGGATCGTTATAAAATAACTTCACTTAATCTGTTTGAAAAAGTCCCAAAAGCCGGACATTTTGCAAACAGAACGTGACAGCGACGTGTTTCCTTTTCATTAATGGGAAACACTTGACTAATTTTTAGCCGACCCCGAAGTACCGTAAAGACT
>JABHCC010000139.1 GCA_018669475.1 Bacteroidota bacterium | reverse complement strand
GGTTATGGTAACTTTGCCCGACACAAAGATGAGCGAGCTAGAGAATCTGTTTCCTTCCAACTTCGCCAAAAGTCATCCGGAAATAGAACCTGTAAAATCATAACCATAAATTTTAGTTGGTGTACCAGACCGTTTGCTTACACAACATCGACATCGCACAAAATGCTTGGACGCGGAAGAAAAAGCCGACAGCTTGATATGTTCAATGTGCCTATGAATAAGTTCATTGACATGGGACATGAATTAATAGTTGTAGGAAACCGAATAGATTGGAATTCTCTTGAGAATCATTTCAGAGCTTACTATTCAGAAAGAGGCCGGCCATCTGTACCGGTAAGAAAGATTGTTGGTTTATTATTATTAAAAAGTCGATTTAATCTTGGCGATGAGAAGGCACTTGAGATATGGCTTGAAAATCCATATTGGCAATATTTTTGCGGAGAAGTACATTTTCAGATGAGCAAGCCATTTGCCAGCGGGGAATTCCATCGTTTCAAGAAAAGAGTAGGAGAGGAAGGTATGGAACGCATTCGCTTCATTGCAGTAGACCAATTTGGAATTAGTGAAGATCCCACCTATAGAAGCTACGATGATAGAAAAAAGAAATCTTTCTGGGAGAAGTTCTGGGGAAATAATTAAAATCTGAACTTTATTTTTAGCGTCCTTATTATCCTTATAACTTCCGTAATATTTTTTGCCCGTTAAATTCCCTTAAGGCATTAATCATAGCCACAATATTTTCTGCAGGAGTATGCCCTTGAATATTATGTACAGTATTAAACACAAATCCTCCATCTCTTGAAAAAATCTCGCAATTCTTTAACACCTCTTTCCTAACATCTTCAGTATTACCAAAAGGTAAGGTTTGCTGGGTATCAATTCCTCCTCCCCAGAAAACAATATCGTTTCCATATTCCTTTTTCAGAATAGCCGGATTCATTCCACTTGCTGAGATTTGTACAGGATTAAGAATGTCAAATCCTGAATCAATAAAGTGGGGAATGAAATCTGCTACTGCTCCACACGAATGTTTGAATGTTTTCCAACTTGTGTTTTGATGAATCCAGTTATTAATTTTCTTATAGTAAGGATGATACAAAGAGTCATAAACTTCTGATGAACAAAATGTACTGGTCTGAGTGCCAAAATCTGTCCCACAAATAAAAACCACATCTATCAGATTACCAACCACCTGGTAGATTTTTTGTAAGTTTTGCAATGCTACATCAGTTTGCTTTTCAAATACCTCATGTATATAATCCTGTCGGATGAGCGTTGACATATACCACTCAGTAACATCTCTTATGCCTTTTGGTTTTGGCAAGAAGGGAGCAGGTACCAGAGCTATGTCACCCATTGCTGTTCCGCCAAATGATGCAAGTAAACCCCGGTCAGAGTTTTTATATTGTTTTGCGAGATTTCTCCAATAATCCAGTTCAATATCTTCAATAAGTCCGAACTCTTCAAGGTTATCTTCAGGTTTGAGCTGATCTTCAATTATTTCTGGTTGACGAATAATTGTGTCGAAGAAATATCCCATTTTTGGCATTTTACCACTGGGGTTCACACTGGTGTCTCCTTCAGGATATATCAAAGTGTTTCCCTGTTCATCTTTAATAGTCTTGAAATGTTCTGAAACCATTACCTCAAGACCAATATCCATTGTCCACTTTTTCCAGTTCTCATTAGGGAAACCAAACATAGTTTTTCTACCTGGTAAGGCCTGAATGTCGACATCGAGTTCTGTCATAAGATCATCTTCCATCCAGCCAAGCATCTGATATGGTTCAAAGGCTTTAACCGTTTTTTTTGAAAGACCCAGAAAGTTGCGGATATCATCAATTGCCTTAGCATGAATGCCTGATGTTCCGGAGCCTCCCATATCAAAGGGAATTCTATCGGGTTGCTCATGATTCAGGGTTTTATGTAATCTTTCTTTCGAGGTCATGGAGTTTGGATTAAAATTCTTGTAATTGATTAATCAAAGAAACTGTATGTGTAGCTGTTACAGCAGCTGTTTCAGTTCTCAGGCGAGAGTTTCCAAGGCTCACGGCTTGGAAACCATTTTTATGAGAATCCTCAACTTCTGTTTGGGTGAAATCACCTTCTGGTCCGATTAATATAACAGTTGCTTTGCCTGGAAGGTATGAATTTGCCAGTAAGGGTTTTGTCCCCTCGTAGCAGTGGGCAATAAATTTTTGTTCTTCTGTATTATTCTTAATGAAGTGATCAAATGGGCAAGCATCATTCAGTATTGGTTGATAGGCTTTCAGTGATTGCTTCATCGCAGCTGTGATAACCCTTTTAAGTCTTTCAGGTTTAATTACTTTACGCTCAGAATTCTTTGAAAAAACTGGACTAATAACATCGATTCCAATTTCTGTTGCTTTTTCCAAAAACCATTCAAAACGATCAATCTGTTTTGTAGGTGCAACTGCCAGATGTACGTAATAGGGTCTTTGGCCAAAATTAGTCTTAATCTTATTGATACGAATCAGGCATCTTTTTGGATGTGGATCTTCAATAACACCTTCGTAGTAAGTGCCTGAGCCATCGACAGCATGTATGGCTTCACCAGATTGATATCGCAAAACCTGGATAGCATGTTTAGAATCCTGTTCGGTAAGGACGCAATATGATTTATCCAGTGGAAGTGCTACAAACAGGTTCATTATTTCTTGTAACTGTCTGGATTCACAGCTTTAGGTGACCAATTTTGAAAAAATCGCATTACATTATTGCGATTATATCCTTTCCCTTCTTCCAACAATCCTGAATCCTGAGTATGAAGGCGCTTGCCTGTCTCATCAAGGATGACAAAAACAGGGAAACCAAATCTCTGAGGAAACTCCAATAAAGAAAGTGCTTCCTCATTACGATTGTCAGGAGACCAGTTCAGATGAATGACCTTGTAATTATCATTTATATACTTTTCAAGTTCAGCATCATCTTTAATATACTGATGAAATAGTATGCACCAGCCGCACCAATTGCCACCAACCTGTACTAAAACATGTTTATTCTCAGTTGCAGCATTTTTAATTGCTATCTGTATTTGTTCTAGACCATTGAGCTCAGGATCATATATCTCAGGCTTTTCCTGGGCAAACACACTAGTGGCAATCGCCATGATCAGGCAAATAAAAAATATCTTTTTCATAAGATTACTTAATTTGCATGCAAAATACATAAAATATGTCTCCAATTATGTATTTTTAACTTTACAAACCAGCAAACAATCTGAAATGAGACAGTTAATATCCATTATTGCTCTATTGGCATTTACTACTATCAATGTGCAATCTCAAACCTACAATTCTCCGGAATGCATACGTTGGGATCCTGTTAATGAAAAATATCTGGTTTCAAATGTGGCCGGTAATTCAGATGGATATATTCTACATGTTGATCCTGAGAATGATGAGAAAACCGTTTTTGCTACCGATGGATTAAGAGGTCCCAAGGGAATGACAATTTATGATGGTGTTGTCTATGTTTCAGATATAAATCAAGTTGAGGGTTATCAATTATCTGATGGCGCTCAGGTTTTTCACATTGATGTAAGTGGCTCTGCCTGGCTGAATGGAATAACAGCTGATAAAGATGGTAACCTTTATGTTGGGGATACTGATGTTAGTAAGATTTACAAAATAGTCCCCTCTGCTGGAACAGTTACTACATTCGTTTCATCTGGAATTACTGGAGTAAATGGAGTTTATTATGACGAAGCCAACAATCGTCTGATTGCATGTTTCTGGAGATCAAATGCTCCACTTTCAGCCATTGACCTGGAAACAGCTGAGGTCACAAATCTTATTGAAACTCCATATTCTAATCTGGATGGAATAGCAAGAGATAATTGCGGTAACTACTATTTCTCCTCATGGGGGACAAATAAAGTTTACCGAACCAATACTGATTTTACTGAAGAACCAGTTGTTGTTGAACAGGATTTATCCGGACCAGCTGATATCTTTTTTAATACTCTCACTCAAGAATTATGTGTTCCTAATTTTAGTGCTAATACCTTCAAGAGGTCTCCTGTTTTTCTACCCTGCATGCAAGCACAATTGCTCAGTCCTGAAGACGGGTCAAACGATCAGCCTAGTCGTAATTTGGTTTTCTCATGGATAGCTGTCAAGCATGTGAAATCCTATAAATTAGAGATCTCATTAACACCGGTTTTCACTGAAATTGTTCTGGCTCTGGCATCGGGAAGTCCTGAATTAATTGTTGAGAACCTGGATGTAAATTCCACCTATTATTGGCGTGTTTCAGCTTCAGATGGTGGAGTGTTCTCAGAGAATAGTGACACTTTTACCTTTACCACAGAAGAAAGTAGCGGAGTTAATCTTCAGGAAAGAAATGAAAGCATCAGGGTTTTTCCAAATCCGGCAAGTGATAAGATTGGTTTAGTGTGGGATGACTTGAGTATAAATGTTCGGCAGATACAAGTATTAAATTTAATGGGACAGGTTGTTTGGCAGATTGATATGCCGATCAACAATAAAGGTTTCCAATACATTGATGTAAATAAGTGGCCGCGAGGTTTGTATGTTATAAAATGCGTCGAAACTGAGGACCAGATGATTATCCGTAGAGTAATTATTCATTAAACTGATTTAGGAAATTCCTCACCAACCTGTACTGTCCAGTATAATATTGGTAAGGTATTGATGTTATTTCACTAGTAGTCTTACGTTTTGATTCTTTGGTGTCACGAACCAGATCGTTGAATTTCTCGTATTCAGGACCGGCCACTACCTGCAATAATCCACGACTATAAGTTAGAAAAAAGTATGATTGAGGATCTGTCTCAATGTAAATGGTGAATGTGTCACCCCCTCTTCGGTGAACTAACTCAACCTTACCTGTAAAGAGTTTATTAACTGCTTTACCCATTATATTGCTTATCCCAATTTTACCATTAGACACATATGATCCCCTTTCTGAATTCCAGCTGAGATCAAGTTTAGTAAATAGAATTGAATGTTTTAATTCTGATGGTAATTTCCTAAAGCCACCCATTAAACCTAACTGGTTCAGTACCTGTTCTCCCACTTCAGCGCCCAAATAATATAGAAGTGATCTGCGCAATTTACTATCAGCATAATTAATTGCACTTGCCTGTGTGAAATTATTAAGCGATTCAGCCATCAGATCCATGGCACGATCATTCATATGAAAATCAAATCCCAGAATTGCATTGATCTGCAAGCTGTCAGTCGTAAGATCATGTTTGATATGACCAGCTGAGCTAATATTTACCTGACCGAATTCCATGCCAAGATTCAGGGGACCCTCTCCACTAACCTGACAGATATCCCTGTTCAGTTTTATTTCAGGTAAAAGCATCTCGGGTGATTCAAGTTTGTCTGACCGGGCAATTCTGTATTCCCCTCTATTGTAATCAAAAATGATAAATCCATCAGACTCTAAAACCGGCTGATCACTGTAACGAGTGTGCGGGCCAAGAAAACTTGAGTACAAATCAACAGGTTGGTTACTTAACAGAAATCCAGAATGGATAATCTCGTTGTTGTCATCTGTTAAGCCATTTTCAATTGGTATTATCACCCGGTTAGGATCTATTTCCTTATTTAGTTTAATCCATTTCTTTGTAGATGCTGTACATGGATGAGTTAATTGAAAATTCCCATTAAACAATAGCAATTCATTGTTCATTCTGAATTCTACCTTACCCTTAAATGCAAACTCCGGACTCAGAAAGAAAGCATCATAAACAGCCAGTTGACCTGAACCCACAGATATTCCATTTCTTACTGACACCTCCTCTATTGGAATTAAAAACTCTCTTCCGGCCATGTCACTATATAAATACTCACCTTTTGCTTTGTAGTTATTTTTCCCAGTGATATTGACAAGAGCATTTACAATACTGTGATCCAATTTAGGATTTGCACCAATTATTCGGCAGCCCGGCATTGAGTCGATATGAGCCTTTGTTCGGATGGTTGCTTTGCGCAAACCAGGAAAAATCACGGCATCTGCCACTTCAATGGACTCAACACCTTCTATTTGTATAGAATAATCTACACGACTAAAAGTGCTTGACTGACCATGAATTTTTAAGCCGTTCTGATTATTATTCAGTGAAATATAATCGGCATCAGACAGATGGACAATCGGATCCCCAATCTTCCATGATAAGCTGGTTTGTAATGATTTAAACTGATTCTCAGGAAAACTAATACTGGATCCGCTTTCTTCGGGACTGAGCTCAATAGTTTTGTTATTAAAATCTACACGAATCCGGGTTTTATCACTTACCAGATCATCTTTCTTTTCTTTATTGTTCGGATCTTCCTGCTGATACTGACTGTGTATTTTCAGGCTGGCCATATCCGCTGTTAAGCTATTCTGATAGAAGCTAAAGTGATCTGATACTATAGTGTATTCCTCCATAGACAAGCTCCCCTTTCCCTGAATTCCTTCAGGCTCAATAGTCATCTTGCCATCGAATTCAACATCTCCATAAACACTTAGCAGACTGTCTTTTGGTGTGGCATTCATCCGATTTTCAAAAGGTTCCCATGCAATGTCAATATCACTACCTTTAGTATCGGGATTGCCCAGTTCGTCAACATCACCAGTAACGCTGATACCTCTGGCTGTTGTTCGTAATTCATCCGGCAGGAAAAGGAAAGCATCAGAAACCAGAGTTGCTTCTAAATATTCAAGCACTCCGTCCCCGATTAAACCCTTATTACTCATCTCAATCTCATTATAGAATCGCCCTTTGTCTCCATAAACCGCATATCCGCTATCCGGGGTAAAAAGTGTTGAGAAACCAAGAGAATTATCGTCACGATACTCCAGGTTAAGGTTAATTTTGGGAAAAATTCCAGCTGTTCTGAACTGACCCGGAAAGGACAAGCTATCCTTCAGGTAAACAGAGTTAAGACCTCTGATTACTAAGTTATTTGTACTGAAATAGAAACTATCACGCTCATAAGCACCATGTTGCACAAAGGATTGGTCATAATATATAAATGCAGAAGTATCGGCGATGAACATAGGAAACTCAGGATAATCATCCTGTTTCATTCCTGATTTATTCCTTGGTGCATCGATATAAAGTGAACCTCTTGTATTTTCAATAATTGAAGAAATATCGGTGATATATGTATCGGAGTAATCATCATTTCGAGGGATATGAACTTTGAGCTTAATTTGATCAATATGATTCATATAAATTCTGAAAGGTGCATATTCTAGTCTAAAGTCCTGACCTGTAAAGCTTAGTAATCCTGCTTGAACAAATCCATCAAATTTGATCGTCCGGTTTTTATAAACTGATATCTGGTTTCCGCTTGGATATGCTCTTACTGAGCGTGCGGTACTAAGATCTATATATTTTACTCCATTAATTTTCAGCCTGCCGGATGGGATATAGAGATAGCCGTTAGGGGTAGGAGGGGGAATATCAGACTGGAAGCGTATAATGTCATAATCTTGCAGTTCAGCGTGTTTATCAAGAAAATCGTATGTTCTTTGATTAACCTCAATCATACCTGTCTGAGAATCAAAGCGAACAAAACCCAGGAAAGAAACATTGAGCAGCATTTCTTCAACCAGGTGGTGGGGACGATTCATGAACTCAGCAAGTTCTCCTGAAGTGAAAACCCTGGAATTATAATACTCGGCACAGTTTTTCACCCCAAAGAGAGGATTTAATTTATCGGCTAAAAGAATCTCGTTAAAACGTTGAATGCTGAAATAATCAGCAGATTCAAAATTGGCCTGATTCTCCAGGCTGCCTACCATTCCTGATAATACCATGATACTATCGCCTGGATGCCAGACAATCATTTCCACATCAAGGTCAAGATTATGATAAGTATTAAAGAATCTACTGTTTGATAAACCGAGGCCATCACGCATTAAAGCCAGTTCATTACGATTTTTCTGATATTGAAAACTTAATCCGGGGTGAAAAATAGAGTCTGAATCAAAATACATGGATACTTCAGTATTAACACCTCTCGCCCTTGTGGGTGTGAAAAGAAAATATGTAGATGCGAGACGCATAAAAGGTCTGTTGTCATAATAAATGAGTAGTGTACCCTTATTATTATATATGTCAGCCCCAATAACTTTGCTTCCCTGCAGGGTAAAACCACCAGTATAATCCATATTAGCATAGATGGATTTTATCTGGTTAATTCTCTTGTACGAAGAAAACTTCGGATAACCCCGGCGACTCGGAGGCATACCAGTAACGACTTTATTCTCGAATCTTCCAATTAAGGCTTGATCAAAATAGCGTTTATCTGTAAGAAGAACCGAATCAATACTATAAACAGATCGTGATAAATCTATCTTAAAGTCTCCAAGTTCAGCATAAACTTCCTCAGAACTGATGTTTACACTTTCCCAGTTCACATGTCCCTGTTGAGCAACTAACAATGTTTGCAAAGGATAATAACGGGCTGTCAAATTATAGATTGGCGAACTCTCATTTACGGCTTTACCAGTAAGCGTACTATTGGTAAAACTCAGACATATTGATGTGTCCTTTTCAATTGACCAGTTATTCCCCGTGAGAGTCCAGGCGATTGTGCCTGATTGAAAAAGTTCCTGAAAGCTATTCAGTCTGTTTGCAAAATGCAATAGATTATCAGCTTGCAGCAAAGATGGAGAAGGCTTTTGAAGTTGGAATTGAACAGCTTCAAGCAAATTTGTCAAACTGTATTTGGATAAACTGGTTTGAGCAAAAGAGTTAATAGAGTTAATGAAGCGGCTAAAATATGATAATGGTTTGGCATCAAGAGATACTAATAAATTAGCAATAGAGGCAATGCTGATCCATTCGTTCTCTTCAGGCATGTAAGATGCTTTGAATGTTTCAAAGTCTTTGATCATGACCCGACTTTGCTTATCAGGAATTGAAGACAAAAAGTTTGATAATTCTGATGTAAAGGCTACCGGATCGGCTGTGAAAATAATTTCATCTTCCTCTTGCGCATGCAAAAATGAGGTCATTGCTATAAATAGCACTATCAGCCCGATAATTTTAATTTGAGTATAATACATCATTAAATGCAAACAGGCAATCCAATGTATAACGGATTGCCTGTTAAAAAAGTTATAGTTTGGTTTGACTTTCTTAGAAAGATTTTACAATACCAACAAAGTCATCAGCTTTTAATGCAGCCCCTCCGATTAATCCACCATCAACATCCGGATTTGAGAAAAGCTCGCTGGCATTTGAAGGTTTGCATGATCCGCCATACAGTATTGTAGTACTCTCCGCAACAGAATCACCGTACTTCGTCTTTACAAGTGAGCGGATAAAGGCATGCATCTCCTGAGCTTGTTCAGGCGATGCTGTTCTGCCCGTTCCGATAGCCCATACAGGCTCATAGGCGATTCTGCAATTATCCATTTCTTCGGCTGAAAGATGAAAAAGACTCTCTTCAAGCTGCTTTTTAACAATATCATTCTGAATTCCCTGGTCTCTTTCGTCCAATACCTCACCGCAGCAAAATATTAGCTTCATATTATGTTTAAGAACGAGGTTAACTTTCTTTGTGAGAGTAGCATGATCTTCCTTGAAATAGCTTCTCCTTTCTGAATGCCCGATAATAACTGCATCTACACCCAATTTCTTAAGCATTGATGCAGAAACTTCGCCTGTATATGCACCAGATTCTTCAGATGCACAATTCTGTGCTGCAAGGCATACTTTTTCACTGTCAATAATATTTGCAATTGTCGCCAGATGGGTAAATGGAGGTGCTATCGCTACACCAATATCTGTGTTTCCAAGGTCAAGAACTAATTTGCTAACTTCTTCCGCAAGTTTACTGCCATCCTCAATTGATGTATTCATCTTCCAGTTACCTGCAACGATTCGTTTTCTCATAAATGATACTTTTATATAGTTAATTAGTATACAACTGATTGAAGTTCACTGTTCAAGGCTCCAAGGCTTGGCAGGTGTTTATGATGCCACTTATTTAATATAGTGCCTCTTTTTATCATTATGAGACCAGGATTAGACCTAACAATTGTTTTAAGTGTAACAGGATCCATTCTGTAAAAAGGGTAGGGGGCATTTGTTATAAGCCTGAAGTTATCAATTTGCTTGTTTGACGCTGCAGTGATACATAAAAAGTCATATCCACTTACCAGCAGGAATTCAGCTAACTCATTTATTTCAGTTTGATGTGAAATATTAGCTTTATCAAGATCATGTGCAATTAGAAGGAAAGTATAGTTATACCGCAGTATAGGTTCAGTTATATCCTCACCCTCAAGTGAAATAATACTAAAATTATGAATTGGTGGTTCATAGCCTTTTTGTATGAGTTTATCTTTTCTGTCGACATATTCCCATCCACTTGTGGTGGGTATATTATTAATGGTAAACTCTTGTGTTTTCCCGTCTTTTTTATAATAAAAAGTCGATTCGTAAATTTCATTTTTTTCTCCGGGAGGAATCTCCATCCCTTCATTAATATTATTGCCAATTTTATAAGGCCTGAAGTCAATAATTGGTAAATGATTAATCGACCAAATTTCAAATCCAATGGAAATAAATATTAAAAAGACAAGGAAGAAATAACGATATCTAGGAGCGAATAATTCTTGATACTTATCCCTGTCAATAAATAGTAGAATCACAAATATGATTAACACGATATTTTTCAGAAAAGTTTGCCAGTTGCTCAATATTATTGCGTCGCCAAAACAACCGCAATCAGATATTGGGTTAGCGATAGCAAGAAACAGAGTTAGTGGTGTATAGAAAAGCATGAATATCAGACTCATCCAGGCGGCCCATCGAACAAGTGTATTTGTAAGCAACATTAGTCCGATAACAAGCTCAATTCCACATAGCAAAATAGACAAGGTTAAAGAGAGATCAGTTAATCCATTCAAACCAAACTCAACCAGGTAATCTGATATTTTGTAAGCGGTTCCCAAGGGATCAATACACTTAACAAAACCACTGAATGTAAAAACTAAACCGACTAAAAGTCTGCTAACGTAACGGATAATACTCATAATAGATCCTCCAGTTTTTCTATTTCCAATTTTATTATTGCAAAAATAGCATAATTGATAATGTCATAATAATTCGCATCAATTCCTTCTGATACGATTGTTTGTCCGGCGTTATCTTCAATTTGTTTTACACGAAAAATTTTTGTCAGGATAAGGTCAGTAAATGAAGATACTCTCATTTCACGCCATGCTTCACCATAATCATGGTTTTTATTCATCATTAAATCTTTCGCCTGTTGAGCTTTCTCAGAGTATAAGCGCTCTGACTCATCAGCTGACAACTCCAGATTTATATCGTTTGACAGATCCAATTGTATCAATCCAATAATACCATAATTGATTATCCCCATAAATTCGGAAGCAATATTATCCTCGACAAGCTGCTCACCTTTCATTTCAATACTTTGAATACGGTGGGCTTTGATATAAAGTTGATCAGTTATTGAATTAGGTCTCATTATTCGCCATGACGTTCCATAGTCTTTCATTTTGCTCATAAACAGATCCTTGCAGAGTTGTATGGCCTGGTCGAACTGATTATTGGTTTTTGTCATTTCTGGCTTTTTTGTGATCTTAAAAGTATCAAAATTGAGTAAATATATGGGGTATTGTTATAATTTTGTGAAAGGTATTTTACATGAATTATGGCTCTTGTTATGAAAAAACAAAGATACATTAGGCTTGGAGGGGATATTATTGACCTCAGTAAGGGACTAATAATGGGTGTTTTCAATGTAACTCCTGATTCTTTTTATTCCGAAAGCAGAGTCTCTGCAAAAGATGTATTTCTCGAAAAAGTGTCATGTATGTGTGATGATGGAATGGATATTCTTGATATCGGTGGATTTAGCAGCCGGCCCGGAGCTAAATTACCTGATATGGAAGAGGAATGGAAACGTCTTCATCCCATTTTAAAAGCCATAAAAAGTAATTACCCTGATCTACCATTATCTGTTGATACTTTTCGATCTGAAATTGCAAGGAGGGTAGTAGGTGAGTTTGGTGTTTGCCTGATCAATGATATATCAGGAGGTGCGATGGACCCTTTGATGCCAGAGACGATTGCAGATCTTGATGTGTCTGTGGTACTGATGCATATGAAAGGAAATCCTGCAACTATGCAAAAACAACCAACATATAATGATGTTACGATGGAAATTATCCACTATTTTAGTGAGCAAATAGATATCTTTCGTCAAAAGGGAGTTAAGGATATTGTTATTGATCCGGGATTTGGTTTTGGTAAAACATTGGAACATAATTTTGAAATCTTGAAGAAGCTGGAAATGTTTTCGATATTTAACCTTCCTTTACTTATTGGAATAAGTAGGAAGTCGATGATTCAAAAAGTTTTGAATACTGGTCCTGATGAAGCAATGAATGGTACAACAGCTTTGCATAGTATAGCACGTTTTAAGGGAGCTGATATATTCAGAGTACATGATGTAAAAGAGATTAGTGAATGTTTGAATTTGATAAATAAGCTAATTGGTTATTAATGGGTTTTATTTTTGAAAATATCCGCATACTCGATTTCATAGATATCTTATTGGTAGCATTTTTATTATACCAGGTATATCTTTTGATAAGAGGAACCGTGGCTTTAAATATCTTCTATGGTGTCTTTATTCTGTATTTAATAGGGCTTTTGGTCAGGGCATTAAATATGCAGTTATTAGGCAGTATTCTGGGACAGTTCATTGGATTAGGATTGATTGCACTACTAATTGTTTTTCAACAAGAGGTAAGACGATTCCTTCTGATTCTTGGTACCCGGTATTTCAGGAATACACAATGGTTGACATTCAATAATTTCTTTAGGTTTAAGTCCCATGGTGAACCCTTTTGGGATTTCAATCTGATTCTGGATACTTGTTATGAATTGGGAGCAAAAAAGACAGGGGCATTAATTGTTCTTGCACAGAAGTCTGAGCTTAGAGCTTTTGCAGAGACCGGACAGCTGATTGATGGTGTGCTATCTAAGGATTTGATATTGAGTATATTTCAAAGGACGACACCTTTGCATGATGGAGCAGTCATTTTAGTGAAAAATAAAATTAAGGCAGCCGGGTGCGTCTTACCCATCACTGAAAATCAAAAATTGCGTGGAAGTCTGGGTATGAGACATCGTGCTGCCGTAGGTATGTCAGAAGATAGTGATTCAATTGTTCTGGTAGTTTCTGAGGAAAGCGGTTTTGTTTCTCTTGCTATTAATGGAGAATTAATTGAGAATCATCGAAAAGAATATCTGATGAAGAAAATGAAAGCAGTTTTTAAAGAAACAGAAGCATGAGAGAATTTCTGCGTAATGAAGTCTGGACCTTGAATGAATCATTAATCATTACTTACTCTGATGTTTTTCTGATAGTCATTGTTCTGATTCTGGCCTCTGTTTCTAGTATTATTGCTGGAATATTCATAAGGAAGAATCGACTTTTTAATAAATGGGAATTATCGAGAAAAAGACTTCTCTTCCACATATTGAGAGCTTCTTTCTGGTTGATTGGACTTGGCTTCATTCTGGCCATTATTGGTCTTAACATAGATGGGTTTCTGAGCTATGAGATTATTAAACCAACTGACAAAAGTGATTTCAGTCTTAAACCTGAACATATCATTCTTGCAGTAATATATATATTCGTTACCCGACTGGTGTTGATGGGTCTGGAAAGAGTATTCACCTCAGACCGTCATTTTCGTGAGAAGGACTCTGGAAAGTCAAAGTCAGTTTTCAAATTCATTTCATATATAATCTGGATTATTGCTTTTTTAATGATTCTCAACTCCACTGGTTTGAAATTGACTGTTTTATGGGGAGCTGGGGCCGCCATACTTGTTGGAGTTGGCTTTGGCCTGCAGCAGATTATTGCTGATTTGGTTTCCGGAATATTTTTATTGTTTGAGCGTAACCTGAAAGAAGGAGATGTTGTTGAACTCAATAATGGAATTGTTGGTAAAGTTGAAAATATTGGAATTCGAACCTCCAAAATTCTGACACGTGACGATTATACAATGATCATCCCAAACACTCAGTTTATTGTAAAAGAGCTTATCAACTGGAGTCATAACGAGGAAAATACGCGTTTCCATATTAATGTTGGAGTTGCATATGGATCTGACACAAGACTTGTTGAGAAGGTTTTATTAGAATGTGCCGAAGGTGATAAGGGTATTAGTAAAAAACCAAAGCCTTTTGTGAGGTTTGAAAATTTCGGTGACTCCTCTCTGGATTTTCAGCTATTTTTCTGGAGCCGGAGAACATTCAGAATTGAAAACCTGAAATCTTCGCTTCGTTTTCAGATCGATCAAAAGTTCAGAGATAACAATATTCAAATTCCATTTCCACAACGAGACGTTCATATTGTTAAATAGCGGGAATCCCCGATTAAAATCGGGGCAGGCGGGAGTCGGGGAAAAGGGGACAAAGGGACTAGGGAACCAAAGACCGAAGACACAAGACACAAGACTGAAGGCTTAAATTAGGCAGAAGTTTGAAGTAAAAAGGTTTAAGACCAACGACCAATGACTAAAGACCTAAACTAGGCAGAAGGTAGAAGTAAAAAGGCTTAAGACCAACGACCAATGACCAACGACCAATGACCAATGACCAATGACCAAAGACTAAAGACCTAAATTAGGCAGAAGTTTGAAGTAAAAAGGTTTAAGACCCTGGACTTCGGACTTCGGACCCCGGACCTACTTCTCTTTTGGTTTTTTGAACCAGATTTTGTTTTCAGTGCCTTTTATTATTCTCTGGATGTTTGAATTATGGGTATAAATAATCATAACAGCAATGAAACATGAAAAGATGAAAAGAACCGGATCATCTAGTTTCTGAGAAAAATATACTGTAAATGGAAAACTAAGGCCAGCAGTCATTGAACTAAGACTCATCATTCTGAAAGTCAGTACAATTATTACAAATACACCCAGCCCAACAATAGAGCCTAAAGGGTAAATTGCTATTATTATGCCCAGACCGGTTGCAACTCCTTTTCCTCCTTTGAACCTGGCAAAGGCCGGATACAGATGTCCAATGAAAGCCAATAAACCAAATGCAATGGCAATTATCTGGATTGAGATAGAACTTGTTGCATCATGGGTAATTATTTCGGCAAGTGCAACTGCAAAATACCCTTTTGCCACGTCGACAAGAAGTACCGGTATACCTGCTTTCCAGCCCATAACTCTGAGTGCATTTGAAAAACCGGCATTACCGCTACCATGTTCCCTGATGTCAATTCCGTAAAACCATTTTCCAATCCATATTGCAGTTGGAACAGAACCTAATAGATAAGCTCCGATTCCTAATAGAATAATATGTAACCAGTCCATAGAATAGTATTATATGATAACAAAGGTAGAATTAATATTTATTAAAAGAAAAGGGCTACTCCAAACGAGTAGCCCTTCTTAATACTATAAGTAGCTGTATTACTGTTGCTTAATCGCAGCTTGTGCAGCAGCTAGTCGTGCTATTGGCACCCTGAAAGGTGAACAGCTAACGTAGTCCATACCTACACTGTTACAGAACTCAACTGAGCTGGGTTCTCCACCGTGCTCACCACAAATACCCACTTTCAAGCCAGGCTTAGTTTTGCGTCCTTTTTCTGTTCCCATGCGTACTAACTGTCCAACACCTTCCTGGTCGAGTACTTGGAAAGGATCTTCTTTAAGAATGCCTTTCTCAATGTATACAGGTAGGAATTTTCCTGCATCATCACGTGAATAGCCAAATGCCATCTGAGTGAGATCGTTTGTTCCAAATGAGAAAAACTCTGCTGATTTTGCAATTTCATCTGCAGTAAGAGCAGCACGAGGAATTTCAATCATTGTACCAACAAGGTAGTCTATACTATCTCCTTTTTCTTCAAATACTTTTGCGGCAACCTCACGTACAATTTCCTCCTGCATTTTCATTTCCTCAAGAGTACCTGTAAGAGGAACCATGATCTCAGGAACAGCCACAATGCCTTTTGCTTTCAGGTTAATTGCAGCTTCAATAATTGCCCTGGCTTGCATTTCAGTTATTTCAGGATAGGTATTTCCTAAACGACAACCTCTGTGGCCCAGCATTGGATTAAATTCAGCAAGAGATTCAACTTTTGCTTTTACTTCTTCAACAGTAATACCCATTTCGTCGGCCATTTCTTGTTGATTTTCTTCTTCATGAGGAACAAATTCATGAAGAGGTGGATCTAACAGACGTACTGTAACCGGCAGGTCTTGCATAGCTTCGAAGATACCTTCAAAGTCTTCTCTCTGGATTGGCAGCAATTTTTCAAGCGCAATTCTTCTGCCAGCTTCATCATCGGCCAGTATCATTTCGCGAACAGCTTTAATACGATCACCTTCAAAGAACATATGCTCTGTTCGGGTTAGTCCGATTCCAACTGCTCCAAAATTACGTGCAACTTCTGAATCATGAGGTGTGTCGGCATTTGTTCTCACCTTCATTGTTGCATACTTATCAGTAAGATCCATCAATTCTCCAAAATGACCACTTAATTCAGGATCAATTGTTTTAATTTTTCCATCAAGAACTTCTCCTGTTGAACCATTTAGTGAGATCCAGTCTCCTTCACCATAAGTTTTACCATCAACCTTCAGAGATTTCTCTTTATAATTGATTTTCAAACTTCCGGCACCAGAAACACAACATTTTCCCATTCCACGGGCTACTACCGCAGCATGTGAAGTCATTCCTCCTCTGGCAGTCAGGATTCCATTAGCTACATTCATGCCTTTAAGATCCTCGGGAGATGTTTCGATACGAACCAACACAACCTCTTTACCATCATCAGCCCATTCCTCAGCTTCATCAGCATGGAAAACGATCTGACCAGTTGCAGCTCCCGGTGATGCCGGAAGACCTTTGGCAAGTACAGTTCCCTCAGCCAAAGCGTCAAGATCAAAAACGGGGTGCAATAATTCGTCTAATTTATTGGGTTCATTGCGTAGTAAGGCGGTTTTTTCATCTATTTTGCCTTCACGCAGCATATCCATAGAAATCTGAACCATTGCAGCTCCGGTTCGCTTACCTCCCCGGGTTTGAAGCAACCATAGTTTTCCATCCTGAATTGTGAATTCAAGATCCTGCATGTCAGAATAATGATCTTCAAGTTTTTGTTGAGTAGCATCCAACTCAGCATAAACTGTTGGCATAACTTCTTCAAGAGATGGGAAGTTAGCTGCTCTGTCTTCTTCTGTCACATCAGCTAATATTGCCCAACGTTTTGAGCCTTCAAGAGTGATCTGTCTGGGTGTTCTAACACCGGCAACCACATCTTCACCCTGTGCATCCAAAAGATACTCACCATTAAAAATGTCTTCGCCTGTTCCAGCATCACGAGTAAAAGCAACTCCTGTACCTGAATTTTGTCCCATGTTTCCAAATACCATGGCCTGTACATTCACAGCAGTACCCCATTCTTCAGGAATCTTGTTTAGCAGACGATAGTATATGGCTCTTTCTGTATTCCAACTATCAAATACAGCTAAAACTGCACCCCATAATTGCTCCCATGGATCGGTTGGAAAGTCCTTACCGGTTTTGTCTTTAACTGCCTTTTTAAAATTTGCTACAAGTTCTTGCAGATCACTTACAGATAGGTCTGTGTCGTCTTCAACACCTTTAGCCTCTTTTGTTTCTTCAATAATCGCTTCAAAAGGATCAATATCTTCTTTTGTCTCAGGCTTCATTCCCAATACAACATCTCCATACATTTGAACAAAGCGCCTGTATGAATCCCATGCAAAACGACCATTCCCGGTACGTTTGGCAATTCCTTCCACTGCATCGTCATTCAATCCAAGGTTAAGAACAGTATCCATCATACCAGGCATTGAAACTCTGGCACCTGATCGTACTGACAATAAACAAGGATTTTCATTGCTGCCGAAGCTTGTACCCATGATGGATTCAACATTCTTTACAGCTTCAGTGACTTCATCTTTCAATAATTCAACGACCTTATCACTTCCTAATGTATTGTACTCACTACAAGTATCAGTTGTGATTGAAAAGCCTGGAGGTACCGGAACACCTATCAGATTCATTTCAGCCAAATTGGCCCCTTTGCCTCCAAGGAGGTTTTTCATGTCAGTCTTACCTTCAGCCTTCTTGTCTCCAAAGGTATATACACGTTTAACCTGTGACATATTCTTACTTATTATGTTAATATAAAATAGAGATTTATTTAGTTTTTCGAACCACAAAAGTAGCTGAAAAATGTCACATAAACTAATGAATACATAGCGTAAAACATGCAAAGAATTGTGCCTGATATACCTAGGATCTGGGATGAAAACGATGAATGGTTTCTGAGAGGTATCCCGTATTCAAATGGGCATATATTTCAGTTGTTAATATGGATTCGTGACCTAGCATCTCCTGTACTGCCCGAAGATCAGCTCCACCCTCAACAAGATGGGTTGCAAATGAATGACGAAAAGTATGAGGACTGACATTCTTCTTTATTTGAGCATTCTCAACTGATTTTTTAACAAGATGGAATATCATTACTCTTGTGAGCGGCTTACCCAAACGGTTGAGAAAAATAAAGTCCTCATATCCTTTCTGAATATCAATATGATGATGGTAATCCTGAATATATGTCTTTAAAGTTTTTAATGCCAATCCTCCGATTGGAACCAGTCGCTCCTTTCGCCCTTTTCCAATAATTCTCAAATATCCTTCAGAAAAATATATTTGAGATTTGAGTAATCCGGTTAATTCTGAAACTCTTAAACCGCATCCATATAAAACTTCAATAATAGTTTTATTGCGATATCCGAGAGGATTGCTAAGATCAATGCTATCAATAATTAATTTTATTTCTTCCGGACTCAAAATCTCAGGTAAATGTCGTCCGATTTTAGGTCCCTCCAGCAGTTGTGCAGGATTAGTCTCAATGACTTTCTCTAACATAAGGAAACGGTAGAAAGTCTTTATACCAGAAACAATTCTGGCCTGAGAACGAGCAGCCAATCCAATTTCATTTAATGTTACGATAAACTGCCTAAGGAGATCAATATTAGTTTCTTCTAATTTTACCTCCGGATAGTATAATTCAATAAACTCAAGTAATCTTCTGACATCCCTAAGGTATGCTTCATTAGAATTATCAGACAGAGATCTCTCCAGTCTCAGAAAGATCTCAAAAGGTTTAATATATTGCTCGTTATGAGACATAGGTTCATCCTTTTGAGTAAAAATAATCTTTTAAAGTAGGATTTTGTACTTTTGCGCAAAAGCAGACCATGAAAATCCTGATAGTAAATGGACCAAATCTAAACCTTTTAGGTGAACGGGAGACAAATTTGTATGGTGATAAACCTTTCGAAAGCTACCTGAATGGGCTCAGAGATCACTTCGTTGAAATAACAATTGAATATTTTCAATCGAATTGGGAAGGTGAAATTATTGATAAACTGCATGCTGCAGCTGTAATATATGACGGGATTATTCTTAATGCTGCTGCATATACACATACCTCTGTTGCTATCGCAGATGCAGTAAAAGCGATTGTTATTCCGGTGGTTGAGGTCCATATAACAAATATACTAAACAGGGAAGAGTACAGACATACATCACTTATTGCACCTGGATGTGTAGGTAGTATTACAGGTTTTGGTCTTGATTCATATCGTTTAGGAATAGAAAGTTTTAGAAGCAAGAAAAAATGAAGAAGCATACTAAAATAGTAGCTACAATAAGTGACCAAAGATGTGATATTCCTTTTCTGGAAGATCTGCATAATGCTGGTGTAAACGTTGTACGCATAAATACAGCGCACCAATCAATTGAAGGGTCAAAGCTATTGATGAAGAACATCCGGCAGGTATCAGAAGGAATTGCCATATTGATTGACACCAAAGGACCTGAAGTAAGAACAACTGTAACCCGAGATCCGATTGAAGTTCAGGAAGGGGATGAGTTTATATTTAAAGGAGATCCTGATCGTCCCAGTGTGCCTGGATTGATCCATGTCAACTACGAAAAGTTCGTACGTGATATGAAGGTCGGAAATCGAATTCTAATTGATGACGGAGAACTGGCTTTTTTGGTGATAAAGAAAAACGGTGATGAATTAGTTGCTAAAGCTGAGAATCCTGGTTGGATAAAAAGTCGGAAAAGTCTCAATATACCGGGGGTGTCATTGAATTTGCCGGCATTAAGCGAAAAAGATAAAGCCTATATTGAGTTTGCTGCGGTAAACGATGTAGCTTTCATTGCACACTCTTTTGTGAGGAGTAAAGAAGATATTTTAGCTATCAAGCAAATTCTGGGTTTGAAAAAATCCAAGGTTAAGATAATTGCAAAAATTGAGAATCAGGAGGGGGTTGATAATATTGAGGAGATACTGGATCATGCATACGGAGTAATGGTTGCCAGAGGAGATCTTGGAATTGAAATAGCAGCTGAGAGAATTCCTGGTATTCAAAGGCAGCTCACTGAAATCTGTATCAGACGAAAAAGACCCGTTATTATTGCTACACAAATGCTTCATTCTATGATTGAGAATCCCAGGCCAACAAGAGCTGAGATCTCAGATATTGCGAATGCTATTTATGGCAAAACTGATGCCATTATGCTAAGTGGGGAAACAGCCTATGGCAGTTATCCTATTGAATCAGTTGAGATAATGACAAAAGTGGCTCAG
The DNA here is from genome assembly GCA_018669475.1 of Bacteroidota bacterium. Taxonomy (GTDB): domain Bacteria; phylum Bacteroidota; class Bacteroidia; order Bacteroidales; family UBA12481; genus JABHCC01. The sequence continues at coordinate 6,147 of JABHCC010000139.1, read as the reverse complement.
GAAGTTGAAGCAACAAAAGAGTATGGTGATGCTTCTATTTCATCCATAAATAATGAAATAACCGCTTTCCTCGCAAACGCAGCATATCAGGCTTCCAATGAAGTACCCATTAAGGCGGTGATTTGTGATTCACAAACAGGTCGAACAGGACGATATCTCGCAGCTATGAGGAGCAGTCATACAGTTTATGCTGCGTCCTATTCAATCAGAGTGATGCGAGAAATGGCCCTTTCATATGGACTTGAGGCTTTCTATTTAGAACCAGCTAAGTCAAATGATGAATACAAGCGATCAGTGGTAAATCATTTATTGAAAGCAAAGAAAATAAACCTCGATGACAGAGTAGTCCTGATAGGTGGTAGTTTCGGACCACGTAAAGGAGCTACTTTCCTTGAAATAGGCTTGGTGAAAGACTTGATACATATCCATTAAATACCTTATCATATTCAGCGAAAGGCCGTTATCCAACGGTCTTTTTTTATATGATCTTTTCCAGCTTACTAGTTAATTTTCCAATTCATGGAAAACACAACAAGCTGAAGATTGTTTTAATACATTGAATTACAGCCTTTAACATCTTCTTGGTATTCAAATTGAACTAATTGTAATGAAGTGCTCAATTGATAATTGGAATGACCAGTTCAGAATTATTCTGAATCTAAAACTCAAGGCCAGGAACCTTGAGGATGGTATATACTTTATAAAGGTATTCTTTGAATACCAGGTCGAAACTAAACGATTTAGTGTGATTCGATAGGTTACGCTAAAGCTCGAAAGGGGAAGGGTGTCTCAGTTCTGAGGCACCCTTTATTTTTTGTTTTATTTCCAAAAATAAATCAATATTTCCGTAATTCGGAATACATTAAACTTGTGGCATGGGCTAAGTTGTTGAAATAATGTTAAATGCATGATTCTGGTGTGAAAATTGAAAATTGAACGCATCAATAAAAAAAAGATAGTAGCGTGATCAGAATGTTCATGCACTGGCTCGAAAAGGGTAAGGGCTCTTCAGTTCTGAGGGGTCCTTTTCCTATTTAAGATTTTTAGAAAAGCGAGTTGCCCTGGCCAGAAGTCTTTCCTCATCAAAAGATATGATCACCCTTTCCCTCATAATAAACCTACCATTGATAATCAAGCTCTCAATATCGGATTCCTGCATAGAATATATTATTTGAGCGTAAGGATCAAAAATTGGCTGCATATGAGGCTTATCTGTATCGATTATAATCATATCAGCAGCTTTCCCTTCTTCCAAAGAACCTAAAAGCTTGTCCATCCGGTAGGCTTTTGCCCCATTAATAGTTCCTATACTTAATGCATGTCTGGCAGAAATAGCAGTTGGGTCCTGATGTTTTACCTTTTGCAATCTGACAAGCTGTTGTAAATCGTTTAATACACTTTGATTGTTATTACTGGCAGCTCCATCCGTACCAACTCCAACTACAAGTCCTGTATCCAACATTTCCTTAACAGGAGCAATACCAGAGGCCAGCAGCATATTAGAATTTGGCATGCTGATAACACTGGCGCCTTTTTTTCTTAATAATTTCATATCCTCATCTGAAAGGAAATTGCAATGGTGACATATGCAATGATCATCCAGAAAACCACTTTGTGCTATATACTGGGGAGGAGTTAATCCGAATTTATCAATACTTTCTTCAACTTCAGATGATGTTTCTGACAAATGAATTGCAGTGGGAATACTTAGCTCTTTTGCAAGGGCAGAGATGTCTTCTAAAATTTCAAGGGAACAGGTATAAGGAGCATGAGCGGGAATAGACAAACTAATGAGATCATGATCAAAATAAGTCTTGTGAAGTATCTCAGTATATCTCAGACCATCAGCTGGCGTCTTCTTATTAGGAGTAGGAAAGCTTAGAATAGCTTCACCAATAATTGCACGAATCCCTAATTCTTCAGCAGCCTGAGCAACACTTTCCTCATAAAAATACATGTCAGCGAAAATATTGCAGCCTGCACGAATCATTTCAATACCTGATACCATACTTCCCAGATAAACATTATCGGGATTAATATATTTTTGTTCAGCTGGCCATATATAATCCTCTAACCATGTTTTTAAGGGAACATCATTTCTGAATCCTCTAAATAATGACATTGCAATATGAGAATGTCCATTAAAAAATGGAGGTATTACCAATTTCCGGCTACCATCAATATTTTCACTGGCCTGACCAGGTTCAAGAGTCAAACATTCACCTATGTACGCAATCTTACCGTCTTTGATCAGAATCGAACTATCTCTATACTCAGTAAAGTCAGAGTCGAGGCAAAGAACCCAGGCATGCTGTATATGAATATCGTATTTTTCTATGATAGGATTCATCTTGCAATTAGCTGATATGTTGTTTCGTCATGAACTTGCTTATCTTTTCTGCAGTTTTCCGAACCTCCTTCATAATTAGCGGCAAGTCAAGTGTCAGGAGATTTCTGTCCTCCATAATGAGCTCACCATTTACAATTAGAGTGTTTATATCCTCCGGATGTGCACTGTATGCCAAAGCAGAAGCCACATTGTAATAAGGTGTATTATGAACCTTTGTCAGATCAATAATCTGCAGATCAGCTTTCCAACCTTTCTTCAGTTTCCCGATTTCAGATTTTCCATAATTGCTGTATCCAATTGATGTCGCCATTTTGAGCACTTGATCGGCCGGCAATTCAGATGCGTTTAATTGGCTTACCTTATGCAATCTTGCTGCTGTTTGCATTTCCCTCAACATGGAGAGATTGTTATTGCTAGCTGCAGAATCAGTGCCAATTCCAACCTTGACACCTTTTCGTAATAATTCAGGAACCGGACAAATACCGCTTCCTAATATCATGTTACTGTGTGGGTTATGAATAACAGGAATCTCATTCCGGCTTAGAATCTCAATATCATTGTTGATCAGGTGCACACCATGAACTAAAACAAACTCATCTTCAAAAATACCTGCGTTCTCCAATAATTCAACAGGAGTCTTCCCGAATTTATCCATTGACCACTTAAGTTCTCTGTGAGTTTCGGCTACATGACTTGTAGAAATAATATTCCACTCTCTGGCTTTTTTGGCAGCCAAAGAATAAGTTTCAGGAGACGATGTAAATGGTGCATGTATAACCAGTAAAACATCAAGCAATTCCTCTGTGCTAAATTTATTCAGAAGAAATTCTGTATAAGCAAAGCCTTCAGTTGAATTTTTACATGAGGGGCTGGGACCATCGAAAATTGCTTCACCAATAAAACCACGAATGCCGGCATCAATAAATGCATCACCAACTGATGAACAGTGAAAATCCATTATTGCTGCAGCACCTGTACCATTTAGTATCATCTCAGCTAATGATAATTGAGTGCCGAGGTATACAAAATCTGGATGACAAAATTGCTTCTCAAGTGGCCATATAACTCTCTCCAGCCATTCCATCAGTTTAAGATCAGCACCCAATCCTCTGAATAAAGATATGCTGGGATGCGTATGCTGGTTAAAAAATGGGGGCAGAATCACAGAGCCATTTGCTGAAATAATCTTAGCAGCGTTATATTCACTGCTTTCCAATTTCTTGCCACAGTAGAGAATATCGTGACCTTTTACAAGAATAAGTCCATTCTCATATAAGGGAAAATCAGGATCCATGGTAATGATGTCACCACCTGTTATAGCTATATCTACCTGGTATTTTGTCAATATCACAAAGTCTTTTATTTAAAATTATCGGGTCGTCTCAGGTGTAATTTAGTTTTTTCCTGGTACAATTGTCCAACTGCACAAATAACACCTTCATCAAAGTAATTTCCCAGCAGAGTTATAGAGCTGGGATCACCTTTTTCAGTGAATCCGGTAGGTAAAAGTAAAGCAGGATGTCCACTTAAATTGGTTAATGTTAATTGGATTCCTCCGTAAGAGGGTGTAATAATAACATCAAATTCTTTAAATAAATCATGAACCTGCCGGATAAGTACTGAGCGTATTCTGTTTGCCTGTATGTATTCTACAGCTGGAATAAAACGGGATGTCCTGAATGAATTTGGCCATGACCAGTTTGATTGACTTACTAATAATGAATCCCTGTCTGATCTGGTAAGATCATCGAATGCAGCAGCAGCTTCAGCATTAAGAATTATTCTGAGAGCTCCTACAGGCAGATCATCAGGCAGGCTGATGGCTTGCAGGTCAGCTCCCATTTCCCTGAATATCTCAAGAGCCTGCTGGTCATTACTACTGAATGAGTAATCATCATCAAATAAGTCTTTCAAATATGCAATCTTAAGGCCTTTAAGACTAGCCAGTTTTGGTAAAGAAAAGCCAGCACTAATAGTTGAGATATCAAGTTCATCTGCTCCTCTGATAAAATCCAGTACAATTGCGCAGTCATTGGCACTTCTGCATATGGGCCCTAATTTATCCATACTCCAGCTAAGAGCCATAGCCCCATATTTACTGACCCGGCCAAAAGTCGGACGTAAACCTGTAACTGAACATCTCGTTGAGGGAGAAACAATTGATCCCAATGTTTCTGATCCAATTGCAAATGGAACAAGACCAGCACTAACTGCTGCTGCCGGACCTGCGGAAGATCCTGAAGAGCCATTTTTTGTATTCCAGGGATTGCGTGTTGTACCACCGTACCAAACATCACCCATGGCCAGAGCGCCAAGACTGAGTTTTGCCAACAATACAGCTCCGGCATCATTCAGCTTGGTGATTACACTTGCTGTTTCATTCAGAACCTGGTCTTCATATGGTTTTGCTCCCCATGTTGTAGGATAATCAGCGTAAGAGAGTAAGTCTTTAACTCCAAATGGTATTCCATGCAAAATCCCCCTGTATATACCTTGTTTAATTTCTGCATCAGCTTTTGCTGCCTGCTCAAACGCTGAAGCCTCAGTAAGGTTTATAACACAGTATAAGCTATCGTCAAATGTTTTAAGGCGATTCAAATAAAGTTTAGTCAGAGCTACTGAACTGATCTTTTCATTCTTGATTAAAGAGGCCAATTCTGGTATTGACATATAAGCAATATCCGAAGGATTATCCGGCAGGTTAATATTATCAGGAATTGTCCATTCATTCAGGCCAGAATCATCAGGTGGATTAAAACCATATGGTAAGGGATTAAACTGCAGTGCAGGACGAATCGAATTCTGCAGTTCAAAATCACGAATCATTTGATAAGATCTTTTTTGACGGTGGACTCCTCTTGACATCTGCACGATCTCATCCTGACTGAATGATAATCCTAATAATTCAGCAGCTATTCGAACTGATGTTGTATCCGGAGGCTCAATCTCACCTTGCTGAGCTGATAAACCCTGAAAGGTAAGCTGGTAAAAACAACAAACAATCAGGAAGAGAATAGATTTGTACATATCAAAAAGGAATTCGTTCGAAAATTAATATTAAAGAGATCCCAATTCCTGCACCAGATATTAACAAATTCCATTCTCTGGGCTTGAATTTCATAAGGTTTAATAAAAGTAGTCCAAATAATAGAAAGATACTGACTATGATCAATTGTCCAATTTCAATTCCAAGATTAAATGAGAAGAGTGGTCCGGCTAAACTATCTTCACTACTGAGCAATGATCTGAGATAGTTAGAGAAACCCAATCCATGAATCAATCCGAAAAACATTGCTAATCCATATTTGTACCTGTGATGGGATTTAGAGAAACTTTCTTTCTCTTGCAATATGTTGCCAACTGCGGTTAACAAAATGGTAACAGGAATAAGAAATTCGATGAGATCACCAGATATCCTTATAATATTGAATGTTGCCAGTACTAATGTAAGTGAATGTCCGATTGTGAAAGCGGTAACAAGAATTAGAATGTTTTTCCAGTCACGTAATTGATAAACAGCACAAAGGGTAATTATAAATAAAATATGATCATAACCTTTGAAGTCAGCTATATGCTGAAGGCCCAGAGTTAAATATAGTTGGAAAGTGCTCATACCGGGATTTTAGCTGATAAAAATATTAATTTTGTTTGTAAACAGGGAATAATGCGAGTGAATTACTTGATAGCTATTATTGCATGTATTGGCTTTTCGTCATTCCATCCTTTACATGTGAGTTTCACTAATCTTGATTTTGATCAGGAAAGGCAGGAGTGGCGACTGTCAGCTAAGTTGTTTT
>JABHCC010000138.1 GCA_018669475.1 Bacteroidota bacterium | reverse complement strand
CAATCTGGTTTTGTTTCATAAATAAAACCCTCTATATTTGCATCCGCTTTCGGGCGATTAGCTCAGTTGGTTCAGAGCACCTGCCTTACAAGCAGGGGGTCACTGGTTCGAATCCAGTATCGCCCACAGTTGAAGATCAAGGAGTTAGCATCAAGCTAGCTCCTTTTTTTATGTCTTGGTTTAAACATAGTGTAAACAGGATCACTTCATATTCCTGTGGGGAAACAGCCAGATTGTTCTCATTCGCAACCCTGCGCCCCCAAAACATTCCAAATCCATCACAAAATCAATTGATCCTATTCAATAATAGCGACTCAATTATCCAAACCTTTTGTATCCCTATCCTTTATCCTGGGCATTAATAAAGTACTGATTTGTCTGTAACTTTATTGTCAAACCCTTAAAATCGACAATATGGAAAATCCGTTTGAAACCATTGAAGCTAGGTTAGCTGCAATCGAAGAAAAGCTATCTCAACTAATTGAAGTAGTTCAAGGCCCAAATTCGAAGAACAAGAATACCTGGGTCACAACAAAGCAACTTGCTGATTATCTTGGTGTGTCAACAACAACCATAACCAATATGCGGATTAGCAAGTTTCCTTATTATAAGGTTGGAGGAAAAATCCTTTTCAAGAAAGAGGAAATTGATTTGGTTCTGGAAAATACTAGACACAAGTCAGGTGGAGAATACTTAAGTGAATACCTAAAAAAGAATCAGCTTTAGCAAGGACCAGCTTCACTATGAGAAATCAAGAGCAAACAGCCAATCAACAGGAATTGGACACTAAAGTCCTGAAAGAAATTAGGCAAGTCAAAAACCTTCTAGCCGAACTTATTGGAACATCTGATGAACCAGCAAAACAAAAGTTCTCCAAGACAGCCATCTCAAAAGCAGCCAAGGAATTCAGGGAGCTTGAAGTTCAGCGTGGTGAGTGGATTCAGGCCAATGACATCAGTAAAGTTATTAAAAGCGCTCCCTGGAATTGTACTAAAATTATTATTGAACACTTTGAGTTTACCAACTATTTCATGCGCGGGAGATCTGTTTACTTTAATAGAAAAGACCTTGTTGAACTTGGAATTGAACTCAAGAAACGAAATATCAATCTGAAAAAATACGTTGAGTTGGTAGAAGATAAAGAGAAATTTCAAAAGTACATAGATGGGATTATAAACCCTGATAAGAAGAAGGCAAGAAAACAATTTAGAGTGCCAGAGAATCTTCGCGATATATTCTCAACACCGTATTCTGCACCGACAGAACAATTGGTGCGGGATGAAATTGAGGAGCTAATGGGCAAATATAAGAAGTTCGATTTGTCAGAATACATTGATCTCTATTATGATAAGACTCATGCGCTATTCAAATATGACTATTCTTTTGATCGATATTTAAAACCTGAATTGAAGAAATTCTGCAAAGACTGGACATTCAAGTTCAACTACGCTAACAATGCCTTGAGTAGGATTTTGGAATTGAAACACAAAGGTGAATAAGCTACCTGATTGTTCTTGATGACAGATATATTCTATTAGCTATCAATAGGCGAATTCCCGGACCATATTCATGGTCAGGACTGAGATTTTCCACTTACAAACGATGGAAATCTCAAATAGTCTTATCATATTTCCTGCAAAAACATCGCAATTTTTCGCGTTTCAGGTTAGGGCGGGCTTGGCATCACTGGCGTAACCGGGCACAGCCCGGTGTTAATAATTACCTGCATCTTGTAGATATTCAGAGAATTATGTTTTTTTGAGTTAGAAACGATTTTTTATGAATTTTGTGATTTTTCTTGAAATCCTTGAGCATGAAAAATCACGCGAAGGCTGGTCGCGGCAATTCGCGAAATTCCAGCAGCGCAAAATAGATTGCTGGTAGAATCCAACGAATTGCCGCGTTGAAGATTCCTTTTTTTCTCGGTGCAGAAAGAAAGGAAGCTACCTCATTCCAGAAAGTTGAGCCCTGAGTTGCCTTCCTTACTTATTTATTGGATTTGAAAGTGGAAATCTAACCGATAGTGCGATGATTTCGCCTGTACTCCGGCACGAATATAACTGAACATCTTCTGGCTGGAGGACTCAATTCAATGCTAATTTATTGAAATACTGGATATCACAGTCAGTTCAATGGCGGGGATAGATTTCATATTTCCTGAATTTTCGCATCCATTTTTCGCTTTTCGCCATAGGGCGGGCTCGGCATCACTACCGTAACCGGGCAAAACCCGGTCGCGTCAAACCATCCTTTCTTTCTAGTAGTCAGTTGGTTGACTTCAGAAAAAATAGAATGGTTTGACGCGGGGATTCCTTTTTTCTCTGTCAGAAAGAAAGGAAGCAAAAAAGAGGACCGATAGAAGAGAACATGGTTTCCTTGTAAAAATGATACCACTTTGCAAATTGTTTGATTAAAAGAAGTTGCTTTTGGTTT
>JABHCC010000001.1 GCA_018669475.1 Bacteroidota bacterium | reverse complement strand
GGCTTTATATGAAGGTAGTGTTGCTGATGGTGTTCAGGTACTTTCCAAGGAGCTTGATGAAGAAGTGGCCAGACTGCACCTCGCTCATCTTGATGCTAAACTGACTACACTTTCTGAAGATCAGGCTGAATACCTTGGGATCAAAAAGCAAGGTCCTTTCAAACCAGAGCATTACAGGTACTAAATAAAAAAGAAAAAAAATATTCATGGGGTTGACGATAATAGATTAATCTCTTTGGACGACTCGAATAAATAACCAGTCTTGTCCACCTATACCTAGGATAGAATTCTGCCTTTTGACCTGTTTGGGAATAGATTATCTTTCAGCATGTTTAAATCGAATGAAGATTTCACCCTGTCCACTTATTCAATTCTACCAATATTAAAAATATTCTATCGTTATTGGTCACCCACCATTTATATCGTCCTAATTCAATTTTCAATTTTCAATTTTCATTCTTGTGGTATAGATGTGGAAGATCCAACTCAACCCACTCCTCCGGTCTGGGTTCAAAAATCCTTACCTGATGAGTGGCCTGAGCGAGGGATTGATGCTCATGAATTTGGTATTTATTTAGAGTGGGCACCTAATTCTGGAGAGAACATATCAGCATACTTGATATTTCGAGCTGAATATTTTGATCAAAATGATAGTCTTAGTGATTATGAGCTGTTAACTCGCTTGGAAAGTGAATCATCAGCTTTACTAGAATATATTGACACAGATATTCAATTGCGAACTTATTTCAATTATAAGCTTAAGACAGAAGATATGACAGGTAATCTTAGCGACTATTCTGATTCAAGGAGCTATTCTCTTTTACCAACAGTTCAATTAAGCACGATGGTACCAAACGGACCAATCGACAAGCTCGATGGAGCAAGGCAACTGCGATGGAACTATGGATATGATATTGAAATGGAAACGTATTGTCTGACAATTACTACTGATGGCAACGAATTAGTTTGGAGAGAGGTGTTCAATCCTGGAAACTACACCAGTGCTGTTGAATCGTGGACAATTCCAGTGTCTGTTTCATTGGAGCCAGACGAGGTCTACAAGTGGCGCATTGATACTGGAGCACAATACATTGATGACTTTGAAACAGCTGGATCCGAATCCCCTTGGGCAACTTTTCTCTTTGTAGGTGAATAACACTTGTTTATGTCCTACTTCTTCATTCAAATATTTTTTACATTGCAATCAATTTCCAGATCTTGAGGGTGGCTTGCATCTTAAAGATTCAAGATATTGGACCAAACAATGCCTGTTCGAACCAGATAATTTCATCAAAAAATAACCTGCTCATTCTCCTTCTCCGATTACATTAATATGCTAGATGCGAAACCGATTTTGAGCGAATGGAAATTAAAAGATCTGCGGGACATTAATCCATTTTTATATAGGCTGTTGGTGTAGAACTATGGACCATGAAACGAGAATATGAGAATATGAGAATGAGTGAAATTCAGAGAAATCCAATCCCAAGTCAACAATTACACCTCGAAGATGAAATTGATATTAAGGAAATATGGAGAATATTTTGGAGCTATCGAAAATCCATTATTATGATTTTTGCTGTTGCTCTGGCTATTACCATATATTTCACGCTGACCACCTCGCCAGTCTGGCAGGCCACCACTGTCGTGATGATCAAGGATAGCGGGGCGAATCCATCATCTTTTGTCTTTGATTTTGGTTTAAATAAGTCCCAACAACGTCTTCAAAATGAAACTGAAGTGCTTAAAAGTTTCAATCTTCATGAACAGGTGGTGAGCTCACTGATTAACGATGGAAGTGCGGATCAACTTGCACTATTTGGAACCCGATATGTGAGAGTGCGATATCGTCTTCAGGATTATCTCATGGACTGGATTGGTTCTGAGCAAAAACTGATAACTCCTCCCAGGCTACTTGATTTTTCACAGCGTGTCAAGGTTGTAGAGCAACTCAGAAAAAATACTCGCATTTCTACTGTCCGTGATACAGATGTCCTTAAGATCTCTGTTAATTCACCCGATTCATCTGATGCAATGTTTCTTGCCAATAAAGTTTCAGATATTTACCGTAATTTGGACCTGGCTGGTGGTCAGGGTGAGTTGCATTTTGTTCTCACTTTTCTGGATAGCCAAATTACAAAATATGAGCGCCGTCTTAGACTCGTTGAAAATGACCTGCAGGTGTTTCAGTCCGAATTTCAGATTTATTCTCTAGATGGGTCAGCTGAGCTATTGCTAAAAGATTTAACCACGTACGAAGGCATCTATTTTACTAATATTGCTGAGCTGGAGGTCGCTCAAGAGCGTGTTAATTATCTGAAAAGTCAACTGACTCAGAGTGAAAAGGCTCTTATGGAAGAGATAACCAATACCAATAATCCCATGATTGTTGCTTTGAGGGGGAAAATAGCTGAGTTGGAGGCCCAAAAGGTTCAACAGATGGTAGATGAAGGCTGGGACGAAGAAGCACTTCAAGCCAAAGATTTTAATCGCCGTATCTCAGAGATGAAATCTAAGCTCACCGGATTAACTGAAACCCTAATATTATCAGGTTGGAGCGAGGAGGATCCATTTAAAGCCTCCCAGGAAATCTTCAATAAAATTGTAGAACAGGAGGTTGAGGTCCACTCGTCTCGCTCGAGAGCGGAAGAATATAAGAAGTTGGTGGATCAAATGTCCAATCGTCTTATAGGTTTGCCAACTCAGACCCTTCGATATGCCAGGCTCGAACGTGATTTAAAACTCAATGAAAACCTATACCTCACGATGAAGCAAAAATATGAGGAATCCAGAATTACCGAGGCTGGTCAATTGGGGAGGGTCCGTATTTTAGATCCAGCATTAGTGGCAGAGAAAGTGAAGCCCAACAAAAAAATGAATTTGCTACTAGGCATTTTTCTCGGACTCAGTTTTGGGATAGGTATCGCATTTGCTAGAGAATTCCTTGATAATACCGTAAAAGCTGTAGAGCACTTGGAACGAAAAGGTCTGACAATTCTGGGAATTATTCCTGATATGCTCGGACCTGACCCCAAGATTTCGCTCAAAAAAATGTCCTCTCCTTCTCGGGGGGGCACAGAATTCAAACGTCGTCTGATTACGTATGAGGATCCGAAATCTCCTATCTCTGAGAGCTATCGCTCATTGAGGACAAACATAAACTATGCTTCCACAGCTGATCAAAAAATTAAGAGTCTATTAATATCTAGTTCCCAACCAGGTGAGGGAAAATCCACTACCGCCGCTAATGTAGCCATCGCCTTTGCTCAACTCCGAAAAAAGACTCTCCTCGTTGATGCTGATCTACGCAAACCGGTTCAGCATAATGTATTTGGACATGGTCGAGGTCCCGGTCTTTCTGAGTATCTAATTGGTGATGTGAAAGACGTAAACTCTATTATATTTCCTACAAAAGTTGAAAATTTAAACCTTCTTACAGCTGGCGGTCTGCCTCCAAATCCATCTGAACTATTAGGGTCCGATGAAATGTCAAAACTTGTTGACCATCTTGAATCAGTCTGGGACATCGTCATTTTTGACTCCCCGCCCATTGTTGCTGTAACTGATGCATCAATGATATCGGGGGAAATAGACGCCATTGCACTTGTGGTCAAGGCTGGTCAAACACAGCGTTCAGCAGTTGATCGTGCTTTAGATACAATCCGAAATGTTAAAGCACCGCTCATTGGCGCAATCTTAAATGGCGCTAGTCAAGAAAACCTGGGTGGTAAGTACGCATACTATTATTCCTATTATAATTATTATTATCATTCTGATGACAGCTCTAAATCCGACTAATAAGGAAGAACATTTCATGATTATATTTTGTTTCATAAAAAAGTATTTCCGGGCCTTCCTTCTTTTGAGTGTGAACACAATAACTAAATTTACTAAAGAGCATTCATGCTACTAATCATGCATATAGGTCTTATTTATGGATATTCTCTCACTTATCGGGCGTAACACTAATCTTATCTCAGACCTTCATCAATATGATGTTGAATTGTGTCGCACAATCTCAAGCTCAAAGTTCTTAGTGATTGGAGGTGCAGGATCAATCGGTCAAGCAGTCGTAATGGAAATTTTCAAGAGGAGTCCCCTGAAGCTTCATGTCGTAGATCTTTCTGAGAATAATTTAGTTGAGCTCGTGCGTGATATCCGTAGCTCTTATGGCTATATAGATGGTGAATTCAAATCCTTTGTATTGGATGCCGGCTCCTTGGAATTCGAGTTCTATTTTAAAAATGAAGGTCCTTTTGATTATGTACTCAATCTGTCGGCCCTCAAGCATGTGCGAAGTGAGAAGGACCCATATTCCCTCATGCGTATGGTGGAAGTTAATATTCTGAATACCATCAAAACCATTGAACTATCGATTGATAGTGGTGTAAAGAAATATTTCTGCGTGTCCACTGACAAGGCAGCCCATCCAGTGAACATGATGGGTGCTTCCAAACGTATCATGGAAATATTTCTGCAGAAGTATGGTAACCAGATCCCCATATCCACTGCCCGATTTGCCAACGTGGCTTTTTCCGATGGTAGTCTGCTACATGGATTCCGGCAGCGCTTTATGAAGGATCAGCCCATTGCAGCACCCAACGATGTAAGACGTTATTTTGTTACACCTCAGGAATCAGGTGAATTGTGTCTTCTATCAACACTACGAGGGGAAAATGGCGAGATTTACTTCCCCAAGCTAAATGGTGATCTCAATATGATCACTTTCGCTGAGATTGCAGAGAAGTTCCTGATCCAGAATGGATTCGCACCTTACCTATGCAAAAGTGAGGAAGAAGCTCGTGGCAAGATCTACGAGCTAAAGGACGAGAAAAAGTGGCCCTGCTATTTTAGCTCGAGTGATACGACAGGCGAAAAAGCCTATGAAGAATTCTATATGGACCATGAAGAGGTCGACCTGACTCAATACAATACTTTGGGGATAGTGAAGAATAGTGCGAATGCCTCAGACGAAAAGCTAAACCATTTTCTAGCGAGTATTGCTGGATTAAGCAGATCTGGAGCTTGGACTCGCACTGATATTCTCGAAATATTTAAACAGCTCTTACCCGATCTTGATCATCAGGAAAAAGGCAAATTTCTGGATGAGAAGATGTAACATGACCAAACCTTTTCAAGACCTCATCGAATTTATCAAATCTCTATATCCAGGTTTATATCCTGTTCCACTTCATGCGCCCATTTTTACCGGAAATGAAAAGAAATATATGCAGAATTGCATTGACACCACTTTTGTGTCATCTGTAGGTAAATACGTGACTCAATTTGAAGAGATAACTACTCAGTATACCGGCGCAAAGCACGCAGTGGCCTTTGTGAATGGTACAGCTGCCCTACATATTGCGCTGCAGGTCGCTGGCGTCGAGCGAGGAGATGAGGTCATTACCCAATCACTGACTTTTGTAGCAACTGCCAATGCCATTGCCCACGCAGGTGCAGAGCCTGTTTTTGTTGATGTGGATATGGATACATTGGGGATGTCACCTGTAGCATTGTCAAAATGGCTAAAATCAAATGTTTTCATGGATGCTGAAACCAAAAGTGCAGTGAATATAACCACTAATCGCACCATCTCGGGCATCGTACCCATGCATACCTTTGGAAATCCTTGCCGGATTGATGAGATCGTCGCTGTGGCAAATCAATACAATATTCCAGTTATCGAGGATTCTGCTGAATCCCTGGGTTCAACTTACAGACAGCAGCACACCGGTACTTTTGGTCTTGTGGGCGTTTTCAGCTATAACGGTAACAAGACCATCACTACAGGTGGTGGTGGAATGATCATTACTAATAATGAAGAACTGGCTGCGAAAGCCAGACATCTTTCTACAACAGCCAAAATTTCCCACAGATGGGAATTCTCTCATGATGAAATCGGCTATAATTATCGTCTGAATAATGTTAGTGCCAGCATTGGGGTAGCTCAAATGGAAAAACTTGAAGAATATCTCGTCAGCAAACGCCAAACAAGCGAGGCATACAGCACATTCTGCAAATCCCATTCGATAGAGTTTTTCCAGGGTCTTGCCGAAGGGCAAGCCAATAATTGGCTCAATGCTATCATAATGAAGAATCGGAGCGAGAGGGATGCATTCCTAATCGCCACAAATGACAATGGTGTCATGACTCGGCCTCTATGGAAATTAATGCATAAATTGGATATCTATATGCATTGCCAGCATGATGGTTTGGAAAATTCCTTATTTCTAGAAGACAGAATTGTAAATGTTCCTAGCGGAGTAAGGAGACTTAATTCATGAAAAGGTTAAAAATTGGTTATTTTGCTGATGGTCCATGGGCACATAGCACATTCAATAAGATTATTCATGATGATCGTTTTGCAATTATGTTTATTTGCGTGAGGTTTGACTCAGGGGATATGGTGTTAAAACAATATGCAAAAGAATCCAATATAAATTTGCTTAGACATCCAAAAGTAAGCTCCAACGATTTTCTGCAGTCAATCGATAAATACAAGTGTGATATTTTTGTTTCAATGAGTTTTAACCAAATATTTAGAAAGAACTTTATAGAGTATCCCCCACTTAAAACTATCAATTGTCATGCTGGTATGCTCCCCTTTTATAGAGGTAGGAATATTCTTAATTGGGTGTTGATTAATGATGAGAGTGAGTTTGGCATTACAGTTCATTATGTGGATGAAGGAATAGATACTGGTGATATTATACTTCAACGAAAGATTCCAATTTCCGACAGTGACGATTATTCCACGTTATTGGCGATTGCCTATGAGGAATGCGCAAACGTTTTGTATGAATCCCTTATACTAATATATTGTCAAAAAACATCGCCCATTGTTCAGTCAACCATTCATCCGACTGGTTTTTATTGCAATAGGAGACAGGCTGGAGATGAGATAATAGACTGGAATCAAGGCAGTCGGGAAATCTTTAATTTTATTAGAGCAATATGTCATCCAGGTCCAAATGCAAGAACCTTTCTTAAGGGTACTGAGATGCAAATTTCCAAAGCAACTATAATCAATGATGCACCTACCTACAAGCTGATACCCGGAGCAATTATCGGTAAGCGAGGCAACTCTATCTTGGTTAAAACACAGGATACATTCATAGAATTAGTGCATTATGATTATAATGGCACTGTTCGCATCGGGGATAGATTTGAATGAAAACGATAGGAATATTTACAACAAGTAGGGCGGAATATGGTTTACTTTCAACTCTATTAGATACTATTGAAAATGATCAATATTTTGAATACTTGCTTTTTGTTGGAGGGAGTCATCACCTGGACAGTCAGGGTAGATCAATTGATGAAATTGAACCAAGAGGAAGTAATATTATCACCTTCGATTTCTTGCTTAATACTGATACAGAGAAGACCCTCACACAATCAATGGCTGTTGAGTCGTTTCAACTGAGTGAACTATTCGAGGGGTATATCTTTGACTATGCTTGTGTATTAGGCGATAGAATAGAATTGCTACCCATTGTACAGACTGCTATAATATTTAGAAAACCTATTATTCATATCCATGGTGGAGAAGTAACATCGGGAGCAATTGATGATCAAATCAGACATATGATTACCAAGGCTTCCCATCTCCATTTTTGCGCAGCAGAAGCGTATAAGGAGAATATTATTAAAATGGGTGAAGAGGCTTGGCGAGTGCATAACGTAGGAGCGCTGGGTGTGGATTCCATCAGTGAGGAAGCAGATTTTTCAAGAGAAGAATTATTTGATCAGTTCAGGCTAGATATAAGTAAACCGACAGTGTTGCTCACCTATCATCCTGTTACCCTAGAATTTGGATTCTCGCATGAGGAGCAGATTCGAAATCTTTTTATGGCACTTGAATCATTTGATTTTCAGGTAATGATCACAGCTCCCAATATTGATACTGGGCATGAAAAATTATTTGAATTGATACATTCTGAAGTGGCCAGAAAATCAGATTACATCTTTATCCAGTCTCTGGGGATCAAACGTTATCAATCCATGTTGAGATGTGTTGAGTTTGTTATTGGAAATTCTTCTAGCGGAATATTGGAAGTGCCATTCTTCAAAATTCCAACGGTGAATATTGGCGATCGTCAAACTGGTCGCATTCGACATGAAAGTGTCCTAGATTGCACCTATTTGAGAGAGTCTATCAGCAAGGCAATCAAGATTGCTCTGGATCATGAATTTAAATCTTCTCTGGAAAAAATGGATTACAAATTCGGAGATGGTCACGCCGCAGAACGTATTATCCATGTGCTAAGATCGACCCAAGTTGATCAGAAGCTCATGCGCAAACAGTTAGAGTTTTCTTATGCCTAGAATCTTGATCATAGCAGAGGCAGGAGTGAACCATAATGGCAGTATGGACTTGGCATTCAAACTCATTGATGGAGCAAAATCTGCCGGTGCTGATATCGTCAAATTTCAGACTTTTAGAGCCAATGAATTAGTTACGGAATCTGCTGAAAAGGCCAGCTATCAAAAATCTACCACAGATGCTGGTGAAACCCAGTTTGAGATGATTAGAAAGCTAGAACTTACAAGAGAAAACCATTTGGAGTTGATGCATTATTGCGAAGAGGTGGAAATTGAATTTCTCTCTGCCCCATTTGATATCGCTAGCATCGAGTTGCTCAATGAACTGGGTGTTAAACTTTTCAAAATCCCCTCTGGTGAAATCACTAACTATCCCTATTTGGAGGCCATGGCCGTGTATAATAAGCCCATTATTATGTCAACTGGTATGGCAGATATGATTGAGATACGTGCTGCTCTGGATGTGTTGGTCTCTCATGGGACTGAGCGAGACAAGATCTCTGTATTACACTGTAATACAGAATATCCAACACCCTTTGAGGATGTGAATTTGAGAGCTATCATAACCATGCAGGAGACCCTTGGATTGCCCATAGGCTATTCTGACCATACCAGTGGGATCGAGGTCCCAATTGCTGCTGTTGCTTTGGGGGCCACAATTATTGAGAAACATTTTACACTCGATAGAACCTTGCCAGGACCAGATCATCAAGCCTCACTGGAACCCTATGAATTGAAAGCTATGGTCCACTCGATCAGGAATATTGAGCTGGCCTTGGGAGGAGGACAAAAACAACCCTCTCTTTCTGAGAAAAAGAACATTGCTGTGGTCAGAAAGAGTTTAGTTGCCTCTCGGGCTATCCGTATGGGAGAGATATTTTCAAAGGATAACATCACGACAAAACGACCTGGGAACGGCATATCTCCCATGCAAATCGAAGATGTGATGAAAAAAGCAGCGACCCGGGAATATAAAAAAGACGACCAGATCGAATGGTAATTAATAGTGAACTGAAATGATTAACTTTACACCTAACCTGATTTCACATAGATCAAGCGTCATTGAAGCTATGCAACAGCTGGAGACTATCCCTAGCACTCTCACCTTATTTGTTCTGAATGATGACAATAAATTGATCGGGACCCTCACTGATGGTGATATTAGGCGTGGTTTTCTTCGTGGTCTGGATTTATCGGGCAAGACTTCTGAATTCATGACCACCGAGTATAGGACTATTGATAATAGCGAGAGTGTCTCCGAATTTAAAACCATTCGAAATGTGGGAATTCGTTTGTTGCCAGAATTAGATGATTCTGGGCACATTCAAAAGGTATATGATCTTAAGACTAGGAAAAGCAATCTACCGCTTGAGTGCGTAATTATGGCTGGTGGTCGAGGTGAAAGGTTGAGACCCCTTACTGATGATACTCCTAAGCCCATGTTGGAGATTGGTGGAAAGCCGATCCTTGAACACAATATTGATCAACTGATAAGTTATGGAATTGAAAAAATTTACATCACGATCCTATACTTGGGCCAGCAGATTATGGATTATTTTGGAGATGGATCTGCCAAGGGAATCTCAATTGAGTATATCTGGGAAGATAAACCTCTCGGTACAGCAGGTGCACTGACCCTCATCAAGAATATTGAAACAAAATATATTGTTCTCATGAATAGTGATCTATTTACTGATGTTGATATTGAGGACTTATTTTTAAGCATTAACCAAAATGAAGCTGATATGGGAATAGCCTCAGTCTTACACACGGTGAAGATTCCCTATGGGATATTTGATGAAGAAGATCAAAAAATCCGATCTATTCGAGAGAAACCTGTCTTCACCCATTATGCTAATGCCGGGGTTTATATTCTCCGCAAGGAATTAATTCAATACATACCTCAAAATTCATTTTATGATATCACTGATCTTATTGAGGGCCTATTAAAAATGGGAATGGTGATCATTCAAAACCCTATCGTGGGATACTGGATAGATATTGGGAAGCATGATGATTATCAAAGAGCTCAGGAGATCGCAAAGCATTTATCTTAGTAACTGTATAATTGTGAACCTGCCATCCATCATAGCTCAAAGCATTAATTATAGAAAGATATCGAAGTGATCATTGATAAAATATCAAACATAAACAAATATTCGGCCTTGATTCCCAATGTGGACAGCTTTTTCAAGTACATGGAGACAAATGATTTAAAGCAGGGGGTGAATGTCATCAATGAAAAGGTTGACCTGATTGTTATTGAATCAGAAACAGTAGCATTAAGAAGTCATCTTTTTGAAAATCACCAGAAGTGTATTGACATCCATTTTGTTGTGTCTGGATCAGAAAATATTTCAATTGGAAAAATAGACAAAGCGAAGATTTTTACCTCCTATAACGAGGATACAGATTGCGAATTGTTTAAGGATTTATTCGTGACCCACGAGATTAGAATGAAGTCAAATCATTTTATCGCAATTTTCCCTGACGAACCGCATGAAACTACTATTTCCGTTAATGGAATCCCAGAATATCTAAAAAAAGTTGTCGTGAAAGTTAAGCTATGAATAAATCAATAGTAACCATCGCGGAAACTGCATGGCATCATGAAGGGGATTATACATTCATGGAGACTCTGGTTTCTGACCTGATCAATAAAACTAAAGCTGATTTTATTAAATATCATTTAACCTTGGATCTTGATGAATATATGGATCATCGACATCCTGTACATGACACATTAAAAAAATGGATGCTGGACGCAGACCAGTGGACCGAACTTATCGGAAGGACTCGGAGCGGTTCAAAGGATATCATGTTGCTACTCAATGATAGGAAAGCCATAGATTTTGGGATGAGATTCAATCCCAAACTGGTTGAAATTCATTCGGTGTGTTTGAATGATGTTAAATTGCTTGAACATCTCAGCGGAAGTCTTCACAAAGATCAAAAAGTTGTCCTTGGCGTCGGTGGTTCAGATTTGTACGAAATTGAGCGGGCCATGGAGACACTTAGACATGATAATATTATATTGATGTTTGGGTTTCAAAACTACCCAACAAAATATCACAATATTAATTTGCATAAGATTAAAAAAGTTAAAAAGCTATACCCAGAATATGAATATGGTTATGCCGATCATACTGCTTGGAATGATGATAATAATATGCTTATCACTTCCCTCGCAGCGGCTTCAGGTGTTGGATATATTGAAAAGCATGTCACTAATATATATGGCAAAAAAAGGTGTGATTGGGAGTCAGCGATTTCAATCGACATGTTTAATGAATTGTCCAATTCTTTAAGCATCCTCAACTCGATTGGAGGGGATGGGGCACTCAAGCTAAATTCTGGTGAAAGGAGTTATTCAGTATATGGCCCCATGAAAAAAGCTGCTTTGCTGAACTGTGACGTGAAAGCAGGTGAGGTGCTGTTGAAAGAGATTATCGCTTTTAAGAGAACTGAAGAGGTTTCAAATTTATCTCAAATCGAAACCATAGATATGATTGGACGCTCATTCTTGGTCGATCTAAAAAAGGACACTGTCCTTAAAAAAGAGCATCTGGGAGCATGAAATGAAAATCGGATTCCTTATTACTGCCCGCTTAAAATCTACTAGATTGGAGAAGAAACTTCTCTTAAAACTGCGAGATAGAGAGATGATTAGATGGATGACCGATCGAATTAAGCAGAGTGAAATCCTAGACCAGATCGTCATTTGCACCTCGGATAATATTCAGGACCAACCATTGGTCGAGATTGCTAGGGAAGAGGGTATTTCTTCCTTCTGTGGACACGAAGATGATGTAGTAGAACGATTATACGAGGCAGGGAAATATTTTGGTCTGGATTATATCCTCAATATTACTGCTGATTGTCCTCTCGTTTCAGTTGAATATTTCGACACCATTGTCTCAACCTTCCACGAGACAAAAGCGGATTTGATTCGTTGCTTAGATCTCCCCCATGGGATGTACTCCTATGGCATTAAGGTAGATGCATTGCGACAGGTTATGGAGATAAAAGATGATCAAAATACAGAGGTGTGGGGAAGGTATTTTACGGATAATGATCAATTTAAGGTAACTGATCTGGATATCCCTGGTTCCCACCAAAGACCTGATTTTAGGCTAACGCTGGATTATGCTGAAGATTTCAGATTCTTTGAACAGATATTTGATCATTTTGGCGGTGACACCTATAAAACCCCCATGGATGATATCATCCAATTTTTAGATGACAACCCAGACATCCCCAAAATCAATATCGACTGTAAACAGAAATTCCAGAAAAATTGGGATTCACAGAACAAAATGTATCTGAAAAAGTAGGGTGCTTTGATGACACAGAAGAGAATTTTGATTGTTGGATGCGGTTCAATCGGCTTGCGACATATTAGAGCCCTTCGATCGATTGGGGTTCAAACAATAGCAGCGCTGAGAAGTGGGAAGGGTCACAATATTGAAGACCCCATTTTTGATGACATCACAATTTTTCATGATAAAAATTCTGCTTACCAGTGGCATGCCACTCACATGATCATCAGTACACCCACATCAATGCACCTGGAATCTGTTGTTGATGCAGTAAAGTTAGGAATTCCTTATTTTGTTGAGAAGCCTATTTGTGCGGATGTTGGTGAGCTAGAGAGGATGAATCAAGATTCGCTGAATCTTGGTATTGTCGGATACAATTTAAGATATCATGAATTATTTGTTGAATTAAAACACATCATCGATTCTGGAAAATACGGAAAAATTTTGGCTGCTTCATTATTCGTGGGCTCCTATTTACCATTCTGGCATCCAGAGCAAGACTATAGCTCCAGATACGAGGCCAGGAAAGATCTAGGCGGGGGAGTGCTAAGGACTCTCAGTCATGAAATTGATCTCGCTCAACACCTCTTTGGCAACATTACCAAAGTGTATGCAAAGATCCTGAAGATGAGTCAGTTAAAAATTGACGTTGAGGATCATGTTGATATTATTGCTGAGAATGAAAACAATGTCCACATAAAAATTCAGCAGGATTATTTGCAACCCATCTTGAGAAGGGGAGGAGAGATCCTATTCGACAGTGGAATGCTTTGCTACGACTTTTCAGGAAACTCAATTTCATACACTAGTTATGATAAGAAGGTGGAAGAAGCTATATTTCAAGGTTATGATTATTTTGATAAACAATATCAAGTACAAATGGAACAATTTGTAAATGGGGCCAGGGGGGTCGCTTGCACAGTTATGGAAGAAAAGCAAAATATGAAGGTGATCAAGTATTGTGAACTGTCATCCCAAAAAGGTATTGAACTATGTTTAGATTAGATGAGAAGATCGCGGCAATATTTGGTGGATCCGGTCATCTCGGTCAGCAGTTAACTAGGGGATTATTAGGTCAAGGGGCAACCATCTACAATTATGATGTAAAATCTCCTGAGAACCCTAATAGTGAAGACCTCAATAAGGAATACCCAGGTCGCTATAAATTCATCAAATTAGATGCAACGGATCAAAGCGGATTAAAATTGGCTTTTAAAGATATTGTTTCAGAGAACGGGCATATCGATATATTGGTGACATCCACTACCATGAAAGGGAATGATTTCTATCTCCCCTTTGAAGAAGTCTCCCTAGAGGGCTGGAATATCGGATTAACCGGAAATCTCACACTTCCATTTATGATCACTCAGGCTTGCATTCCCTATATGCGGGAGCAAGAAAGTGGGTCTATTATCAATATATCTTCTCACTATGGGATCGTTGGTAATGATCAGAGTATTTATGAGGGGTCAAACTTGCATGAAATTTATGTGCAGGATTCTCCAGATATTAAACAAGTATTTTCTCATGGTGTTTATAATGCAGCAAAAGGTGGAGTCAACAGCTTCACTAGATACCTAGCTGCCTATTATGGAAAATACAATGTTCGGGTGAACTCAGTCTCTCCTGGTGGAATTTGGATGGAGGGTGAAAATCAGACATTTCTCGATAAGTATGCAGCCAAAACACCTCTCGGTCGGAAAGCCAAACCAGATGAGATAAATGGGGCGGTGATTTATTTAGCTTCAGATGCATCAAGCTATGTTACCGGTCACAATCTTGTGGTTGATGGTGGATTTTCCATCTGGTAATACCCGAAGTTAAAAGTTAGAATATGTCGCCTCTCAAGTGTGCGCAGAATCGAGGTCGCCATGAAATTTTCAGAGTCGGAGCTGACCTCAATTGAAGGAAAGATATTTTGAAAGTAATAATCTTAGCAGGTGGGTGGGGAACACGATTAGGACAGATCGGTGAATTGGTCCCAAAGCCGATGGTATATGTGGGTAATAGACCCATGCTCTGGCATATTATGAAAATATATTCAAGCTACGGTTTTAATGAGTTTGTGATCGCGCTAGGTGTCAAGAGTCATGTTATTAAGGAATATTTTTACAATTTTGAAGCGTTGAATAACGATTTTACCGTTGATTTCAACTCCGGACAAATTGAATATCATAGCAAACATGATGAAAATAGTTGGAAAGTCACTCTCGTTGACACTGGTTTGAACACTTTAAAAGGTGGGCGCATCAAGCGGTTAGAAAAATATTTGGATGATGTAAATATGATCACTTACGGTGATGGCGTAGCAGATATTCCTATTAATGAACTTTTGCAATTTCATCAGAACCATGGGAAGACGATCACCTTCTCGGGAGTACATCCCAGTGGTCGCTTTGGCGAATTCGAGGAAGAAAATAACAGAGTGATCAGCTTTAAAGAGAAACCCCTCTCTGGAAATGCATTTATTAATGGAGGCTACATGGTTTTTAATAAAAACATGCTTGATCTTCTCACACCCGATGAAAAATGCGATTTCGAAGTAGGTGCATTAGAGGACTTAGCCCAACGGGGTGAAGTTATGGTCTACAAACATGATGGGCAATGGGCCTGTATGGACCATGAGCGAGATGTTACCCATCTGAACAAACTTTGGAACGAGAATAGGGCATTTTGGAAAGTATGGTGATAAGCACATCATTTTGGAGAAATAAGAAGGTCCTGGTCACTGGCCATACCGGTTTTAAGGGATCATGGCTATCCCTGTTATTGAACCAACTTGAGGCTGAAGTGTTTGGATATGCACTAGACCCTTCAACTTCCCCCAGCATGTTTGAACTGGCAATGGTCAAAGACTCAGTTCATTCGTATATCGGGGATATACGGGATTATGACTATCTCTATAAGGTCATGAAAGAAGTGAGGCCAGAAATCGTGATTCATATGGCCGCCCAAGCCCTTGTCAAGGAATCATATCGGAATCCAATTGAAACATACTCCACAAATGTGATGGGCACGGTACACCTGTTAGAAGCTTGTCGTCAGATAGCATCTGTTAAAGCCATTGTGAATGTGACCACAGATAAATGCTATGAAAACCGCGAGTGGTATTGGGGTTATCGTGAGAATGAACCCATGGGAGGGCATGATCCCTACTCAAGCAGTAAAGGCTGTTCTGAGCTTGTAACCTCAGCTTATCGATCCTCATACTTTGGTACAGGAGATGATGGGCAAAGGAACATTGCCCTAGCTTCTGTACGGGCAGGAAATGTCATTGGGGGTGGTGATTGGGCTGCAGACCGCCTCATTCCGGATTTTATTCGAGCCATATCCCAGCAAAAAAAAATAATGATTAGAAGCCCATATGCCATCAGACCATGGCAGCATGTTTTAGAACCTCTTTCAGGATATTTAATCCTCGCAGAGAAACTATTTAATGATGGATCTGTGTATGCTGGTGCATGGAATTTTGGTCCAAATGACCAGGATGCAAAAAATGTTGAGTGGATTACCAGAACGCTCTGTGAGTTATGGGGTGATTCAGCTCAATATGAAATTGATAAACAACCTCACCCACATGAGGCCAATTATTTAAAACTTGATTGCTCAAAAGCGAAAGCTGAGCTTGCCTGGTTTCCAAGATGGGATATTCAAACCGCACTGGAATCAATCGTGGAATGGAATAAGATCTCCCTCTCAGGTGCGAAGATGCGAAGTGTTACTGATCAGCAGATACGACAATATTTCTCATCAATTCCTAAATAAATTATCTAGAATAATAATATAAAAGGACCTGCTGAATGGGTGAAATTGATGTGTTACGTAAAGAAATACTTGAGAAGACTCAAGAGTATTACAGACTAAAACATTTAGACAAGCCGTTTGTCCCAGGAAAATCCAGAGTCAATTATGCAGGTAGAGTCTTTAATGAAGATGAATTGATCAATTCAGTGGATGCATCCTTAGATTTCTGGTTAACCGAAGGTCGGTTTTCAGAAGAATTCGCAGATAAAATTTCTGAATATCTGGATGTGGAAAATGTTCTGCTGACAAATTCTGGCTCCTCTGCAAATTTGCTGGCATTCGCTTCACTCACATCCGAAAAACTTGGGGATAAAAGACTGAAACCTGGGGACGAAGTTATTTCAGTCGCTGCAGGATTCCCCGCCACTGTGACACCAATCATCCAATATGGTCTTGTCCCAGTATTCGTAGATGTCCATATTCCCACATACAATATTGATGTTGAAATGCTGAGCAATGCCATTACGGATAAAACAAAGTGCATTTTTATCGCTCATACATTGGGCAACCCCTTTGATATTGATTCAGTGATGGAGTTGGCCGAAGAACACAATCTCTGGGTAATCGAGGATAATTGTGATGCCTTTGGTAGTGAATATAATGGGGTAAAGACTGGCACATTTGCCCACCTCTCTACCATCTCTTTTTATCCCGCACATCATATCACCACTGGTGAAGGAGGAGCGATTTGCACCAATGATCCTCTGTTAGCCCAGCTTGTTCGTGCATTTCGAGATTGGGGGCGTGATTGTTACTGTGCTGGAGGAGAAAATAATACCTGTGGCAAACGGTTCTCCCAGCAGTTTGGTGGATTACCCTTCGGGTTTGATCATAAATATGTATACTCAGAAATTGGGTATAATTTAAAAATGACGGATATCCAGGCTGCAATCGGTTCAGCTCAGATGGATAAACTCCCAGTCTTTTGTGCTACCAGGAGGAAGAATTTTAATCGGTGGATGGAAATATTCTCAAAGTACGAAGAATACTTTATTTTACCACGAGCCACATTAAAATCTGATCCTGCCTGGTTTGCATTTATTGTGACCCTCAAGGAGGATGCTCCTTTTACCCGGGATCAATTAACGGCCCACTTGAACGCAAAATTAATAGAAACACGAAATCTTTTTGCTGGGAATATGACCAGGCAACCCGGTTTTGAGAATCGGGATTGGAGAATTGCTGACCATCTAAAAAACACAGATATCATTACGGATCAGACATTCTTCTTGGGTACTTATCCAGGTCTTAGCTCAGGTATGCTCGATTACGCCTCAAATATTTTAGATACCTATTTGAATAATTTCTAGATCCCGATATGCTATTTAAAAAGTATAAATCCCGTGTTATAAAGGTGGCTAATCCTATCGAGGGAATTCACACGGCTGAATTCGCGCCCGACCGGGGAAAATATAAATATAAGCCGGGGCAGTTTCTTCATCTTGCAATCGACCCTAACTACGATGGCGTTGGGCAATGGCCAGATTCACGTTGTTTTTCCATGCAAAGCAGTCCAGAGGAGAGCACAATTCGTGTCACTTACGCCGTGAAAGGGGCATTTACTACTGCAATGTGTGATTATTTAAAACCTGGTAAAATTGTCTGGCTCAAAATGCCTTATGGTGATCTGTTTACCCGAGTTCATTCAAAAGAGAATACGGTTTTTATTTCAGGTGGAACAGGCATCACTCCTTTCCTCTCATTGTTCACACATGAATCGTTCAATGATTATATCAACCCAAAAATCTATCTGGGATTTCGTTCCAAGGCTTATGATATATATCAAAATGAGATTAACAGATTATGCAATTCATCGAAATATGTGAAAACTTTCTATCAAGATGTTGATGGACTAATTGATATTCAATTAATACTCTCCCAAAATGGCAAAAATAGCAACTATCTTGTCTCAGGACCCCCCAGCATGATAAAAAGTATAAGGTATTCACTCATAGAGCATGGTGTAAACTTAGAAAATATTATAACCGACGATTGGGAATAAATAAATTGAAATATGAAAACGAATGAAAACGATATTAATCACTGGTATCAACGGTTTTCTCGGTAGTAATCTTGCTGAGAGACTCAACTCAAACTTTGAAATAATTGGACTCGAGAATTCATTAGAGAATTTATTCAGATTAAAAGACACTTTTTATAAAGTGTATAGTTCCCAATATGGCAAACTGGAAGAAGTGTTTAAAGAAAATCGCATTGATATAATCATTCATACTGCAACTGTTTATGGAAGAAACACCGAGGGGCTCCAACAAATAATAGAGACTAATTTTAATTTCCCTTCTCGACTACTTGATATTGCAATTAAAAATAAGGTTTCGCTTTTTATGAATACTGACAGCGCACTTGATCGCTTTGTTAGTCCTTATGCATTAACTAAATCCCAGTTTAGAGAATGGTTAGTATTTCGAAAAGATGAAATCAAAGTTATGAATCTTCAACTAGAGCATTTTTATGGGCCAGGTTGTAGTTCTACGAATTTCATAACTTCAATGATTAATCGTTTGATCATCAATGAAAGCCGTATAGACTTGACTTCAGGAGAGCAAAAGCGTGATTTTATATACTATGAAGATATAATAGATGCATTTGAGATGTTAATAAATAACAGAGAAGAAATTAAAGAAAGTTACAAACAGTTTGAGTTGGGAACCGGTGTTCAACATTCAGTAAAAAAAGTTTTATTAATTATGAAAAAATTAACGGGTAGCTCATCAGATTTAAATTTCGGTGCCATTCCATTTCGGACTAATGAAATGATGGTTTCTAAAACTGATATTTCAGATCTAATTAATTTAGGTTGGAAACCAAAATACACAATTGAAGAAGGGCTTGAAAAAACTATAAAGAAATTATTTAGATAAATATTAAGTATCAAACATAAAGGTATAACATGAAGTATTTAATAACGGGTGGAGCTGGTTTTATTGGGTCAAATTTAGCTGAAGAAGTTTTGAAAAGAGGGGACGAATTGTTTGTGTTTGATAATTTATCTCGTTTTGGTAGCTCAAAAAATTTAGAATTGTTAAAGGGGATAGGTGAATTTAAATATTTCCCATATGATATTAGAAATAACAATGATGTTGAAATCGTGATTAAGGATGTCAAACCAGATATTATTTTTCATCTAGCGGGACAAGTCGCTATGACAACATCAATAGCGAATCCGAGATTGGATTTTGAAGTTAATACATTGGGAACTCTTAATTTACTTGAAGCTGTAAGAAAATATTCATCCGGGAGTAAAATATTATTTTCGTCGACTAATAAAGTTTATGGGGACTTTGCTAACTTAACTTTTGATGAGCAAAATACGCGTTATGTATGCTGCGAATACCCAGAGGGCTTTGGCGAAAGCGTCTTATTGAATTTCCAATCCCCTTATGGCTGTTCTAAGGGAGCTGCTGATCAGTATTTATTAGATTACTACCATATTTATGGGATTGAAACGGCAGTATTTCGCCACTCCTCTATGTATGGTTCCAATCAACATGCTACTATTGATCAAGGCTGGATTGGATGGTTTTGCCAAAAAGCAATAGAAATTAAAAGGGGGACATTAAGAGAACCTTTCAGTATATCAGGGAATGGAAAACAAGTAAGGGACGTACTCCATTCAGATGATATTGTAAAACTTTATTTTACTGCCTCTGAAAATATGGAGGAGATCAAAGGTGAGGTCTTTAATATTGGTGGTGGAAGAAAGAATAGTCTCTCATTACTTGAGTTATTTGAAATTCTTGAAAGCGAATTGGGAATAAAAATGGAATACAGGCAATTTGCATGGAGAAATAGTGATCAGAAGGTATTTATTGCGGATAATACCAAAATTATTTCGAATTTGAAATGGACCCCTCTAGTGGATACGAGAACAGGAATAATAGATATGCTAAAATGGTTAGAGTCATAGATTATGAATAAATCAATATTTCAACAATACTACGAATCTTGTAGTCTCGAAGATAGGTATTTGGTGAATAACGCTAATGCGATAGATGTTATTATCCCGGTTTTGAATACCAATGAATTATGGGAGAGCAATCTATTATCTTTCTATAGAGAGATTCCAATTAAAAAGCTTCTGATTGGAGATGGTGGTTGCACAGATGATACTCTTACAATTGCGAGACTATTCCCTAGAGTGGAGATAGTCTCACTTATTGACACTAGTTTGGGATATCGGATACGTAAACTAATTGAATTAGTTGAAACGACATTTTTTGTGTACCTTCATTCTGATGTATATTTGCCAGAAATGTGGTTTGATAATATGGAAAAATATAAGAATACGTATGATTGGTTTGAATGTAAAAGAAAATTGACACATTTGGTTGAAACTTGGGGTGTTGAACCAAAACATCAAATCAGAGCTCTTTCTGGCAGCCAATTTGGGCGCACAGATATATTGAAAAATGTTTCTAAGAAAATTAGTGATGATTATTCATACCGACAAGAAGATATAATATTTGCAGAATTACTAAAAGAGGAGGGCGGAAAATATCACATTGTTGAAGATACGTTTCACTATCATCAGATTATGAATAAGGTCGGGGCAGAAGTTCCAATGTATAAATCCATTTCAGCGGAAAGAGAATATGATAGGGGAACTGAAATAATGATATGGAATACACAAGTACGCGGACTAATTAAATATTTAAAACCGAAGAAATATTTAATTCGCGAAGCCAATATCTCCTTATATAACCTAAATAAGTTAGGTGCGTTGAATTGGAAAGAATTTAATAAGTGGGTTAAAGTAACTAATCCAGTCTGGCTAAAACATATTAATAGGAAAGGTTCTTGGCAAGAGAGGTTAAAATATATTGCCAATAGAGGATATATTATTATGCAGAGAATCCGCCTAAGATCAAATTGACAGCAAATGTCAGAACCTTCTGATCAACTATTGTGCTTCATCTCAAATTATGTATAATTTTACATGAATAAAGCATTAAATTATGATCTCTTGGTGGTGTATACCTTAATGAAATTCGCTTAATCTGAGTTGTGCCAACAAATTTGAACCTAGGAGCATTTGTATCCTGCCAGAGCAAACCAGATCAATAAACATGATTTTCGATAAGATATATTTTAGTTATCCTGAAAGCATAAAAGGATGTAAAAGTAATGAGCCCAAAATCACATATAGAAACTCCCACGAGAAATACTCAAATGCAGAAAAGATTCGGATGTTATTAGAAGGTTTGAGAGATCAGGAGACCTTCCCCTTTTTCAGTCGAAAGGCGAGTATTGCCAAAAACCTGTACTATTGTGGGCAAGGACTTTCTGGAGGCAAGTAATAACAGCCTTTTCGGAGATATTGTGCGCGAAGCCAACAGTACGGATGTAGTATCTCTGCGCTCCACCTACGTAGCATTGAGATCTGACATATTAAAATGGTGCTACATTTGTCAGGGTACCGAAAGAAGCGGTATATGGATACAGTAGGGTTAAAAACCTTGAGATCATTCGCCATTGGAAGTGGCTAAGCTACAGGCCAAATAAACACTCGAGAACAAGATGTTCCAATGTCTCATAATTTTTGCGATTAAACTCTAAAATGCTTTGAAGACTAACACATCCTCGAATTAGGATTATACTGAAAATGAGTTTATTGGGACATGTAAAAATATATTTTTCAGGGGCAGTGATAATAAAAATTGTTGGACTTATCTCTCTTCCAGTTATTACTAACCTGTTAACACCAGATGAATACGGGACGTATTCAGTGTTTTTATCTTATGGTGCAATTACTTCTGTCGTTTTGACACTAAATCTTAATAGTGCCGTTAGTAGGTATTGGTATGAGTACAGGAATGATTTCAATTCATTCTTAGGCACATCAATTAATATAAGTGCTATAATATTCTGTGTGTTTTCAATGCTGCTTATATTGAATCGCAATCATTTATCCAATATACTGGGAATATCACCGAATATATTTATGCTTCTGGTTCCTTATTCTCTTATCAATATTGTTTTTTCGTTTTACAAGCAATTGTCAATTCCCCAAAAAAGAAGTTTTAAGATTACGATGGTTGATCTGTCTCGAGTTCTATTGGGTTTACTCGCGGGAATAGGACTCATGTTAATATTCAAAGAAGATCGAATTACTAGTTATATATATGGGTACATTGGGTCGGGTCTATTTATAACAGTATTTTTACTGAAATACATCTTTAAATGGTACGAAAATAAATTGATAAGTCGCCATTTTAAATACATTCTGAAATATAGCCTTCCACTGCTTCCATATACTTTGAGTGGAATTATTTTGACGCAGTTTGATCGAATTATGATTAATTCAATAATCGATCCGAAATCCGCTGGTCTATACACTTTGGCGTACCAGATAGGGATGATATTCACAGCTGTTTCCACCGCCATACTAATGGCTTGGACACCAGATTACTTTACCTTAATGAATAATAAAGAATATGATACTATTGATATTTTTGTTACAAAAATGCTTCATTTTCTTGCTGTACTATGCTTAGCTATTTCATTTTATGGAGAACCTATTGGGATGATACTAACAGGTGATCAATTTCATGGGGGACTTAAAATTATACCAATTATAGCTTTTAGCTATTTAGTTTCATTCGTGTATGAAGTATGGGGAAGGAATATCGGTTATGCCAAGAGAACGATTTGGATCTCTGTTATCGTATTGAGTAGTGGTATACTCAATATACTATTAAACAAATTTCTTCTACCAATATATGGTTATGAAATAGCTGCAACTACCACGCTTATTTCATATTTATTTATGTCATTGCTTGCCTTTATAGTTTGCAAGTTCATCTTAAGGATTCATGTGGTCCCTCTAAGGAGGATCATGTTCCCACTATTTATTGCCTTGATCGGGATAATACTAATGGAACAGTTATCCAACTATGGTCAGAGTGGTTTGCTTAGCAAAACATTACTGCTCTTGGTCTTATCTGTACTTTTATTACATAAATATAGAAATGAGTTATCAAAGATTATAAATAAAAGTGTATTGAGTGGGTAGCGAGTCTACTTATATATTAATCAGGAATTAAAAGTATTGTTTATGAAAATGTCTAAATATATGGATATTATTAACGATGTTGAAGAGCATTTCAATGTTGATGAATTAGTCATCGATGATACACATATTTGGCCAATCATTAGGTATGATATTGTTACTCAGCTCAATCCATTCTTTGTTAGCAAGAGAATTGGATCGACTAGTAGGTTCATGCCATTGTTTAGAAAAATAGCAGTAATTGTTTTATCTACACTTCGTCAGTTTTATGCAACGATTAGAGATTATAGAAATAATTCACGGTTTATCAAATCTGATGTTTTATATTTAACAAATACAATTGATCTTGTTAAGCACGAGGACAGATATTACAATCGAATCATCGACCCATTATATACAAAATTGAATAACCAGTGTATTAAGGGTATTATTGTAGAAACAAATAGCATCGGAAAATATCGTATCCCACGTAACAATAAGTCTATTTTTATACAACGAGTAATAAACTCAATAGTACTATATCGGAATATCATCAACGGACCAAATAAGTATTCTGTATCAACAGAGAGTACCCTAGTCAAAATTGAATCGTACATTAAAAATAAATATTCTGTACCAATATCAATAAACATAAATAAAATTCGTGTTGAGTTTAATATAATAAATGATTTGTCGCGATACTTTTTTAGAATATTGAAAAAAAATGAAATTGTAACTGCAATTAGTACACAATACTACGGACGAAGTGGGATGGCTCTTAATCTGGCTTGCAGAAGATTGAATATTACATCAGCAGATATTCAGCATGGTGTCGAGCATGATTTGCATTGGGCGTATGGTAGATGGAATAAAATTCCGGAGGCTGGCTATTCGTTACTTCCAGAGATCTTTATTTGTTGGAGTAATGCTGAAAAAAAAGTTATTCAACAATGGAATAGCAAAGTATTGTCATTTCACTATCCGATGGCGATAGGGAATATGTGGCTGGAGGAACTTATAAATGATCTGAGCCCCAGTTCAAACAGAATAAAAATGACTATCAATAGTGTGAAGGAAAAATTCTTTGGTTTCACTCATGTTCTATATACAATGCAGGATGATGATATCCCAGAAATGCTCCTTAATTCAATTGAAAAGACGCGCGATAACTGCATTTGGTGGATTCGACTTCATCCCTCGAAGCAGGATGCTTTTGCTAGGGTCAACAATTTATTGCTTCAACGAAATCTAAATAATATCATTTTATCAGAGGCAAATGAACTCCCACTATATAACATTCTTCAGCAAATGGATAAGCATATTACCGCATGGTCAACGGTTGTCATTGAAGCCCGTGATATTGGGGTGAAATCTATCTTGATTCATGAAAATGGAGCCGAACTTTATAAGAATGAAATTACGGAAGGATTAGCAGTATTCGCCGATACGGACGAAAAAGTCATAGAAATTCTCTCTGAAGATTATTGGGATAGCTCTTCAGCAAATGTGATGAATCATGCTAGTAATGATTTTACAAAGTTAATCGTAAAAATACTATCGCGAAAAAACGACCCACTGAATCAGGTGCCTTAATACATGTTTTATAACATAATGTTTTTCCTGGGCTACATAATGGTCCCATATGTTGCATTCATAAGTTTAAGATCAGTAGGCATAAAAGTATCAACTATATCAGTTCCCAGTTTCTTCTTTATTTATTATGTGCTGGGTGCATATGCAGGTATTCTAATATTGTATTACGGATTGGACTTCCATTCAATACTTAGGGGGGCTACTGACAATAAGATTATTGTCAAAATGTTTATTTTATCTAGCGGTACATTGATGATGCTAACATGTGGAGCTGTGCTTGCATCTCGAAGTAAGCTCAAAAGGCACACAGGAAATTCCCGAAAATTCACTACCCGACCACTAAATAAGTTTAGTATTCTTTTTCTTTTTCTTCTAGTCCTTATTAGTGCGATTGTTATTGTCGATTATGTTCGGTCCATCGGTGTTGTCCCTATTCTGATGGCTATCGGAGGTCAAGCAGGAGAAGCGGTCAATGCCAGAGTCACTTTGCTGACTTCTAACTTCCAATCAACATATAGCATGGGTATGTACTCGTTATTCGCCCGTATGATCCTGCCACTAGTCTCTTACATATTGTTTGCTGAATATTTGCAATACCATAAAAATTCAATTAAACTGTTGTTGCTATTTGCAGTAGCACTCTCCATCGTTGGATCCGTAATAGAGACTGCAAAAGGACCACTTGTATTTTATGCTTTGGGACTTCTAATTACGAATCTGATTGTAGGCGGTAATCGAGTATACATAAAAAACATCATCGTTGGTTTAATAATTGTACTTATAATAACATCGATAATTATGCCGTTGTTTATGGGCTCAAAGTTATCGATTTATGAAACTTTCATCTACATGATAAATAGAACGATGCTGGGTAACCTTGTGCCAGGATATATTACAATTGAAATGTTTGATGATGGTGAATTCCTTTTGGGGGCGTCCTTCCCAAATCCAAGGGGAGTATTCCCGTATAAACAGTACTTACTAGCTCAAGAAATATGGATAAAAATGATGCGCCCGACTTATGCATCAAATCAGTTATACACCGCTCCTCCTGTATTGTGGGCTGAATTGTATGCTAACTTCGGATATTTTAGTTTCTTTCTAGCATTATTTATTGGTGCTTTTATTGCGTGGCTTCAAATTGCACTTAACAAAATCCCATTTAGCTCAACAAAAGTTGGATTGAGTGCTTGGATGACTTTGTATTTTATGGGGATATCAATCAAGGGTGTGGGAGCATATATGTGGGACTATTACTTTTTTGTTGTCTTGTTAATTGCGATAAGTATAATGCTTTTTCAAGGTAGAGGTAAATTTTATTATAGTATAGGTGGAAATGAGGCAAAAATAAAATAGTGGAAGAATTAATAGTTATATTGGACTATGGTATGGGGAATACTGGCTCGATGTTAAACATGATTTCTTATGTTGGTGGCAATGCAATGATATCAAAGGATCCTGAAGATATTTATTTAGCAGACGCCGTTATTTTACCTGGCGTTGGAGCATTTGATAACGGCATTTCTAAACTATCCACCTCAGGTGTAATAGAGATATTACGCAAAAGAGTTCTTCAGCAGAAATTGCCCTTCCTTGGAGTATGCCTAGGAATGCAGCTACTATTCGAAAAAAGTGAGGAGGGCACGGAAAGAGGTCTTGGTTGGCTAAAGGGGGAGGTGGTTCGTTTTTCGAATGGAGAATTCAGCAACCCCTCTATTAAGATTCCCCATATGGGCTGGAATACCATTAACCATGAAAGGGATAACGCTCTCTTATGTGGTTTAGACGACAATTCACGATTCTATTTTGTCCATTCATACCATGTATCATGTGTGGAAGGAAGTGATATATTGGCTACTACTGCACATGGCTATAGTTTTCCAAGTATTGTCCAGAGGGAAAATATTATAGGTGTTCAATTTCATCCTGAGAAAAGTCATAGTTTTGGGATGCAGATATTTAGGAACTTCATGGAAATTGTGCGATGCTCAAAACACGAGTAATTCCAAGCTTGCTTCTCAAAGGTAGAGGACTTGTAAAAGGACAACAATTTAAAAATCATCGCTATGTTGGCGATCCCATTAATGCAGTTCAGATTTTCAATAAAAAGCTGGTAGACGAATTACTATTCTTGGATATTTCTGCGACATCCCAAGAGTGTGGACCTAATTATGAACTTTTGAAGGATATTGCTAGTGAGGCTTTCATGCCTTTTGCATATGGTGGAGGTGTGGAGAACTGCAAGCAAGTGGAGAAATTGTTTAATATTGGAGTTGAAAAGGTGATTATCAATTCAGCCGTCTTTAATAATCCTCAATTTATAACTGACGCTAGTAACATTGCTGGGTCACAAAGTATTGTAATTTCTGTTGATGTTAAAAGAAATATGATCGGATCTCACACTGTATATTCGAATAATGGTTTAAAAAAAACCAATAGAAAACCAGTTGAGTACGCAAAGCAGTTAGAGGATTTAGGTGCAGGAGAGATTGTTCTCTGCTCAATTAACAACGAAGGAACTGCGAAAGGGTATGATCTGGAATTACTGTATGAGGTATCCAGGGAAGTAGGCATCCCGGTTGTTGCCTCCGGAGGCGCCGGTTGTCTAAATGACTTTAAAGATGCCATAAATATTGGTAAAGTATCCGCAGTTGCTGCTGGTAACATGTTTATTTTCCAGGGCAAATTAAATGCAGTGTTGCCGAGTTATCCAAGCCCAAAAGAACTACAAGATTTATTCAGGGAGTCGAATAATGGCTAATATTACATCTCAGAGATGTGTCAACTGTGTCATGGATACTACTGATCCTAACATAACATTTGATGATGATGGTCTGTGCAACCATTGCCACTCATTTTCAGAAACGAAAAAAGATTGGTTTCCCAATGATATTGGGAAGGAAAAATTAGCGTCAATTATAAATCAAGTGAAGTATGATGGCAGAAATAATGAATATAACTGCATCTTAGGATTGAGTGGGGGTATTGATAGTTCATACCTAGCAATCAAGATTGAAGAATTTGGGCTGCGTCCTTTGGTTGTTCATGTCGATGGTGGATGGAATAGCGAACTTGCAGTATATAATATAGAGAAGATTGTAAAATATTGTAATTATGATCTTCAAACTATTGTCATTGATTGGGAAGAAATGCGCGACCTCCAAAATGCTTATTTAAAGTCCGGGATCGCAAATCAGGATGTTCCGCAAGATCATATTTTCTTTTCATCTCTATATCACTATGCAGTAAAGAATAATATTAAATATATTTTCAGTGGGGGAAATATTGCCACTGAATCTGTGGTAGTAGATTCTTGGCATCACTCAGCAATGGATTCCATAAACTTAAAAGCCATACATAAAAAATATGGACAAGTTAAACTTGAAAATTACAAAACTATTAATGCCTTTCAATACTATATTGGATATCCGTATTATTACAAGATGAAAACTGTACGTCCGCTTAATTATATGCCTTATAGAAGGGATGCTGCTCTTAGAGAACTTCAGGAAAAGGTAGGATATAAGGACTATGGACGGAAACATGGTGAATCTGTTTTTACAAGATTTTTCCAAAATTATTTACTCCCGGAAAAATTTGGATATGACAAGAGACTCATTCATTTATCCAGCGAGATTCTGAGTGGGCAAACCACACGTGAGGAGGCATTGAACGAAATTGGTAAACCACTTTATGACGGCAATGAGCTGACCCTTGATATGAGATATATATCAAAAAAACTTGGGTTAGAAGTCAGCCTACTAGATTCAATTTGTAAAAGCCCTGGGAAAGAGTATTGGCAGTATAATAATTGGGACTTCAGTTATAAAATATTGAAACGGATCCAGCGGTTGGTTGAAAAGATACTAAAGAGAAAGTTGAGCAATTATTCTTAAAATAGTTCATATGACATCTGTTCATCCTTGGAATGATACTAGGATATTTAATAAAATGTGTCGTTCCCTTGCAGCTGATGGGGGTCAGGTAATTCTACTCGCGCCTATTGACAAAAGAACATGCATCGATGGGATCAACATTTTTCCCGTCAGACGTCCTGCGTTTAGGATAATGAGAATGCTGATTTCGAGTTATCAGATATTTAAATACGCCAGACAGATTCAAGCAGATATATATCACTTCCATGATCCTGAATTACTCTTCGTTGGTAGAGCCCTTAGGTTTACTGGGCGAAATGTAGTGTATGATGTGCATGAGGATTATTCAAACTCAATCATGTCAAATGATAGTATACCAGATGCCCTGAGAACTTTCGCATCTGCATTAACTTGGGCTATCGAAAGAAATATTATTCCCAAATTAAATGGGACTGTTTCTGCCACACCAGGTATTGCAAACAAGCTAGCACCCTATAGTGTTAATTCAGCAATAGTAAATAATTACCCAGTAATCGGCAAAATGGTTCTAGCGAAACGTAAAAGATTGAAATCCTATAGTTCAAGCACTCACAATCTCATATATGCAGGCTCAATCAGTTTGGCAAGGGGTATCGTTGAAATGGTAGAAGCATTAGTAATTGTTAACAAATCCATTCAGTGCACATTACTCTTGTGTGGAAAATACTCTCCACAAGAGTTAGAGACCCGGGTCAGAAAATTAGATGGATACGAGTTCGTTAAATATTTTGGTCAAATAAACCGAGAGGAATTAAGCAAAAGATATCGGCAATCACAAATGGGTATAGTTCTATTTCATCCCGAACCAAATCATATAGAATCTCAGCCTAATAAACTTTATGAATACATGGAAGCAGGATTGCCAATATTGGCGTCAAATTTTACTCAGTGGCAGAGATTCATTTCGAGTAATCGTATTGGTGTTACTGTTAACCCTCTTGATCCTCTCCAGATTGCTAATAAAATAATCCACTCATTGCAAGACCCCGAGAAATTGCACGAAATGGGAAAAAATGGTAATATTATGATTCAAAATCGATATAACTGGGAGAATGAGAAGCAGAAGCTGGGGCAATTTTATAAAAATCTTTTGAATTAAAACAAGTTATAGTTGTAATACACAAAATCTCAACAGTATGGTGAGCTTGCTAAGTAATGGTTAATTTGGCTGACATCAAACATGAGTAGCAATAACTCAAAAAGTATTTGGCATATAAATAATTGATAAGTTCACTCAAAATATAAATTATACAGGCGGAAATTGATGGAAAAAATCATATCGGTTGTTTTGACAGTAAGAAATGAAGAAAGGCATATTGAGGAATGTCTTAATTCAATTCTTGCATTTGTTACGAATGACATGTTTTCAGTCGAAATAATTGTTGTGGATGGGATGTCGGACGACAAGACACGTAATATTATTGACAACATGAGAAATGATTCAATCAGAATTATTGAGAATTTCAAGTTAACACAAGCACACGGATTTAACATAGGAGTTAAGGCGACCTCAGGTGATTGGGTGGCTTGGCTAGGTGCCCACTCCATATATCCAAATGATTACTTGTTAGGCCTCTATCAATCGGCTATCAGGTCAAATGCTGACTACACCGGTGGTGTGATCGAAACGATTCCGTTTGATGATTCATATAGTTCCTCTATTGTGCAAGCACTTACGACACACAAATTTGGAGTTGGTAATTCAGGTTTTAGAGTTGGGGCAGTCGAGGGGCCAGCAGACACTGCTTCGTTTGGAATCTTTAAAAAAGAGATCTTTTCCAAGATCGGTTTTTTTAATGAGAATCTCCTGCGGGCGCAGGATTATGAATTTAACGCGAGAATTCGACATAATGGTGGTTCGGTGTGGATAAATCCCAGTATGGTTGTTAGATATACTAACCAGCCAAATCTATTAAAATTCTTGGCCAAACAATTTTACAAAGAAGCGCCATATAATGTCTATATGTGGTATTTAGCACCATATACGTTCACATATCGTCACGCAATAACTGGATTGTTCGCAATTGGCATAATAAGTGGGGCTTTGCTCTCATTTCTAAATTCATTTGTCTGTTACATATATGGCAGTGTCTTATTGATTTATTTTGGATTAGCAATAATATCCGCCTTTCAGCAAGTCCAAAAGTATGGCAAATTATTTCATATTATTGCATTACCAATTAGCTTTTTCTTGTTCCATTTTATTCATGGTCTGGGATTGATCGATGGAGTGTTAAAGCTAATCTTTAAAACTGCCCCAGTTCAAAATAATATTGCCAATGGGACAGGGTAATGACAAGCCTTAGCGATGATTATAAGGTTGGGGAGAAAAATCATTATAATGAAAGATATGCCGGAGACTCTTCGACAATTCCACGGAAGGTTAATCATAACGATATCGTGAATGAAAACGCAGTCCAGTATTTTAATGCAATTGTAAAAGGTATAGTCAAGGAAAGGGGTGAGATTAGCATGCTTGACTATGGCTGTGGAACTGGTGATAAATCAGTCCCGCTAATAGGAAATCAGACAATTCTTAAAGGGATAGATATTTCAGATAAATCCATCAGTAAGGCTATGGAAAAATATTCAGATTTACAAAATGTGTCTTTCGAAGTTATGGATTGTGAGAGAACTTCATTTCCAGATAATTCATTTGATTTGATTTTCGATTATTGAACCTTCTCCAGTATTGATATTTCAAAGGCCATTGTTGAAATCACAAGGATATTAAAAGCTGATGGAGTCCTAGTTTGTATCGAAACACTTGGGCACAACCCAGTTCTTAATATAAGGCGAAAAATTAGTGCCTATTTAGGAAAAAGGACTCAGTGGGCTTCTACACACATCATGAAAATTGACAATTGGCAAAGTATTCAAGGAAGATTTCTTTCCAATAGCATTAGGCATTTCAATTTTTTATCAATAGCTTACGCTCCTTTGATGAGATTTTTGCCTGTAACGATATCACATAAAATAC
Source organism: Bacteroidota bacterium (assembly GCA_018669475.1). GTDB lineage: Bacteria > Bacteroidota > Bacteroidia > Bacteroidales > UBA12481 > JABHCC01. The sequence continues at coordinate 6,452 of JABHCC010000001.1, read as the reverse complement.
TAAAGATTTTATGGTCTATGGACAACCATTTAATGAATGTACCAGTTTTATCAAAATATGCATTTAAGACTGTGGCATGTTTTCGCACGATAAATAAGAACGCATGATTATCAATAATGATATTGACATGAATTTTGTTTCAACGAATCTCTTGGTCGCCTATACGAATAGAAAGTGATTACAATGCTAAAAAGATTATTTGATGTAATGATCGCTCTTGGTGGGTTAGTGGCCACATCTCCATTGCTGATAACAATTATGTTTTGGATAAAAAAGGATTCAGCAGGTCCAATATTTTATCGTGGGAATAGAGTTGGAAAAGGAGGGGCAGAATTTAAAATTTATAAATTTAGATCCATGGTGAGGGATGCAGATAAGAGTGGAGTAACATCAACCTCATTGAAGGACTCAAGAATTACAACAAGTGGCCATTTTATCCGCAAGTGGAAGTTAGATGAGTTGGCACAATTGATCAATGTTGTGAAGGGCGATATGTCTTTGGTCGGACCACGTCCTGAAGTAAAAGAATTCACAGACTTGTATAGAGAAGAGGAGAAAAAAATTCTTTTATTGCGACCAGGGATTACAGATTGGGCATCCATTTGGAACTCAGATGAAGGTGGTATACTTGAGGGTGCTTTAGATGCTGATGCAGTATATCTGAAAGTAATTAGGCCAGTAAAAATTGAACTGCAGCTGTATTATTATCACAATAGCTCATTTTCCAATGATATAAAAATATTGTTTTATACGGTATATCGTATATTTAAAAGCTCATTCGTCCCTGGAAATTTGTCTGCATACTCAGATTATGGAACTCTAAGGAGGCAGGCCATGGTAGTTATTGATGAACAAAGAAAACTAGGCAAAGGTTAAAAAATGATTGAAGTTGATATTCAGAAGCGGTTATATAAAAGCATGGTCTTAATCCGGTATGCTGAAGAAGCCATAGGTGATTATCGTCGCGATGGCGTAATTAAAACTCCTTGTCATCTCTATATTGGACAAGAGGCTATCGCAGTTGGGGTATGCGATGTTTTAAAAAGGGAAGATACCGTATGGGGGACACATAGATCTCATGGTCATTATTTGGCTAAAGGAGCCAATCTTAGCCAAATGATGGCAGAAGTCTTTGGAAGATTCACTGGTTGTTCGAAAGGTCGTGGTGGTTCAATGCATCTTGTATCTCCTAAAGAAGGTATCTTAGGGACGGTACCCATAGTTGCAGCTACAATTCCAATTGCAGTTGGTGCAGCGCTTGCATACTCAATGAAGCGTGAAGCCAGAGTCTCTGTTCCATTCTTCGGAGATGGTTCTACGGAAGAAGGGCACTTTTTTGAGTCTATGAATTTAGCCGCAATCTACAAGTTACCAGTTGTCTTTGTCCTTGAAAATAATTTGCAGGCCAGTCATATGCATCTATTAGAGAGAAGAACTTCAGATAATCTTGATCGTCTTGGAGATTTCTATAATATGCCTAGTGAACGTGTAGATGGAAATGATGTTCAGGCTGTACGAGATTGTGCTGAAAAAGCGGTCTCGAGAGCTCGAAGAGGCGATGGTCCATCAATTATTGAAGCTCGCACATTTCGTTGGAGAGGGCACGTTGATTGGAGAGAAGATGATGATGTTGGTTTGTTGCGTGAGGATACTTTGAGTATGTGGAAACCAGCGAAATGCCCCATTGAATTGTTAAAACGTCAAATGCTTGCGCGTGGTGTTGAGCAAAATTTCTTCGATGAAGCTGATGGTGAAGTATTGAATAATGTGAAGGATGCTGTTGAATATGCTGTAACCTCACCAGTACCAGATGACACTCAACTATTAACACATGTATTTGTAAATTCAGAGAGATAATTAATGAGAAAACTAAAATATGCACAAGCCATTAGTGAGGCCCACGATCAGCTCTTAGCCTCAGATCCCAGTGTCATGGTGATTGGACAAGGATTGTGGAGCCCATGGTACGCCGGCCAGAGTATTTCTGAGCTTGATAAAAAGTATGGCAAAAATAGAATTATAGACACACCAGTGAGTGAGAATGCGGTGACCGCCGCTGCTATAGGAGCTGCAATGAGCGGCATGAAACCAATACTATTTCATCCTAGAATGGATTTTATGCTCCTCGCAACAGATGCTCTTGTAAATCAGGCGGCTAATTGGTCATATTTATTTTCCGGTCAAGTGAATGTACCGTTAACTATAAGGGCAGCCATAAACCGGGGAGGCGAACAGGGAGCCCAACATTCTCAGGCACTGCATGCTTTTTTCTTTCATACACCGGGTATAAAAGTTGTCATGCCAGCTACTGCTAGCGATGCCAAAGGTTTGCTAATAGCTGCTGTGAACGATGGTAATCCAGTTATGTATATCGATGATCGTTGGTGCTATGAACATGAAGAGGATGTGCCCAAAGAAATGTATGCAGCTGAACTTGGGAAAGCGGCCATATTAAGGGAGGGACAGGATCTTTCAATAGTTGGTATAGGCCATCTTACACTCAAAGCATTAGAAGCTGCAGATCTTCTTGCCATGGAAGGAATTAATGCTGAAGTAATCGATTTGAGAACAGTTAAACCTTGGGATGTGAAGACAGTCTGTAAATCAGTAGAGAAAACTGGCCACCTCGTGGTTGCAGACAGTGCGTGGGTAAATGGTTCCGTTTCAGGTGAAATTGTTTCAACTGTTGTGGTTAATAACTGGAATAAAAATTTAAAATCTGCACCCGTGAGAGTTGGACTACCAAATACTCCTGCACCTGTCGCTAGTAATTTGGAGACAATTTACTATCCTGATGAAAAGACAATTTTCAAGGCAGCTAGAATAGCGATAGGCAAAGAATCTATGAGTAGCGAGTATAAGCCTTCAATGAATAGTCCAGGTATGATTGTTGGATAAAAGAGGAAAAAATATGCGAAAAATCCCGTTCTTTAATTATCCAGATGTATTTACTCGGTTTGAGAAAGAGTTAACTGAGATAATCTTAAATGTCTGCCGTAATGGTGCATTCATAATGCAAAAAGAGTTGGAATCTTTCGAGAATAACCTGGCGCAATACACTACCTCACCGTTCGCTCTGGGTGTTGCGAATGCAACAGATGGATTGATAATTGCCTTGAGAGCTGCAGACATCGGACCAGGAGATGAAGTAATTTTTTGCTCGCATACAATGGTCGCCACAGCTGCAAGTATCGCTATGGTTGGAGCAAAACCAGTTCCTGTTGAAGTTGGATTTGGGAGGACTATTGATGTAGAATCTATAGAACCAGCGATCACCCCTCGCACAAAAGCCATTATACCCACACAATTGAATGGACGTATTTCTGATATGGATTCAATCATGATTATTGCCAATAAATATAAGCTAATTGTTATCGAGGATGCTGCCCAAGCTTTGGGGGCTAGATACAAAAATAATTCTGCAGGTACATTTGGATTTGCTAGCGCAATTAGTTTCTTCCCTGCCAAAGTGTTAGGTGCCTTTGGTGATGGAGGTGCAGTACTTTGTGCCGATAAAGAAGTCTATGAACGGTTATACAGGTTGCGTGACCATGGTAGGGGGTCAGACCGTGAAATAGTAGAGTGGTCTGGAAACACGCGCCTTGATAATTTACAGGCTGCCGTACTTGATTTTAAGCTTAAGCACTATCACAATGATGTTACTCGAAGGCGTGATATCGCAAGAAAATATAGTACTCGACTTGGAATAATCCCTGAGATAGGTCTTCCTCCAGGTCCTGATGAAAATCCTGATTATTTTGATATCTATCAAAACTATGAGATTGAGGCTGAGGATCGTGAGAAGCTACAGGCTTATCTGATTAAAAAGGATATTGGTACTTTAAGGCAATGGGATGGCAAAGCTGTGCACCAATGGAGAAAACTAGGATTGAAGGTTTCATTGCCCCGAACAGAAAAATTTTTCACCCGATGCCTCTTGATTCCTATGAATATGACAGTTACCGATGATGATATTGACTATATATGTGAATGTGTTTCATCCTTTTACAAGTAGGAGAAACTAGATTATTAGACTTCAATCTTTTTACTCTGGTGGAGAAAAGCAGTGGTGAGGGAAAAATAAATAAATACAATCTCATAATGAAAATTGTTCACTGCGCTTTATTTCTTCTCCTTACTTCTGGACCTGTGGTCGGACAGTATATGCCTTTAGATGTGCGTGAGATGAAATATAGAGTCAATTCTAATTCTGCAATGGACCTATCTCAAAGGACTGATAAAAATTTTCTATATAATTTGGACTTTAACTCAATTATCGATAAAAATATTGATGCATTTTTTGTCCCTTCGTTCAGAGGAGTTTTACATAAAAAATTAATTTACTATTACAAATTTGTTCTCACCAATAGTCCAAATTATGGTCAACGGATTGGGAGTAGATATGAGCGAAGTGGTGAATACACTGGCTCGAAAAAACCTGGTGATTATAGTACTTTAGAGTCCTATTTAGCTTTCTACAGTGATCGCATATCTGTTCAGGCAGGTAAATTTTTCCCTTCATCTCTTCAACCCCGGAGAAAGGATATTTTTAGTAATTTTCAATTACCGTCTGTACCAGGATTTTTATATACCATAGATTTTGGCTTTGCTGAATATTCCCATGGGTATTTTTCATTCGGTTATTCTAGTGAAGGGGACATGTATCACGGTTATAGTAGATATTATGCTACACAACATCTTACAATTACTTTTGGCTCCAACTCCAATGAAATAATTATTGGCGATCGTGTATTGTATTCAGGGATTAATCAGTCAGTTGAATGGAAGTATTTTACTCCCTTAGAACCATTCTTAATATCTGTATTCAACTTTGGATCTCCTGAAAATAATGACAATCATGCTATAGACATTGGTGTAATTCTCAATAATATTGGAGGAATTAAATTACTTGGCAAAGTAGTAATAGATGAATTTGAAGTTGATTCAGCCGATCGATTGACAAATGATCATGATTGGGGCATTCAGTTTGTAATATCTAAGGAATACAGAAACCAATTTCTAGAAAAAATCTCATTAAACAGCATTTACTCCTCAGATTATCTTGGTATTCACTATGGCAAATCTATAAACTACGAATTATATGGGCTTCCAATATTCTCTCAATATGGTCCACAAGTAAAAAGAACTGAATTGACGAGTCATTTTGCTTCTGATAGAGCTGGCTTTAATGGTTGGATATCAATATTCAAACATTCGCAGGGAAATAATTCAATATTAGGTACTGAATGGTATCCAATGGCAAGTGATGAGGATTTAGCATCTTGGAGGGATGTATTTGGGGTTGAAAGTGAACTATTAATCGAGTATAGAGAAAAGTATTTCATCTTCATTTATTTAAACATAAATGAAGAATTCAACACGACATTCAAATTATCTCTCGCTTACTCTATAGAAAACAAATAAGCCGCACAACCCCATAATTGCAAATAATTTCGAAGGTTTAGTTCTATAGGAATATTTACACAATGATTAATTGAGTGTTTTAATCTAGATTTTAGAAGGCAATATTCCTCAGGGAGGTCCTCACTCCTATCAAAAAATCAGATTATGTACATACAATTGAGATAAAAAAAAAGCCCTACCGGGTGGTAAGGCTTTGGAACCAAAAAACTTGGATCGACTTTTAAAACAAAGTACTGATATCGTACGAAAGCATAATTCCAGCATTCAGCCAGGAGTAGGACCCAGTGTCATCACCAGTGGTTTCCACACCACTATCCAAGGTACCGTTAAAACGTGCATATGGTCGTACAACTAGGGGAATATTTGGAACAGCATAATCGAATGCCACACCAGCTGTCACCCCAACACTTGCACCAAAATACCCAGCTCCAACTTGCATTGATACTGCCCCCTGAGCTGTTTCCAAAAGAGCAGTGTTTGCGGTCGCGAGCGCATAAATACCTGATAGCTCTTCATCGTTTGGCTCATTAGTGAAACTAAACATTCCGACCTGTGCCCCAAAACCAATTTCGAAAGGACCAACAGCCGCTCCAAATGGTGTATTAACGACTAGACCGAATGCTGGGCCGGGAGTGTCAAAGGATGATCCCAATCCACCATGCAAATAAATGGGGTATCCAGCGTCAATACCAACTGTATATCCAATCATTGCAGAGCCACTGGTCACTTCTGTTTCCATGGTACCTTCTTCGGCCAGCATAGCTTCTAGGGCATCGCCAGCATCTTCGTCCATCACAGCCTCTTCAACGGCGGTGGTATCAGTCATAAGCATCTCGTCCATACCCATGGTGTCCACGGCTGCGGAATCAGCGACCATCTCTGTGGCCATTTCCTCAGCAGGAGCTTCCACAGCTTCCTGACCGAAAGCAGCGACAGCAAATACTAGAATAAATAGTAAAGAAAAACGTTTCATGTTTCCTCCAAAGTTCTTCATTTTTTCAGGTCAGGATGACCCAATTCTTTAAATT
>JABHCC010000137.1 GCA_018669475.1 Bacteroidota bacterium | reverse complement strand
TGAATTCCAGGAAACAGTTCCACTCCATCCTTCTGGCACAATTTCTCCAGTAAGTCCCAAATTAAATGTTTCAATCAAATTCATTCCAATAATGGGACTGGTGGTGCCAGAAAGAGTACAAGTAAGCTCCTGATCATTACCATAATTTACGACTATCACACCTGCCTGTGGATCTTCGTTTGTTGGACAAAAATTAATGATGATATCTAATGTTTCTCCCGGTGAAAGCTGATATGGTAATTCCGGTAAATTGGATATTGAAAAGTCAAAAGAAGATTCCGGAGTAGGTTCAATTGATGTGATTGTTGTACTAATTATTCCACTATTGATAATATTAACATGGCTTGTTTTACAGATTCCCGGGATGGTTCCTGAAATCTCAACGAATTCCTGGTCAAAAGAAATAGATTCATCACCAATACAGAAATCATCAATTAACCAATAGGCGTTCATATTGGGATCATCATCCAGGCTTTGAAGCTTAACAAAAATAGTACTACCATTATAGGCTTCCAGAGATATTTTTCTTTTCATAAAAGGATTATCCTCGAAATAAACTTCTGGAAGCTCAGAAGCCGAATATTCAGCCACAACTTGCCATGACTGCTTAAAATCATTCGAAATTAATACCTGTCGCGTATCAGAACACCCATCAAATATTGATCCTTCATGAAACTGTAAGGTTGGATAGGAGCCTGTAATCTCAAAAGCAGGTGACTCAGCAAACTTATCTCCAGCCCATCTCATTCCTAAAGAATAATTACCAGACGTAGATTTGTAATGTGCATAAAAAACATTTTCATCTGAAAGAATCCATCCATTTCTATCCGAACCGTCATCTTCAAAGGAGGTGCAATGAGGAACTGCATTAATAGTCAAAGCTGATCCTAAGACGGGTAACTCATATAACAAATTATCATTATAATTAACTACCACCGATACGTTCTTTTCACCTGCGACTTGCTTGCAAAAATGAATATCAAAGAATAAGGATTCCCATGAATTTATTGAGGCTCCTTCTGCAGGAGCATTTTCAATAGTAAAGTTATCAGCATCCGGACCAATGAGCGCCAAAGAATTAATCGTTAGCAATCCTATTCCTGAATTAATTAACTCAACCTGATTTTGCTCACATTGTCCAACTAAAATTTCGTTAAACACCACTAACCTTGGTTCAACGTTAAGAATAGGATCGGTCACTGAAATCATATCAGCTAGTGATCGTGGTGTGATCAAACCATATTTCCCTCCCCAATCAACGTTCGTCCTGATTCCTTGATAAACTGTAGGCTCAGTTGGAATCTCAAGTCCAATATAATCGGCATTAAATACTTTTTGAACGAACCAATCATAATCTCCAATCGCAGTAATTGTCGCTAAATCTAAATAATCTAATACCCAGGTAGTGTTACCTGTACTATAATCATCAAAGGCTTTAATGGGTGTTATAATTCGCACCAGCATCGATTCGTAAGCATTATTATAATAGCATTGCTCACGATAGTCATCATAAATAAGTTCAACCGGGGAAATGACATTGCCTGTTGAACTTTGATCGGGAAGTTCAGTTGGTATAAATATGAACTCATCCCCCGTATGTTCAAGAAAACCTTTCAGGCCGGTTAATCCTGTACCAAGCCCATAACTATCCGGCAGGATATTATTTCGATCTACAATTTTCATCCCTGCATTTTCATCCTGAGCATACTTAAAGGCATAATCACCTGCCGGATGTTCTTCATAGGAGACAACTATTTCACCTGAAATCTCAAATTGAAAAATAGCAGAAGTATTTCTTAGCTCTGTCAGATCGTTTACAACTCTAAGGCACGGTGTCAGAACTAAAGTTTCCTCGCTAATGACAGAGGTATTACCCAATTGATCCATTGCAAAAGCATAATATGTGCCTGGACGAATCCACTCGAGACTCACTTCAGCTGTTTCCCAGGCTACGAAAAACTCTGCCCAATTCCCAAATTGCTCCCACTGTAATTGATTACGCCCGTCCTCTGTGGCCAGATTGAAAATAGGTTGACCATTTTCGATCGCATCCTCATGTACAATTGCCAACCAGCCATTTTTGTCGCTACTAAAAGTTATACCAGTTGAGCAGTTTTGGGCTTCTCCGCCTCCAAAGCTTACTATTGGAAGATTTTTAACCGTCAACAATATTTCCCATGATTGTGTGCTACCATCCTGTGCTACTACATTAAAAACCTGATTTAACTCAGATGAAAAATCAAACAGAATAGTGTTAATAACAGTCTGTCCCGAATAATTGAGGCTTGCCCCACAAGGCAATTCGAATTGTACCAATATCGAAGACAGGTCAACTCCTTCCTGAGCAGTTATATTTATCATTGATGTTCCTTCATCCACAATTACAGAAGCTACCGGATCCTCAGGAAATGACAATCCAAGTATATTCTTTTCCTGGCAGGCCCATGGTTGCACATCAATTGTCCAGGTCCAAACACCAGCCCCACCTTCCTCGGTCACTGCATAATTAATTGGTCCATTTGACCAATCTTGAGGAACTCCTACTTCAGGTGAAACAAAAGCACCTTCAGGAATTTCGATAAATGATGGAGCAAGATTTGATATGTCAAGAGTAAAAGGCACTTCAACAGTAATCAGTGAATTATCAGGGTCGATTATGGTATTCAAATTACATCCACAATCGGTGTAGGAGAATTCAAACTGCGTTATTTCGGCATCTGGTACAATTACTTCAAGTGTAACACCATTACTTTCAAGAACCAGATCAGGTACAGCAGGATTCGTTACGTGAAGAAAATATACTCCCTGATTGGTCAGGTCGATACTATTAATAAACAACTCAGCATTTGTTGCCCCTTCAACTTCCTCCCAATTTAGGTGCCATTGATACAGGTTACCCTCGCCAGCGACCTCAAAGAATTTAGAAAAAGCCTGCCCCATGGGTAGTGCTAAATATTCTACCTCGCCAAAAGCTTTTTGAGGGATATACCTGCTGTTATCCTCAATTAGGATACCCATATTTGGGATTAAATCTGCAAAATCAAGATTATTTGAGCGAACCCATAAATCTGTCAAATTCGAAGCCGAAAAATCTGGTAGAACGGAAAACCGATTCTCAGAAATTCCCAAATACATTAGATTTTCATTCAAGGTCCATGATAATGGTATTTCACCACTCAGTTCATTGTACCCGAGTAACACCGAATGAAATTGGGAGGAATTCCATTCATGAGGAATACCCCCTTCTAAGCTATTGCTGCTAAGGTTAATATTTAAAATATTGCCTAGATCGCCCCAAGATCCCGGCAAACTACCTGATAAAAGATTATTGCTTAAATCCAAATATTCCAATTGAGAGAACAAAGCCCAAGAGGCAGGAAGTTCTCCAATGAGTTCGTTGTCCTCAATACTTATACTACGAAGCATAGTTAAACTAGACCAACCAGCTGGTAAAAGACCTGAAAAATAATTTCCTCCCAAATTCAGATATTCAAGATTGTTTAGACTGGACCATTCATTTGGTAATTCTCCATTAAGGTTGTTCCAAAAAACACTAATTTGGATAATGTTTTGAAGATTGGCCCACTCCACTGGCAGTGTCCCTTCAAATTGATTACCCCCTAAGATAATGTGTTCGAGATTCGTAAGATTTGACCATTCTCTCGGCAGTTCTCCTCCAAGATTAGTCCAATCTAACATAATAAATTGCAATTGTGATAGGTTGGCCCAACTTATTGGGATTGTGCCATTAATAGGGTTATGCCCCAATTCTATTATTTCAAGGCTTGACATCAATCCCCAACTTTCTGGTAAGGTACCCTCAATTTGATTCGAACCTAATAATAGCCTTTTGATCGAAGTCCAATCAGACCAACTTTCTGGCAGATTGCCGCTAAAGTTATTATTGCGTAGTTCAAAATACTCTATTGATGACCAGACAGACCAGCTTGCTGGGAGGGTTCCTTCAAGAAAGTTATTGGGGAGCAATAAGTCTTGTAGGGCGGTAAGATTGCTAAAACTCGAAGGCAATTCACCAGTTAAATTATTTTGAGGCAGGCGCAATCCTGCTACCCTCCCCTCACCATTTAAAGACACACCATACCAAGTACTTGGATCTCCGTCCAGCCAATTTTCATTATTGACCCAGCCAGCCCCATTGCATTGATTGTATAAGTCCGTTAATGCTTGTAAATCACCTTCGTCCACTTGGGTCGTGGAACTAGCCGAATTAGTAATAGGTTTAAATCTATCCCTTTCGCCTCGATCGGGTAGCCAGGCTTCAATATCGAGTGCTTTTGACGCATAGAGTTCTCTGATCTGGGATCTAGCATATTCTTTAGATTTCTCCCGATCATCTCTTAATTCAGGATTCGAAGCAATTTCCTTGCTGATCTCAAGTTTCGCTTGACTGTACTTTTTGAAGAAATCAGATTGTTGACTTATCCCGCTTTGCGATGATAGCAGGATAATGATTGCAGTGATAACTGCTGGTAATAGCTTAGTAATGGTTTTCATGATTGTGTAGGTGGTTAGTGGTGTAAAAAGTTATGACATTTATTTTAATTATTAGCCTAATTATCAATAATTTGTATCAATTATACTTTTTTCATAAAGCAGGCTGATCCTGAAAATACAAGCTGCTACATTATGTTTATGATTTTCTCGATGAATTGTCACCCAACAAAAAGACCGGATCTGGCAATCCGGTCTCCTTGTTATGACTCAATCACTGAGGATTGCTTGAGAAACTCCTGTCTGGAAGCGACAGAGTATTTTCTTAATTCATTATCTAATAAGTATCAATCTCCTTCAAGGCATCAGAGATTTGCTTCTCGCAATGCTAATCATCACAAACAGTCTGTTTATCTACTACAGCTATGACAAGGAATTGGTCAATTGCCTAGACTAATAAAAGACAACAAACCTAATGAGAATCAAAGGGGAACGAATATCGTAATTTTAGTACCTACAGGCTTCCCTTCATCATCCTTCAAATCAACAATATCCTGCCGGATTTTTATTTTGTAAAGCTGGTAAAAGAGGTCATATAGTTGATTTAGAACAACTAATCCTTTCCCTGTATTATTATGTGCAGAATCGGATGTTTTTTCAATTAATGGGGATCGCCCAATACCGTTATCCTGGATAGTAATTTGAGTGGAATTTTTATCTGCTCTGACTATGACTCTAACAATACCTCCTCTGCCTGAAGGCAATAATCCATGTTTGATAGCATTCTCAACATGAGTGTGAATCATCATCTTTGGTATCCGGAGGTTCATATCCACTTCACCTCTTATCTCTTCATCATAATTAATTGAAGATTCAAACCTCAATTTCTGGAGGGCAATATAGTGTCGGATAAAACTCAACTCATCGTGCAAACTTACACTTGGCTTGTCACTCATTTCCAGTTGTCGTCTTAGAAGTCTCGAAAAATGATCAGTGAACGACTCTACTCCGGAATGATCTTTGTGCGATGAAAGGAAAGATAATACATTCAGGGCGTTGAAAGTAAAATGTGGATCCAATTGGTTTTTTAATCCTTGTAATTCCAATTGTAACATTTTGTCTTCCATTTGACTTACCCGTTGAAGTTGTCTGAGCTGATTCCATCTGATTAAATATAACAGGCCACACATTCCGACAAAAATCAGTACAAAGAATAAAATTCGAAAATGATAGAGATAATTCCTAAGCAACTGAAAGTATACCAGACGCTGGTCTGTTTTTATATAATATGCACCATCATCAAAATAGTTTGTCCAGCCAAGACTTCCTAACTGTCCGGTATATTTATCATTTGAGTATTTTGCCAAGGTACGACCTCTGGCATCAACAAAAAGGTATTCAGCTTCATTCATATTTCGGATCACCAACAACTCATCGTTAGAAAAAGGTAAGCTTTCTTTTGCTAATCTACTCTCAAACGGATATCGCACATGCCTTTTTAAGTTTTGCTCCCTATCAAATACGAACAAGCCCTCTTTTGAACTTTGAACAAGAGTTCTATAGGTGCCTCCCAGCTTAAGCTGAGCAATGCTCATTACTTGATAATTTATATCATCTGGAAATTCGTAAGTAATATTTAATTCTCCATACACTTGACTTTCTACTAGTTGAGGCGCTAACACATCCTTCCCCTTGTGAAAAATCAAACCTTGTAAGGATTCATCCGTGCCATAATCCTGATGTGTAAAAAACAAACGGCTGTAAGCAGGAGGTATTTCCAAAGGTTCTACTTGAAAACTCAAATCCGGATTAAAAACCATATACCAGGAAGAATGATCATGATACTTTGGTAATGAGCCAAAAGAGTTATTAACAGAAGAGCTGGATGATCCGGTTATTTCCTTTGTCCCATCCCCATCCAGATCTGTAAAAAAAATTGGAGCAAGTACAGTTCCCAAAGTATCTGAAACGGCACAAATACTACCAGAATTAATATCAACGGCATATAAACGTCTTGGGTAAAAGGTCTTATATGTACCATACAGACCAAATATCGCCTCATCGAATCCATCACCATTTACATCCTGGAAAAGAAAATCAGTTACCATAAAAGATGCTTCTCCCTCTGAGTATTGAATTCGATCAATAAATACAGGTTCAAAAACCTTTTCCGGAGCACCAAAAGGGTCGACTCTATGCAGATAAATATCATCTTCTTTCCGCCCAATCAGATATGCTTCTTTTAATCCATCTTTGTTGTAATCCCCAAAACTAACATATAACCTCTTCTCTTCATCTGATAAATGATTCCATTGATCAAGAAATCCGCCAGAGGAAAGGTAAACCTGAAAGACCAGATATCCAGCACTCTGTTCATGAAAAGTCAATAATTTCTCATCAACTCCATCTCCATCCAGATCTTCAAAACTTACCATGTCGTTGAGATATCTGGTAGACTCTTCAAATTTCTCCTTTACGATGAATGGGGTACCCTTTGGGCTGATCAATAAATAGATCAGTACAGTCAGAAATAACGAAACACCTATATTGACAAGCTGAAATTGGGATAAAAGTGCTTTAAGCGGAAACTTACTTTTCATTTTGCTAATGGAAATCTCAAAAGAAATATTATTTATTTGGAATCAATTCTCTTGCTCCTTCCTCACTATCACCATATTCCTCCTGCAGCTTCTTCAATTCTTCCTGCATCTCTATTAAGACCTTAGCATAATCAGGATCATCAATCACATTCATCATTTCCTTTGGATCTTTTTCGAGATCATAAAGCTCCCATTCATCAATATCATGATAAAAATGGATGAGTTTGTATTGCTCTGAGCGAACTCCATAATGACGTTTTACAGCGTGGGCACCAGGATATTCATAATAATGGTAATAAATTGATGTGCGCCAATCTTTCGGAATACCATCACCCGTTTGGGTTGCTTCATTCATTGGCCCCAGCAGAGACATTCCTTGCATCTCAGTTGGAATAGAGGCTCCGGCCAGATCCAGAAAAGTTTCTGCAAAATCCAGATTCTGAACTAAAGCATCAGAGCTTGAACCTGCCTCGGCCTCACCAGGCAAACGTATTAGTAATGGGGTTCCTAAACTTTCCTCATACATAAAACGCTTATCAAACCAACCATGTTCACCGAGGTAGAATCCCTGGTCTGAGGTATAAAAAACAGCTGTATTCTCTGCTAAACCTGTTTCATCCAGATAATCAAGTAATCGACCCACCTGATCATCAACACTCTGAATACAAGCCAGATAATCACGCATATATCTCTGATATTTCCAGATAGCCAATTCTTCTCCCTGGAGATCTTTGCTGAGGAAATCTTCAATTATCGGGTTGTAATGTGCATCCCAAGCTGCTCTTTGTTCAGGCGTCATCCTACCCAGCTGACCCAGCATCCAATTTGCATCTTTAGGTCTTTGTGTTGAATCGGGATGGATAATTTTCAAATCCCATCCATAGAGCATATCAACAATAACTGACATTTCCTGCTCTTTGGCAGCCCTGCCCCGATTAGCATAATCATCAAAATAAGTGTCTGGAACCGGATAAGTATTCTCTTCAAAAGAGAAATACTTTGGTTCAGGCATCCAGGATCTGTGAGGTGCTTTATGATGAACCATCATGAAGAATGGCTTCTCCGTATCTCTTGCATCCATCCATTGTAATGCCTCATCAGTAATAACCGTGGTGGTATATCCAATATACCTTTGTACGCCGCTTGTATCTTTCAGATCAGGATTATAATACGGACCCTGGCCCAGCAGTACCTTCCAGAAATCAAATCCGGTAGGGTCACTTTTTAGATGCCATTTTCCAATCATTGCTGTCTGGTAACCTGCCTGTTGTAGTAATTTGGGAACTGTAACCTGACTCCCATCAAATGTGTTAGAGTTATCCAAATGTCCGTTAATATGACTGAATTTACCTGTTAATACTACCGCCCTGCTTGGTGCACATATCGAATTAGTGACAAAAGCATTATTAAACAAGATGCCCTCATCAGCTAAACGATCGATATTTGGTGTATTATTTAAACCATGTCCATAGGCTGAAATTGCCTGGTAGGCATGGTCGTCTGACATGATGTACAGGATGTTGGTTTGAGTGTCTTTTGTACAAGAGCCTAACAAGATTCCAATAGAAAAGATAAAAATCATTCCATTCAGGTAGCGTTTCATAATCTTTAGTTTGGGTTTGAAATCGAAAGATAGGGAAAATCGGGGAATCGGCTCCTCGGTTACTCGGTTACTCGGACAAAAAAAACAGCGCTAACCTTTTGGTTAACGCTGTGAGATATGTTGGTTCGTTGTTGGCCCCCAGAGGGATTTTATTTGTCAAGATCTTCGAGATGATCCAAATGACCCATTACATCACCATCGATATGCATACCCTTACTTAACTTAGCCAGATCCTTCATGCTCAGGCTTCCACCAATATAGATAATAGCATTTTCATTTTCACCACCAACAACCAGCAGGAATTCTGAGATTCTGTCACCTGATTTTTTAATCAGAAAAATCACATCTTCTTCATCAGTATTTACAGTCATCAGTTCTTCATATGAGTCACGCTTTAATTCGCTCATAACCACACTGTAGAAATTTGATGCTTCACCATCTTCTTGTACAAGGATTTTGATAGTATTTATGTCATCTAAGACATCCAGATCATCATCATCATCAGAAAATTGAGCAGCCATTTTCAACAAGCTTCCATTAATTGTAACTGTTGTGAAACCTTTTTCACCACCATACTTGTCGAAGAGTTTTTCAACGGCTGAATTTTGAGCTACTAAGAAGGCGGGAGCAAGAGCAACGAGTAAAATAAGTACAAACTTTTTCATGATTTTATTTATTAAATTAAACTTCAATTTGTGTTTTCAAAGGGTAGACGATACAGAATGGTTTTTGTAACAGTTGAAGTTCTTTTTTTTTAATGCAATATGTAATTATGGAAACATTCTGGGATACTTAATACGATAAGAAGAGCTATTTATATAGCGCAAAACCGAATCAGATATCACGAAGCTTAGGCCCCAAAAGATCTAATCCTGCCTTTAAGTACAGAAGAAATTACAGGATGGCTTTTTCAATATAGAATAACAAATTCAGGAGGAAAAAGAAAAAGAAATGAACTGCAAATAAAGTAGGAGCTATTGAGTTTTTTAAATCAACTTTCACAATTTGAACTACTCCTGTAAGGAACCAGGAGAAACCAAACCATACAAGGAAATTCTGGATTGGCACATTACCAGAGGTCCAGATCCACATATCAAGATTCCCTGCCGCACCTTCTAAAACCATATCAAATACTACCATTAAAACAGCAGCCAAAAAGGAAATGAAGTACCTGTCTTTTGTATACTTTCTTACAGTTATGATAGAACAATAGACAATCATTAACCAATGCCAGCCAATTATATATGGTGTTCCTGATATTTTTGGCCCCAGAGCCTTTCCAAATTCTAAGTCACCAAAAATCACACCAGTATTAACACTGACAGCTGAAATGAGAAATCCGAATAGAAAAATAATAATACCCAGCGGAATCAGAATTCTCTGTTCAGACCGGTCGGTTATAAAGAGCACAATAAATGCAACAAGAAAACTAAGAGGAAACATGGATATAAACAAATCCCTCGTCCATGGCACACCAAGCCCCAATAGCCCAATGGCATAAAATATCCAAATGAACCTACTTAAACTCTGATCAGATAAATTCCTTAATCTTGCCATTAAAATACTTAATATGAACCGAGCATGACAAAACAAAGTCATTTTGACACACACGACAATAATTGTTTTTTTTATGCGAGCTCCATCCGACAAATAAAAATAAATATAAACGGATGAACCGAGCATAACAAAAGGAAAAATCTTTCAACACACACACAAATAATTGTTTTTGTTGTGCGAGCTCTATCCGACAAATAAAAATAAATATAAACGGATGAAAACAATTTAGTCAAATTTAGCTAATTTTATTGTGCTCTATTCAAAAAGCGATGGCAAAAGCATTAATAGTAGGAGCCGGATTAGGAGGTTTAAGTACTGCCTTGCGTCTGGCAAAAAAAGGATATCAGGTAAGTATTGTTGAGAAATACAAACAGGCCGGGGGTCAGCTCAATCAAATAAGAAAAAATGGTTTTGTCTGGGACTTAGGGCCTACGTATCTCAGTATGAGTTACATATTCGAAGACCTCAGTAAGGATTGTGACATTGATTTACCATTCAAGTTAATTGAACTGGATAAGCTTTATGCCATAAATTTCAATGGTAATGCTAAAACTTTTCATGTTTATAAAAACATTAAAAAGCTAGCTGCTGAATTTGAAGAGGTGGAGCCAGATTTCGAAAAAAAGATCATATCATTTCTCGGTCAGGCAGGAAAACTTTTCCATGATACAGAAAATTTAGTATTCCGAAGGGCATTCAATAATAAGTGTCAATATTTGCTTTCTCTTTCCAGGATTCCATCAAAATACGGCCGAAAATTTTTCAGAGGTATTTGGAGTGAATTAGGCAAGCATTTTGAGAGCAGCGAGGCAAAAGAGTTGCTAAGCCTGGTATCATTTTTTCTGGGCTCAAGCCCATATAATAAGTCAGCAGTATTTACAATCCTCTCGTATATCGAACTGGTACACGACGGATTTTTCAATGTACAGGATGGCATGTATAAAGTTGTTGAAGGCCTTCTTCGTGAAGTTGAAAAAGCTGGGGTTGAGATTACTTATAATTCAGAAATCACAGGATATATTGGTTCAGGGCGAAAAATATACTCTCTTATTGATCATACCGGAGAGGCATATAATGCTGATGTTTATGTAGTAAACTCTAATGCTCCTTATTTTAAGAATAAAATATTCAATAGAAAAAAATATAAGCCCTCTAAGCTTAATGACATGCCTTGGAATCTGGCTCCTCTGACGATCTATCTGGGATTAGATCAAAAAGTAGATGAATTAAATCTCCATCACTATTTCCTTGACAAAAATTTTGAAGAATACACCCGTGGAATTCTCAATAATTCGGCTGACTTGTTTCAGCCAAATTATTATGTAAATACACCGTCAAAAGTAAATCCTCTTTGTGCTCCAAAGGGATGTGAAAACCTATTCATCTTCTGTCCGGTCCCTAATAAAATACATAAATCTGATTGGTCAGATAGAGAAACCATTGTTGACAATATTATTGCAAATCTTTCATCCAGGATTGGAGTGAATTTGGAGAGCATGATACTTGAAAAAATCGTTCTGGGGCCCATGCAATGGGAACAACAATTTAATCTTTACCAGAGCAATAGTCTTAATCAGTCAAAAAATCTGAATCATTTTGGAGGCTATCGACCATCTAATAAAGATGAAAAATTCAACAATGTATTCTACGTTGGAGCTTCCACCATACCTGGCGCCGGACTCCCAATGTCAGTTATCAGCTCAAAACTGGTTACTGACAGAATAATTAAAAAATTTGGTTCTTTCAACTAGCTAATCGCCGGATCCAATCTGATGCCTTCTCAATTTAGTCAGAGGAATATTCTTGAAAATATTATCTAAGCAGTAAAAATTATCCTGCCGGATGGTATTCTTGACATTATATTACGAGACCCAATCACTTGAGAGTATTTAACTGAAATTCAACAACAAAGGCCATTGCAGTGAAATTATTCTGCCTTGTTTCTAAACCTTTTGGCTCATAAAAGATCAAAGAGCGAGTAGGGTCAAAAGCTACGGTTGCGTTAATGATTAAAAGGTGAAAATATGCGAATAAGAATTATTCTACTTCATTTGAGTCTGGGATTGCTATTATTTTTTCAACCAATCTCAATCCAGGCCCAGATTGGGAATACAGGAATTCAGATAACTGAAACCTATTATGGAAAAACATTAAGAAATATTCTAAACGATTTTCAGAGGAAGTATCATCTGGATATTGATTATAAGGCAGAACATTTACCAAAAGGAATTTATCCGGGCACAAAATTCGATAATACACCCATCACAGATGTCTTTGATAAGCTATTAAAAAACAGCGGATTGCAATATAAAATAAGAGGAATAACTATTGTTATCCGCCCAGATGGTGATGAAATCTCACTCCCAGATGAGAAAAAAAGGACATTAATCAGTCACCAGAGTGATTTCACATTGAACGGGCAGGTAATTGATAAAGATTCGGGTGAAACAATCCCCTATGCCCAGGTTCTTATTGATGGAACATTGAACGGAACTGTCACTAATATGGATGGCTATTTTACTTTGTTTCATGTACCAACAGACACATCTCACCTGGTAATTCGCTTTGTAGGTTATCAACCAAAAATTCAGCAACTTGATCCTGAAAGGTGCCAATCAGAAATTATTATTGAGCTTTTTCCTGCTGTTACTGAAATTGAAGAAATTCTGATCACCGGAGAACGTGAAGACCTCATGAGAATCTCTAACCGAACCAATCTTGTGAGTATGGCTCCATCAAAAATAGCTCAGCTTCCATCTATTGGGGAAAAAGATATTTTCAGATCTTTTCAACTTCTTCCTGGTATATCAGCATCACAAGAATCCAGTTCAGGCTTGTTTGTAAGAGGTGGTACTCCTGATCAAAATCTGGTTCTTTATGATGGGTTCACCGTTTATCATGTTGATCATCTTTTTGGGATGTTTTCAGCATTTAACCCTGATGCCGTAAAAGATGTTAAGCTCAGCATGGGTGGATTTGAGTCAAAATACGGAGGACGACTTTCATCCGTCATGGAGATAACTGGAAAAGACGGAAACGAAAAGGGATTTGACGCCGGAGCAAATATCGGACTAATTAGCGGTAGCGGATATCTCGAAATTCCAATGGGCGGCAAAGGTTCAATCCTTTTATCCGGCAGGAGATCATTCCAATCATCTTTGTATAATAAGATATTTGATCAATTTCAAAATAATTCAACAGAAGTTGAAACCCCAATGCCAACGGGAAGGGCGATGAACAAATTTGTTGGAGCCAGCTCTCCTACCTCATTTTTTTATGATCTCAATGGTAAAATCACGTATAAACCGAATCCTGATGATATTTTCTCTTTGAGCTTCTATAATGGGCAGGATAAACTTGATAATTCAAATGAATTCAACTTTTCCAGAGGCGGGATGAACATGTCAGGAGGGCGTACTGACCTGACTGATTGGGGCAACTGGGGCAGTAGTCTCAAATGGTCGAGGCGGTGGTCGAACAAACTGTATACCCATACTTTGGGTTCCTTTTCAAACTACTTCAGTTCCAGAGACATGACCACTGAAAGTAATTTTTCCAAAGCTGAGTCAAGTGGAACGAGGAATTTGGGAATATACGAGAATAATGATCTGTTCGATTATTCAATTAAAAATATTTCAGAATGGAAAACTGGAAGAAACAACCAGGTGGAATTCGGATTTCAGGGATCTCATTACCAAATTGATTATCTCTACACCAGAAATGACACCATTACTATTCAAGACAGGCAAACTTCTGCCAATTTGGGCGCAGTCTTTTTACAAGACCGGATAACACTTTTTCATCGACTTACACTGGTGCCCGGAATTCGCGCCAGCTACTATAATTTGACAAATAAGATATACTGGGAACCACGGATTTCAGCAAATCTGAGCCTAACTGAAAACGTTAAGCTAAAGGGAGCCTGGGGACAATATTACCAATTCACTAATAGGATTATTCGTGATGATCTTGAATCAGGAAGCCGTGATTTTTGGTTACTGGCTGATAACGAACAGATACCTGTTAGCAGCAGTTTACATTATCAGGCGGGAATTAATTGGGAAAACAGAACTTATCTGATTGGAATAGATGGCTTCTATAAAACGATGGAAGGGCTAAGTGAATACACTATGACCTTTGTTCCATCATACCGGATTGTGAATTTTGACGAGTTTTTCTACCAGGGATCAGGGACAGCAAAAGGCCTTGAGTTTCTTTTACAGAAAAAGTATGGTGACTATTCAGGATGGGCTTCTTACACTTATCAGGAGGTCAGACATCAATTCGATATTTATGGGGAAAATTGGTATCCGGCCAGCCATGATGTAAGTCATGAAGTTAAGCTTGTCAATACCTATAGATACAAAGACTGGAACTTTTCAGCCGTATGGATTTATGGTACAGGCAAGCCCTACACTGCACCATTAGGGGGCTATGAGATCACGATGCCAGATGGCACAATGCAGGATTTTGTAACAATTGGAGAGAAGAATGTCTTTCGGCTGCCTGATTATCACCGCCTCGATGTGTCAGCTCAATACAAATTCACAATGGGAGATCTCGGTGTAGGAACTCTTGGATTATCCCTGTTCAATATGTACAACCGAAAAAATATTTGGTACAAACAATTTGAGATTATTGAAGGAGAGCTTATTGAAACCAATATTGAACTCTTAGGATTCACCCCAAACATCAGCTTTAGTATTAACCTGAACTAAGATCACGACAATGAGAATTATAAAACTACACATAGCAGGGCTGATAGTATTATTGGGAGTAGCAGCATGTGAAAGCGAAAACCCTTTGGTGCAATCTGGTTATATCAAGCCTGTTGTTGAGGCATTCATATCAGCAGAAACTGATACAATAATGGTAAATATTACCGAGATGATTCCATATCTTGGCAGTGAGGACGATTCATTAGCTAAGCCAATATCGAACCTGGAGGTCTTTCTTTTAAAGGATGGTGATCGATTTATTATGACAGAAAAACCTGAGAAACAAGGAGTCTATTACATTTTGCCAAATGCCATAGATCTGGAGGAAGGTGATAGTCTGTCATTTGAAAGCAATGTCGATGGATTTACGCTCTCAGCTTCAACCTGGATACCTCCTAAACCCCTCTCTATTAAGATAAGTGACAATGTATTGTATTACGAAGTAGGGAATCCCAGTGGCATGCTCAACAGTTCAAACCTGACTGTAAGCTGGAACAATCCCAATGATGGTTTCTACTATGTAAGTATGACAAACATTGACGCTAGTCCTGAACCTGTGAATGAAATGTTTGAAGATGCTCCTGTTCGTAGCCAGGCTCCTCCATCACAGGCAGATAATTTTGAGATCCGGTTCCGGAATCTCATGTATTTTGGTACTTATCAGGTAATTCTTTACCATGTTAATCAGGAGTTCGCCAATCTTTTTGATAATCCTACAATGAACTCAGTTAACATTTCAGAGCCCCCAACGAATATTGAAAACGGACTGGGAATATTTACAGGAATTAGTGCTGATACGGTATATTTTGACCTTCGTAAATTGTAGCTTTTAGTTTAGCCATACGAATTCCACCAAATTATTAAATGCAATCCAGGGCCGATTCGCGAATCGGCCCCTGTGATGTTGCGAACCCGTCCCTATTCCAACACCATTACCTGTAAACCCGATGGATATTTTTTATTCCTGTATATCCTGTGGCTTGCTTTTTGGAAATCAGATTCATTGCAATTGTAAATATCAACGAATGTTTGAGGATTTCGATCAACTAATGGAAACCAGCTTGATTGAACCTGTACCATCATCCGATGACCTTTTTTGAATGTATGTGCAATGCCAGGTAATTCATATTTCACCTGTGTAATTTCTCCAGGAACAAAGGCCTCTGGCTTCTCAAGACTATTACGGTATCGACCTCTGAAAACCTCACCACGAACCAGCATTTGGTATCCGCCTAATGGCATGTCTATGTCCTGATCCGGCAGGGGCTGGGCATTGTCGGGATATACATCAATCACTTTAACGATGAAATCAGCATCTGTTCCTGTTGTGCTAACATACAGATCGGCAATCATTGTACCAGTGAGAGTGTAATCCTCTTCAAGGACTTCTGTCTCATAAACTAAAACATCAGGTCTTCTTGAAGCAAATCGCTGATCATCTGTCATGTAATTGGCTGACCTCAGGAGATGAACATCTTCAGTATATGGAACCGGTTTATTCGGATCTGAGACATACTCATCAAAAACTTTCTTTTCTTGTGGCTTCTCAACACTAAGTTGCTCATCATCTGAGAAGTACATTGTCTCAACTTTTACATTTTCTGGTGGCCAGGTGTCAAACTCACGCCATTCATTGGCTCCGGTCATAAAGATTAAAGCTTCGGGCAAATCATTTTCTCCTTCACCTTTCAGATAATAGTTAAAGAAGGCAACTTCCTGCTCATGAAATCGATCATTCGCATTCATTCCCCAATACATATTACCCATATTCTCTCCGCCGTTTAAGGCCCATTGCCCATGTGACCAAGGACCTATAACAACAATGTTTTCAGCTCCCGGGTTTTGATTCTCAATTGCCTCGTAAGTTTTCTGAGCTCCCCAGCAATCTTCAGCATCAAACCAACCGCCAACAGTCATAACAGCAGCACTAATATTTTTCAAATGTGGACGGGGATCTGTGGATTTCCAGTAATCGTTGTAATCCGGATTGTTCTTAAGAATTGTAAAATAACTTGTGGGGCTTGAAAAATCCTTCTCTATAAGCCCTTTAAGAGTACTGTTTCGCATGAAATATTCATAGCTATCCTGAACGCCCCAACTAAAAACCTGGGGAGAATTTCTGCGCGTTGGTTCAGGATGATCTTCACTGAATCTGTTATAAAAAGAGAATCCATCAAGCATAAACACTGCTCCATTATGATGCCAGTCATCTCCTATCCACCAGTTTGTAACAGGTGCCTGAGGCGATACAGCCTTGATTGCCGGATGGTATGCTATGGCAGCTAAAGTGGCATAGAATCCCGGATAGGAGATCCCTGAAACACCTACTTTACCATTGTTATTCTCTACATTCTCTAATAACCACTCAACAGTATCATATGTGTCGGAGGCTTCATCTATTTCCTTACCTTTTTTCTTCGGATTGATTGGTCTGACATGCTCAAACTCCCCTTCACTCATAAACCTTCCCCTAACATCCTGAAAAACAAAAATATAGTTCTCCTTAATGAAGCGATAATAAATTGACAGGAATTGATTATAGGCTTCCTCACCACCACCTTCACTGTTATATGGTGTTCTAGTAATCAGAATAGGCGTATTTTCATCAATGTCTTTAGGAGTATATATTGAAGTAAACAAACGAACTCCGTCGCGCATGGTAATGTATACCTCCTTTTTATCGTACTTCTCCTTGATCTTCGGCATACTGCTCTCAGGTAATTCAACAGGCTCTCTTGTAAAGTTTAAGGTTTCTTCCAGATCGCCTTGTTTAAATTTCCCCACAATTCTAGTACATCCGGGATCAACAAACCCTTCATAAGATAATCCGGCAGGAGTAAAAGAAAATTTAAACTCAGGAGCATCATAAGTCATGCTGGTAAAAGGTATCTGCTGTGCACCCTGGTCAGGCACGTCAAAAGTACCAGTAACACCTTCATCAGTTTCTGTGATGTGAATATCGATTTGAAGGAACATTCCCTGAATCTCTGCAAGTCCATACCAGTCACCAGCTATGGATTGTGCGTTCAAAGCTTGCAAATTTGTAAGAGCAAGCAGTGCAACGATCAGTAAGATTCTATACTGTTTCATCTTTTTCATAAAATATATTTTAATTATTTGCTATTAGATTTTGTTTCAACTATCAGACGTACGAGAATGGATGAAGTTACAAGTACTTAACTACCTGTAGAAAGCTTTTCGATCAAATGCTTTGATTAATCGATAAAATAGTATCGTATTTCTTCATAGAATCAGGCATAGATATACTCTAATAAGGAATCCATAAACTCGACATTTTCGAATAGGAGTCTCTTTAATCCGGCAGGTCATGTTTAGCTTGACCTTTGAGGCGGGTGTAAGCAAAAAGAAATATCATGGCTATTAAAAAGAAAACGACACCAGCCATTGTTCCCATGCTTAAAAATTTATTTCCCAGCGCTGATCCTGTTACGCCCAGGAGACATGATACAGCATATAAAATAAGGAAACTGCCTGCAAATTTAGCCGTATAGTGGGATTTAAGTAACAGAATTCCAAAAATGACTGAAGGAATGCCCAGAATAAGATAAGCCAGGCTACTGCTATAGGCCATAAATGACCCTGCCCTCAGCTGAATCATCTGCAACAGATACATTGAAATCCTGACATCTGCAATCTGATCAGAATATGACTGGATTAGCTGGGGAACAAAAAGAAGCTGGGAACTGTAAACAAGCAGATTAATCACCCCATAGATTGGCACAAACAAAATTGCAATCCACAAGGTGAGTGAGTGAGTTTTGCGCCTCAAGAAAGCATATAAGCCTCCAAAAAACATTATGGTTAATATCGTGAAAACAATTCCAATAAGATAGCCCAGATAATAATTGAGTCCCGGATCTTTTATCCAGAGCAGAAAAACCAGGTCACCCCACTCCGGGTCAATTTTCCCGGCTACCAAAATCATAAGGACCAACCATATAACTATTGAAATAATCAGCGCCAGAATTATACGGGAGAAACTCCTGGTCATATTAGATTTCATTCGTTTATATTTAATCTTATTTGTTCCCGATTAAAATCGGGAGAGCTCGCATAACAAAAACAATCATCCGCGTGTGTTTTAAAGATTATTCCTTTTGTCATGCTCGGTTCATATCAAATATTCATTAATCTTCAAATCTCACAATTCCCGGCCTTTGGCGGTTTACAATTAGTTGAGTCACATCAGGACGTGAATAATGACCTGCCGGATCAAAATTTTGTCTTTCCTCCCGGATGAGCTTATGGTCAATATCCGCAATTATCAGTTTCTCCTCATTAATGCAGGGTTCAATTATCCATTCACCTGTTGGAGCAGCCAGACAAGATCCTCCGTTGGCCAATATTTCCTGGCTTTTTTCCCGTATGAGATCGGCATGAGGTATATCATCAGGTATGTCTGACTTTCTCATTAGTCCTGAAACTCCAGCCACATAAGATCTGCCTTCTTTGGCAAGAAAAGGAGTTGTGTCAATAGTATTTTGCACTCCTCCTGGCCAAATTGCCAGGTGAAGATCTTCTCCCTGTGCATACAGTGCCGATCGCGACAAGGGCATCCAGTTTTCCCAGCAATTCAGTCCACCCACTGTGAAATCACCTAGTTGCTGAACTCTGAGCCCATGCCCATCGCCTGGCGACCAACTCAGTCTTTCTTCATATGTTGGTTGAAGTTTACGATGCACATTTTTGATAAGGCCATTTTCATCAATATAAACCATTGAGCAGTACAGGCTATGACCTCCCCGATCATTTGGGCATTCGATAGTGCCGCTAACAATAGCAATATTTCTTTTTGCACTAAGTTCACAAAGTTTATCAAGATGTCCGGCCTCAATTTGAACCGCTTCCTTCATATACCAGGCATGCAATTCCTTTTGAATTTTGGAGTTAAATCGTGCCCCGTCAGTTCGCTCTATCCAATAAGGATACCCGGGCAGGAGTGCTTCTCCAAAAACTACCAGATTACAATTCTCATCCGCAGCCTGCTCAATAAAAACAAGCATTTTCGCAATAGTCTCATCCCTTTTTAGCCACACAGGAGCAATCTGAGCCATTGCAATCCTTAAATTATCTGTTTTTATTGCCTTCACTTGGGAACTTTTTTGATAAAAGCGTATCTTTTAGGTAAATAAAGACGTCATGAAGTTAGCAAAAATCTTTTTATTCATATTTATGGTTGGGTCATGTACTACTTCTCACAAGCCATTCAATGTCCAGCTAATCAAAATTAATACTGACTCATTGCGGTTTTTTCCCTATACCTATAACGATAAACCAGATTTGCCTTCACCCTCTTTAACAAAGAATGGCAGGGAAATATTATTGGCAAAAACGACAAGCGGGGACTATTGTATTTTTGATGTGAGCCAGGAGAATAGTGGTATCAGAAATGTTGTTGCCGGACAAAGGGAAAAAGGAAATCAACTTCACTATGGAGCTGACGCTTTTAAGAATCTTCAAAAAACCGGCCTCCACAAGAGGAGTGAGCTCAGAAAAACACTAAGTATTAACGGCAGATCAGTTGCGGAGATCACGGTAGATGCCTGGCCTGGTCATGCATCATGGGCTGGTTTTCTTTGTACAGATGAAACAATACTCAGTTGTATAGAGCATGATAATGACCTTGTTAAAGCAATGAAACTAAGCCATCAGCAACTTGCCCGGCCCCTTTTCCATGTATGGAATATGGTTTGGGAATATAGCAAAGTACCGAATCACCGTTCATCTCGAAAAGCTGATATTTCAGGGTTCTACTACAATGATCAATTTCTCGAGGTAAATTTCCAGGGGGGCAGAGGATGGCAAACATCGCTGTTTAATGATAGCTTAACCGGCACATCTCAAATCCATATTTTCCTTCCTATGCCGCTTTACAAGTCAAGAAATCAGGCCCAAACCCCGGAAATATTTTTTAGCGATTTAGCTCCCTATTATGTTCAGCGCTATGGCTTCTACGAGGGGCATACCTCCTACCGGATGGATCCAAGATTAATAGCCCTTACTTTTGGCCTTATAACAATAGACGAATTAATTGAAAAAGATATCTTGCCAGATGATGAATCATTCAAAGCATGTCCGGATGCTTATATCCCGCAGGATTCATTGTGGGAACAATTCAGGATAGCCCATTCACTATTGAAAAACGATCCAGATTCTCTTAGCGCTAAGATTAAGAAAATCTATGCACAATCAGTTGGGCAATTACGCCGACTTTGTTTAAATGATATTCTCTCTGATTTTGAAGGAGATCCTATCGGATTATTACTTAATGAGATAAGTATCGCTCATTGGGAGGCGGATACACTGGCTTCTAATCATCTCATTAGCTTGGGAAACAGATCAATTCAAGGCTTAAGAGATATATTTTTGAATACAGCCCATGACAGTCTGGTCAGATGGAGGGCTTTATCAGTCATCGGAAAAATCAATCCTATGGCTACGAAAGAATTGATGCAGTTTGCTGAAAAGGATCCTTCATGGATTATACGAAAGGAAGCAGCATTTATTAGTCTTGCCAGATAATTTCTTTCACTGCATTAAATAGCATATGGATATCGATGGCCACGGTTCATCAGCTTGTTTGCTTCAGTTGATCCAAGCATCTCCTTCTTTTGGGCATTCCATTTCAGACTTTCATTCAAGCGAATGGCCGCATTGGATGCATGACTTATTAAATCGGATGCAATAGCATCATCAACTGTCATATAATGATCGCGTTCACCCTGTATTAACTTTGCAAATTCAAGTGCATGATTACCCTGATCACCATGCAAGCCCCATTCTTGCTTAGGAAAATCATTAATAGCCTGATGAATCTCAGGAATATTTGATTCTGCATAAGTTCTGCTGAGTGACATCCAGCCTTTTGAGCCGATGAATAATGTCCCGTTCTGCCGATAGTCTTTCAGATATTTCATAACAACGGGCTTCGCCAGATCCTGGCTCATAAATCTTATTTTCAAACCATTCATATAAGTGAGATCAGAATCCCAAATATTTATGTTGTCATACATGCATCCTTCAGGCCAGCTTATTTGTCCACTGGCATTCACTTCAAAGTTTTCCTGCAACTGATCTGCCAGTGCCCAAACAAGAATATCTAATGGATGAGCACCCCATCCCGCTAAGAAGCCTATAGAATAATCATTAATAAAAAAGGATCCATCACGATGCACTCTGTCTGCAGTATAGGGCATCTGAGGAGCAGGCCCCAACCAGGCATCATAATCGAGGCCACTTGGAACATCCATCGCTTTGAAGTATCCAATATGACGATCTGCTCCGCCTCCCGGAGCCCAAACCATTACTTCTTTTATCTCTCCCAGGTCCCCCTTATGAATATACTCCATTGCTTTAATCATAAAAGAATATGATCGCTGCTGGCTACCATAATTGAAATGCAACTTACCTTTCTCAAGCTCAGCCTTCAGTCGCATCATATACTCATAGCTTAAACCCAAAGGCTTATTCACATGACAATGCTTGCCAGCCTGAGCCGCATGAATTGCTATTGGTAAATGCCAATGGTCGCTTGTAGTAATTGCCACCATGTCAATGTCCTTACGATCAAGCAATTCTCGATAGTCTTGATATGTTTGGCAATCAGGATTCTCATATCCTTTTTCAGAGTAGGCTTTTCTCACAACATCAGCGGCCGCGTCTCTCCTTGATTGAAAAACATCACAAACCGCCACTGATCTGAATTTATCATGCGGCAGAAAATACATCTTTAATTCATCGGTACCTCTTGAACCTAATCCAATATGACCAACCATCAGCCGGTCGTTTGCCCCTCTCCAATTAACACAAGAAGGAAAAATACTTGGTAAAGCAAGAGAGGCTGCTGAAATAACACCTGCCTTTTTGAGAAAAGATCTACGTGTAGTCATTTTAAAACTATTTTGGGTTCAAGGACTAATCAAATTCTTTTTCTTAAGAACATCCATAATATAATATACCGAACAAGCTCTTTCCATAAAGCCCTCACTACCAGAAGAAATTCCAACCAGATGTCCGTCTTTATTCAGCACAGGTGAACCGCTTAGTCCTGCAGGATTATCAATTTTGGTAATTGGCTCAAGGAATATTTGAAATCCTACCATCCTGAAAACCCTACTCAATATAAGCCTTGGTGGCCCCTTTTTATCCTCTGTAGTCCAGCCCACGGTGTAAACAATATCACCAGTTCTCACAGAAGCATCTCCAATTTTTAAAGGTGTAATCCCCGGATCATATGATTCTATATGGAATGCCAGCCAATCAGAATTGTTGCTCGCATTTGGCAAAGCCGCCATCTCACCCGGATCCCGGTTAATCAGCTCACCAAGTTTGATTTCATGGCCTTTCGCATTTTTCGGATTCATTTTCCATTCAATAAGTTTTCCCTGAAAGTCAACAGTCACCAGACCCATCGATGCAAAAGCCATAAAAACATGTTTACAGCTTATTGCAACGGTATCTGTTCCCGTATCCAACAAGAATCCGTTTGCAAAATCAGTAAAGGTTTTATCCTCAAACTGAATTTGATTTGTCATAACGACTGCCGGCCATTCTGAAGACGATTGATTCATCCATGCACCATCCTCAATATGCTCCTTTTTTGATTTACAAGCACTCATTACAAGCAGCACAGCAAATAATCCCGAAAGGAATATTGACTTATTTTTTATCTGAATGATCATATTACAATATGAGGTTTAGCTGGTTTAAAATATCAATTTTCACAACTGCATTCCGGATTACAAAATTAATAATATGTCCCCCAAATGAGTGGTCATCCGACAGGAAATGAAAATGAAATCCTTTCCACACGGCACCCTGAACATGAGAGGGGGCTAAGAATCCCACACCCGTACCCGTAACATCAGCTGATTCACGGCGTACTTCTTCGGCCAGAACCTCAGGTAATGGACGATAGGGTTTTTCCTGTGGATAAATACTTCGTGTGGTAATCGCCTCAAATTCCCCTTCGATCCTTATGGCATAAAAAAGAGTTGTATCTGGCAGTTGAGTTTTGATTTTTTGCTTCAATTCCTCAATGGATAAATTCTGTACTTCAAATTCAAAATCCTCCATAAACCAGCAAAGTGTGGCTATACAAGCAGATTCTCCGGTATCAGTCTGCTGTGCCTCACCCGAGGCATGGATACGAAACATTTGTCCGTCGACCAAAACCATTTCGCCGTTGAGCCGGTCAAAAGAGCCAATTCCAAAATCTCCATTCTCAAGTACATCATCATAAAGCCAGTTGCCATCATAGTTTCCCTGCATCAAAATATCAAATGAATTAACCTGGTACAGCACATCTGTCTGTACTTTATGATTAGAACAAGAGAGCATTAAAGCTATACAGATGAGGAACATAAAACCTCTTGTCATATTTATTATCCTTCTCATATGCTAGTATTTAAGAATATGCCAAATTAAGATTTCTGATGAACTTTTGCACTGTTTCAACAGTTGTTTCCATAGAATTACCTTGCCTTATTCTAAGTGAACCATGGTATTCACTCGTTCTGATTTCTCTTGCAAATTCGGTAATATTTTCAGTATTCAAACCTGCTCCAGGCATAATAATAAGTTCTTCACCTGCCTGAACGATCATTTTTTGCAGTAGTTCAGATCCCTGAGGGGCTTCAGGCTGTTGACCTGAGCTCAAAATCCTATCCATTCCCAAATTAATAATTTGTTTAACAGAGTTTGCCGGATCCTTAATTTCATCAAAGGCTCTGTGAAAAGTAGTAGAAAGAGGTGTAGCCAGTTCCAGGATTTTGCTCATCCGTTCAACATCCAGGCTCCCATCCGGGAGGAGTATTCCTATTACAATGCCATCCACCCCCAGATCTTTACATTCCCTGATTTCATCCTGAATTTTTTGATATTCCTTATGAGAATAATTGAAATTTCCCTCTCTGGGACGAATTAAGACATGGAGTTTTATGCTAATCTCCCTTTTAACCTGCCGGATGAGATCTGTGGCAGGAGTAAGGCCCCCCAGATCCAATCTGTCACAAAGTTCAATGCGTCCTGCACCTCCGGCATGGGCAGCCCTCGCAGATACCAATGATTCCACACATACTTCAACTAATGGAGTGTTCATCTTACAAAGATAAGAGTACATATTAAGCATACATCCGGAAAGCCTGGTTAACTGTCACTTCATATGTTAATCTAATCACGGTAACCTGATAAAGCGCATTGTTTTGGTCAGATTCAAGATATACTTTTAACCACTTAGACTTAACTAACATTATAAACTCTTTTGTATGGAAGCAATTCCTGCCGATTATCGGATAAGCTTTTTTAAACCTACCACAGACAGTGCCAGAAGGAACAGAAACATGATCATTCAGCTTGTGATAGTATGGGTTGTGGCTAGCAAAAATACACTTGTTCATGTTGTTAGTGGTATATTTGTCAGAATATCAAAGCAATTAAAATATTACACGATTATCAATCCCTAAAACTTTAAAACCTATGGATCACGGACCAGCAGTAGAACTCGGTGTAGATCATGCAGCGAAAAGAAAAACCAGGCTTGGCATATGGATGTTCATTCTTTATACGATTGTATATGGAGTATTTGTAGCCATTGGTGTAGTTAATTATGAAGCAATGAGTAATATAGTTTTTGGAGATCTCAACCTTGCTGTTACATACGGCTTCGGATTAATTATTCTTGCCATAATTATGGGTCTGATTTATAATTGGAGATGTACAAAGATTGAAAACGAAATGAATAAGGAGGAGAAATCATGATTTACGGAGTATCATATTTAGCAATTGCCCTGTTCGTTTTTTTTGTATTGCTTGTACTGGGTTTGTCATTTTACTTTGGCTCAAAAACTAAATCTGCCAGTAGTTATTTTGCTGCTGGAGGTACAATTCACTGGGCTGTAAATGGAGTAGCCTTTGCTGGTGATTATCTATCCGCAGCCTCTTTTCTGGGTATTTGCGGGATGATTGCTTTTGTAGGCTATGATGGCTTCCTTTATTCAATAGGTTATCTTGCTGGTTGGATTGTAGCACTTTTCCTTGTTGCCGAACCCATGAAGCGCTTAGGAAAATTCACCTTTACTGATGCTCTGGATTCAAAATTTAATTCTAAAGCCATTCAGCTTACAGCAGCTATCAGCACATTGATTGTTTCAATATTTTACCTGATCCCTCAAATGGTAGGTGCCGGTACGCTCGTGGAACCACTACTCGGGCTTGACCACTGGGTTGGGGTTGTTATTGTTGGCGCTGTAGTGATTTTTATTGTTGCAACAGCTGGTATGACATCTACTACCTACGTTCAATTTATAAAAGGAGGCTTGCTGATCATTTTTTCTACAGTTCTAGCCATATATATATTTAACAACGGTCTGGACCTTAATCCCAATAATAAAAATCAAGACTATATTCAGCCCATGACATTAACAGCCGATGATATGCAAGGCTTTACTATGGTTTCGAATATGGAAGTTGAAGATTTTTCCCTGGTGAAAATGGAAAAAGAGGGTGTTTATCGCTGGTTTACTAAAAGCGGGAATAATTTCGAGGAGGCAATGACTGTCACAGCTACAAGTGATGGAGAGAAATTATACAATGGTGCACCAAAAGAAGAAGGAAAGTTCTATCAGGTAGGCACCCTGGTAAAAATTATTAAGGACGGAGAGGTAGTTGAATCAACAGGTAAAGTAAGTCCTTTAAAATTTCTAAGCATCATCAATTCAAGTGAAGTTGCACGATATGTAAAAATCTTATTTGATGATGGTGATAATGCAGTAACTGCCTATGTTCAGAAAATAACCCCAGGTAAAGAAATGCTCATTCCCGGCTTGAAATTTAAGATTGGGAAAGGTGCTACACCTCTATCAAAATTGAACTTCATATCTCTTATGCTTGCCTTATTCCTTGGTACAGCGTCATTACCTCATATCCTTATCCGTTATTATACGGTCCCCAGTCAACGCGATGCCAGGAAATCTACAATTGTTGCAATTGCTGCCATTGGTTTTTTCTATGTTCTGACCCTGTTTATGGGATTGGGTGCTGCAACAAGTGGTGTATTAAATCTGGAAGATGGAAATATGTCAGCCCCACTCTTAGCTAAAGCTTTTGGTGTTGGATTATTTGCTATTATATCAGCAATAGCTTTTGCTACCATCCTGGGAACTGTTAGTGGCCTTATTGTTGCTTCATCCGGTGCTATTGCCCACGACCTGATTGACAGATATATGGGTAAACAGCTTTCGGATAAGGCAAAAGTGAGAGCAGGGAAAATTGCTGCAGCCGGCGTGGGTGTTGTGGCTATTATTCTGGGAATAATATTCAAAGGAATGAATGTTTCTTTCCTTGTTGGTTGGGCTTTTGCTGTTGCAGCTTCTGCAAACCTACCGGCAATATTAATGGTGCTGTTCTGGAAAAAGACGACTGCAAAAGGTATTGCTTCGTCAATTATTGTTGGTATTGTAAGCGCCATTGGTATTATAGTGACGGGCCCCTCAATTAGTAAGCAATTTTTCGGGACTGAAGGATTGCATGGATTGGATTCACCGGCAATAATCTCCTTTTCACTAGCTATGATTACACTTATTATTGTGTCCTTAGCAACACAAAAAGATAACAAAAAGTTAAGAAATAAGATATAAGGATATAAACATATGAAACGTATAGTTTTATTGGCAGTTAGTTTGATTTTGGCTGGAATTAGTTTTGGTCAGGATGGAAAATTTGGAATTAAGTTTTCAGGTTTCGTTAAGAATGATGCCTTTCTGGATTCAAGACAAACCGTTGCCGCTCGCGAAGGCCATTTTCTTCTTTGGCCTTCTAAAGAATTGCTTGATGAAAAAGGGGAGGATATTAATGCAAAGTCAAATTTTAATATGCTTGCCATTCAATCAAGAATGAAAGCTGCTATTTCAGGTCCGGATGCATTTGGAGCGAAAACATCTGGAGTTATTGAAGCTGATTTCTTTGCCCAGGCAAATGATAACGTAAACCTTCTAAGGATGCGTCATGCCTTCATAAAATTAAACTGGACACATCTTGAGTTACTAGCGGGACAATATTGGAATCCACTTTTTGTAACGGATTGCTTTCCTGGAACAGTGTCTTTTAATACTGGAACTCCATTACAATCATTTGCAAGGAATCCACAGATTAGATTATCTTATAAAAGTGGAGGGCTGAAGATTACTGCTGCTGCTCTTTCACAGCGAGATTATTCTTCAAGGGGTGCGAACGGAGTATCTTCGGAATACCTTCGTAACTCATCAATACCGGACATGCATTTTCAAGCACAGTATGGAGGTGCTGGATTCGTAGCTGGAGCTGGCTTGGCCTATAAAACATTGGCTCCCAGATTGATGAGTGAGCCAATCCCTTTAATGAGGTATAGTGTTGATGAAAAGGTAGGAGGGCTAACGGTAATAGGATTTACAAAGATCACAACAAAGCCTCTCACCTTCAAGCTTGAGGCAAGATATGGCGAGAATATTGCAGATGTACTTGCTATAAGTGGTTTTGCAGTTAGCAGTGTTACAGATATAACTTCAGGCAGTCAATCTTATACACCACTTACCAGTATGACCGTCTGGGGTGAGATACATACAAACGGGAAAGTACAATTCGGCGTTTTTGGTGGTGTATTCAAGAATCTTGGAACTAAAGAAGAGATGCTTGCCGGTGGAGATATATATGGACTGGGAACAGATATTGATGCCCTGATACGAGTCTCTCCGCGCGTTGTTTTTAATTCGAACAAGACAAGGATTGCACTCGAGATGGAATACACTCAAGCAGCTTATGGTAATAACTTCGATGTAAGCTATAAACCGGAAACAACCAATGTTGTGTCAAACTTACGTGGACTGGTAGCCATTTATTATTTCTTTTAGACTTTTGAGCGCTTACGGGTAGCCATCTGGTAAATCAGCAAACTTAAACCACCCAGAATAATGGTGTAGATAAAGGTTAGTCCATTTGACAATACCCCGAAAGCTACACCACCAGTTTCTGGCAAATTGAAAGCCAAAAATATTTGTAACACGATAAAATGGGTTGTCCCAATTCCACTTGGACTTGGGATAGCCCATCCAATACCCACCACAAATAGCAGTATAAAAGCAAAATAAAAGCTGTAACCGGAGGTTTCTCTCAGAGCCAATAAACTGAAATAGTTCATAAAGATCAGTGTAATCCAGATCAATAAAGTAACGAACAGGAATCTGGGATATCTTTTAATCTTAAAACTCAGACGAATTGTTTGCCAGAATTCCTGAATAAACCGTCTCCCTTTCTCAAATACTTTCCGGTGTTTCAGAATCCTGAATACTATTAGCCCGGCCAATACCAAAACAACTATTGTCCCCAGAAACAGGAACATATTCTTTTCTAATATTTGGCGAATACTAGTCATAAGTTCATCCCAGACAGGCTGTAGTCGACCAAGCTCAAGGAAAAAGATGACTACGATCCCAATCATCAGTATTAATAAATCCCAAATTCGCTCTGTAACCATTGTACCCAAACTTTTAGATACAGGCACGTCATCGGCTTGTTTTAAAGCTGTACATCTGGCCACTTCACCCAGACGGGGTGTAAAACTGTTTACAAAAAAACCCATGACAAGGGAATACAATACATAAATTAGTTTGGGATTTTCACCTGTATTTTTCAAAAGCAATCTCCACCGGTACCCTCGAAGGAAAAAAACACCAATAAGTGTCACACAATTCATTCCCACCCAAAAAGGATTTGCATGAATTATACTATCAAACAATTCATTCAGGGATTTATCCTTGAGAGTGAGATACATGAAAAAACCACCAACTGAGACCCAAAACAAGGAACTAATTATTCTCTTCAAAGCAATTTAATTAAATGGAAACTCTGCCGACCTGACCAGCCAGTCTTGTTCTGAAACAATATTTCCGGCTTTTAGTTGAACAGTATATGATCCCGAAGGAAGATATTTCTTAAAATGAATGAAGTAGGGACTTTGATTATCAGATTGGCTGGTCACCAAATCCCACCTGAACTCGTTTAGCCCTGGTTTTCCTTCTATTTCAATTGTAGCCACTGTTTTCAATTTCTGCTTTATTTTCAAGCTTACTCTTTCAGATTTTTCAAGCCAGAAGGCAAAAGTAGTTTTTTTTACTGATTCTGGATTCACATCTCTGTGTGTATCATTATACCAGGGTGCCCGACCATCCTTTATCGGTAAAAGCCTGCTACGGTTCACCCTCCCCTTTCCAAAACCATCATAAAGGGATTTAAGATTCATTTTATAAATTCCTCTTCCGTGAGTTCCTGCCAATAAATCCTGATACTCTTCCTGCATAACCAAGTCTGATATACAGCTGGCGGCCATATTAGCACCAAGAAGCTGCCAGGAACCACCTCTGTCCATAGATAAATAAACTCCCCTGTGTCCACCTACATAAATCCAATTCTCATGAATCGGATCCTCCAGAATGCAATTCATGGTTTCATCCGGCAGGTTTGAGCCTATATTTTTCCAGGTCACCCCCCTGTCATCTGAAGTATAAACATGTTTACTCAAATCATCATAATTCATACCTGACAGAGTAAGGTAGATTCGGGATTCTTTAAATTTTGAAGCGACAATACTCCTTATATAAGCCACTGGCAATCCATCTGACTGTTCCTCCCAGCTTTCACCATCATCACTTGTTACCCAGAAAGCTCCATGGTCAGTACCCATAAAAAGTAAGCCCTGCTGCAATGGAGACTCAGCTATCGCTCCAGCCGCAAGAGATTTCTTTTGAGGATCTGATGACAAGGATAGATCAGGACTAATCAATCTCCAATTATCTCCTTTATCCTCAGTTTTAAATACGTAATTACCTGCATGATAGAGGGTTTTTGTATTATGAGAGGAAATAATATACGGGGCGATGAAATTATACTGCTGCTTCCCCTTATTTGATCTTGGTAACCTGGGTCTAATGTGCTTCGACCTCTGAGCCTGCATATTCTTTCTGAAAATTCCTCCGTTTTGAGATGATGTGTATATTATATCCGGGTCTTCCGGATCGGGATAGGTAACGCAGCCATCACCCCCGGCCCAGGCGTCAATCCAGATATATTTCCAGCCATCCGGGTATATAGGGTTCCATTCTTTTGAAGGGCCAAATACACTGGCATCATCCTGAACACCACCATATACATTGTAGGGTTTCTGATTATCTACTGAGATATCATAAAACTCGCCAGCAGGAATATTATTGAAATGCCTCCATGTTTCTCCCTTATCATAACTCATATACAATCCGCCATCATTACCCAGAGCAAGGTGATCAGGATTTATCGGATTGATCCACATCTCGCAATGATCGAGATGTAATGGAATTGCCGGACTGGGGTTATGGTGATGGATCTCACCTCCTATCATTGAAAAACTTGAGCCCCCATCTGTGCTATGAGCTAGTCTGACACCTAAACCATAAAATTCCTCATCATCCTTTGGATTCAGATAACAATCTGCAAAATACCACCCCAATCGTGCCATGATTTTCAGATCCTGATCGTGAGTCCTGGTCCAGTTTTCTCCTCCATCCAAACTTCTGTATACTTCGGCTGCTTGTTTCAATTTTGGATCACGATGATCCATCAGTGCGTATATTTTATTGGCATCCTGCTGTGATACAGCTAAGCCAATTCGACCTACAAAAGGTCCATCAGGTAATCCTTCCTTACACTGTATCCAGCTGTCACCTCCATCCTTACTGGTAAATATTCCACTATTTTCGCCTGCCACATCAGGATAGTTATTCCACATAGAAGCATATATCACCTCTGGCTTATCCAAGGCTATCACCACATCATTGGCACCCGTGTTTTCATCAATATATAATACATGATCCCATGTTTTGCCCCCGTCTTTAGTTCGGTAAAGTCCACGATTTTCATTAGGAGTCCAGAAATGTCCCATGACTGCAACAAAGGCGATATCCGGGTCCAGAGGATGAACTGCTATCTCTCCAATATGGTAAGAATCAGGTAATCCCAAATAATTCCATGATTCACCGGCATCATCAGAGCGAAAAACACCCACACCCGGCATTGTGAAGTTGCGGGGTTTTTTCAAACTCTCTCCAGTCCCAATATATATTACATCAGTATTTGAAGGAGCCAGGGCAATATCACCAATACCTAAAGCAGCTTGATCTTCAAAAATTGGTTTCCAGCTCAATCCATGATTGCTTGTCTTCCATAAGTTTCCTGATCCAAAAGCCACATAGAATATCCCGGGATGAGAGGGATCGCCCTGAATGGCTTCTACTCTGGCTGAATTGATTACAGGACCAAGAGATACCCATTGGAGTTGGTATTCACTGGTCTCTTTAAGTGATTTGTATTCTTCCCAGGATGCCAACAAGGGTGATTCCTGGTTTGACTGACAAAAAAGATGGACAGGTAAGAATATGAGAATGGCCAGGCTTAAGAAATAATTACGCATAGATTCTGAGATTTGCTTATGTACGCTTTTACAAAGAAATTACCGACAATTTTATATAAAAATAATCAGGCTATTGCAATATATACCAGTATTACTTAAAATTGTAAGCAATTCTAAAACAAACCAAAGATTAATATTATATGAAAAACTGGATTTCCCTGTTAACATTAACCCTTTGTCTTTTTGTTGGAACGGCTACCATGGCTCAAGATGGTGCTGTTGACAAGAAGCCTTTGCTTGAAGTTTTTACCGCATCTACCTGTCCGCCCTGTGTTGGTGGAAATTTGGCTATTGATGGAGTCTTAGTAAATCATCCTGATGCCTATACTTTAATCAAATATCAAATGAACTGGCCTGGCGACGGAGATCCTTACTACATGGAGGCCTCAGCTGTCAGAAGAAATTATTATACTGTTTCTGGAGTTCCACATTTGCGAACAAATGGAATTAGACCTCATCCGGAGCTAGAAGCCTGGTATCCACAGTCTTTTATTGAATCAGACTTTAATGACTTACTGGGAGCAAAAACCAATATTTCCATAACAGCAGAAGGTTCCGTTGCAGTTGGTACTCCGGCTATGGCTGACGCTTCAAATACAGGAGCCATGGTTGTGACTTGTCATGTGGAAGTTAAAGCACATGACAATTATGAAGCTGGATTAAAAACCTACATCATGGTAGTAGAAGAGAGTACTTTTGAGAACGTTGGCACAAACGGCGAGACAGAATTTCATAATGTAGTTCAGAGCTACGTATTAAGTTCAGAAGGAGATGTTCTTGACGCCCTTACAACTGATCAGGTAATTACTTATGATCTGAGTATTGATCTTACGGGCACAAATACTGAAACTGGCAATGATCTCTTATTGGTAGTATTCGTTCAGGATCCTGCCACCATGGATGTAAAACAATCAGAAATGGTTGAAATTACCCATCCATTTGTTGATTATTCAGCCAGTTTTAATGTGTATGATGAAGATTTCAATTTAGTTGATGGAGGTAGAATTGCCATTGCTCTAGCTGGTGAAACCCGTATCATGGATTCGAAAGCCACACAGACAAAGATACTACCAGGCACCTACCAATATCAGGTTGTTGTTCCCGGACTCTTCCCATATGATGGTGAATTCACTGTTACAGATACGGATGTTGAGCAGGATATATTTCTGGAAGTTCCTCCATTCCTCTTCTATGAAGATTTTGAAGCCCCTCAGCTTCCTGAAGACTGGACATTAGTAAATCCTCATGGTAATTATTTCACACGTAATAGTTCGGGAGAGGCAATATACAGCAGATGGTCAGCGGATGCAGATGATGCTGTCTATTTTGTTTTTCCAAAAATTGCAATTGATCAGGGATGCAATATTTCCTACAAAGCAGGTAACTCAAGTGGAAGATCAACTTTGTCTTTTGGTATTGTAAGCAGT
Source organism: Bacteroidota bacterium (assembly GCA_018669475.1). GTDB lineage: Bacteria > Bacteroidota > Bacteroidia > Bacteroidales > UBA12481 > JABHCC01. Next base: position 32,316 of record JABHCC010000137.1, on the reverse strand, counting down.
AAAGATGACCCAGCAGCCGATTATTCAGAAATCGCAAGTCAGGAAATCTTCTATGCTGATCACATGCACGGACTAGGTGCCAGAATTGAGGCCGCTGATGTTGGAGATAAATATCTATGTTTTAAAATTACTTCAGAAGCTGTTAATAACTGGTTCTATTTGGATAATGTATTAATCATTGAGAATATGCCCGGTTATAAGGTCCAATTCCAGGTAATTGACCAAAACGAAGAAGTTCTACCTGAAGTAGAGGTTACATTTACTGATATGACGCAATCAACCAATGCCTTCGGGTATGCTACATGGAGAAATTGTGATCAGGCAGAATACTCATACAGTGTAAGCTATAAAGGGGAAGAAATTGAGAACGGAATACTTTCTGTAGATGGTGATATATTGAAACAAGTAATGTACAATACTTCAGGAATCGAAGATTTGTCTCTTGACCCTGTTTTGGTTTATCCGAATCCGGCTAGAAATCAGTTTACTATTGACGGAGTAATTCTGGGAAAAATTAAAGTGATAAATCTTGAAGGCCAAATTGTTTTGGATCAAAAAATCACAGGAAAGACGACTATTCAAACAACAGGTTTGGATGCTGGAGTTTATATCATTCAGATTGACTCAGAAGAAGGAAGTAAAACCCAGAAGCTATTTATTAATAGATAGACCAAACCATAAAGAATAAAAAAAACCGCAGCCTTCTGGCATGCGGTTTTTTTTATGGCAAGCAGAACCTGCCGGATAATTCATTTCTATATTCCGAGAATTCTTGCTAATTCAGTACATTGATCTGTAGTAGGTGTATAAACAAATGTCACCTTTCCATCTATTATTTCAAAAGCTGATGAGCTCAATGACAAGGCCGGATCTCCATATTCAGGATAGATCACATCACCAAACATTAAACGCCCTTGCCAGGTACCCCCTGGTTCAGTACCGTGAACGTATGGGAGTGTAATTCTTGACTGGTCAATAAATATTTGCTCACTGCCCGAAAATCCTGTTCCTGAAATAAAGACATAGAAACCAGGAAGGTCTGATACAGTGGCATTTTTACATTCCAGCACAAGTTTAACATAAACGTCAGTTGTAGTGGGTGCAACTAGATTACCTGTAATATCTACATGAAAACCAGGATTGCCCAGAATACTGGTCAGATCGCCTTTCGTAAGCGGGTTGGGATTAAAACTCGCTGCAGACGACGAGAAACTTAAGTTAAAATCTCCTATCGATTGATCACTCAAGTCCTGTACATTAGGAATTGTAAAAGCACTTGTTGTGGTCCCTGACGGAACCGAGATGGTACCTGCACCAACAGAAGCAACTGCTCCATCCACACCAAAAACCTGGTATTGAAAAGCCATAGACATCGGACTCAAATCTGTTGTATATTCGATAAGATAATCCAAAGTTGGAATCTCTTCAAGATTATATACAATTTGATTAAAATTTGATGGTGTTCCTGATTTCATTGATGATATAACTTTTATAACCACCAATTTCCCATCTGCTTCACTTACGATTTCATTGCCTAAAAAGAACCACTCAGCATTTTCTTTATTGAATCCAAAAGATGGAACTGCATCACCAGGTGCCAGTTCCTTTTGGGTTCTTGGATTTGTCACACCAGAAGGAAGAGTAGTGGTGATTTTCATTTCCTGACCGACAATACGTGCAGCTTTTCTTCCAGATTCATCAGTAATGTCAATACTGGTATATGCAAGAGGACTTTTAAGTGAAATTGTTTCACCACTTTCTGTTACCATGGGTTGGTTTAATCCCGGTAAATTCTCAAGTCCTGATTCGTCAGTTACATCAACAGAAACAATCTGCACAGACACTGAACCTGTTAAAGCCTCTCCATCTTCAGTTGTTAAAATTGTTCCGCTGGGAATTTCTATTTCCACTTCATCATCTTCTGTTTCAATAGTAATATCTTCCTTTGTTTCGCCTGTGTCTGATGTTTCTCCAACATCCTCATTTTCTTCAACAGAAACCCCTTCAGGTGGATTAACTTTATTGATCAGCTGAACCTCATAAGAATAGGTTCTTTCTTCGCTAATCCTGATCGTACTGAAGTGCTCAAGATAATCTTCAGAAGTAGTTTTGATAAGCAGATCAATTGGTTCAACTAAACTGGGCACTTTGGAATAAGGATTCAAAGCAAAAGAAAGTAAGCCAATGTCTGCATTAAAGGAGGTTTTATATTCTCCTGTTGAGGTTGAAATCAGATCAGCCTCATCCGTTAAAACCTCGATGCTCAGATTTGCTGACTCAGAAAGGCCAACTAACTCCTGGATCTCTGCGTCAAGATATTTTACACTCACATAGGTTTTAAATATGCTGAAATCACCTGACAGTGTAAGGTCATCCTGGTTCAAATCAAATTTATCACATCCCCAGGATGTGAGCATAATGAGAATTAACAATACCGGGACGAATAATTTATTTTTCTTCATGTTTTTAGTTGATTAAAGAATTTTAAAACTTAATTGGAAATTTACCATTGGAAACCAGGTGTATTGAGCAATTGCTGCGTTAACAACATCCTGATTTGCTTCACTTGCCATAGGACCAATAATTCCATCACCGTTGAGTAACAACAAAGGCGATCCCTGGTATATGGCTCCTAACTCAAAATTGAATGATACTACACGTTTTCTTGATAAAGTATTTCCAAATCCAAGACCTATATATGGAGAAATACTCATGCCCGGACCAAGTTCAGCAGATATCACTCCAACATCTTCAGCCGGAATCTCGATATCGCCATAAGGGAATGAGCTAAGAGATCTGATATCTACCCCAATATTTGTTTTGTTCTGTACCACTCCGGCTGTCAGGTGAATAGCATTCTTAACAAGGTAAAAATCGATCAATCCACTTACACCCCCAAGTGATGCTTTAATATCTGCCTCTAAATCATATCCCTCAAAGGATTGATTTAATGTATATGGTATATCCAGAGCTGAATAGCCAATTCTGAGGTTTAAACGATCACCTAATCCCTTAATGAGCTCAAAACCCACACCGCTAAGCCCGGCTTTAACACCCAAGCCCCATTGGCTCTTCAGGCTCCAGCCTGCGGAGTTTTCCTCCAGCTGTTCAACTTCTGAGTCTTGAGAAAAAACAATTCCCGGAGTCATTAATAACAAGAGAACAAAAATAATAAATGAGTGCTTTTTCATAATTTTGAATTAATTTGATTACTATTTGCTTGTATTACTTATCACTGTATCAATTGCGTAGACAAAAATTAAATCTAAATATCCATTAAAAAGTAATATTAGGATAACCAGCTTTCAGGTATTTAGTCAGAACTGTCCCCATACCCTTAACATCGATGTCCATTTCTCTAAGATCCTCGTCTACTCCATACATTCTGGCACATGCAACACAGGCTTCCACAATCATTCCTATCTCCTTCATTTTCTCGATTCCTTCCTGTAGTTTTTCATTTTCAGCAAGCAGTTTCTGCGAGGGTCCCCAGACAACAAAAATTACTTCCTTAAACCAAGCCCATTTTTTTGCATTATAAGCATACATGAAGCAAACCTTTTCGGCAAGCTCCGGATCACCACTTGACCATACAACCAATAGTGTATCAGATGATTCAAACTGAATCGGTTTAGCAGGTGGAGCATCCTGAGCATGAACAACTGAGCCACAAATTAAGATTCCAAAAAAAAGGATAATCAGCCTAAAAGAATAATGTGTTTTCATTTCGTGAGTTTTTAATGATTTTTAGCTCTGATATGTCAACCAATGAAACATACAATTGTTTAATGGTACTAGAATTATTGATGGCATTTGCTATTCAAATGTCATGTAAATATAGCCTGATGCTTTGACATTGACCGGAATACGAACTAAAAACTGCCTATTTATTTGATGAATGACATCTTTCTCTCCATTTGTCGAAATCCTTACTTTGTTTTTTAATCCGGTAAAATACAGATCAAAATCCAGGTTTTTTTGAATATCAGAGTCAGTAGGATTAAATACCATGGCAAATCCTTTTACTTGCAGATCAGGATTAGCATGAAAAATCCAATCCAGATCTCTGCCATCAGCCCTTCTGCTAGATGAATGAATAATGTCAGACTCCATAATATCCCGGTACTTCTTATATAGGTCTACCCATTGAATTACGAGTTCTTTGGTCTCTTCAGTGTCATAAAGTCTTGGTCCCCTGTAACATGCCTGTACACCATTACCTAAATTTCCAGCAATCATTTGGTCGTAATGCTCAAGGTGTTCATTAAGAGGCTCAATCGTGGCGGCAGCTCCTCCACCATGGTATTCAGTTAAGGGAACAAACATCCACCCCATTGATGGAGTTTTATACCAGGTGCCATCGAAAATATTCTGTCGTGTATGAATAACCTGCTGGGCACGTGGCAGTGACCAGTTCACCTCCCGGTACCCCATCCCATTTTTATTTGATCCTGACAGATAAAACCAGTCTGGAACATTCAGATAGATACCTTGTGCCCGGCACCATTTGTAATAATCGCTTATAGTTTTCCATTGATTCCATTGAGAATCTTCTAATCCTTCATGACCAGGATGTGTTTCAGAGGCACATATATGTCCCGGATATGAGCCATCATGCTCAAGTAAATCCATTCCCGTTACCTCATAAAAATGGTACAATTTATCCATGTATTCTTTACCCCAATTTGATCCGAGACAAGGTGCATTGCCATGAATAACTCCTCCCCGTTTACCCGTTTCAGGATTTATCACATCATCCTCCTCCGAAATTCTGCGACTTGAGAGTAACGAATAGCCACCCAAATGAACTCCTTTTTCGTGAGCATAATCAGCCCATTTTTTCCATTTCATCAAGTTCTCTTCACTATGATCTTCAATATGAAAACCACTGCCAAAAGTCATTATGGCCATCTCAAATCCTACTTCGGCACATTGATCCAATGCAAGCTTTATAGCCTTATCATCGCTATACCTTATATGCATCATAAGGGGGTTTTCAGTTGTCCAGGGTGCAATAATCCTGTACATTTTCCTTAGTGCCAGAGAATTTCTCATCTTATCATAACTATCATTGACAAGCACCCATGATCTGAAACTTTCAAATTGCCCGCCGGGTTCGATCAGCTGATTCGGACCTATTCCGGGCTTAAGCTCCAAGAGACAAGGTGTTTGTTTGGTGTATCCCACCTGAGTATGATAATCCGGATCAGACTCCCAGAAAACTGAATGTTTGGTAACATTAGCCGGAACCATTCCGCCAAACTGATAATCAGTTGCTACCTGAATATTTGGCTTGGGCATTTCAACATCACGTGACTCCACCCATGACTCTGCCTCAACTGCAGCCAGAATCTCAGAAACGAAACTATTCAGACGAATTGCGTCTTTTGAATGATTGATCAACTCAATCCATTTACTGAAAACCGGCAGGCCATCATACATATTGTAATGGACCTTTATTTCCAGCCCGGGCATTTCATCCGGCAGCTTATAATTCATTACCAGATGTATACCTTTCGGAGGCCATTCAAGATCAGGAGCAGCATGCCTTACTCTTTTCCAATCCATGCGGGCCTTAATCGGGCCCGTTTCAAAACTCTTATATTGAAAAGCATCGGGATTGGCCTTCATACCATCAATCCACTCTCTTTTCAGATAGGCATAATTCGGCTGCCCGGTCAATCCTCCTACCTCATATTCAATGTCATTAATCATGACTTTAGCCTCAGGCTTTATGCCCCGAATCACAGACTCCCCGGTCATCAGGTTATCAAGTCCAATAGTTGATCCTGCCGGATTAATACTAAAAACCCGGCGAATCAATCCGTTGTCAAGGACGAACTCCGTTTCAGAAACTTGCTCTAATTGAGCAATATAAGCATCATTATCTATCAACCAATCGGCTATAGATTTGTCATCAGACTGACAGGCTGATAGTATCAATATACTTCCAGCCAGGAGATTAATAAGTAGTTTGTTCATTTTCGAATTTTCAGTTCAAGGCTAATAATATCTCTATCCCTATCCCGACCTCTCGCGAGCACTGTACCATCATAATCAATGGCGTAACTCTGCCCCCCGAAGACTAATCCGCTCCATGGACCATGACTGATTTTTCCAAGTGCATCGGTACCAATTACAGGACAATCAAGCTTTTGTGCAACATTTTGAATAGTCTTTCGTAGGGACTCCCCATGCTGAGGCCATTTGTCGATTGAATTTGCCCAGCCATATGGAATCAGCATGATATCGGGTTTATGTTTTTTCATTTCATCCAGCAATTCAGGCACGAATGAATCAGCACATACCAATAATCCAATTCTGCCAAACTCAGTTTCCACCACCTGCACACCACTACCTTTTGTATAAGGAGGATCCATCAGTTCAGTGAGAATATTGATCTTGCGATGCTTTAAAAGAATAGTACCCTGAGGGTCAAGAAGAATCACCGAGTCATACAGTTTCTCACCCTCCTTTTCACACAAACCTATGCAAATATAAACCTCATGCTTTCTTGCCAGTCCGGCCAGTCGGTCTGTACTTTCACCAGGTATCGGTGAAGCCATTTTATGTGCCTCCGGATTCACCCATCCAAACAGAGATGTCTCAGGAAAACAAATCAATTCTGCTCCGGATTTAAGCGCATCCTCAATGGCATACTCAATTCTTTTGAAATTGCCGGAGGTATCAGAATTCACACAAAAGATCTGTGCCATTGCGATTTTCACAGTATCCATTTCATCATTATTTGAATCCATAACACAGGCACTGCATACAAGCAAAATTGCAATAATAAGCGTTTTCATGATTTGCATTACAACTAGAATTTCAAGTGCCTTATACTTATTCACTTAGAGTTTCAAATCCAGAACCATCATCTTTCTTTTCCAGTTCAGATCCCAGTTCTTTTCCCAGGTATGGTATTATGGATTGATCCATATTCGCCATAGTATTCACTCCAATAAATTTACTATTATCAGAATCATCAAGATATTCCTGGTCTTCCCTGCCGGATAAAAACCGCCAACCACTGTCTTCCTCATCTAATGGTTCTTCTCTGTACATAAAACGGATGGGTAAACCTTCTTCCAGAATTTGATTTGAAACAAGGCTGTAACCTTTAATTTTCACCAGATCGCGTATATCATCAGGATTCAGGTCGGATAGTTTCATTGAGACTTTGTATTTATTTCTTAAATGTAATCATTAATCATGAATCCAATTTCTAAAAAAAACGCCTGAAAACTGCTCTATGTTAAGCCATCAGGAATAAAGGTTATTTTGTTTGACTAAAATTCAATAAATTTATAGAATGAACACAAAATGCTGTTTATTAATTACCTGTTACTTTCTCCTGGTGAGCTCAGCCTTCTCACAGAATGATAGTTTTTATAAATTATCGGCCGTCAGCATTACTGGTGAGGAATTCCCGTTCGAGCAACTGAGAGATAAGAAAGTAATGATCGTTAATGTTGCTTCAAGATGCAGTTTGAGTCCACAATACAAAGCCCTTCAGGAATTATATTCGAAATACAAGGATAATGGTTTTTTCATTATTGGTTTTCCGGGTAATGATTTTGCTAATCGTGAACCCGGAGATAATGAAGAAATTTGTGAGTTCATCAAACGCAAATACAAAGTCAGCTTTCCTGTAATGGAAAAAACTTCAATGAAGGGAGATAACATTCATGCCGTTTATCAATGGCTGACGAAAAAAGACCTGAACGGGGTCATGGATTCTGAAGTTAAGTGGAATTTTCAGAAGTACCTGATCGACGAAGAGGGGCAAATACACGACATTGTCGAACCGATGAAGAAGCCCGATGGTGAAAAAGTAATTGAATGGATTGAGAAAAAACAGTTATGATGTTTGATCCCGGCAGAGTAGGTTTCCTTTGACTCTTGCCAAATTTATTATTGCTCAGATGAAGACAAACCGCTTCGTTTCAACAATCCGTCAATGCTCGGCTCTTTACCTCTGAATCTCTTGTATAAAACCATTGGGGCTTCAGAGCCTCCTTTTTCAAGAACATTAATTCGAAAAGAGCTTGCCACATCCTTGTTGAAAATACCCTTTTCTTTAAACAGACTAAATGCATCAGCATCAAGCACTTCAGCCCACTTGTAGCCATAATATCCTGCGGCATAGCCACCTGCGAAAATGTGGGAGAATGCTGTGCTCATACAGCTTCCCTTAATATCGGGAAACAGCTCTGTTGGTTTCATCGCTGCTTTCTCAAAGGCTATCACATCACCATCAAACACTTCTGTAATACTGTGCCATGCCATATCATTGAACCCGAAGCCCAGCTGCCGCTCAGACATATACCCAGCCTGATAGTTTTTCGCATCTATTAGTTTCTGTAGCAAGACCTGAGGCATCTTGTCCCCGCTTTTATAGTGCACAGCAACCTCATCAAGCCATTCTTTTTCAGTAATCCAGTTTTCCATCAATTGAGAGGGCAGCTCAACAAAATCACGATAGACACTTGTCCCTGACACAGACGGATATACACAATTTGTTAGCATTCCGTGCAGTGCATGTCCGAACTCATGTAAATAAGTGTTCACCTCATCAAATGTCAACAGGGATGGTTTGCTTTCTGTTGGACGTGTAAAATTACATACAATCGAAACATGTGGTCGCACCTCATGTTCACCAAGTTTATCCTGTCCACGGAAATCAGTCATCCAGGCTCCTCCCTGCTTTCCTTTTCTAGGGAAAAAATCAAGGTATAAAAGAGAAAGAAAATCTCCGTTTTCTTCGCATACCTTGTATACTTCCACTTCGGGGTGATAGACAGAGATGTCATCAAGTTTCTCGAAATTTATCCCATACAGCCGGTTTGCCAAATCGAAAATTCCTTTACTCACGAGCCCTAACTCGAAATATGGTTTTACCTCTTCATCACTGATATCATATTTTGCTTTTCTCAGCTCCTCACTCCAGTAGGGCCAGTCCCACTTCTCAACATGACCTTCATGGCCATTATCAGTGGCGAAGAGCTGAACTTCACTATAATCTTTCTCAGAAAAGGGACGTGAGGCCTTGTGCAATGATTGGATGAATTCATTCACCTTTTCTGGCTGTTCAGCCATTCTTTTTTTAAGAACATAGGTAGCATAATCACGCTCACCCATTATTTGAGCCAACTCCAATCTGAGGTTTACTATCCTTTTTATCAGCTCCTTGTTGTCGTTTTCATTATCCTGATTTGCCCTTAAACTGTGAGCAGTGAACATTTCTTTTCTCAGTCCTCTATTCTCAGAGTACTTCATGAAAGGAACAAAACTAGGATATTGCAGAGTAAAAACCCATCCCTCTAATTCTCTTCCCCCGGCTTCTATCTGTGCCGCTTCACGTACAAAATCCGGCAGGCCAATCAAATCTTTTTCATCACTCAGATGAAGAAAAAAGGCGTTGGTTTCAGCCAGCACATGCTCCCCAAAGGTCAGGGTTAAGGTAGAAAGCTCCGATTTTATCTCTGCGAAACGCTTTCTTTCTTCACCCTCGAGCTCAGCACCATTCCGAATGAAATTATCGTAAAAATTTGAAAGCACTGTTTTCTGCTCAGTTGAAAGGGAATCCGGGGAAAGTTTATATATATATTTTATCCGCCCAAATAGCTCTTGATTCATCAGCAAACGACTTGAGAAATCTGAGAGTTTTGGTGATATGATTTGTGCAATTTGTTGCAATTCCTCAGATGTCTCCGCGTGATTAAGATTATACAGCACCTCCACTACCCGTCCCAAGAGCTCACCATTAAGCTCCAATGCATCAATTGTATTTTCAAAATCAGCAATTTCAGGATTGTTAGCAATTTCGAGAATTTCCTTGTCCGCCTCAGCAATAAGTTTATCAATTGCAGGTACAAAGTGCTCTGTTTTAATTATATCAAAAGGGGCCGACTCAAAAGGAGTGTCGAAAGTCGACAATAATGGATTCGTCATAACAATAAAATAAATTGATCCTGGTTCTTCCTGATCAGATTAGACAGCAAATAAAGACATTTTTTTTGGAACAACCTTCCACTATTAATCGCCAAAAGTCCATTCTGAAGGATGTTCCAATTGGAATTACATTTTTACTATGTCAACTTGATTATTGCTCATGATCTCAGTGTTTTGCTTATCTTCATCACTCAAACTAAAAGACATATCCATGAGCAAGATAACTTCCAGGTTTCTACTGGCCATATTGAGCCTCTCCCTGATCACCAGCTGTAATGATGTCAGTAAGAAAGCTGACTTCAAAATTGACTATTCTCAATTCACACTTGAAAATGGTCTCAGCGTAATTCTTCATATTGACCGATCCGATCCCGTTGTAGCAGTTAACATGACCTGCCATGTTGGATCGTCACGAGAATTACCCGGGCGAACCGGATTTGCTCATTTATTTGAACATCTGCTGTTTAACGAGTCAGAAAACCTCGGACGGGGTGGCTTAGATAATATGAGTGCACGGATTGGAGGATCAGGGGCCAATGGTTCAACATCACGCGATCGAACGAATTATTTTCAAACAATTCCAAAAGATGCCCTTGAGAAAATGATATGGGCAGAGGCTGATAAGCTTGGCTGGTTTATTAACACAGTTACCGACCCGGTTTTAGCCAAGGAGAAGCAAGTGGTTAAGAATGAAAAACGACAGAATTACGATAATCGTCCCTATGGCCATACATCTCACATAATTTGCGACAATCTGTATCCGGCAGGACATCCATATAGCTGGACAGTCATCGGGTCATTAGAAGATGTTCATAATGCAACTTTGCAGGATGTCAAAGATTTCTATAATACCTGGTACGTTCCCAATAATGTCACTTTGGTAATTGCAGGTGATTTTGATCCTGATCAGGCCAAAGAATGGGTTGAGAAATATTTTGGAGAGATTGAGAAAGGGCAGGATATGCAGGCTCGTAAAGAGCAGATTCCTGTTCTCAAGGAAACGAAGAAACTGTATTACGAAGACCTTTTTGCCCGATTGCCTGCTGTTACTTTTACCTGGCCAAGTGTTCCTGAATATCATCCTGATGCTTATGCCTTAGATATTTTAACTACTTACCTGTCGGATGGAAAAAAAGCTCCGCTACACGCTATTCTTGTAGAAGAATTGCAATTATGCTCTGGTGTTGGCATGTATAACGGCAGCAATGAATTAGCCGGAGAAATCAGTTTGTCATTACGGGCCTATCCAAATACCGATCTGAATGAAGTAAACATTGCTATTCTGAAAGCATTTGCCCGATTTGAAAAATCCGGGATTCCGGCCAAGGATCTAAAACGTATTAAAGCCGGTTTGGAAACAGGTTTCTACAGTGGTTTGTCGAGTGTAATGGGAAAATCATACCAACTGGCTCACGCTGCAATTTTTGCGAATGATCCGGGACAAGTAGCAAAAGAAGTGGATCTGATGCTGGAGGTTTCGGCCAGTGATATCACAGAAGTTTATAATAAATACATCAAAGACCAGCCCAATGTGCTTGTATGTGTTGTTCCAAAAGGACAATCTGAATTAGTAATTTCAGGCTCCCAATTGGTAACAATTGATGAAGAAAACATCAGTGAAGATGATGGTGAAGGGTTCGATGTCAATCTGCTTGTTGATTTTGAACGAACACCATCACGCTTCGACCGTACTATTGAGCCACCTTATGGAGAAGGACTTGAAACACCTGTTCCTGAGATCTGGAAAGAGGAAATGAGCAATGGTATGAAATTATTCGGAATTGAGAATTTTGAAGTTCCTCTGGTGCAATTTGAATTCAGACTAAAAGGAGGCCTTTTGCTTGATGAGACCAACAAGGTTGGCGTGGCAAACATGATGGCCCGATTAATGAATAAAGGAACCGAGAGCAAAACCCCTGTTGAGCTTGAAGATGCAATTGATGAGATTGGCGCCCGGATAAACATATCAGCAGGAAAAGAAAGTATAAGTATTTCGGGTAGTTCACTGTCGAAAAACTACGAAAAAACTATGGCTCTGGTAATCGAAATGCTAACAGAGCCCAGATGGGACGAGAAGGAACTCGATCTCATCCGGCAGAGTATTAATAGTAATTTGCAACAGCAGAAAGGTAGTCCGGCAAGCATCGCAAGAAATGAATTCTCAAAACTCATTTATGGAGAAGATCAGATACTCAGTAATAATCAGATGGGTTCTGAAGAGTCAGTTGCAAACATTAACATGAACGATTTGAAAGCCTATTACGAAGCAAATCTTGCCCCAAACATATGCAATTTCCATTTCGTCGGGGCTATGAAGAAGAATGAGGTTGTTGCCTCACTCGAGGAATTGAATCAGATGTGGGAGAACAGAGAGGTAGTTATTCCTGCGACTGAAATACCCTCTCCTCCCGAAAACTCAGTAGTATATTTCTATGACATTCCCAATGCCAAGCAATCGGTCATTTACCTGGGATACCCTTGTATGAGTGTAACAGATCCTGATTTCTATCCTGCCACAATCATGAATTACATTTTGGGAGGAGGCGGATTTGCCTCAAGGCTAACACAAGAACTCAGACAAAATAAAGGTTATACATATGGGGTTGGATCAGGATTTTCAGGATCAGACCTGGTAGGCCCTTTTGCCATTTCCACTAACGTGAAGACAAGCATCAGCTTTGAAGCAATCAGTCTGATCCAGAATATATTAAAAGAATATCCTGTCGGATTTAATACAGAAGATCTGGCAATTACAAAAGCTTATCTCATAAAGAAAAATGCACGTGCTTTTGAAACTCAAGGCGCCAAGCTGTCAATGTTGAGGAATATAAGTGCTTACGGCTGGAATCCTGATTATGTAAAAAGCCAGGAGGCCATGGTAAGAGAGAGTACAGTTGATGGGATTCAGGATTTGGCAAGCAAATATGCAGACCCTGGAAAAATGATCTATCTGATTGTGGGTGATGCTGCATCTCAACTCGACAGAATGAAGGGTTTGGGTTACGGTGACCCAATTCTGCTCAATAAATAATAATGTGATTGAATATGATGTGATAAATATGAAAGCAAATAGTATCAGCTTTTTAATAGCAACATGCCTTTTGGCATTGATTTCATGTACGAAAGAAGCACCCAAAATTCTCATAATTGGAGATTCAATATCCATTGGCTATACACCCTATGTAAAAGAAATGCTTGGGGAAAGAGCCTATGTGGAGCACAATGAAGGGAACGCTCAACATAGTGGAACAGGCCTTGAAGAAGTAATAAGCTGGATTGGTGAGGAGAAATGGGATATTGTTCAGTTTAACTGGGGTCTGTGGGATCTGGCTTACCGGCATGAAGACTCAGAAACCCAGGGGAAAAGAGACAAAATTAAAGGTATAGTAACTTTTACACCTGAACAATACCGAAGTAACCTTGATTCATTAGTAAGGATAATAAAGTCATCTACCAAAGCAAAATTGCTGTTTGTTTCAACAAGCTATGTGCCTGAGGGAGAAAAGGGCCGGTTCGTCAAAGACGCTCCTATTTATAATAAGGTGGCAAAAGAAGTAATGGCAGAATACAAAATCCCCGTTAACGATTTGTATGATTTCTCAAAAGAGATTCATGCTGAGCACAGTACAGCTGCTAATAATGTGCATTACACAAAAGATGGATATAAATTACTGGCAAACAAAATCATTGAAGGACTGGCACAGTTTGACTCAAGGTTAAATGAAAACAACTAATATACAATCAACAAATCCAGGCCAACGATTGGTTTCTATTGACATTCTGAGAGGAGTTGCAGTGCTTGGCATTCTGATTATGAATATTCAAAGCTTTTCAATGGTTTCTGCTGCATACAGTAATCCTATGGCATACGGCGATATGACCGGGCTCAATAAATGGATATTCATTTTCAGTCACATCATTGCCGACACTAAATTCATGAGTTTGTTTTCAATTCTTTTTGGAGCAAGTATTCTTTTATTTGCCGGACGACTACAGGCAACAGGATTGATTCCTTCGAAAATATTCTACCGTCGTAATTCCTGGTTATTATTATTCGGACTTATTCATGGATTTCTGATCTGGCATGGTGACATCCTGTTATCGTATGCCTTATGTGGCTATTTAGTTTTTCTTTTTAGAAATAACGATGCACGTAAATTAATCAGATTCTCTGCTGTTTTCTTTACAATTCCAATACTGTTCACTTTGTTCTCCGGGCTCACAATTTCATTATGGGATACCAGTGCATACACCCAATCGATGGAGTCATGGCTTCCTGCGGCTGAATCAGTAAAATCAGAAACTGCTGCATTCACCGGCACATGGTTTGAGCAATTCTCCATTCGAGCATACTACCAGATGGTTATTCAGATTTATATTTTCTTCATGCATACCTTATGGAGAGCTTTTTCAATGATGCTTCTCGGAATGGCTTTATTCAAATCAGGCGTGCTAACAGGCGAAAAATCCCGTGTATTTTATGTGAAATTATCCTCTTTTGGCTTACTAGCCGGATTTGGAATTATCATTATCGGGCTTTTTCAAAACTTCAAGGTCAACTGGCTGATGGATAATTCCATGTACATTGGCTCCCTCTACAATTATATTGGTAGTGTCTTCGTGGCCATGGGCTACATCGGAGTCATCATGCTCTGTTTCAAATCGAAGAGATTCAAGAGACTGAAGTTGGTTTTATCAGCTGTCGGCAAAATGGCCTTCACCAATTACATAATGATGTCAGTGATCTGCACCTTCATTTTTTACGGATTCGGATTAAGTCTGTTTGGTGAGATCGAACGAACTGGACAGATTCTGATTACTATCGGAATATGGATTTTGATTCTCATCTGGTCACCCCTATGGCTCAAGTATTTCAAGTACGGCCCCTTGGAAAAGCTATGGAGAAATCTAACATATTGGAGAAAAGAAAGGGCGTAGGAATTAGGGCTTAGGGCATAGGAATAAGTAAAAGGAATAAGAAATAAGTACCGATTTACATAATAACCGAGTAACAGAGTAACAGAAACAACCATGAAAAACATCACTCAATCCCTTCTTCTCTTCACCTTCCTGGCATTTTCTTGCAATCAGGGCCCTGAAATTATTGTCGCTCATCCTGATTCAATGCCTGATGAACTGTCAATTGAGGATGCTCTTCTTGAAGCACGGGCTTTTAAAGCTCAATATCCTGACAAATCTGTTGAGATCAGTTTGACCCCTGGCGATTATTATCTGTCTGAACCGATTATCCTGGGGCCTGAAATGAGCGGATTAAGCATTACAGGACCTGAAGAGGGTGAAGCCCGGATCAAAGGATCAGTCAGAAAAGAAATCAAATGGATAGTTGAAGATGACCTCTACGTGGTTCACCTGCCGGATGTTTCCCAGGTCGAACAACTGTATGTGAATGGTAAACAGCAGATTTTGGCCCGATATCCTGATTATGACGAAAATGGCGGCCACTGGCAAGGGCATGCTCCCGATGCTATTGAGCCTGAGAGAATTTCGAAGTGGCTGCATCCGGCAGGAGGAATTGTTCATGCCATGCATGGATCAGAATGGGGAGATTTTCATTTTACCATCAAGGATACTAATGAATCGGGGGAGGTAGAGCTAGAGGGAGGACATCAGAATAACCGTCCGAACCGAATGCATACCCGCTACAGGATGGTTGAGAATATTTTTGAGGAACTTGACAGTCCTGGTGAGTTTTTCTTCGATAAGTTAGCTTCGAAATTATATTGGATGCCTGAAAAATCAGGGGAGCCCCTTAATGCAACAATCGAAATACCAGTGCTTTCTGAGCTTGTTGTAGTAAAAGGATCTATTGACAAGTTTGTAAGCAATATCAACATAAGGGGGATCAGTTTTAGCCATTCGACTCGCACTTTCATGGAATATTATGAACCCTTGCTGCGTAGTGACTGGACAATCTATCGTGGCGGTGCTTTGTTCTTTGAGGGGGTGCAGGCTTGCTCGCTTACTGATTGTGAACTTACTGCTTTGGGTGGAAATGGTATTTTTCTATCCGGATTTTGTCGCAAAGTCGAAATTGCCCGTAATCATATTCACAATATCGGGGCATCCGGAGTGCTGGTGGTTGGAGATCCTGATGCTGTACGCTCTCCATCTTTTCAATACGGGCAGTATGTGAATATTGAGGAAATGGACACTATTAATGGGCCAAAAAATGAAGCATATCCAGCGGTCTGCTTGATCGATAACAATTTAATACACAGGGTTGGCAGAATTGAAAAACAGATTGCCGGTGTACAGCTTTCCATGTGCATGGATATTACGATCAGTCATAACAGTATTTATGATGTGCCACGCGCCGGGATCAATATTTCAGAAGGAACCTGGGGCGGACATATTATTGAGTTTAACGATGTTTTTATGACCGTTCAGGAATCGGGCGATCATGGCTCTTTCAATTCATGGGGACGCGATCGTTTCTGGCATCCAAACCGGGGTATCATGGATAGTCTGAATCTGGCTGACCCTTTGATGCCGCTATGGGATGCTATTCACACGACGATAATCCGAAATAATCGTTTTCGCTGCGATCACGGATGGGATATCGACCTGGATGATGGTTCAACAAATTACGAACTATATAATAATTTATGTCTGAATGGCGGAATTAAACTCCGGGAGGGATTTTACAGAACAGTGGAGAATAACATCATGATTAACAATGGGTTTCATCCTCATGTGTGGTTCTCAAATTCTGCTGATATTTTCAGAAAGAATATTGTGATGACTGACCATAAAGATATCCGTCTGGCAGCCTGGGGAAAAGAAGTAGACTATAATTTATTTCCTTCGGATGCAGCCCTGGCCAAGGCACAGAAAAATGGAACTGACCAAAACTCACTGGTGGGAAATCCGGATTTTATTGCTCCTGAGCAGGGTGATTTCCGTGTATCAGAATCATCACCTGCGCTGAAACTTGGATTTAAAAATTTCGACATGGATCAGTTTGGTGTACAACACCCGGCTCTGAAAAACATCCGGCAGGAACCACAGATACCAAGCTTATTCATTGAAGCTTTTCAGAAAGAAAAACAAAAAGAAATAGAATGGCTGGGAGCCAGAATTAAAAATATTGAGTCAATGGCTGAACGATCGGCATCGGGGTTATCTGAAGAAAGCGGAGTGCTTATTCTTGAAATAACAAGCGGCGGGTTAGCTGAG
Source organism: Bacteroidota bacterium (assembly GCA_018669475.1). Lineage (GTDB taxonomy): Bacteria > Bacteroidota > Bacteroidia > Bacteroidales > UBA12481 > JABHCC01. The sequence continues at coordinate 15,165 of JABHCC010000137.1, read as the reverse complement.
CAGGCAGGACTTGAAAAGGGAGATGTTATTCTGAGCTGTGAAAATACCGCTGTGAAAACTATGCAGGATCTTTTACAAAGCCATCAGGGGAATAACTGGAAAGGAAGATTAGAGTTGAGAATTTTCAGGAATCAAACTGAGTTGACAAAAAGTATTAAAACGAAGTAATATCTGAGAATGGATAATCATTATAACAATAATAATAAGCTTGCTATGAGGTGCTGCCTCTCTGGCGTATTACGAAAAAACCTGTTTATTATCGGGATTGGGCTCATGCTTTTTGCATCCGGATGCAGCTACCTGCCTGAGGTGCAGAACCTTTCTGACACCGTGCATGTGGAAGAGAATCGGGATTACATCATTATTACACCCAATCGGGAATGGTATTCAATGACAGGACTGGTTTTTTATCCGGGAGGAAATGTTGATCCGCATTCATATGTTGAGGCCCTATCAAGATTTGCTGTATCGGGATTAATGCATCAGATTGTTATTGTAAAAATGCCTGCTAACCTTGCTATTTTGAATGCAGAAAAAGGAAAATGGATTTACGATGATTTTTCATATGTGAAGCGCTGGGTGCTTGCCGGACATTCGCTGGGTGGAGTTTCAGCCTGCAGGTTGGTTCATGAATACCCAAGCTTCTTTTTCGGACTCGCTTTATTGGCTGCCTACCCTCAGGAATCAAGTGATATAAATTGGTGGTCACAAACAGTTTTGTCGATCAGAGGTGAACATGATGCTTTGGTTTCGGAAGATGAGCTTGATTCAAATGCAAACTTTCTACCTCCGGCTATAAAGATTAATACACTTGAGGAATTCCCCATGAATCAGGATTCGAAAACGGTCTATTATACAATTCCCGGCGGAAACCATGCCTATTTCGGTCAATACGGAGATCAAAAAGGAGATGGAGAAGCGACGATAACAAGAGAGAAGCAAATTAAAGAATTGGTAAATATTCTACAGTTATGGTTCGATGCCTACAACTGGGATGAATAAATATAAAAGCATGAACTCAAGCAAATTATTATCCATCGTATTACTATCCTTACTAAGTTGCAATCTCTCCGCACAGAAAATAGAGATTGCCATTTGGGGTAGTCAGGGACTTGGTTATCAGATGCATGACAACAATATTTATGAGCCGGGATTCAGTGGTGCTGGTATTCGAATCGGGCGGATACAAAGCATTGCAAATTCACCAATATCCATTAACAACGGCATTGAATATTCTTTTCAAGGCTGGGGCTCACAGATCCTGTTCAATAATGGCATTCAATATCAATTCTGGGTTCATGGTCCTTTTACCATCTCCGGCTCAGCTTATTTCCTAAACGGATTTGCCCTTTTCAGAGAAAATACTCTATACGCAGGCAGTATAGAAATCGGACCTGATGTTGAATACAAAATCGGCGAAAGAATCGCCTTTCAACTAAGTTCAGGAATAAAGTACACTGCCTGTCCCGGCTACAAAAAGTACGGACCAATATGGAGCTACACCGATGTACCGATAAGACTAGGACTTAAGTTAAGGCTTTGAACCCTAGGGCTTAGAAATTAGGGCATAAGGCTTAAGTATAAGGAATAAGCAAAGCGCTAACCGAGTAAGCGAATTCCCCGAGTAACCGAATCAGTTACAACTGTGTCCGTGACTTTGTCCCTCGCCGTGATGTTGCTCGTGTTGACTACAACCCTGGCCTGAATCCTGGATTTGACCTTTTAGATATTCGTTTACCACATCCTCAACATTACCTGAGCAGCCTCTTACTACTTCGATTCCAAAACTGTTTAATTTATGTAAGGCACCGGCTCCCATGTTGCCAGCCAACATCAATGAAACACCAATCTCCATAAGGGTATTGGCAATATCTGATTTGCATCCACATCCTTCTGGGGATTGCATTGGTTCAACACTTAATATTTTTTGATCTTCAACAATAAAAATCGTGTAATACTCACAATGTCCGAAATGGGCATCTACCTGGTTATTCCTTGTTGGAATTGCAATCTTCATTATCTGTACTTGTTTGATTATTAAATAATTTACTACTTTTCAACCTTTGGCCTTTTCCTGAGCCTCCTCCTGAGCGACGCTTTTTACCCATTCCTGTTCCCAGATTGGCGGGATCAGCATCGTCCTTGTCTTTACATTTACCTAATTTACGACCTGTTCGAGGTCCTTTTCCATCCGGACCGGTATGATTCATTTGTGGCATGGTCTGTCTTCATTCAGTGTAAAATTTCCACCTTCAATTTTTATAGCTTTACCATTTACCATGGCATCAGCGATTTTAGATCTTGCCACTGAAAGAATTCGTCCGAATGTAGCTCTTGAAACCTGCATCCGTTCAGCAGCTTCTTCATGATACAAATCATGATGATCTGCTAATCGAATTGCCTCATATTCATCAACATGGATAACTATCTCGGTAAGCATCCGGCAGGGAATACCAATCGGTTTATAGTAAACCGTTCCAGGTTCATTAGCAACAATTCTAACACACTTCTTTCTGGGCATATGCTCAATATAATCACTGCAAATATAAGCATATGCTCAAAATAAGCATCATAAAAAGAATATAATTTACCTTAACTTTTTTACTGAGATCGTAAGCCTAAATCCAATCTTTTAATACCAGTTTACCACTGAACCCACCTTTTTGACTCATAACATGGGCTTTCTTTATATCGTTAAAACTAAACACCTTAGATATTTTCCCAATAAGGCTTCCTTTCCCTACCATTTTCTTAATCTCCCTCAAATTGCCAGAATCAGGCTTAACAAGCACTAGTTTAGATTTCTTTGATCTGAAAATATTTGCTTAATATCTTCTATGCTTTCAAAGTATTTCATTGTCAATTTTTTCTTGCACTGATATTTATTCTAATGAACGCCAATCAAGTGAAGTAAGGCACGAAGAAAGCTCTGGTTCTTTACCTTAGAGTTAGGCAATCGCACTTTTCTCAGAATTGTTTTTCTCACCCCATTCTTGCATTAATAGAAAGATTGGCAATAATTCTTTGCCTGTTTCAGATAAGGAATACTCTACTTTCGGTGGAATTTCATTATCCGATTCCCTAACTACAATTTTCTGTTCTACAAGTTGCTTTAGTGTCTGTGTGTCTGGTGATTGGGAGAAAGTTGATAGTCTTATTTCTGATGATTTTAAATATGAAGCAGATGGAAGACCAGCAATTGGAAAACAAGAATATATTGGTTTTATGAGAAATGCACTTAGCAATGCTTTTACAGAAATGGATATGGATTTTTTACATGTTATTGCTGAAGATTACTTAGTCTCTGTAAACTACACAAATAAAATGACCCATGTTGGTGAGTTTCTTGGAGTTCCCGCTACCCAAAAAAGGGTTATTGCTACAGGTCAATTTATTCGTGAAGTAAAAACGGTAAAGTAACAGCTGAATGGCAAACAACCAACATGGCAGGTTTGATGCAGCAGATTACAAAAAAATAGATTTTTCAAATTTACATCCAATGAACCACAGGTCTTAATTGACTTGTGGTTTTTGTAAGTTGTCATCATGCACCAAGTCAATTGTATTGAGAATGATAATTGGTTTTACGTTTGATTTGTTGCTAATAGTTAGAGATCTTTCTATTCTGTTGATGCTAAAATCTCTATCAGCGGCCTGTAAAATAAAGACACTATCTATATTAGCTTTAGTTTTTCATTGATATTTGAAATAACGGTCACAATCAGGGTAATTCACCTCATTGTTTATGTTTTTTAGATAAAACATAATTGCTTCGGCAGTAGTGAAAGATTGAATATCCCCATTTGTTGGGAAATAACTATCGTAAACAGCCGGAATGTAATCATTAATCCCAATTGACAGAATAGTATTACCAGGTATTATATTGCCATATAAGTCACTAATCTGAACATCATTGCCTATTTGTTCAATTTGTATTCCTGAATAGCAAAACCAGGACTGTGTTCCCATTAAAAAGTATTTAATTTCTGAAACTGACATATTGAAAATTATTGTTCCATTATTAAAAGGGTCAATCTCATAAATTTCTCTAACTGTAATATTGCCTTCATCAAGATCTGAACGAATTCCTCCATAATTTTGAAATGTAACATCTACTTCTAATCGTTCTCTTAATGCATCAGTATAAAAACAACCAAGCTGATACTTCTCATGATATACCTGAGATAGACCAATAACTTCATTCAATACATCAGCCATATTATTATTGTATTCATCAATGTCGGCTTGTAATTCCGTGTCGAAATCAGGATAAGTATTCAGGTCTATTAGTTCATAATTTAATCCTGCTACTTCTTTGTTTTTCACTGTTAATTCAATTTTACCTAAATATTCTAAATAACTGCCGGCCTGGAATATTGGAATATTGTTTACGATTGTATCTATAAGCTGACTGCTATGACCTCCAATAATCAAATCAAAATAAGGAAATTGCCGAGCCAATTGAAAGTCTCCCAATTCTCCATTACGTCCGTTATGTCCTATATGTGTTAAAGCAATATACAAATCTGAATTTTCCTGTTCTTTGATATTAGAGTATTTAGAAATGACATTTTCGGGTCTATTAAAAGTAATCCCTTGAATTTTCATTGGATGAGTAGATGGTATTATGGCGCCTGGTTTACCATTGGTTTCAAGCAGTCCTAAAAAGGTGACTTTCAGATCACCAATGCTCAGAGTATTATATTCATAGGGCTGAGGAATGCTTGTATTTGCCATATCTATATTAGCACAAACCCAATCAAAGTCAGCTTGTTTTATCCTATCTGATAAGATGCTTTTTCCATAATCAAACTCATGATTTCCAATAACCGAAAAATCAAATCCCACTTTATTCATAATATCAATCATGGGATATCCACTTTCCTCACAATTGTCAACAACGGGATTTCCAGAAAATATATCTCCTCCGCAGGTAACAATAACATCTGCTTCCTGCCTTTCCATGTCAATTATATGTTTGACTTTTGAAAAATTATCAATCTGCCCTTGCTGATCATTAACAATAAATATTGTTAAATTCTTTGTGACAGGCTCATTATCACCTTTTTTACAAGCTGCAATTAAGAAAAGAGCCAATAGGAGTATGTATGTTTTTTTCGAAGTCATAAATTAAGCTCCGGGTAGCTTACGCCCCCTAAGAATTGTACATGCCAGTTAGTTCCCAGCATAGCTCAGGCACTTTTAAGGCTCTCCCGGCGCAGGGTAACCCGGCAGTTATAATTCCTTTCCATTTCAATAAAAGTAGTAATTTGCTTACACTCTTTAGCTAAATCCTCTTATGGTAATTTTGTATCACATTAATATGCAGCCTAAGGATCCGGCTAAAAGTTGTTTTAATGCTTTTTAGCTCTTAGATGCTTTTCTTTATTCTTAACGAAAATCAATTTGTGTCTACTTTTTGGATTCTCTCGCTGTTCTATTTCAAAATTACCCGTTGATTTTATCAAGGGAGTTAGTTTTTCAAAACCATAATTTCTGGAATCAAAGTTGGGTTGTTTTTTCTGTAATAAACTTCCAACATCTCCAAGAAACGCCCATCCATCCTCATCTGACAAATCGTTAATCGTAGCGGAAATCAGCTTTATTTCTTTCTTCGTGATACTGTCTACTACTAATTCAGTGATTTCCTTATTTTCAATTTTTTCCTCCGTTTGTTTCTTTAAGATTTCGATATATACAAACTTGTCACATGCTACAATAAAAGGATTAGGGGTCTTTTTTTCACCAATACCAATTACTTGCATACCTGCTTCCCTCAATCTGGTAGCTAATCGTGTAAAATCGCTATCACTTGAAACAAGACAAAAACCATTAACCTTACCACTATAAAGAATATCCATTGCATCAATAATCATGGCTGAGTCTGTTGCGTTTTTACCAGTTGTATATGCATATTGTTGAATAGGTGTAATAGCATTTTCAAGAAGAAGGTTTTTCCACTTTGTCAAACCAGGCCTAGTCCAATCACCATAAATTCTTTTGATTGTAGGATTTCCATATTTGGCAATTTCTTCCATCATTTCTTTTACATGAGCTGACGGTATATTATCGCCATCTATTAAAACAGCCATGTTTAAATTTTTATTCATTCCGATTTTTTATTTGTCAATTGTATATAACCTTATAGTGTTTTATCCGACATACCTTAAATGTAAATGCGATTGAAACAGCATTTCTATACTTCTTGTGGATTCGTTATTCTTATTATCTGAATATTATATTGTTATAACTACATTCCCTTTTTTGTGTTTTTGGTCCACATACCTGTGGGCTTCGACTATTTGCTCCAGGGGATAAGTGCTGTCTGTGACCGCTTTAATTTTTCCTGCTTCGCATAGTTCTGTGAGTTGTTTAAGATATTCGGAACGCAACTCGAGAAGTCCATCATCAACTGATATATATTTTCCATTCTCCTTAAGTGCATTTTTAGATGCTGTTTTTAGATTTGATTTTTTGTTTTTTCCGGCTGCATCTAAAATATAATCATACACTTCCAGCTTGTTTATAGAGCCATCGTTTGTATAATCAATTACTTTATCGGCTCCTAATGATTTTACCAATTCAGCATTAGAGGAACCACACACACCGATAACTTCCGCACCAAGAGATTTAGCAATTTGAACCGCTACTGTTCCTATTGCTCCTGAAGCTCCATAGATAAGAACCTTTTGTCCACTCTGGATATTCATCTCTCTCATAAAATGTATTGCCAAAATGCCTCCATAAGATACTGAGGCCGCTTCCTGATGGCTCATATTGTTCGGTTTAATTGCCAGGCAACCATTTTTCGATTCTTTTTCGGTCATGCATTTATACTCAGCATATCCACCAAAGCTATAGCCGGTCATTCCATATACCTGGTCTCCTGTTTTAAATTGCTTAATGTCTTCGCCATGTGATTCAATTACTCCTGAAAGCACCAGTCCAAGAATAGGTTTTCTCGGTTTTGTGAAGCCTACATAAAGCCTCATCATCAGTCCCATTATTTGTTTCATTGGAAATTTGTGATCACCGGGCATATTAAAACCCCGGATAATACAATCACTAGCCGTAACTGCAGTTGCGTGAATTTTGATGAGTACCTCATTGTGTTTAGGAATGGGCTTTCCCACTTCTTTCAGCTGTAAGACTTCAGGGGGTCCATACTTCGTACATATAACCGCTTTCATTTTTCCCATATCAATTAATATTTTAGTTCATGTGTTTGCCCACATTTATAATGAGGCACAAAGGTTTGGCTAAGTTGCGTTTCAATGCAGATTAGGTTTTGCTTCCGTATATTATTCTACTTCAATTATGACGTTTCCAGTTTTTTGTCCTGCAAGTACATATTCGTAAGCTTTGGATATATCTTTTAAAGAATATTCACGGTCGATCACAGGCTTGAACTTTTCTGTCTCCAAAAGTTTACTAATATAAGGTATCGTTTTCTGAGTGCTATAAGGGATTGGAAAGATTACTTTTTTATTTGAAATTGAAGTTATTAAAGGGAAAAAGATGTTTTGAGAAAAAGGTCCTAATTCTGACGATATATAAATTCCTTTTCCTTTTAACAATGGTTTGCACTTTCCAAATGTGCTTTTGCCAACCGTATCAAAGATAAAATCATATTTATCATTATCATCTGTAAAATCTTCTTTGGTGTAATCATAGGTTTTGTCGGCGCCTAGAGATTCTATAAGCTGGATATTTTTTGTATTACAAGTAGCAGTTATTTTGACATCATACTGTTTTACAAATTGCAGGAGAGCAGAACCAATCGCTCCAGTTGCTCCAATTATTAAAATTTTTTGACCAGATTGAATATTTACTTTATGAATGAATGTGTATGCATAATGAGCACCCTCTAAACTTGCTACCGCTTGCTTATAACCTATCTTTTCTGGAACAGAAAACAAATTTCCCTCCTTTGCTAATGTATATTCTGCTTGTGATTCAGAACCAGTGTCAATAAAACCAAACACTTTATCACCAATATTATATGATTTCACATTTTCTCCTATCAAGATTACCTCACCTGCGAAATCTGTCCCCAATATTACTTTTCGTGGTTTAAAAAAACCTAACAAAAACCTCATTATGAAAGGGTGAGCTGTAAGGATTGCACAATCTGTCCTGTTGACTGTTGTAGCATAAACCTTAATTAACACTTCGCGGTCCTTGGGAACTACTCTTTCAATATTTTCAATGTTAATCTGATTTGGTAAACAATACTTTCTGCGGATAGAAGCTTTCATTTTCTTTGTTTTTCAATGGAGCCTAATCGAGTAGAGTAATATACAAAGAAACCTCCGCATCTACACCCTATAATTAAAACCCATGCCGGACACCGAGTATGGTTATGTACCGTTTTAATGGCATATAACTTGTGCTATTGGTTTGATTTTGTTCTTCAAGTCAGTCCTCCTGGCGATCCGTCAGGGGAACAACATCCCCATTTTCAAAGGCATCAACTTTGATTGCTCCTTCGACCATCTCAAAGCGTAACACATACGATTTACCAACAATTCTGTATTCGTTGTCGCATACAACAATAGCTGTTCCCTCATCAATGCCGAATCCAATAAGTCCTGGATGAGTACGAACAGCTGCGATAAGCCTGGAGAGCCGGTTTCTTTTCAGGAAGTGCTGATCAATGATGGCTCCCGGTAATAATTCGAATCCTGTCGAGATCTTTGGCTGGTCACCACCACCTCTAATCATAACTCTCGACTGAATTGCAGCCCCTGCTGAGCTTCCACCAATAACTCCGCCCCGTTGCATTAGTTTATACAATTCTTTTTCCACAGTGGTGCCGCTATAAGCGTCGGCAATTCTCTGTTGTGAACCTCCCCCAAACCAGACGGCCGTTGCTGTTCTCAGCGGCGCTGAGAAATCGGAGGATGAGGCGACTTCCGTGTCGTTTGTATGCAGGATGCTAATCTCCTTGAATCCACGAGATAGCCAAAGTTCTTGCATTTGCTCCCTATCAATATCATCATTTGAGGCGGTCGGAATTACTACAAGTTTAGCATCTGGACCTGTCAGCTTGAGAAATTCTTTATACATTGGTTCCGGCAAAGCTCCTCCTCCAATAAACAATTTTGGCGCAGGATGAAAATCCTGACCGCTCACAGTCGAGTTAATGGCTGGTTCAACAATTAATACCACTATCATAATGAGTATTTTAACGACTTTTTTCATTTTTTCCTCTTAGGTTTGATTTGTATTCTTTATGATTTATTCAAAATACACGTTTGGAATCTTACCGATAACGTTCGGTGCAGAGGCCGCAGCCAAGCGTGTGATCTAGTTTCATGAAGGAAATTGGATCGAGCGGGAAGCGATGCTTGTACTTTCACTGAATGCTATGGTGTTTGCATGTTATTAAGCTGCGTTCTTTTTATGCTTTTAATGCTCAGAAAGATTTCTTGTAGGTTTTTTCAAGTCTCACTTTTCTGCTCTGCAGCAATTAAACCGAGGACAATCTCAGATTTTAGAAACCCAACATTACAATTGTCGTTACAGTGTAGCGATAATTTATTCTCCATTCAACCCCTTTGTTTTTTAATGTAGCATAAAGGGAGGCCCCTTTTTCATCTCAGTTCACTTAATAATTCAACCCAAAAGCCCAAAGCGGGATCACATTGCGGTAACCAAATTCAATATCATCTTTTACCACAAATGATTTACCGTCTTTCTCTATTTGTTTTTGCTGCTTGTTCTTTCCTCCAACCTCGAACGTATAATTGTTAATGACGAAATCGGCATTCTTTGAAAATATTACCTCATTTAAAACTCGCATTTGATTGAGGAAGAAAGTTTCTCGAATATTTCCCACATTTGATCTATCACCTACCAAGTTAAAAATGATATTTGGATTATCTAAATACACTGTACCAACCTTTCCTAAGCCACGAATACCTTTTGTTTCAGTGCGTAATTGCCCGATAAGGCCTGCTTTTTCCATATAGGAGAAATAATCATCTAAGGAGTTCCTACTCACACCAATTATCTCGGCTATTTTGGAGAAGTTGGGTTTGAACGGCACACTTTCTCCAATAATTGAAAGTAATCGTTTCAGTTTACGACTTGTGCCAACATTAAGGTTTGCGTATTGCGGTATATCTGTTTCTAATGTCTGTACAATAATTTGCCCTAAACGTAAATTCATTTCATTTTCAAGGCCGAATGGATAGTACCCGCGTTTCAAATAGTCATTAAACAATGGCAACGGGTGATCTATGCCGCTAATTTTCACTTCGTTCTTGACTATTTGCTCTAACGAAAAAATTTCTATTTCATGACTATGATAGAGTTTCAAATACTCCCGAAATGAGAGTCCTTGTAGTTTGTAGATTAAAGTTCGTCGGCTTAAATCATCGGAGCCTTTTAGTATATCCAGTACAGAAGAACCGGTGAATACAACTTTTAGTGTTGGAAATGAATCGTAAATATTCTTAAGCTCGCGAGACCAGTCCCTGTATTTATGAATTTCATCTATAAGCAAATATTCTCCTGCATTCTTATAGAAGTCATCAGCTAAATCAACTAGTCTGTTTTCACCAAAGAACATGTCGTCTGCGGATACATAAAGTGCTTTTTTACTGTCTAATTGTTCTTTGATATATTGCAGAATCATGGTCGTTTTTCCGACGCCACGAGCACCAATAATCCCAATCATACGACTATCCCATGAGATTTCTTCGTACAAATAGCGCTTAAAATCTGTTGGGGTGCTTTGCAAAAGCGTTTTATATTTCTGATAAAGTGTTCTCATAGCTTTAATATATATAATCCTCTGCAAAGATACGTGTTTGCACAACACGATCAACACATTCGTTAATTATTGCATAACACGTTGTGCGATCTACTACGCTTTTCGGCTTGGTGTTAAGGTTAAAAAGTAAGGGATTCCAAAATACAAAACTTTCAACTGACAATAAAGTTCAAACGGTCTACAAACCCTGATGCTACCGCCATCTAGCTTTTTTTTTGTATACATTGTTATGAACAGAAATCTTCCCGCACTACCCATTCGTAATCTTTAATAAACTATTAGCTATTTCAGATTTCTTACGCCAAAATACGTATGCAAAGATTATATAAACACCAACTACTCCAAATCCAGCATCGTCCAATAATATTCTGGTAATATTGTTACTTACTGTTAGATCATTAAAAACCCCCTCTAGAAATAAATTGCCACTTGCATGCATAAAAACAGCAGGCCAGATACTACCGCTCTTAAGAACCAACCAAGAAATAATAAATGAATAAGCAAGCAACTTCACAGTGTAGAAAACTATGTGTTGAAGCATATTGGTCTCTTCAGAATGTCCCAAAAACATCATTGGGTAATGCCAGATGGCCCAGATCCCACCCACAACTAGAGCCATTTTAGTAAAACTTATCCGTTTTGCAAGCTCAGGTACAAGGAGTCCACGCCAGCCTATTTCTTCTCCCAATGCTGGAATAATGACCGTTAATAAGCCTAAAGTGGATTGTATTAAAATTGTCAGGCCAAGCGATATTGGTTTCTCCAAACCCACAGCATCAGCAATTCTAGAGGTGAGATATTCACTAGAAAATTCAGCAAACCCAAAAAGCCAGATGGGAATGTAGATTAATGAGAAAACTATTACAGGAAGGATATAGCCCATTAGCACAAAATGAGTTTTACCCCATTTCCATCCCATTCCACGTAAATTTCTGTCAAAAACTATTTTGGTAATTATAGCAGCAATACCTGGACTCCACATCAATCCTAATCCTATTAATCCTCCTCCTGAAGGTATTTCTCCTAATAAAAAAAATTGGACCCAGAATACTGTGCTTAATAGAAATGTAAGTGATAAAAACGTAATTATTTTATTCTTACTTCTTTTTAAAGAGTTCTTGTCAGAGCTTATCATTTATGTATTCTTATTATGGAAATAATTAAAGGTCATCGGGATTTCATTATTCATACTGAATATAGTACTCATTTTTGTTCATAACGGTTGGGTTAAAATTTGGCGGGCATTTCAACGTACCAACTTTCAACTTTGCAATTCCCAGAGCAGAGGCGCCTGGGAGAACCACAACACGAGGTTGGCCTTTCAAATGCAATGATTCAAAACAACATCCCCATGCTTTAGTTATCTCATCTGTAAGAATAGCATATTCCGATCCTTTCTTTACTCCTATGATATCCCATTCGTCTGTTAGTTCTTTTCTAACCTCAATACTTTTCAGCCGCTGATTAATCCAATTTACAGAATAGCCTTTTCGCAAATAAGTCTCCATGGCCCGATCAAACGATTTTTCAGGATCTTCAGTCTCTTCAATGCGTTCATATCCAACTTTAGCTAGCCAGATTTTAAAAGGTTCAGCATTCGGAGAAGGGATTGATTGTATTAATCGTAAAAGTTGCTCAGTATCTGCCACATCGGTTTGTCTCATTTTTCCATCTGGCGATCTCATTTTCAACTGTCCGATATGTTCGGACACTTCACTTCCCTCCGTACGCAACTTCTTTTTAAGGTCAGACCAATACTTTCTTGGCCGTTCACTTTCAGTTAAAATTCCGATGATATCAATGATGGAAAAGAGCCATTTTTCTTGATCATTATCCCATTCTACACGAACCCTATGGTCTTGAAATAGTTTTATAGCTGCTTCCTTGGTCATATATATTTTGATCTTCTACTAAGATACGGAAAGATGCTTTCAAATTCACTTTTCTAGTGATCTCCTAATGAAAGCTAACGTTTAGTGTATGGCGCGTTTTAATGTGCTATATACATTGTTAGCACCAGTTTGCCCATTGCCTTGCTGTCATTTGTGTTGGTCACTTTGTAATCAACCGGAAGGTTGTTTTTCGCATCTACTGTCGTTTGTAGATTATAGGCTACTTCAGTAATGTTGTTTCGAGTAATCATTTGACGACTGTCAGGATCTGAGGTGGAAACCTGTGGTTCACTGCTTTCACTGAGCTGTGTGTAAATCTTTTTATACACCGCTTTCCGGTGTTCTTGCTTCCCTATTTCCTCCTCAATTATTCTTTTATTATCACCATCACTTTCAGCCAAAGCTTCATTGTATTCGCGAAGTTTGTTCTCAATGTATTCTAAATGTCGGGATATCTTCTTCTGGTTGAAATTATTTTTCTTGCTGTTTTGTGCTCGGAGCTTTGTACTGTCTCCGGCGATCAGGGTACCACCAATAAGATTGAAATGCTTGGCAACTTTCACCGTTTCTCTGAATACCTTTTTGATAGCCTTGGAGTTCAAGCGGGCTACAAGCTTTGATGTTACTGTTATCTCGTTTATTTTTTATATATATTGTTAGTTTTAGTTGCTATTCTAATTCAAATCCAACCGTGCATGCATATTCAATCAAAGTCAGATTCCATCCAGAAGTAATTTCTACTCGTATCCATCCAAATAATGCCTTATCTTCAACAAGTATCTTTGTCCCAATATATTTGTTTCTTACATCATTCCATAATCCAGTATTTGATGAATTCCCAGACGCTTCCCAATAATAATTGTATAATATACAGGTATCATTAACCCAAATTAATTTGTCGTCAATTGTATCATTAATTGGAATAGTGTCAACAATATAACTCTCAAACTCAGGTATTGCTAAAAAACTATTTCCTATGGTTAAAATTGTATTATTTGAATTTCCATGACCAGGAGAAGCAGTACCTGAAAACTTTAAATCAAAATCATTTATTCCATCATCATTAATATCAATATATCTATTTGTATTTGAAGAAGGGTAATAAAAAAATAGTGTGTCAGTTAACATCTCTGAATATTTAATACCTATTCCTTCGGTTTTTCCCGCAATAATATTATTAAAATATTCTAGATCGGGTTGTGTGTTCTCCTTGTCACATGCAAATAAGCTCATTAAAAAAAAGCTTGTAATTATTAATTTCTTCATATCATGTTCACTTAATGCATTTGTGGTTCTTTACAATTAATACTAACGATCGGGCTATGAATAGTTGGCAAACTAAAGCACTCACGTTACTGTTTACAGTAAACATAATTAAAAGCCAATAACTTCGCAAACCACTGACTACCAAATTATTTATAGCGCGTGTTATGCCCTGTTCTTTTTTCAATTAGTATCTTGATTTATCTTTAATCTCATCGTAATAATTATCAACTCCAATTTCTTTCATACGAGTATTTATTTCTACCGAACGTTTTTGAAGGTGTTCATCAAATCCAGTATTATTACATGGGAAATCAATACATTCAAAACAATAATCAACATTCAACCTTTCGGAGCATTCTCTTACCTTGCACCCCTTAAAAAGCTTACACTTTTCTTCTCTGCATCCTCCACATTGTGGTAATGACATATAGTCTAGCATCTCTTTAAATTCCGGGTATTTAAGAAATACAGGCTCATCAATTAAGTCAACAAATCTTTTAGCATAAACATCAAAATCCCCTAATGATTCTCTTAACTTAAAACTAAACTTTCCTATATCACCATCTTTAAATGCAAAACATTTTCCACAATGTAGTCCACATGGAGCTAGCCTTTTTTTTATGAGTTCGTAATCCATTTTTATTTCCGTTCTGGAGAATCAAGCGTAAATTCATTTCGAATATTTCCTGTATTCAACACGGTATCTGGTTCAAAAAGCAATAAATGAGTCTCTGAATCTGCGATTGGTTTATGCTTTACTCCTCTTGGAATGATAATAAACTCACCTTCGTTTACATCAACTATCTTATCACCGTAATCCATTTTTAAAGCTCCTTTAATTACAAGAAACAATTCATCCTCATTATCATGGTGGTGCATAACGAATTCACCTTTAATCTTGACCAATCTTACTTGTTGATTATTAAGCTCCCCAACTATTATTGGTTTCCAGAAATCTTTTATTAAATCTAATTTATCACTAATATTTACTCTATCCATAATATCTAGTATTTACTGCTGCGCATTAATTGGGCATAACGTTTAGTGTATGATTTGTGCCCGAATGGGCATAAATTATAAACATTGTTGAACTCAACCTCCGGTAGCTAAAGATCACAAATCTCAGCCACCGGACGTATAAGCTCATACCATTAATACTATTATGTTATGAGTAAAGTTAAAAAAAGATCTACATCAAATCGCTCAAATTCAGCTAAAACACTACTT
>JABHCC010000136.1 GCA_018669475.1 Bacteroidota bacterium | reverse complement strand
CTTTTTCACGATCATCATATCCGATGGAAGCAATGGCGTTCAGCATGTTAAAAGTGAAATGCGGATTAGCATGATTGCTTAAATTAGTCAATTGCAATTCTTGAATTTGCATTTTAACCTTTTCTCTTTTCCTTTCTATTTGTTGAAGCATTAGACTGCTGAAATAAAAAAGGGAGAATACTAAAATGAAGATACCGATAACACCCAGAATCAAAAGCCAACGAGCATTATTCTGCTGATAGGAAAAAGAGTAGTACCGGTTTCCAGATTGGAGGTGATTAATCAGTTTTTCATCCTCTAATGATTGTGAAAAGACAAATTCATTAGATTCTGAAATTAAAGGTGCTGTTGTTTCGTGTTTCATGTGATTCGAAAAAACCAATAGCTGGGTACCATCCCCTGAAAAATATAGTCGCTCATGGATTCCGTCCTGGTCTAAGTCTGAATGCATATCTCGGTCTATTCCAGCCAGGATGGGGATAGATTTGTTTCTTAGCCTTGTAAGATCAAGGTCAGTATAATAGAGTTGGCCTCCCGAAGTGACTATGGCAATCTCTTGTGCTCGATTGCCTTGATAAACCACATGAGATGAAACTTTCATATTGCCACCAATTGGTATAGATATGGAATCGACAATCTGACCCTGTTGATCAATTTTCCAAATACGACCTGAAGTATTTGAGTTCTTAAGATTGTGACTCGTGGTATAGAAAAAGACTGTATTATCTACTGAAATTGCCACTGTCGAGGCGGCTGCCCATTGCCGATCTATATTGATGGGATTGAACGCCAATGTCAAATCTTCACGGTACACATACATCCACAACAAAGAATCGGAGAAGATTTCGTCATTTGGGCAGTTTTTGTAAGAATAGGATTGTCCAAAAATATACCGTTTCCAGTAGCCTTGAGGGCTTATGTCATGAGGATTGATCAAGGCTGTGCACGATGGATGGCTACATAATAATGAGTCTTTATTCAGGTTATAGCTATAAATTTTTCTAGGGTAGATAGAAAAGCCTGCGCTTATCGAAAAATAATAGTTATCAAATCCCTCAGGGGTCAATTTACGTGGACCTAGTGAATGAATGGATATGTCAACTTTACCATCTATTGTCACCAGGGTATCAATAAATGCAGATGTGATGTGTGGATGATTACTGAGCGGCTCATAAAAGTGACACCAAAGCGAATCATTGCGTTGTGTAAATAGGATAACTTCTTTTTGGCCATTCTCATTATAGTCATGGAATTGCAGATTGAACCGATCAATGGCCTCGCCGGGAATCTGGATTTGGCTAACAACCAGTCCTTCACGGGTTACAATGATGAGAGGTGAAGATGGAAAACTTTTATAATACTGTATTTGTTCAAATCGACCATCTTCATCTAGATCACTGACATACAAATTCAATTCATCGCCAACTTGTTGAACTTCGTGTGTGACAATTTTAAACTCTGAGGGATCAATTGGCAGCAGGAAATAAAAAAGTATGGCAATTATAATTGAGGCGATGCTGTAATACACATACATAACCTGTTTTTTTGTACCCGCTTTAATGGCCTTTAGAGTCATAGATCTGTCATGTAATATACTCTTTTTTGTCCATCCTGATTAGTAAAAGTTGCGAATAAAGCATAAACCCACCTTGGATCGGTGGGTTTAAAAACTGCTTTTTGTTGTTCTTAACGGATGGGATTTGAGTAGAGTCTGGAATTGTTAAAAGAGTTTTGACTATTTCACCCATAACAGTAAAAGCAAAGCTAATGGCAAAATGAGTCTCCGAGCCTCACTAAAATTAGGTAAATGGGACGTATTTTAGTTTGAATTGATGAATTATGGGTCACAGCAGATAGCATCCTGAATCTTATTATTGAATTTAATCTTTTGGGTTAAATACAAAGTGAAAGTTAAGATCAAAGCCAGTACGTCACTATCAATTAGGAAAGCTGCATCTGGTACTGGAAAACAATAAACAGATATTCTTACATAGCGGCAAAAGTAACCAGGAGTAACATAGATAGTTATTGATTTGTGAAAATGCTGAACGAGTGGTGCATGATCATGGCCATTGTCGTGAGGAAGGATATCAGAAAGGTCATATTAAAAGAGGTGTACTCTGATATGGCCAATAGGAGAGTTTAAATCAGGTATAGTGTCAGGTCAATCAGGATTGCGGTAACATGTTACTGTTTTCACTCCAAAAAAAACTTGGAAAGTGATCTTTGTCTCGATACGTGACTGAATAACTGACAGATAAGTTTTTGTTGCACTTTGAAAGTAATTTCAGGATGTTTAAATAAGCTGAAAAACTGACCGATGACTGGTTACACAAGGGGTAAGTGGTGAAGTCATTGTTGCTTATTTTTAACTTTTGTTAGCAAAAAAATGGCTTTATAATCAGAAAAAGTGTAGATTATAAAAGTGCCAGCTTTCTGTAATTGTGAAACTAATCGGAAAAAATTCTTCTCAATATATTCCAGCCTTTGTTCAATTAATTCGATTGGATTCTACATGACAAATAAGTTTAAAAGTTTATAAATAAAGGTACTAAGAAACCACGTGGTCTTTTTCCTCAAAAAATATTTCCCCTTAGTGGATCGGAAGGTTACGTAACAATCTGCTAAAACTCCACAACAGAGATTCGTTCAGATTCTATTGCACAACAAGATGTGGGCAAAAATGAGACCCTACCAAGCAAAAATTCTCTACCTTTACCATTGGTTCTTTGAATAACAATTTTGCTTTCTTCAGCACCAGTTTAATCCCCATTTGTTCCAGTACTTTTAACTCCAAACGGGTCTCGAACTTTGGTGAAGAAATTTTGCAAAAACCGTCAAAAAGTGACAAAAACGAGTGGGTTAAACGTGGGATCTATAATTTCCATCAAGCTAATCGCTTAATATACTATTGATTATAAAGGTTGGAGCTACTCCGGTATTCTCCACAAATGAAGATCAACCACTTATCGATTCTATCGGTAGGTGGTTTTTTCGTTTCTGCCCATTTTCTGCCCATTTTTGGAGAAAAAGAATGCTTGTTTAGATTTAAACAAGTTGAAACAGGATCATACATCCACCCCACCTACATTTTAAAACAAAGTCGACCTAATCGTTTCATTTCCATCAAATCTATTCCTATTTTAGGGGTCAACCTGAACTATGAGATTATGCGAATTCTGAAAAGTTTGGCTCGACTGTGGATTGTGCTATCCTTCGTTTGTGCCGTCTCATCTTGTGACAACGCTAAAAATTCATCAACAGATTTGATTACGATTGATGTTGAGAGGGCATATAATGAACCCATGCGTAACCTAATGATTAGTGAAGTAATTGAGGATATTGAATATATTAAACTTGAAACAACACCAAATTGTCTAATTTCAAAGGTTTCTGGAGTTTCTATTTCAGAAAATCACCTTGCTATTTTTGACTATCGTTCCAGTTCATTTTTACTATTCTCTAGGTCAGGAAAATTCATTCGCAAAATAGGAAGTCAAGGTCCAGGGCCTGAAGAATATAATAAACCAATTGGTAATCAGCTAAAGATTATCAATAACGAAAAATATCTATTGTTTTGGGATTATCAGAGCACCATATACTTATACCATATTGATGGTTCTTTCCACAAAAAGACAAAAGTCTCTGGTTTAAGTATTAGAGATATTAAATACAGTAAAGACGGTAAAATAATTGTTTATCGCCAGAGAAGCTCTTTACCAAAAGATGGTGGCAATCAACTTTTAGCTTATGATCTAGACCTGAATTTAATTGATAGCACATTCTTTGCATCACAAAGCATACCCGAAGTCAGCGGGTATTCAAAATTTGAAGATTTATTTACAACATATCAAGAAGATATCGTTTTGCTACGGCAATTGAATGATTCAATTTTCAAAATTGATAAAGAATATCAAACCAGTCCTTTACTAGTATTAAGGTTAGGTTCATTAAAATGCCCTACAATTCAAATTGCAGATACTGACATAAATAAATATCTATTGATTCAATATATTTCATTTTCGAATGAGCATATATTCATTTCATTTGAGGGAAAACCAAGAATCAGTCCATCCAAATCTGGTTGGTCACCAACAAAATACTTGGTTAACAATATAAAAACTGGTAAGTCGTTCTTTCTCGATGCTAATCATCCTGCTGAGCTCGGCAGTAATACAGGGGCAATTCCAATAAATGATCTTGATGGAGTTGAAGATGGGTTCAAGTTTTATTTGATTAAGGATGGAAAAACATGGGACTCTTTTGATATAATTGAAGCTAAATCCTTTTTGGAGAAAGATGTTATTGAAGAAAACAACTATCAATCTTCAGAGTATTTTAAAAAATTCAGAAAATTGGTGAACGATTCCGACATTGAAGACAACCCGATTATCAGAATCTGTTATTTGAAGTAAACCGGAAAACAACAATTTAAGTGAAAACTATTAACATTACGACTCCAATCATGAAGCGATCAGTCTCCATTCTAACCTTATTGGGATCCCTATTCCTTACGTTAATATCTGTTCAGGCACAGCAGCAAACTGACCCCGGAATAAAATCGATCAGTGAAGCTGTACTCCGCGATCACATCTTCTTTCTTGCCTCCGATTACATGAATGGCCGTGTTGCTACCAGTCCTGAATACAATATAGCATCACATTACGTGGCTTCACAATTTGCGGCCGCCAGGTTGGAACCCTTGGTAACGAAAGATGGCGCAACCAATGAGTATTTCCAAGGATTGCCCTTTGCTCGCACTACATATAACGATCAGCCTGAGCTGATATTGAAACAAAATGGCCGCGAGACCCGGCTGGTTCACAACCAGGATTACAAGGTTTATATTGGCAGCCCCCATGACTTCGACACGCTGCAGCTCGTTTTTGTGGGGTACGGGATTAACGAACCCGCTGAGAACTGGAATGAGTTAAAAGACCTCGACCTTAAAGGCAAGATCGTTGTCTGCTTGAACGGTGCACCCACCAAAGATGGCCAACCAGTGTTGTCCGCAGCCGCTACCAAAAAGTACAGCGGTCGTAGAGGCCTTAGTTCCAGAGCTTTTTTTGGAAGCATGGTCTATGGTAAAGGTGTGGCAGGAATCATCATAGTGAATCCTGAGGGCACATTGGAAATGACACTCGATGAGCTCCAAAGCAAGTTCACCGGGGAGAAATTCAGCTATCTGGGTGCTGGGAAACCCAAACCGGATCGAAAAAGGCCATTTGTATATGTAGCAAAGCCCGGTTTTCTCGATTTGGTGTTGCCTGGCAATAAAAGCAATAAGCCACAGATACTTGATGGAACGTACCTGTCAAATCATATCAGAATTATAAAGGAGGACACGATTTATTCGAACAACGTGATCGGTATGGTACCTGGTACCGACAGCCTGCTGCGGGATGAATACATCATCGTCGGCGGACATCTCGATCACATCGGATACGGAGGGAACGAGGCCTATAACGGAGCTGACGACAATGCCAGCGGGGCGGCTGGCGTTATGGAGATCGCCCGGGCAGTTGCCAAGAATCCCTTCATGCGTACGGTCGTTTTTGCCGCCTGGACTTCCGAGGAGATGGGCTTGTATGGATCGGAATATTTCCTGAATAGCGGGATTATTCCAAAAGAAAAAATAGTATTCAACCTTAACCTTGACATGATCGGTCGTACCACCAATGAAAATGAGGCTTCACATGCTCATTATGTGGTTACCGACAAGAAATACTTGAAGGAGATTACTGCATTTATCAAAGAAACCAACAAAGGGGTCACAGATTTTCCACTTATCTTTAATAATGATGATAATTCACCCGGAGGCAGTGATCATATGAGCTTTATCGAGGCGGGGATCCCGGCATTTTTCTTCTTTTCAGGCCGCCACAACGATCTCCATACCATTGGGGATGATCCGGAGAAGATCGATTATCCAAAGGCAGCCAGCATTTGTCGACTTGGATACCTGGTTACTGAGAGGCTGGGGAATATGAAAGTAATTCCAACTTTCAAGCCACCTGTTGATCCAACTATCAAAAATCTGAGTGCCGAACCAATTTGGGCTATTAATTCGAAAGCCAATTGGTCGATGGTCAATAATAGCATCGCGCTATATTCCACTACTGAGAGGACAGTCGGAACTGATACTAACCATTCTGTGTTACACGCAGTTGATTTGAGTAACGGAAAAGAGCTCTGGAATAATAAGCTTAATAGTATTTTTTCGTATTACTATCCGCCAGTTATTGAAAAAAATATCATCTATTTCCATACATATATCCTAAAAAAGCCAGAGGGCTCCTATTTCGGCATCGACCTAAACTCTGGACAAATTGTATTCGAATATGTTATTAACAATTCTAACCAGTTAAGGGTTCATAACAATATTCTATTTGTAAAAGAAAAGGAGTTAATAGCCCTCGACATAGCAACCAAAGATGTGATTTGGAAATTCGGTACTAAAAGCAGCTCGGTTACTGATTATGATATTGACCAGGAAAATGTCTACATAGAATTTACAGGTCCATCTGGTCCAAATAAGGATGAGACTGGTCAGAATCTCTGTGCTTTAAAAATACGCAGCGGAGAGAAGTTGTGGGAGTACCAGATTGATCGAGCCTACACAAATCCGCGTGTATACGGCAATTTGGTGTGCTTCTGGGGCAGAGATCATCTCTACGGAATTAATAAGGTGGATGGACAAAAGAAGTGGCGTTTCAACATTAATAACGAATGGAAGGTGGCTACAGCTCAATCCGGAAACCATATTTACGTGGTAAGCGGGAGAAAGGGTGAATTGTTTTGTCTGGATTCAAAACATGGAGATCTTGTCTGGACGTTTTCAACGAGCTCTTTATTTTACAAAAAACCGATTTTTCACAAAAACCAAGTTATTCTTATAGATGGGGAAGAAAAATGCGTCATTGGACTTGAAAAGAATACAGGCAAGCAGCTTTGGGAATTTTCACTGCCATTTAAACCTACTACTTACTCTACTGAAAACAATAACCGGCTCTTAATTCATAGCGAGGACGGGATATACTGTTACGATATATCCAAGCTGAATTAGTAGGCTGGTACCCATTATTTGAGAACCCCTGCCGGAATTGTTAGAGATTAAATTAACCAACACAGCTTTTGAATATTTAAAGGCTACCTTTTATCAATCTTTTGGTATTTTTCTTTTTTGATTTTTTAGTCATTTATATTGTTGTTTCAAAACATCCATGAAATTTCTGCCCATTTTGCTGCCCATAAAAAGTAAAGCCCAGACTAAGTATAACTTATATAAATCTATATAAACTTGTAAGTAAAACAGAGACAGACGGATACAAACCCATAGAAATTAGTGCTGTCCACTGGCAGTCAAGAGGTCACCGGTTCGACTCCGGTCGTCTCCACCTGACGGGACAACTTTAAATATGGAGAAAGTTGTCCCTTTTCATTTTCTTTTAACTCCTTGTCTACCTGGACAATGAACCTAAGAAAATCATTGACTTTGGTGGTTCGACAATTTTCTTCCAGTATTTCCAGTTTTTCAGGAAATATCGAACCAAGCAAATTGATTTTCCCTTCAATAGTCTCTGAAATCCAAGCCTGTCCTAAGTTATAGATTGTTGAAGTGCCCGTTTTAACAATTTCATCATACTGGTCATCCATACCCAGTAAATCATCAAACTCGGTTAGCTTGCTTTGTTTCTGAAATTCATACTTAGCTCTCATGGGCTGATAGTCCTTGGGATCCAATTCTCCATCGGCCAGCATGTCTTGTAGTTTCTCCAAGCGGCCCTCTAGCTTTTTTGTCTGGTCCAGGATATTTCTGCGTTTTGCATCCCTCTCGGTAACGCCTCCTTTAAGAATAAGACGAACCATCTCCTTATAAAGCTCACTAACCTGTTTCCGAAACTTAAATGACTCCATAACCTTACCAATAATCTCTTCCACCTTTTCGGCTCTAAAGCGTTCCTTGTGGCAATGATTGCAGTGATAGTAATAGTACTTCTGGCCAGACCTGCTTCTAGAAGCACTTCCGGTTAATGGCATGTGGCATTTGGAGCAAAGCAACATTCCACGATAGGGTAACTCCTCTCTTTTCCGATAACCCTTGGGGCGGTTCATCTTTTTTATGTTGTTATGCAGGATCCTTTGCACTCTATAAAACAAGGTTTGATCTACAATGCCCTCATGTAGACCGTCAACCAGCTGGGCTGGTTTATCTTCATACGCGGGTACCATGATCATCCCAGTATAGACAGGATTTCTTAATATCTCCGAGAGCCTTGATCTTAGAACGGTGAATTTCCTCTTTTTTAGCTCACGAATAATATCGGCTTGTTGAAGCCCTTGATCAAGCTTTTCAAAGGCAAAGCGGATGTGCTTAGCATCATCATTGGGAACAATAATTGATCGACTATGATGATCTTGATTGTAAGAATACCCTCTGGGGGCCGCATGACACCAACGGCCACTTTCGAGAGCCTTGCGTATGCCTTCCCTAATCTTGATACTCCGTCTATCATTATCGATCTCTGGGATTACAAGATAAACCGCCAGCATCATCTTATTCTCAGGAATACTAAGATCAATCGGTTGTTGAATAGCCATAGGAACAATTCCAAGCTTTTCCAGCTTACTGATCATAAAATAGGCATCCTGAATATTGCGAGAGAAGCGGTCCCAGGTAGTGAATAGTAGCAGGTCAATATTTCCCTTGCTCTTTTTTGCGAATTTGAGGAATTCCTGAAACTCAGGCCGATTGAAATTCTTAGCCGAATGATCTTCTCTAAATACATGGACAACCAGAATGTCATTTCGCTGGCAATAATCCGAGATGTTATCCTCCTGTACTCTCAAACTATACCCTAGGGCTTGCTCATCCGAGCTCACCCTGGCCATTATCGCTGCTCTTTTCATTGCTCTTTTCGATTTGGTTAATAATTGCCTCAGCCTCAGCCTGGGCTAGAGGCCATAGAAAATCTCTAATTTCTTTCACCATTTCATCGGTGTAGGTTTCGGAATTTTTTTCTAAAATTTGTTTACATTTTAGTAGTGAAATCATTTAATTGAACATGGTCCCTTGACCTCCGAGGTATTCGGTCAGTCTAGAGGGTGCTCTATAATGCCTGGCTTATCCAGTACCTAATTCATCAAATTTGCGCTTAGAAGTATTCTCACAGTATATCGTTCTGCCACCCTGAAAACTAAGTTGAATATCTTGATAGCCTTCCTCAAGCATAATCTCATAGAGTCGTTGTACTCTATCCGCTTTTTGCCTTCTAGTGATCTCCATCAGGTCAAACTCCCCCTTGGAGGAGAACCGGACCTTAACAGATGTAATGCCAGGTTCACGTATGGCCTTCAAAACAGCCACCTCATTTTTATCGAGAATATACATCTCATCGGCTAAGAAGTCCAGATCTTTAGATTGGCAATAATCCATCATCAAACCAGAGATTGAGATAGAAAGGTAGGAACCTCTTAAAAAGGCGCGAATTTCAGGGTTGCGCATGTACTGATTCTTAAAACTCTCCTTATACATCAAGAACTCACCTTCACGGTTAACTAGAACCGTTAGGTGTTCTTTGAGGATGATTACATCTAGCAAGAATATCTTGAAGAAATTCGGAAGCTCCTTTCTAACCTCTTCTCGAACTTCTGGCCTAGATAACACGGACTCCAGATCAGGAACTTCCTGGCCATCGGCCTTACACAATTCTATAATAACAGATCGCAAATCATCAGAGTTCATAACATAGTCCATCACATCCTGCTGCTGAAGGCTATCTCTGATTTTTTTAATCACAGGGACTGAGATATTAAATTCGCGCATCTGCTTAATACATTTAAGCCAAATGAAACTTACAAGATCAAAACGGCGCCATTTCTTGTCACGCAAATCCTCAAACAATAGCCCCTCCTTGGCCCAGTGGGACATCACCCGAGATGAAACATCTACATCATTAATGGTGTAGCGAAGCTCCCTAATACTGTTGTGAACCTGCCTAAATTCTTGTGTTGCTTTCTTCCCTAAAAGAAGGTCAAGCTCTGGGTTGATCAAATATTTCATTTACATTTATGTACTATATATCGAATTATTTCTTACTTTTGAATCAAAGCTACAATTTAATAGCCACATTTACAAATACTAAGCAACTTTCATCATTTTCAAAATGCCATATTATTACAATTAATTATAATCATGTAATATTAGATAACAGACAATTATACCATACAAATAAACTAATACTCTAATTATAATGAATATTACATACATGTCGCCTGAGGAAAGCAAGCTATGTTTACTTGAAGGCTGCAACAATCCAGTGATCCCCCACGGAGGGTTCGGTCCCTACTGTAGCAAGAAGTGCACCAATCGAGCATATTATCTTAAGAATAGAGAAGATATTTCTGAATACAATTCCATCCAAAGCATTCTGAAAAAACAAGACAAGATTCTCAGAAGTGTTTGGGAACAAAGAAAATCATTGAGTACTCCAATCGAGCTTTTGAGGTTTCTTGGTTTTAAGGATGGTGAGTATTCAAAACAAGTATTTCACCCTACAACCAACGAGGTTGTCCATTTCTTCAAGGACTTTGGTATTACTTTTATTAATGATAAAAACTGTAAAATTTATGAACGAGCAGAATTATTCAACTCTTAGCTATTTATCCTCTTTAGGAGAGCCTATAACAGTGTCTGAGGTGGAAACTCAAAGGCAGTATAATTCACCTGTAATGAAGATCTCATACCCTGATCATCAACATGTGCCTTCTGGCAATTGGATGCTGAAATTTGGCAATTTGATTTTCTCAGGAGTGATTCTTTATTGTGGGTTTTTAGCCATCCGCGAAATTGCCAGCACTTCAACTCACCGGTCCCCTGAATAACACTATCTTATCTCCCACCCATCTTTTGGTTTGACGAATATGAGTATACCTATTGGCTATACTCGTGGTTTGCCATGAAATTCTCACATCAGTATTCTTCAATCATTAGCATCCTGGTCCTTTCTTGCTCATTATCTTATACTTACTCTCTCTTATGTATACTAATTCATCACTGATTCAAGCCTGAATAAGATCTGAATCAGTTCTTATTCAGGTCTCTTTAATATCTAATCAAGCTTTGTCTTTGTATGAATTAGGTGAAAAATAGGCCCAAAGCTCTCCATTAGGTTTGTTGCGAAGTCAATAAATTCAATGTAATTTAGCTCCATGACATAACACGAATAATCATATCAAGACATAAGGTCTAAAAGCGTACCTCCGTTCCAAAACCGCCAATTTAAAAGTACTGAGGGGTAGCTAAGCTGACCACGCTATGGCGTGGGCTTAGTTTACTTCAGTACGGGTGCTTGGCGGTACCAGGAGCGGGTAATATTAGGTCCACGTTTTTTTGATCTGGTCTTCAAAAAAAAACCATACCAATGACCCTCAAGCAAGATCCTAAAGCCATTAAACAACTAACAAAAGAAGTACTATCAGGAAAAAAACAGCTAAAAACTTCTCAGCTCCAAAAAATTGGTGTGCAGATTCACGGAGCCAACTTCCTAGTCGGCAATGTTGCTATTGAGAAAAACATCCTAGCCGATAGCTACTATATTTCATCCTATGATCCAGAGAAAGACATTGATGGAAATTCAATTGCCACTAACAAGAAGCTTCAGTTAAGGATAATTAATCTATTTGAAGCGGGTAAAAAGAGTATCAGTAAAAAAGAGCTTCTTGACTTTAGAATAATTACCTCAGCCACCTCTCTGGAAATCGGAAATGCGAGATTGACAAATATTTTAGGATTAGGAAGATCCTTTGACATTAGTCTGGCTGACGAAACGAAAACTATTGATGGTCGGTGGAAAGATCAAGGAATTACTATCAAAAAAGTAATCGACTCATTACTGAATTTCCCTTTTGGAAAAAAGCAACTGGCTTTGAACGAAGTGCCGCTCAACAAAGAGCTTGAGAATTATTTGAAAATGTATTTTGAAACTGTGAAAAAATCAGACTCATCAAATAAGGGTCTACTTGATTTGACTATTGGAAATGGTAAATCAACCATCGCTATTGAGATGAAAATAGCTAGACAATTAGCCAAAACAGGCAATAGAAATGCATGCATTGGACAAATCGGTCAATACCATCAGCAATTTGGTTCGAATTTAATACTACTGATAGCTGGGACCAATACGGAAATGGCGCATAAAAACATCGGCGATTGCATAAAAGAAGCCAAAAAACTGAACATCGAAGTTTTTAAAATGATGGGATAACAGAAACACTTGTATGACAGGCAACAAGTTACAGATTCGAGTCTCACATTGCATTCACCGGATAAATCAGGTTCTTCTTCAAATTTGGGGGAGCTATCCTGAATGAGAGAGGAGAACTTTTCTTCTGAGTAACTTGTTTGACGTCAGCATATTTCGGATTCTTGATAGCTTGAAGTTAAAGTGTGATTTGTCAATACTATCTTTATGTGTAGTCTAAAAGGGTAATTTTCAATGGTGAAATTATTGAAGATTATTTAGACTCAAGTCGGTATGGATATTCTGCAAATACTGACGATAAATAAATCTTAAGGACTGAAAAATTATACCCAGGATTGTCGAGTTTTGGAGGATGAGTAATATGGTGAAAACAGAAAGCATAACGTATAGAACAATACTATTTTTTGTACTTCAAGAATACCAAAACTGGATTATCTTGTTCGGTTGAACTGTTGATGATTTCTTCGATATCAGCCTTTTTTGATTGTACACCAGCTTTTATATTGGACTCATAATTAGATATAAACTCGTACATAGGAATTAAGCCTATAAGTCCCACTTTATTTGCCCCATAGATTGCATTTACCTCGATACTGTCCATATCATTTTTGAAATTTCCAAAAGTAACATTTGTGATATCCTTGGTGTCAATATTGTAAAAGAGATGAAAGGCTTGTTCATTATAAACGAAAATAAGGTACAAGTGATTCCTGCTAATGAAAAGTCTGTCTGTAATGGACGGAAAATTGTTACTACCGATGTAATCTGAAAACTCAAATTCGTTAGTCATTTTATCTATGTCGTCAGTCTTAATGTCCTTTTCAAAAACGATCTTAAATTGAGGAACAAGATTTAAGTCCTGGTCAAATGAATGAATGGTTCGTCCATAATTGGGCAAAAAATAGATAGTGCCATCATAAGCTTTGTAAAGTGCTCTGCCTGTAGAGTAGCCAGCAAAACTTGGGAATTCATAATTATCATATTCTTTAAGCAATTGACAATCGCCAGTTATCGCAACCAAGTTAGTTGAGCTTTTAGACTCTAGATGCTGGTAATTGAACTTGGAAAGGTGGTTATAAAACAGGTATTGACCAGTACCAAACAAGGTAAAGCAATTTCTATTCAATGAATTAAAAGCCCTAAGAAAATTGCCATCAAAATCATAGACAAACATCTTGCATAAGGTATTATCGAGCCAGAAAATCTCATTGTTATCAGTACAAATCGAAAAATCGGTTGGTCCAAGCATTTCATTTGGCCCTTTACCAATATTATTGATCTTGCTTACAAATTTCCCAAAATGAGTATAGATATAGATTGTATTATTTGAATTACAAAGAAGGAAGAGTAAATCCTTTCCAATCTCAATCTGATCAATTGACGGAAGAATGCAATTCTCTGTTGTCTCAAGCTTTACATATTCAATGCTCTGAAATATCTCGGAGTAATTCACATTATTAGATGAATTAAACTCAATTCCAATTTTAATAGGTGAGTCTTGAATGACAACTTCTTTTTGATTGCATGATAGGAAGATCAGCCCCACAAAGAGATTAACAAATAATGGTGCATTTTTCATTCTAGTTGAATTGATGTGATTAATAAACCCACTCTCCTCGCAATCATTGCCACTAATAGTCAAGAAGAAGGTGGGTTACTAATATTCTATACAAGTTGATGTCTAAAGGTAGCTATTGTAATTACAACGAAAGATATTAGTCAGCATGACAGAATTCCTTTACAGTATACACGCCCGTTGATAGTTTACTATAGGTAATTTACTCGTCGAGCCATTAAATCTTGATTCAATCATTATTAGACATTCTGCATCCAAAGGTTCTTCGCCGCATTTGGGGGAGTACCAACGGATCCAGAATACCTATTCATGGTGCCATCGTATAAACTAGATATTCTGGGACACATGAGCCACTAAATCCAAATTTTGGTTGAGACATAGAACATGCAGATAAATAGGTACTTAAAGTCCGTTCTTGGTGGTTGCAAATTTTCGGTTTAGGTGGCTCCATAACAGGGATCTTCGCCACATTTGGGGGAGCATATTTTTTCCTAGATCCATGTAACCAATATGTTCTGGCAGTTAAGTCAAATTACTATAAGATTAGAGCTTTTGACAGAAAAGGGATACGCCAGTGTGTATATTCCTTTTGGCTGGCTTTGATCTGCTAAAACAAACGGTATTGTGTCAATTGGTAACCTCCCCCAAATATGACGAAGAACCCATCCAAAAGTCAGCCTATTCTGTTATTGTATATTCCAAAGCAAGCTGACCCCCAATTCCAAAACATGCTGACCCCCTAATCCGGGATACTGACCCCTTGAAAGAACACATCTGGTGCTTACCGCTAAATGATAGCACTTTGTGGATGTTTTAATGGGGGTCAGCATGTCGGTGTTTAAATTCAAACTCTGGTGGACAAATTGTTAGTTAAAGTTAAGAGATACTTTTAAAAATAAAACTATCGTCACATGTTGATTATTATGAACTGTTGTAATGTTGCAAACTCCCTTGAGTTTTCAATATTTCAATAGTT
>JABHCC010000135.1 GCA_018669475.1 Bacteroidota bacterium | reverse complement strand
GGATACTCTTTAATATTCCAGTCGTTCTGATCCCATCCATGACCTAAAATCCATTCATCACTTCCTTCCGGATGGTGCTCTTTTAAAATCTCACATATATCTTCAAATGAGCTTGTTCCAACAAGATTAGCTTTCCTTAAACTTTCAGAGTATGCGGTAAAGTGACAATGAGCATCATAAAAACCAGGATAAACAACCTGACCATTCAGATCAATTTTCTTATCTGCCCGATATCGGGAGCGAAGTTCCTTTGTAGAGCCGCTTTCAACAAATATTCCATCTTTGATGACGACTGCTTCACAAACAGAGAAATTTTTATCAACAGTGTAAATAATTCCATTGTATAAAATTACGTCGGAATCTCTTCTTTCCTGACATCCTGAAAGCACTATGAAGACTAGTATTACAAGGGATATGGAAAGCCTGGGTTTCATTATTTGGAGATGAATTAGTTGAAAACCAAAAGTAGGAAAATTGTATGAAGGTACCTATTTGTCCAAATATCCGTTAATTTTATAGAAATAAGCATTGCTGATGAGATCAACACAAATAACTAGCGCAAAACTCAGGCTGATAAAGTATTTATTTTTTCTTATTGCTTTTACATCTTTGATGGCATCCTGTGAATTTATTTTGCCGAATAAACCACCCTATGCTGAATTGACTTCCCCCGAGGATCAGACGATTTATGCTTTAGGAGCTGTAATACCGATCATTATCAATGCTTATGATAATGATGGGAGTTTGACAAGAGTGCTATTTTATCTAAATGATGTATTGGTGAACACTGATTTGACTGATCCTTATGAGTTTAGTTGGAATACTAATGAATATGGCCCGGGTGATTTTATATTGAAGATACAAGCATTTGATAATGACGAAGAACATTATATAATTAGTTATCCTTTTTCAGTTATTGGTCAGATCACCTCCAGCGCAGGACTGGATGTCACTATCCGAACAAGTGATCTGACAAACACAATGCAAGCTAATACACCAAGTTATGGCTCAGGAACCTGGTCGGTGATTCAGGGTGCAGGAGGCAGCTTGTCTGATGTGAATAATCCAAATGCAGTATTCGAAGGGCAGGATTGTACCAGTTATACTTTAAGATGGACTGTAGCACATGGTGGAGTTAGCGACACAGATGATGTTAATGTCACTTTCTATCATACCCCATCTGAGGCTGATGCTGGTGACGATCAGATGTTTAATGATGGAGTGGTAAGTGCAAGCCTGGATGCAAATACTCCGGATGAAGGATTTGGCAGATGGAATATCGTTAGTGGTGGAAACGGAAAATTTGAAAATAACCTTGATCCAAATACTGTATTTACAGGTCTGCCTTGCACAAATTATGTTTTGTCATGGACAATACTGACAAATTGTGCCAATACAACAGATCAGGTCTCGATCAATTTTAACCAGGTTTTAGTTGAATCTCATGCAGGTTCAGATCAAAGTTATATTGATGGGAGAATCAGTACCACTCTTCATGGGATTGACCCGGGAACTAATGATGCAACCTGGAGTATTTTAAGTGGTACAGGTGGAGTGTTTAGTGACGTAAATGATCCAAATGCTGTTTTCAGCGGAGTGGTGTGCCAATCATATGAGTTAAGATGGTCGATTGTTTCGGGATGTGGATTATCTGAAGATGAAGTTATAATTGAATTTGGACATATAGCCACAACACCTTCAGCAGGTGACGACCAGATATATGATGATGGAAGGAATTCCGCTATCCTTAATGGTAATGCTCCATCTCAGGGAGATGGCCTTTGGACAATCAGCTCAGGCGCAGCAGGTGTCTTCGATGATGCGAGCGATCCGCTTACAAAATTTACGGGTGATCTATGTGGTGCATATATATTAAAATGGACGATCTCTACTAATTGTGGATCTATAGAAGATGAAGTGTTAATTGAGTTCAGACATATCCCCACTGTTGCTGATGCTGGTATGGATATTAAAGTTACTAATGGAGTGGCTCAAACTCCATTGGCTGCTAATACGCCTGTGATCGGAGTTGGTACCTGGACTGTAATATCAGGGACCAATGGATCTTTTGCTGATGAGAATGATCCTCAAACGGTTTTCACCGGGGCATTATGTGGAAGCTATGTTTTAGAGTGGAAAATTACAACATTATGTGCAAGTTCGGCTGATCAGGTGGGTGTGGTTTTCGATCAGGTTACGATTCCGGCTTTTGCAGGTCCTGATCAAGGCTTCTTTGATGGCACTGTTTCAACAAATTTAAATGCAAATGATCCTCAATCTTCAATGGGAACCTGGAGGATACTCAGTGGTTCAGGAGGTGTATTCTCTGATGTAAACGATCACACTGCCACCTTTACCGGTGTTTTAGGAGAGGTTTACAATCTCGAATGGGCGGTTAGTTCGGCTTGTGGTTTTAGTACTGACTTAGTTAGGGTAGCATTCTTGCAAAGTGGAACTTTCAATGATGTAAGAGACGGTTCGG
>JABHCC010000134.1 GCA_018669475.1 Bacteroidota bacterium | reverse complement strand
GCTATCAGGAGGAGATGGCGCTCTCTGTTTTATCGATGAAGATACTCCCGAATTGCAAATCACAACTGTATACCACAACAGCATAAGAACCTGGTATGGAGCCGTCGAGACAAAGCCCTCCAGTATGGCAGGAAGAAATGATGGATCCGGAACTTTTATTAATCCAATGGATTATAGTTCTCGTGATAACACATTGTTTGCCAATATGCAGGACTGGGAAGGTAACGATGCTAACAAGCTTTTAATAGCTGGTATCAGTGCATCAAATGTGAATTTCAGGTATGCCAATCTTAATACTGAAACCGCAGTCCCTTTTTCATGTATTAAATCTTCAGAGCGTTCTCCGGTAGGAGAAAGTAACATATTTATTGGAACAGAGGCTGGCCGCTTATACAAACTGGCTGATGCCACAAGAAACACAAATGTACAGGAGATTACCTCAGCAAGTTTTCCTTCAGGATTTATCTCCTCAATTGAAGTGGGTGAAACAGAGCAAACTCTGCTGGTTACTTTTTCGAATTACGGAGTTGAATCTGTTTGGTTAAGCCTTGATGGAGGACAAAACTGGACAAATAAAGAAGGTAACCTGCCGGATATCCCGGTAAGATGGTCAATATTCCACCCTGAGAACGATAAACAGGTTATGCTTGCCACAGAATTAGGTAGCTGGACATGTGATGACATTACTGCTGATCCTGCTGTCTGGACTCAGAATATCAATGGACTGGCGAATGTAAGAATTGATCAGATTAAAGTTAGAAAATCAGATAATACTGTTCTTGCAGCAACTCACGGACGCGGAATGTACACAGCTGTTTGGAATAAGGTCACCGGATCAGGTATTGATAACTATAATCTGTCAACACAGATGCTAGCTTATCCTAATCCAAGTAATGGACAATTTAAGCTTGAACTTCGGCCAGCAGAAGATAGTGAACTTGTGATATCAGATCTTACAGGTCGTGTGGTTCTTCATGAAGCTCTTGAAGCTCAGAATTATTCAATCACCAAAACTTTCGATCTATCGCAAGAGCCAAAAGGCACATACATTATCACAGTATCTTCAGGTTCAAAGAAACAAATGGCAAAAGTCCTGATACAGTAAATACTCTAACACACACCCAATAATGGAATGGTATTTTATCCCTGCGCTTATCGGCGCAGGGATTTTATGTGGCTTCATCAATACACTGGCAGGTTCAGGATCCCTGATCTCCCTACCCTTACTGATGTTTATGGGTTTACCTGCTAATGTTGCCAATGGAACCAACAGAGTAGCCATTCTCTTGCAGAATATTGTTGGAGTCAGCAGCTTCAAGAAACAAAAGGTTTTTAAGATCAGCGAAGGAATCTGGCTGGCGATACCAGCTATTTTAGGCTCTTTGCTTGGAGCATCAATGGCCATAAGTCTTAATGAGGAAATAATGACTAAGGTTATTGGCGGCTTATTGGTTTTTATGTTTTTTATTATTCTGTTAAAACCCGATGCATGGATCAAAGGTCAGGCCGGTTTAATTCGTTCAAAGCCCAATTTACTGCAAATAGTAATTTTCTTTTTTATTGGGATTTACGGCGGTTTTATTCAGGCTGGTGTAGGTTTCTTCTTGCTTGCAGGATTGGTACTTGGAACCGGATTTGATCTCGTAAAGGCCAATGCTATTAAATTATTAATCGTTCTATTATATACACCGTTTGCTCTTGCAATATTTATTTACAACGATCAGGTTTATTGGATAGCTGGTTTAATACTTGGTGTTGGAAATATGATTGGTGCCTTTGTCGCAAGTCGTTTTGCTGTTAGCTGGGGCGCCAAAGCTGTTAGAATAATTCTCCTGATAATTGTTTTTGGAGCTTCTTTAAAGTTACTTCTCACATAAACAAAATAGGGGCGATTCAAGAATCGCCCCCAAACATTTATAATTCAATTCTTTTTATCCTCCTGTCAGTTTAAAAATATAACTGATTGTTCCTTTTTGTGTTATCGCAGCTGAAGGATCCGTAACCTTATTGAAACGAGCTGACATGGCAACCTTTTTAGCTGCTTCAAGCAATTTGGAATCCATGGTTGTTGATCCTCGTACCCCGGGTACAGCAGATACGACACGTCCATCCTTGTTTACAGATATGCTCACTACCACGGTTCCACTTTCCTGACCTGGATATTGTGGTCTTTTAAGAGCACCAACAACATTCCTACCTTCAAGACTGTACGAAATTCCACTTCCTGTACTATGGATCATTGTTCTGTCATCAGACTCCACAGATCCGGTTTTGATGCCCTGATTACCCACACCTTCTCTAAGCCCTTCACTGGCATTCGTGTCTGATTCTCCAGCACCTCCAAATGACTTTTGCATGCGATTGCTAATATCACTTCGTTGCTGTTGCTTTCGCAGCTGCTCGGCCTTTCTCTGCCTTTCCTCTTCTGCAATCTTTTGGCGCTCTAATTCCTCCTGACGTAAGCGTTCGGTTTCGATTCTTTGGCGTTCTAATTCCGCCTGACGAACTCTATCATCCTCAATCCTTTGCTTTTCTACCTCGGCTAACCTGGCCTTTTCTATTTCATCCAGACGCTGACGTTCAAGTTCATCAAGTCTTTTCTTCTCTGCCTCCTCCTCTTTGTTCTTCTGAGCATTAATCCTGGCTGCTTCTTCCAATTCCTGAGTCAATAGATCCTGAGCTTCAGATTCTGATTCATCCGGAATTTCAACTGCTTCTATTTCAGGAATTACAGGCGGAATAACAGCTTCTTGTTCTTCCTGCTGCTCTTCTTCAACTATCGGAGGGGTGTATTGTTGCCGCTGTGGTTCAACACTGCCAAAGCCTTGCTCATTAGTACCGAAATTAACTATTATTCCTTCCTCTTCAGGAGGAGGAAATGGAGCCGAGAAACTAAAAATCAAGAAGATCACCAGTATCACTCCATGAAAAATTATGGTACCTGCTAAACCTCGTATATTTTTATATCGATCCATTATTTTTATCTCGACTGTGTAGCAAGAATAAGTTTATATCTGTTATTTTTTGCAATATTCATGACCTTTACAACCTCATCTATTGGTACTGATTTCTCAGCATGAAGGGCGACTGTACGATCTTCTTCCGGAACACCATCGAATTTAACTTTCAGCGCTGCTTCAAGCCTGCCAAAATCGATTGGGGTATTTTCTATATAAAAATCCAGGTTCCGATTAATTGAAACGGTAGTAATTGGTTTCGCTGAAACCTGGCTGTTGCTTTGGGGTAATAAAAGTTTCAGAGCATTCGGATGGACCATGGTTGAGGTGATCATAAAAAAGATCAACAACAAGAATACAATGTCGGTCATCGATGACATACTGAACTGTGCATTTACCTTATTTCTGGATTTAATTGCCATTTCTCTGATTGAAGATTCTTAACTATTAAAACTACTTAACAGGTTCATTGAGAAGATCCATAAACTCCGATGATCTGGCCTCTAATAAGAAAACCACCTTGTCTATTTTTGCCACCAGAATATTGTAACAGAAATAGGCAATAATACCTACAAAAAGCCCTGCAGCTGTTGTTACCATAGCGGTATAAATTCCATTTGAGAGCAATCCTACATCAATATTACTACCTGCATTTGACATATCCCAGAAAGCGCGTATCATCCCTATCACCGTACCCAAAAAACCAATCATTGGTGCTGCTCCGGCAGATGTCGCTAAGGTAGGTAAACCACGCTCAAGCTGATAAACTTCAAGTTTACCAACATTTTCAATTGCTGCATTCACATCATTCATCGGACGTCCAATTCGTCTTATACCCGCTTCAATCATCCTGGAAACTGGTGTGTTTGTAGCCTGAGCAAGGCGAATAGCTGCATCAATCTTCCCTTCGTGGATAAATTCTTTAATTCTGTTCATAAAATGTGTGTCTTCCTGCCCAGCTTTGCGTATTGCAAAATATCTTTCGACGAAAATGTATATCGCCAAAATGGATAAAAGGGCAATAGGAATCATTATCCACCCACCTTTAAGGGTTAATTCAATGATGGGAATAGCAAGCTCAGTTGCTTGATCTACAGCTCCAATGGAGTCTGCCTGGGCCATAAATTGAGTCTGTATCATTAAGAACAGGTTCATTTGAAATTTTGTTAGTTATTGAATAAAGTTATCAAAAAAACGAGATTGTAATTGTGTTTAGTATATCTGTCCGGTAGTATCCTTCTTAAAAACACTATTCCAGTACTTTCGCAATAAGTCAGGAAAACGATCAAATTCTTCTCTGAAGAATATTCCAAATCCCTGAGTATAATCAGAGTACTCATAAAGTAATCGGTCGTTTGCCCTGGTAAAAGCTTTCACCCTTAATTTGCCTGATGGAACAATTTTATATTCTATTTCAACATCTCCAACAAGCTGATTTGCATTATCATTTGTCTCAACCTGACGAACATCAACATTTCCATTTACATTAATCGTCATTCTATCATCAAGTAATTGGGTTGAGAGAGCAACTTCTACTTCATCACTTGTTAATTCGTCTCCTGGTCGGTAATTAAAACCAATATCTAAATCATTGCTGATTTGAGAGAGAAGATAATTAAGTTGATTTGAAAGCACTTCGGTTGTTGTGCTAATCCCTGCGCTTTCATAGCTCCTTGGTGTTGAAGAACTTAATCCCGGCAATGGGCTGAAACGATTTAATATCAATAAAGTCAATATCTGCTTATTCAGTTCTTCCTCTGTTAAATTGCTCAACTGACTTCTTGCAACATCATCACTATTTGGGGGTAAAACAATTTCAAACTCTAACCCTGGCGCTTCAAGCAGACCGCTCTTCAGTAGGTGGCACTCTACCGGAATTCTTTGCTTAAGATCCTGATCACTTTCATCCAGAACCAAATCGTACAATGCAGCTTTTGTCTTATAAACCGCCACGATATCAAGATTTGCATTTTTTATATCTCCATTCATATTCACACTCCCACCAGGCTGAATATCGAATCGCTTAATGGGCATATTCTGCATTGTAAGAAGATAATCACCTTCGGATATTATATAGCTTCCATTAATTGAAAAAGCAGCCCTTTTGTTTACATCCAGGATCAAATTGCCTCTTCCCCGGGCTCGAATCACATCACCTGTAATAGAATTAATAATTATCTGAACCTGCGCCTCAGGAGTCACATTAAGGTCTATCTGTAATTCAATCCCTGAAAGATCTACATCATATCCGGGATCCTTCTCTTCATAATTATAATTGAATAAATCGGGGTCAATATCCAGGCTGTCTTTTTTGACGTAAGTAATAAAATTTATTTCTCTTACAGAACCTCTTCTGGAAACAGGAACTGAGAAATTAGTACCTGCCTTTGTTTCAGCTGAAATATCAATTTTAATTTGCTTAACTGGTCCTTTTAATGTTGCCAATCCTGTTGCGAATGCTGTTCCCCAATATCTTTCACCCTTAGCCTCGGTCGTCTCAAGGCACAGGAAATCCTTCACTTCAAGATTAAGATCCAAAGTTATATTTTTAAAGCGGTCATGATAAACACCACCATTAACAATCGCTTCATTTCCAAAACGATCTCTTGCAATAAGGCCTTCGATAAGGAAGCCTTCAGGAGTGACAATAAGAGGATGAGTAAAAGTGTACCTCGTTTTCAGATACTCAACATTAAGGCCAGCCTTCTGCATCATTATTTCACCGTAAAACTTGGGATCGGACCTATAACCATTCACAATAATTTCTCCACTGGCTATTCCACGAATATCACGAAGAACCGGATCCAGAAGAGCATTAAATACATTCATCCTGAGCTTCTCCAGATCAATAATAAAATCAACCTTATCTGTAACCGGATTGAATGTACCACTCATATTTATAGTTGAGATATCACCTCTTTGGGTAACAACCTCCATAAATACCTCGTCACTGCCTGATTTTCGCTGACTGTTCAGATGAGTAAGTCCCAGTAATTCTCCGTTAATAGTGAAATCATTAATATTCAGATTAGCGAGAAATAAACCTTTTTCATGCAGGTTAAAAAGCTTGGCCTCTCCATCTACTATTCCGGCCAGATTAAACTTCCTGTTTTCTTTTATCGCACTCAGATGCCTTAAATTCAACTCATTGAATCCGACATAAAGTGTATCATGAGGAAGATCTGATATTATGCCATCAACCAATAAAGTCTCATTATTATGTTGCATAATTAATGAATCGATTCGAAAATACTGATGGTCTAACACATATCGAGCCGGGTTAATTTGCCAGATAGTATCTTTGTAAAT
This sequence comes from Bacteroidota bacterium, assembly GCA_018669475.1. Classification (GTDB taxonomy): domain Bacteria; phylum Bacteroidota; class Bacteroidia; order Bacteroidales; family UBA12481; genus JABHCC01. The sequence goes on along the minus strand of JABHCC010000134.1, from coordinate 57,718 downwards.
GAGCTCAGATTGAGCCATATTAATAATAGTTCTGGGAAAAACAGATAGGCCAGGCTCAAACCGTATACTTGGCTGGAATCGACCTTTAGAAATTATTGTATCCTGATTTTGCCAGGCTATATCAGCTTCCATATTGTCAGGAACCATTTGAAAACTAGCACTTATCTTATCAAACTCGGTTTCTGCATCAAGTTGAAGTTTTCCGAGCGAACAATTAAATAACAAGGTGTCCTGATATGAACTGGCCCGGAAAACCAAATTAGTGAATTGACGGCCTGAAACAACATACTGCGGTGATGTACCTTCGATTTCCCATTGGCGTCCTCCCTCTTTAAAGAATCCGCTCAATTGAGTATTATCTTTAAATATTACTTTTGGTGTCAGGATTTCAGTGAGTGGACGAGGATTTTTCAGTTGTAAGTTAAAAGTAAAATCATTGACATGTTCACCATTAAACCCAGAAGTCTCCAAACGTACAGGCAGATATTGACGAACGACTAACTCCATCTGATTAAGGAGTTCGTTTAGATGAATCTCTCCCAATAAACGCGCATCTATATAGTCAGAAACCAGACTTATTTTCCTCTGCCCAAGCTCAGGTCCAATACTAAGGTCTATCTGCTCAAATGGCAGTTTCCCTCTGGAGTTTTGATAGTAAGAATTAGTAAGCCAAATATTGCCTTCCAAATCATCCAGATCCATTCCTGAGAAATTGCCTCGAAGATGTAGGTCCAATACTTCGAGCGAGTCTAAACTACTTACATTTATAGCATTCAGGTGGGCTTCTCTCAAATCCAAACCAAAATTAAAACTTGGAATGGATCCGGAAAAATCGACCATGGCTTCAAGTTCCACATCAACATTCTCATCCTCAACAATTAGTACACCATCAAAAGTTTGATTAATGGCATTTCCCTGAACATAGATATTCTCATAATTATATTCCCGCCAATTTAGCTGTCTTAAATTAAGATTGAGTAATATGGAATACTCCGTAAGACTAACTGCAGTTCCACCAAAACCACTACTAAATTCTATGTTCCTAAGGCCCGTACGGCTATCAAACAAACTATCAAAATTATAAATTGCACCAGTTAAATTTCCCGACAAGAGCCGGATTGGCAAGCTATCTGAAATGCCACTAATCAAATTACCACTAAACTCAAATGCCTTGCTCTTTATTGATCCTTTTGTTACGATACTATTCAGGCTACCCTCAAAAGTTCCTCTAAAATGTATTGGATCAATTTCCTCCCAATTAAATGGCAGTTTCAATGTATCAGGGTCGATTAGCAAGTTCAGTAAACTGTTTTTATGGTATAGGGGATAATAGATGAGACTATCCAGATTAAAAGTGAATTCAGAGTTACGAATATCCTGAAGATTACCAATATCTAATTCACCCTGCAATTGAAAGAATTCTCCATTCACTATATCTACATCCTCACAAGAAAGCCTGCCTTGATTCATGCTCACTTTTCCATCTATTTCGATAACTGAGCTACCAGAGATATTCGGTATAAAGTATGCCAAATCCTTTTCTGACAGATATGATTCATTAGCTATCGTGGTACGTATAGATAAGCGATCTAAAAAAGTCTGTTCCTGATCCGGCTTTGTGCTAAGATCCAGATTGTTCAGTGCTAAAAAACTTTGGGGTGTTTCAATTTGTATATCAGACCCATGTAGCCCTGAGTCTGAATAGCTTAGTTTTGCATTTAAATTTTTCAATTGAAAACCACATACATCAGCCCCTTCCATCTCTCGAATCTGTAGACCAAATCCTGTTGAATCAACATATAAATCATCAATTGTGATCTGAAACTGATTCACCTGAATATAATCTTTTGAAAAACAAGCAATATTTGGAGTAGCTCTGAAAGTATGGTATCTGAAAATACCATCATCAATATTGATCTTCTTCACTTTCAGTTTTAAAGGAGGTTTTGTTGTATCAGCAACAAGTGATTCAAGAAGAAATGAGATATTTAATCCTCCTCCCGGATCCTCCTGGAAATATATGAAAGGATCGGTAAGCTGAACCTGATTAAGTACAAAATCTTTATTCTTCAGATTATAGGAATCCAGCTTTATTTTTGTTTCAGGCAGAAAGAATACCGTATCACCCAGCTGATCCCATACAACTACATTTTTAAGTACTACCTGTTTATTTAATCGTACCTTAATCTGATCAACCTGTATTGCTCCTCCGATTTTCTCTTCAATCTTTTCAACAAATTGACGAACCAGCCATGTTTGTACCCTGGCACTTCTAATCAGTAACCAAGTGCTTAAACAAATTACACTTAGCCCAATAAGAATATAAGCAGATATTTTTATTCCTTTTCTGATTACCTCAGCATTTAATCAGTTTACCCTATATTTGCAGCCACAATATACCAGATTCGCCACAAAGATAGAACGTTCGGCGAATTGAATACTTGCTTTCAAAATAAATGAATAAAAAAAATACGGTAATACTTGCAATTGAGTCATCTTGCGATGATACTTCGGCTGCCGTTCTGGTTAATGACAAGCTACTTTCAAACAAAGTTGCCAACCAGGAAGTACATATAAACTTTGGGGGGGTAGTTCCAGAGCTGGCCTCCAGGGCTCATCAAAAAAATATCATTCCGGTTGTTGACCAGGCACTTAAACAGGCAGGTGTTAAACCAGCGGATATTGATGCTATCGCTTTCACCAGAGGTCCCGGACTAATGGGTTCCTTACTTGTAGGTACCTCCTTTGCCAAAGGATTTGCACTTGCACAAGGTATCCCTTTAATTGACATCAATCACCTGCAAGCTCATGTGCTAGCCCTTTTCATCCAGGATTCTCCAGAGAACCGCAATCCGGTTCCAAAATTTCCATTTCTTTGCCTGTTGGTATCTGGCGGACATTCACAAATCCTTGTCGTGAAGAGTCATTTAGAAATGGAGATTATCGGTCAAACCATTGATGATGCTGCTGGTGAAGCATTTGATAAATGTGGTAAAGTTATTGGCCTCCCCTATCCGGCAGGACCCATTGTTGACCAGAAGGCAAAAGATGGTGATGCTAAGGCCTTTAAATTCTCTAAGCCGCGTATTAAGGGTTTAAATTACTCTTTTAGTGGATTAAAGACATCTTTTTTGTACAAGATACGTGATGAGCTTGCAGAGAATCCTGATTTCATAAAGGATAATCTCAACAATCTTTGTGCCTCTTTACAGAATACTATTGTTGACATTCTGCTTGATAAACTTAGGTTGGCCAGCCAGCAAACTGGCATAAATCAAATTGGGATTGCAGGAGGGGTATCGGCTAACTCGGGCCTTAAACATGCTCTCGAAGAAGAAGTTGTTCGCTCCGGATGGGAAATATACATTCCAAAATTAGCCTATACTATGGATAATGCTGCCATGATAGGAATTACAGGATATTACAAATACCAAAAAGGATTATTCTCTGACCAGGGGATTGCACCTGTTGCAAGAATGTAAAAAAAACCCGGAGCCAGGCTCCGGGTTACGAAAAACTACTATTGAATGATCAGACGCCTGATCTGAACATCAGATCCGGATCCTGCCTGAACAAAATAGATTCCTTTTGCCTGATCACGTAAATCAAATGATCTTTTCACCAGTCCATTCTGCGGACTTATTGACTCTACAACTATAAGCTTACCACTCATATCCGTAATCCTCAACTCAGTTTCCTGTTTTACAGACACTTCGATATCAAACCTTCCATCTGTGGGATTTGGGTACACTGAAAGATTCTCAATTAATTCAAAATCTGAAATCCCTGAAGTATGAATCGGATTCCATATAGTAGTATACATCCCTCTTCCATGGGTAGCAGCCAACACCATATTATCTGCAGGTCGCACCTTCAGCATATCAGTTCTTACATTTGCCATACCGGAGATATCTGGTGACCAGACAACATTCTGAGCGGTTGCATTTTCGCAAGTCCAGATACCTGTTTCAGTCGCTAACATAATTTGACGACTATTCTCAGGATGGAAAATTGCCCAGCGAACGGGCATATCCGGCAGGTTAGCCTCAATATCAGTCCAGGTATCTCCATGATCTGTTGTGAGCCAAACTGATGGAATACCATAATTTGAAAATGATACAAGTACAGTATCCTCTGAATGACCAATATCAATTGAGCTAATATTTCCGGCTGGAAATTCATCTCCTGTTAATTCAGTAAGGTCACCAATTAGTACAGCATCCTCTAAACGGAATAATCGACCACTTTCTGTACCCATATATATTGTACTGGCATTCTCACCAGACTCTTCGAACCATTTAATCGCAGAGAAAGGCACATCTGAATCTGTAGGAACATCCTTCAAACCGCCTGATAATCGTGAACCCACTAATCTGACAACCCCAATTTTATTCGCATTATACCCAGTGAAATGAACACCATTTGCATATAAGGTATTGTACTGATAGTCATAATCCATTGGATTAATGAATGTGCCAAAATTGAAATTATTGGCAGTAATACCGTTAAAATGATCATCAGGAACTATGTCATATACATTCACCCAGGTATAATATATAGTTGTATACTGAATATTTGGCTCATTCTGATCGATAAAACAAAAGGCACCATCACCTCCGGAAATCCTGAATCCATTATTTGGAACCTGATCACCTATGTACAGAAGTGTACCATTATCCTGCAAGCCCCCCATGAAGTATCTTTCACCCGGTTCAGGGTGCAGGGCACAGGAATAAAACTGTAGGGTACTGTACTGAATATTCTTCTCCTGAAATGTGGGGCTGGCCGCATTGGCAGAACCAGAATAAAAAACTCCACCGTCGGTACCTATCATCATCTCAGTTGGTGAATCTGGTCTGAAAGCAAATGAATGAATATCGGCATGTACATATCTTGCAGCTTGTTCCTCACCACCAGGAGCCCAATATGACATTTGCTGCCAGGTATCGCCCGAATCATTTGAACGCCACACGTCCAAACCACCGATCCAAAGAGTATTGGAATCTGTAGGGTCAACTTCAGCAGCCAAAGCGTGCCATGCCAGGTAGGCAAAGGTATTCACCTGGTCACGCATTGGCACATTAGGATGATCAATCCATGTCTGGCCTTTATCTTCTGATTTGAGGATAAGGGCGCAATCGTAGCCAACAAAGGCATCACCACGCATATACCCACCAGCGATAAGTGCATACACAACATCTGAGTTTCCGGGAGCAGTAGCTAATACCACCCGCCCCGGATAAGTAAATGTGCGCTGACTATTCTGAATATCTAATCCACTTGTAAAGGCATCATAATAATCTGTATTTACAGTCCAGTCAAGCCCATTATCAGAATATAGCAAACAAGCTGCTCCACGTCTGTCCTCTCCATGATAGGTAGTACCTACAAATAATCTTTCGCCATCTGCTGATACTTCGATATCTGCAGGAGAGTATGCTCTGTCACCATCCGGCAGGAGAGGTAAAACCTGAGTCCAGGATTCTCCCATATCACTTGACCTGTATAAACCATCTTCCGGCTTACTTTCGTGCAGAGTTCCTTTATACAAACCGGAGACAACTCCGGCATAAATAACACTTTGGCCACCTTCATTTCTGATAACAATATCCGTTACATAAGCCCAATCACTTGTTGAGGGAAGTACCTCCCAAGTTGTTCCACCGTCTGCAGAATGCATAATTCCCATCCCTACAGTTGACGACTCCCGATAAATGATCAGAGCAGTCTGGCTTTCACCTGTACCTATATACATACTCTGAGGATTGATTGGATCAGCTGTCATGCAGCTAACTGACAAATTCGGCCAGAAATCATTTACGGGTTCCCATGCCTGATCTGAAAAGGGGTCATTATTAATCCACAGGCCTCCTGTGACTGCACCAGCAAAAACACGTTTCCCTTCCCCATCATTAGGATCAAAGAAAACAGTTCTCGTTCTGCCGCCCATATCACTTGGATGACTGTCCCAATCAAGGCCATTTGAAGATTTCATTCTTTGTAAAGCATTGCTTTCAAAGTAGGCAGTGCGAAGTCTTTCGGCAGGAACCCTTTTTAAAACAGGATCAACCGTCTTCCTGAAATCAGCATAAGCAGCAATATCAGGACTATCAAAGCCAACTTTTTTCCCCTCCTCACCATCCAGATTACCGGGATAATCTTGTGCAGATTGGATAAGGAAATCTTCAAACTGATCCCGCTCTTTGCTGTTTGTTGAAGTAAGAATAATCGTTCCTACCAGGATCAAACTGGCGCATAGGACCAGCCCACTAAACAAAAGTCTGTTTTTTTTCATTTGATTCTCATTTTATAGTTTACACTATAGGTTCGGCAGGCATGTTGACCGGCAAAATCAACACTATGAAAATAGGCAGACTAATTTTACCAGCTTGTGTCGGTCATGAAATGAACCAACACAGCTGTAAAAGTATTGTATGGAAGATCTTATTAAACTATTCCTGAGAAGCCCATAAATGCCATTGCAAGTAATCCTGCAACAACAAGAGCGATAGGCATACCCCGCATTCCTTTTGGTACATTAGCCAGATCAAGTTGTTCTCTCAAACCGGCAAATACGATCAATGCTAATCCAAAACCGATGGCATTTGCAATTGCATACACAACGCCTTCCATCAGGTTAAAGTCTTTTTGAACAGCAAGCATTGCCACACCCAAAACTGCACAATTTGTAGTAATCAAAGGAAGAAAAACACCCAATGCCTGAAATAATGGCGGTGATATTTTCTTTAGAATAATCTCAACCATTTGAACCAAGGCTGCAATAACCAGAATAAATGTTACTGTCTGCATGAATCCAATATTGAATTGGTCGAGAACATATTTTTGAAGAAGCCATGTCACTATAGTGGCCAGTACCATAACAAAGGTAACAGCTCCGGTCATACCAACAGAGGTTGAGACTTTATTTGAGACGCCTAAAAATGGACATACACCAAGAAATTTGTTAAGAACAATGTTGTTAACAAAAATGGCTCCTATTATTATTATCAGATAATTCATGAGTCTGTGATATTAGCCGTTATTTCTTAGATCTGTTCAACCTGTTGATTACTGCAATCAAATATCCTAGTGCAATAAATGCACCTGGAGAGAGTACAAAAAGAAGCATTGTACTGGCATCCTCTGGTACAAATCTGATATCGAATAAGCTTCCACTACCCAATATCTCTCTGATCCCTCCCAACATAGTAAGTGCCATGGAAAAACCAAGTCCCATACCGAGTCCATCAATAAGTGAGGATCCTATAGTATTCTTAGATGCAAAGGCTTCTGCACGTCCAAGAATCAAGCAGTTAACAACAATTAAAGGAATAAACAAACCCAGAGCCTTATAAAGACTTGGAACAAATGCTTCCATTGTCAATTGCACTATCGTAACAAAAGAGGCAATTACCACAATGAAAACAGGTATTCTGACCTTGTCGGGTATCTGACTTTTTATTAATGATATAACCAGATTTGACATAACTAATACAAAGGTTGTGGCCAAACCCATTCCTAAACCGTTAATTGCCGAAGTAGTTACACCAAGAGCAGGACACATCCCAAGGAGCAGCACAAAGACAGCATTTTCCTTGAAGAATCCCTTACTAAAATTTTTCCACTGGTTCATTTCTGGCCTCCTTTCTGATAAGCATCAAAGGCTCTTTGAATAGCATCGCAATAGGCTCTGGAAGTAATAGTAGAAGCGGTGATTGCATCAATCACACCTCCATCTTTCGTTACTTTAACATTTACAGTTCCAGGGTTTTTATCGATAAACTGATCCTTAAACTTTGGCTTGTCCATTTTAGTTCCCAGACCAGGTGTTTCTAAATGGTCGAGGGGAGCTGAATTAATAATTGTACCATCTGTTGTAAAACCAACCATCAAAGTTATCTCTCCGCTAAATCCCATTTTTGTGAGAGTGCTGATAGCCGTTCCAACCAGTTCACCACCCATTTTAGCAGGATAACATTCGAGTACGCCAAGATCTGACTCAAGCGTATACATTTCCTCACTGGGATTATTGTCAAATTCCGGAACCACAACTGAAACTGCATCCAATTTGGCCTTCAGTTTAGCAGCAGCGATAGGCTCTTTTGTATACTCGTACACAAATCCCAGGGCAGTTGCAGCTAATCCTGTTACCAGAAATAAGGTAATCACCATATTCAGAAAACTAGATTCTTTCTTAGCCATTATTTTTTCACCTCCCCGAATCGTTTAGGTTTAATATACTTGTCAAGTAATGGTACAAAGGCATTCATTATCAGGATAGCAAATGATACTCCTTCCGGATAAGCCCCGAATAGTCTGATTACGCAGGTGAGCACTCCGATACCCACTCCGAAAATAATCTGTCCTTTGGGAGTCATAGGTGAACTCACCATATCAGTTGCCATGTATATTGCTCCCAACAACATCCCTCCTGAAAGTAAATGAAAAGCAGGATCAATATATTGGTCAGGATTAACAAGCCACATGATACCGGTAAAAGCCACTACTGTTCCAAGTACGCTTACTGGAATATGCCATGTAATAATTTTCTTCCAGAGAAGATATGCACCTCCCAAAATCAGGGCAAGGGCAGAAATCTCACCAAGGGATCCTCCCATATTACCCAGGAATAGTTGACTGTACTCCGGAATTTGATCCATCAGCTCGGATAGTGGTTTTCCGTTCATCAAACCCTCTTTCAATAATCCAAGGGGGGTTGCACCGGTTGTAGCATCCAGGTAGGCCCATCTTGCCTCAACAGCTTTTGGCCACGAAGTCATTTGAACCGGGAAAGAAATCAGCAGAAAAACACGTCCGACGAGAGCCGGGTTAAAAGGATTCTTACCCAAGCCACCAAAAGACATTTTGCCAATTCCGATAGCAACTAAAGAGCCCAGTATTATTATCCATATGGGTAGGTTACTGGGCACATTAAAAGCCAGTAATAAGCCTGTCAGAATAGCTGAACCATCCCAAACAGTGGGTTTACTTTTGATAATATATTTGGCTATCAGATATTCAAAAGCAACACAAGAAGTAATCGCAATGGCGGTTACAATCAAGGCCCCTACTCCGAAGAAAACCAGTGAAACAGCAAAAGCGGGTACCAAAGCCCAAATAACCCGATACATAATTTTGCTCACCGATTCATCACCATAGTTATGCGGTGAAGGGGAAACGGTTATCAATTTTGTAGCACTCATTTCTTATTCCTTGATCGTATTATTTGACTTACATTGTTCTTACCCAGTCTGATATAATCAAGCAATGGACGGTTTGCCGGACAGGTATAACTGCATGAACCACATTCTATACAATCTAAAACCTGATCTCTCTCCAGATCATCAAATCGCTTCAATTCAGCATAGGTCATTAGCAGATAAGGTTCCAGCCCCATTGGGCATACCTGTGTACATTTCCCACAACGAATGCAATTCATCACGGGCTTTCTTCTTGATTCTGGTTCAGGAACAAGCACAAGGCCAGATGTTCCTTTCGTGACAGGCACATCCAGGTTAGCCAGGGCCTTACCCATCATCGGGCCTCCATTAATTATTTTACCGGTATTATCAGGTACTCCTCCGCAAGCTTCAACGAGATCTGCAACAGGGGTTCCTAATCTAACTCTGAAATTGGCTGGTTTCTTAACATTCTTGCCAGTAATGGTCACAATACGTTCAATCAAAGGTTTGTTCTTTTGAACGGCTTCATAAACGGCAAATGCTGTACCTACATTGTGTACGACAGCACCAACATCAATAGGCAGGCCTCCTGATGGTACTTCTCGATCGACAATTGCTTTGATCAATTGTTTTTCACCCCCCTGAGGATATTTGACCTTCAAAGAGATTACTTTAATACCCGGGAAATCAGCTGTAAGTTTCGTGAGGTGTATAATAGCATCAGGTTTATTCTTCTCAATACCAATGAAAGCATGGTCAACACCAAGTGCTTTCATAAGAATCTGGACACCAACCATGACTTGTTCACCTTTCTCCAGCATCATCCGATGGTCAGAGGTCAGATATGGTTCACATTCAATGCCATTAATCAGTAATACTTCTGCTTTTTTCCCCTTTGGAATTGATAATTTTACATGTGATGGGAAAGTAGCACCACCCAGGCCAACAATGCCCATTTCAAGTGTACGGGCAACAATCTCATCAGCAGATAGAGAAATATCTGTAACTAACTGTTCAGACTGGTCAATACTATCGATCCATTCATCACCCTCTACTTCAATTGCAATTGCTTTTCTCTTGTATCCAGATGTATCCAGAAAATTATCCACCTTAGTTACTTTTCCAGAAACTGGTGAGTGGATATTAGCTGATACGAAGCCAGAGCTTTGTGCAATAATCTGCCCGACTTTTACCAAGTCGTTCTTTTGAACAATTACTGTAGCCGGAGCCCCAATATGCTGAGCTACAGGAATTACAACCGACTTTGGCAAAGCAAAAGTCTCAATTCCTGCACCAGATGCAATTTTATTCTCCGGGGGGTGAACACCACCTTTAGGAAAGGTTTTCAAGATGCGCTCCTCCTATTAATTTTAGTTTAACTCTTATTTCTTAATTACAGCTTCCTCAGCTGAATTTTCTTTCTCAACTTTTATTTTCCGCGCTGGAAAATTGATTTCAAGTATGGAATCAGTCGGACAAACAACTACACATTTTCTACATAGTTTGCATGCTACGGGGTCGATGTATGCCAGAAAGTTTTCCACGGTAATAGCATCATGCGGACAAACCTTTAAACATGCTTTGCATCCAATACATGCAACAGAACATGCTTTCTTAGCAATACCTCCTTTATCCATGCTAACGCATGAGACAAATATTTTTCGATCCTTTTTATTTTTCCTCCTGAGTTCAATAATATCTCTTGGACACTCTTCAACACACGCATTACAAGCAGTACAAGCATCATCAATTACCACAGGCAGTTTGGTCTCTTCATTCATGTATATGGCATCAAAATCACACACCACCACACAATCACCACATCCAAAACAACCATATTGACAGCCAGTATCCCCGGCATAAAGATTATGTGCTACAGTACATGAAACCGCTCCATCATAAAAATTTGTCTGTGAACGGTGCTCAGGTGAGCCAGAACAGCGAATCACAGCCACTTCCGGATCTTTTGAAACTGCATCCTTGCCAAGAACGGATGCCACATCTGACATACAATCATTACCTCCAACCGGACAAAACAAGTCAGCTAATTCTTCTGAATTCACACATGCTTCAGCAAATCCCCGACAACCTGGAAATCCACAACCACCACAATTAGCACCAGGCAATACTTCATCAACCTGATCAATTCGTGGATCTTCAATAACCTTGAACTTCTGTGCAACAAAATATAGTATAATAGCCGCTAAAGAGCCTATTAAACTTAAACTTAAAATCGTAATGACGATCGTGTTCATTGCTTATGAATTAATCGATTTTCTTGATAATAAAAGTAAACTTATTCTTCAGCTTATCCCTAAAGAAATACAAACATAAATAATAAGGAATTAAGATACCTATAGCTACCAGCCCCGATAATCCATCTTTACCTGTCAAAGCAAAAGTAATAATCATTGCTGCCAGGAGAACTAAAAGTGGAAGTACGTAACCATACCATAAGGCCTTGAAACCTTCCTTTTGCGCAAAAACAATTTTAACTGTTTCACCAAGGTCCCATCTCCTTCCAATATCTTCAACCTCAATATATTTACTATCTACATCAGAAACAGCACACACCCCTTTTGCATGACAAGATGAACAGGATGAATGAGATACAAACCCAACCCGGATCAAATTGTCGCAAATAGATTCAACTCTTCCCAGATGCTCAATGGAGGCTCTTGCTCTCATAGTAGTATCAAAATAATTTGAGGCACAAAAGTATAGGACTTTGCCGAATATTGCATATTATATTATCATGTTTATCAAGCATTATAATAATTTGTTTTGATTTTAAATAAGCCTACTTTTGACCCACCTAAATTATGATAAATTTTGAATCACATAGGCTGGCAAATGGATTAAAAATCCTGGTTCATCCTGATAACTCCACCGAATTAGCTGCTGTTAATCTGATTTACGATGTTGGCTCTCGTGATGAGAACCCTGAGCGTACAGGATTTGCACATTTATTTGAACATTTGATGTTTGGAGGATCAGCCAATATACCTGATTTCGACAAGCCATTGCAACAAGCTGGTGGCGAAAACAATGCATTCACTAATAATGATATTACAAATTATTATATCACATTGCCTCACCAAAATGTCGAAACAGCATTTTGGTTGGAATCTGACAGGATGCTGGAATTAGATTTCTCCCAGAAGAATCTTGACACTCAGAAGAAAGTTGTGATTGAAGAATTCAATCAAAGCTATTTCAATCAACCATACGGAGATGTATGGTTACTTCTGAGACCTCTGGTTTATAATCAGCATCCGTACCGGTGGCCAACAATTGGTAAAGAAGTGGCGCATATTGAAAATGCTGAACTTAAATCTGTCAAAGAATTCTTTAATCGGTTTTACACTCCGAATAATGCCATTCTGACTGTAGCCGGAAAAGTTGATCCCGACAATATTTTCAAACTTGCAGAAAAATGGTTTGATGATATACCTCAGAGTAGCCTGTCTGAGCGACAAATCATCCAGGAAGCTCCACAAAAAACTCCCAGGAAACTTGAAGTTCACCGACCAGTGCCGAATGACGCTATATATGTAGCTTTCCATATGGGTAAAAGATGCTCATCTGATTTCTATCAGGGAGATCTGATTTCAGATATCCTTTCAAATGGAAACAGCTCAAGATTATTGAGAAAATTAGTGAAGGAGGAGCAAAAATTTACTGATGTTAATGCCTTTATTACTGGAGACCATGATCCTGGATTATTTGTGGTGACCGGAAAGCCTCGACCAGAAGTGCCAATTGAAGAAGCCCGTGATTTACTCTTGCATGAGTTAAACAAGCTGACAAAGACTATTATTGGTAAAGAAGAGCTGAATAAAGTAAAGAATAAGGTTGAAGCTAATTTTAGCTATGGCCAGACAAGTATTCTCAATAAAGCAATGAATCTTGGCTTGTTTACTCTGTTAGGAGATCCAAATATGGTTAATACTGAGGTTGATAAGTACAGAAGTATTGAGGCTGAAGAACTAATGGAATTTGCTCAAAATACTTTCACAGAAAATAATTCATCAATCCTTTATTACCGATCATTGAACAATGGCGATAAATAGAAAGAATAATCCTGAATTTCACATTCCGAAAAAGCTAGAACTGGTAAGTTCAAAAAGGGTAATACAGTCGGATGGTATTCCTGTTTATCTCATTAAAACCGGAACAGAGCTTATTACCCGTATAGATTTTATCTTTCAGGCTGGCACACGTCATCAGGATGCATTGTTTGTTGCAGGTACTACAAACACTCTGTTATCTGAAGGCACCAGCACTTTATCAGGAGCCCGAATAGCTGAGAAAATTGATTACAATGGAAGTTATGTATATCCGTTTTTCGACAGAGATGAAGCAGGTATTTCCATTTATAGTCTTGACAAACAGCTGGAGTCAACTCTGGATCTGGTATTGGATATGATTCAAAACTCCATTTTTCCTGAAAGTGAAATAGAAGTGCACAAAAACAGGAAGATTCAATCCTTACTAATTGACCAACAGCGAGCTGAGCGTGTTGCGAGCAAAGGATTTAACAAAAAGCTCTTCGGAGAACAACATCCTTATGGGGTATTTGGTGAAATAGAAGATATTAGTAAAATTACCAGAAAAGATCTGGTAAGTTTTCATGAGAAATTTTACAGAAAAGATAATCTTACAATTATCATTACGGGTCCTGAGTGCGATAATTTTTTACCAATTTTAGAGAATGGGCTGAGCAAACTTGAAATACTAAATGATCCTCAAAAGACCAGCTTATTCCCAAAACCTACTCAAGAACCGGGGAGCCAAATCTATCAAACGGTTGAGAACGCAACACAAGCAGCCATTCGGATGGGCAGAATCATTCCGAACCGATCACATCCTGACCATCTGCTATTGGCGGTACTGAACACAATCTTTGGTGGATACTTTGGAAGCCGTTTAATGCAAAACATCCGGGAGAAGAAAGGTTATACTTATGGAATAGGATCCGCTCTAATCTCTCTGAAAGAACTATCTTATTTGTCAATCGCGTCTAATGTAGGACCTGATGTTTTCGAACAAACTATTTCTGAGTGTTATAAAGAGATGGAGTTTCTTCAAAATGAACTTGTTTCTGAAGCAGAATTAGCCAGAGTAAAAAATTACATGATTGGAGATCTTCAACGTCAGTTAGATGGTCCGTTCGGAGTTGCTGATGTATATAAATCTCTGATCTTTAACAATATTGACATCTCATTTATTAACCAGCTATTGACAGTAATCAGGAACTGCTCTTCTGAAGAAATTCGCCTTTTAGCGCAGCAATATCTAAATCCAAAAGACTTCAAAGTATCAATTGCCGGACCGAAAAAACAGTAAAGAGCTGTGCTAGCTATTCCGATTAAGCTTTCTAATTACTATTTTCACAGATAAATTCGTTCGAGGATGTTTGATTTAAGTGTTGAAGAAAAAAGTAAGGTTGCTGAAGCATATCAGGAGCTGGTTGACTGCCTGCCGGATAGGATAAGTAAAGAGAATAAGATAAAAATTTGGAAAGCTTATAATTTTGCTCTTAAAGCTCATGGTAATGAACGCAGAAAGAGTGGCGAACCATATATTTTACATCCAATTGCAGTTGCTAAAATTGTAACAGAAGAGATTGGGATGGGTACAAAAAGTATTGTATCTGCTCTTCTGCATGATGTGGTGGAGGATACTGAGTATACACTTGATGACATTCAGCAAGAATTTGGTCCTAATATAAGACTGATAATTGATGGTTTAACAAAAATAACCGGGGCTTTCGATTCTGATTCGAGTTTACAAGTTTCAACTTTCAGGAAGATAATTCTGACCCTATCCGAAGACGTACGGGTTATCCTGATTAAATTGGCTGACCGCTTGCATAATATGCGAACTTTATCTGCTTTGCTCAGAAAAAAGCAAATAAAGATTTCAAGTGAAACACTTTATTTATATGCTCCACTGGCCCACCGCCTCGGACTATATGCCATAAAGTCGGAATTGGAAAATATTAGTCTAAAGTACAAAGAACCTGAGGTTTACAAAGAATTATCCAACAAGATTTCACATTCAGAAAAGATTTCTTCTCATTTTATAAAAAAATTCATTGATCCAATAGAAACAAAGCTTGATGAGCAAGAATTTGAGTACACAATTAATGGACGTCCAAAGCCAATTTATTCTGTCTGGCATAAGATGCAGATAAAGAGTCTTCCTTTTGAGCAGATTTTTGATATTCTGGCGGTAAGAATTATTTTCACTCCGAAACCTAATATTGCTGAAAAAACACAGTGTTGGTTTATTTATTCTCTGATAACAGATCTATATAATGTTAAACCCGACCGGATCCGGGATTGGGTTTCACATCCTAAAGCTAATGGTTACGAGGCCCTTCATATGACTGTAATGGGACCACATGGAAAGTGGATAGAGGTACAGATAAGATCTGAGAGAATGAATGAGATTGCAGAAAAGGGCTTTGCTGCACATTGGAAGTACAAAGGTGGTGAGTCAGCTGAAGGGGAGCTCGATAAATGGATTAAGAAAGTTTCTGATATGTTACAGAGCCAGGAAGTTTCGGATATCGAATTTCTTGAAGACTTTAAGCTTAACCTTTTTGAATCAGAAATTGTCACCTTCACTCCAAACGGTTTGGAGAAAATACTACCTCAGGGATCAACGGCTCTGGATTTTGCTTATGACATACACACTGAAATTGGACATAAAGCAATTGGAGCAAAAGTAAATCACAAACTGGTTCCTCTAAGTCATAAATTATCGACAGGTGATCAGGTTGAGGTTCTGACCTCCGACATCCAGACTCCTCAGTATGATTGGCTGGAAATGGTAAAAACAGCCAAAGCAAAGTCAGCTATTAAATCTGTTTTCAAAGAACAGAGAAGAAATGATATCACCAGAGGACAAAAAATCCTGGAAGACAAACTTCTTGATTTAAATTACAGACCAAACACGAGTGTTTTTCGAAAACTCTTTGAATCATTTGACGTTCAAAGTAAGGAAGAACTATATCTAAAACTGGGCCGCGAAGTAGTAAGCCTTGAAAACATTAAAAGAATTCTTAAGAAAAGATCTAAAAATAAGAGAGTAAAGATCTGGGGATTAGAAATGTTTAGCAGACGCAGTGAAGTTCCCGATTCAGAAAGTGAGACACCAGCACAAGGAACCTTTCTATTACGAGAGAATCAGGAAGACCCTGATTATAGATTGGCAAAATGCTGTGCCCCAATACCCGGAGATGATGTTATTGGATATACAAATCCCGAAATATCTGACGACATAGTGATTCATAAATCTAATTGCCCCATTGCTCTGAAACTTATATCCAGTCAGGCAGAAAATATTCTGGAAGCTAATTGGACTTCCCATAAGGTTATTGCTCACCTTGCACGTATTAGAGCTAACGGAATAGATAAGATTGGCATTATAAATGAGATTACTAACGTGATTTCTAAACAACTTAATGTTAACATCAGGTCAATGCATATTGAATCCAGAGATGGAATATTCGAATCCGAACTTGACCTATATGTCCATAACACTGAAGACCTGAATAACCTCCTGCTAAGTTTGAGTAAGATCAAAGGAATGGATAATGTAAAACGAATTGAAAAATCCTAAAGCTATTCCTTTAATATTCTGCACTACTTTGTAATAAATTACTACATTAGAGGATTATTTTTAATTAGTCTAGTTAATAATGGATTGTAGTGATATCACGTCCACAGTAAAGCAGATCTTTACTGATTACATTGAGCGTAAGGGGCATAGAAAGACTCCTGAACGATTTGCCATTCTGGAGGAAATTTATTCAAGAGAGGGACATTTTGACATTGAGACCTTGTATATCTACATGAAAAATAAAAACTACAGGGTCAGTAGAGCTACTTTATATAATACAATTGAGCTGCTGCTTGATTGTGGCCTTGTGATTAAACACCAATTTGGCAAAAACATTGCTCAATTTGAAAAAGCTTACGCCTGTAAGCAGCATGACCATATGATTTGTGTTGAATGTGGTAAGGTTTTTGAGTTTTGCGATCCCCGTATACAAGAAATTAGCAAGACTGCAGGAGAAGTACTGGAGTTTAAGATCACTCATCATTCTGTATATTTCTACGGTTTATGTAAAGAATGTCGTTAGTTGGTAAGCTCTTGTATTGTAGCGAAATAATTACTAATTTGTACTACGATTTTACATTTTGTTTTATTAACATTTACCGTAATGATTCAGGAAAGAGCTCTTCTTCATTTTAACAAGTTTAAAACCATGAAGAATGAGTATTTGCTAGACAGCATGAAAGGAGCTTCGCTTCAAATTCTCAAAGTTAAATTGGTGAAAATTAGTGAAGACGACTTTTCTGTTAAGATCACTGTGCAATCTGAACTTGATAATCAAGTTTATGATATTGATTCAGATTATGCAACGAATTACCTGAAGGAAATATAAGCGGTTTTTAACATCCCTAAGTCTAATACCGGAATTTTAATACTTTTGTCCTGAATTTCCATGAGGTAAAAGTAATTTCAAAGCTATCTTCCATAATGAAAATTGATGTATTGTTAGGCCTGCAATGGGGCGATGAAGGAAAAGGAAAAATTGTGGACGTATTGACACCTGATTATGAGTATGTTGCTCGATTTCAGGGAGGACCTAATGCTGGCCACACACTGGAGTTTAACGGCCATAAGCATGTATTACACCTGATCCCCAGTGGTATATTCAGAAAAAACACGAAAAACCTTATTGGTAATGGTGTTGTTTTAGATCCGGCTGTTTTTGCTATTGAGGTTAAGAAGCTTGAGGAAGCTGGTCTGCAGGCACGAGACAACCTGGTTATAAGTCGAAAAGCACATTTAATTCTTCCAACACATATTATACTTGATACTGCTCAGGAAAATGCCAAAGGAGATCTAAAAATCGGATCTACTCTAAGGGGTATTGGGCCTGCTTATTCTGATAAAACTTCTCGATTGGGTTTAAGAGTAGGAGATATTGAGTTACCTGATTTCCAAGAAAAATACAATAAACTACGGGACTTGCACCTTCGTTCCTACCCCTCTGAAAGTCAGGACTTGAATCTGGAAGAAATTGAAAAGAAATGGTTTGATGGAATTGAGGTATTGAAAAGCTTTGAATTTGTCAATGGCGAGTATTACACAAATAAGGCTCTTGATTCAGGAATGTCATTCCTTGCAGAAGGAGCCCAGGGTACTTTATTAGATATTGATTTTGGTTCATATCCATTTGTCACATCCTCGACAACCATGTGTGCTGGTGCCTGTACAGGACTAGGAGTAGCTCCCTCCAAAATTGGGGATGTTTTTGGCATCTTTAAAGCTTATTGCACCAGGGTTGGAAGCGGACCATTTCCTACTGAATTATTTGATGACAGTGGACAATTGCTCAGAGACCAGGGAAACGAATATGGCTCAACTACTGGGAGACCCAGGCGTTGTGGGTGGTTAGACCTGGTAGCATTAAAGTACTCCATTATGCTAAATGGTGTTACTCAGTTAATAATGACCAAAGCGGATGTATTCACTGGTTTTGAAAACATTAAGATTGCAACTTCTTATATGCTGGATGGGAATAACACAGATCAGTTTCCCTATGATTCAGATACAGTTGGTGAACCTGTTTATACTGAATTGAGTGGATGGAAATCTGACATCTCAGGTCTTAGAGATAAAAACCAAATGCCAGCTGAGCTCATTAATTACATTCGATTCATTGAAGAATTTGTTGGCGTTCCAATAAGTATCATATCGGTTGGACCAGACCGTGAAGCAACCATGATTCTCAAATAATCTGAGGATTTGTAAAGCGCAACATTACTAAGCCACATAATAACAATCGCTGTCAAATAAGTAAAACTTACTCAACAGCGATTGTATCATATCTATATTATCCAGGCTTTGTATGACAAGCCTTTATTGCCACTTATTATTTCAGAGATTATTTGGGAGGTGCATTTTTCAATAGCTCCACCAGGAAATCCCAGAAAAGTTGAACAGTTTCAATGTTGACCTTCTCATCCGGCGAATGTGGAAATCGGATAGTGGGACCAAATGAAAGCATATCCCAATGAGGATAAACACCTCCGAGAAGTCCACATTCCAATCCTGCATGTATTGCTTTTATCTCAGGAATCTTCCCATATAAGTTTTGATAAACATCCTGAGAAGCTTTCAGAATAGGAGAGTTCATATTGGGTTTCCACCCTGGATATTCTCCATCAAAACTCACATCAGCCCCGGCCAAACCAAATACGCATTCAAATCTGTTTTTAAGATCTTCTCTGGCAGTATCAACTGAACTTCTAAGTAAGCATAGAATTGTTACTTTCTTACCATCTGCTTTCACAATAGCCAGGTTTGAAGATGTTTCAACTAAGCCCTCCATGTCTGTACTCATTCTGATAACGCCATTAGGACAGGCATATATTGCTTTGATCAGGTTTTCAGATGTAGGCTGATCCATCACTGAATCAGGAGTTTCAGCAGCTTCCATGCTGATATCCAATCCCGGATCAGCCGAAGCAAACTCAGCCTGTACAACCTTTGTATAATCCACCAGTTCGGCCATCAATGCTTCTGCTTCATTACTATCAACCAGAATTGTAGCAAAAGATTCCCTGGGAATTGCATTTCTAAGACTTCCACCATCTATCGCAGCAATTCTTAAGGTTCGCTTCTTCAAAGTTTCATATAAAAACCTAAAAAGAATTTTATTTGAATTAGCTCTTTCCAAAGGAATATCAATTCCTGAATGTCCACCTTTCAAGCCTTTGACAGAAATTGAGAAAGCATTATAGCCTTCAGGAACTGACTCTGAAATATATTCAAAAGTAACATTACCATTAGTACCACCTGCACAGCCAACATATAGTTCACCTTCATCTTCAGAATCAAGATTTAACAGGATATCACCGTCGAGTAATCCAGCTTTTATTCCAAAAGCTCCACCCATGCCAGCTTCTTCGTCAACAGTAAACAGAGCCTCCACAGGCCCATGTTCCAGATCGGTCGATTCGAAAACTGCCATTGCAGCAGCCACGCCAATACCGTTATCAGCTCCAAGAGTAGTCCCTTTCGCTGTCACCCAATCACCATCTATATAAGCCTCAATGGGATCAGTTTCAAAATTATGGTTTGAGTCTGAATTAGCCTGAGGAACCATGTCAAGATGCCCCTGAAAAATTATGCCCTTCCTGTTTTCCATTCCGGGTGTGGCAGGCTTCTTAATAATAATATTGCCAACCTCGTCTTCAATTGTCTCAAGTCCAAGTCTGATTCCAAAATCCTTGACGAATTTAATGACCTCAGCCTCTTTTTTTGAAGGCCTCGGTATTCTGGTAAGATCGTAAAAGCTCTTCCAGAGTAATTTCGGATTTAGATTCTCTATCATAATTATTCCTAATTAATAATTGTTCTATTTATCACTATTTTCTGGAGTCATACCTGAAGGTAGTTCAAGTCCGTACCCTTGTCTCCGGTCTGATTGTTTCAATTTAAATGCAAGGAATATTGAAATAACACCACAACCCACGAGAATAAAAATTGGGATAGTATAATCGTAGGTCATTTCTCCAGCACGAATAGCATCAAGATTACTCTTATTTACTAAGTCTAACAATGCTCCAATTCCCCATAAGAAAAGACCAAGTCCCCAGTTCTGAACAGTAAACATTGATGCATATGCTGTACCCAAACGATTCTCAGCTACAATTTTAGCAACAGATGGCCACATTGCCGCCGGCACAAGTGAGAAAGCAACACCAAGAAACATCAAGCCCATATAAGCCAGGCCTACACTATTGAATATTGACAGTGACAGATGAGCAAAAATGAGTAACAATGATCCCAGAATCATCAGACTTGCAGCTTTCCCCTTCTTATCTACATAATTTCCGAAAATCGGTGTAAACAATATAGTACCCAAAGGAATTAACGAAGCAGTTTTAGGTCCGTTCTTGAACCAAACACTCAAGTAATCCCATAAGGAGTTCACAAATAACACAAACAGAATAAGAATCACTAAGATGGCAGCGAGCTTGCCCATTTTATTTTTTATCCGACTTGGGATCAGTGAGAAACTAATTCCAAAAATAAACAGCGCGACATACACAGCTGCATTACCAAGAGCAGTACTTCCAAAAAGAACAATATTGGCAGTTTCAGGTAAATCGTACGTAAATCCAAATTTATTCACCAGCAAATCAGGTGCATATTGAATAAAGGGGAACACTGCGGCATAGAAGGCCACACACAATAATGCTATATATACAAATGATGAATCTGTAGCTAACTTAACAAGGTCTGAGAATTTGAAATCCTCGTCCTCAGCCACATTTTTTGCTTGATTAGCTTTATCCTGACGATCAAGACGAATATCAAATATAAGGTATATAAGGAATAATAACAGGGCAATACCAATTAAGGTTGCAGCAAATACAACGGCCGTTGGCATATGATTACCAGCAATATCAGGAGAAACAGCTATTCCCAGCGCAGAACCAAGACGGCCAAAACCCATATTAATAGCCAGTGCAAGTGCCAGTTCCTTTCCTTTAAACCATTTAACAACGGTTCGGGTAACCACCACACAAATAACCTCAAGGCCTGATCCAAACATGATGCGACCAATAATCATAAAGGTCAACTTTGTACCATGTTCTTCACCAAAAAATCCGGAGGCGCCTGCCGCTGCAATCGCTGCTCCAACAACAGCTAAAACAGCAAAAGCGGTACCTGCAATGCGAATCCCCCATTTATCCAGAATAATACCACCCACTATAATCATCCCAAACATGTTGGCGATAGTGGTCAAACCGATCATACGGCCAAATTCTTCACTTGTGAAGCCCATTGTGGTTTCCATCATTCCCTTCAATCCTCCATAGAAATCCTGGAACCAATATGTACTAAACATTAATCCACTAATAAGAATCAGAACCAGCCATCTCATTGCAGCATTATCCCTCATGGTTTGCTTAACTTTTTCCATTATCTAAGTTTTTTTTATTTGCTTGCTAAAGGTATAAAAATCCGCTTCACCAAGCCTGTTTCAGAATGGTATTCCACTGACAGTTTTGTATCATTAAAAATATCAGCTGGCAGAAATTGCACAACGCCATACTGAGCTACTAAAATTTCATTTCTAACAAGAACTTCATTATTCAGAGAAATATCCGCCAAGGCTTTACCAGGAACTCTGTACGCCAAACCTCTGACTACCTCTTTTTTTCCATTCAGATTATCATATTCAAGATTAGTATAAATTGAAGCAGGGTCATAACTCCGTTCAAATTTTATCTTAACAGGGTCGCCATTTGAACTTCCTGCTGGTAAGACTCCTCTGAAACGGCTGAATGTGAACAAATCCTCCGACTCGGTCAATCCCTGACCTTTCGGAAGATATTTATACATATCCCTGTGTGTTTCAGTGGTCACTCGTCCTACAAATAAAGAAACGTAATCATATTCTAACTGAGCTAATTCTCTTAGAAGAACCTCCATCGTATAGCCCTCAGGCATTGGAGTTCTTATTATATCATCATAAGCGTACTCCCCGGTCAATAATCCAAAGCGTCTTTCACGTAACTCCATGATAAGATTTGCGGCTTCTTCAGCCTGATTCATAAGAGTTTTTTGACTCACCAGTGATTGAAGTAAAGGTAAGCGCATAAAAGAAGTATCGGTTCTGACAATCCTGTACACAGTATCTAACATTGGCTCTGTATATTTTCGAAGAGTCAGATCAGAATACCCGGGAAGCGCAACATCCTTTTGCCATTGATGTGCTGAGCTTTGGCTTCCTGCATTCATAGAGAAAACTACAGGTACATTTACTCCGCAAATAACTCCCTGATCATTTAATGACACATACCCGGCTCTGGAAATACCTTCCCTTTCAATTCGATACACCTGATCCGGATCTTTCTCGGCTTTGGTTGATAGTTTAACCTCCCGGATGGTCCACTCGGTCATATCGCGGGTAGGCACATCTGTCACACCAAGATATCTCTCAGCATATTGTGCGAAAGGTCCGGGTTTTGTAAGTCGCTTTTCTGTAATAACCTCAATGGTCACAACTGTTCTTGGCAGAGCATAGTCAACCGCAATTGGATTAGGAGCAATACCCGGTACAAGTTTACTTACTCGTGTATTGTTAACAAAAGTTTCCTGAGTAGTGCAGCCAATACCAAGCAGCATAACCAGAATCAATAGATAGGAATATTTTTTCATGATATGAGTTGTTTCAAAGTATGAACGCATTAGTAAGCTGTTCAATTATATCGCTGGCAATTAAAGAATCCTGTCCTTTTTCATCAGCGGCCAAATCTCCCGCCCGTCCATGAAGATAAACACCCCATAAAGCGGCCGTTTCAGGCTCAAGACCACGGGCAAGCAAAGATAGAATTATTCCAGTTAAAGCATCACCTGAACCCGCAGTAGCCATTCCTGGATTTCCTGAACAATTAAACCATATTTGCCCCTCAGGATTACATACAACCGTATGAGCTCCCTTTAAGACAACTATAATATTATATTTATTACATATTTCCCTAAGGCGAATCAAGCGCTCGAAGTGGTTTTCATCTGCACCAAAAAGCCTCTTGTACTCCCCGGGATGAGGACTCAATATTGTCTTCGGAGGCAGTTTATCAAGCCAGTCTTTATTTACAGCTAAAATATTTAAAGCATCTGCATCAAGAACAAGGGGCTTCCTGGATTTTGTAATCAGGTCAAACAAGAATTTTGTCTGTTTCGATCCTGTGCCAATGCCCGGACCAAGCCCTATTGCCGAATAGACTTCATCTCCGGTATAAAATGATAAATAATCAGGGTCAGTATCACAAGAGATCATTGCCTCAGGAACAGTCGTTTGTAGAATATTATACCCGATCCCTGGCACATGACAAGTGAGTAGTCCTAATCCAGATCTCAGAGCTGCCCGTGCACTCAAAACTACAGCTCCCATTTTCCCTTTTGAACCAGCAGCCAGTAAAGCATGTCCGAAACAACCTTTATGATCGAATTTCTTGCGTTTCATCCATGCCCGATCTTGATTATGCACATCAAAATAATGCCAATTTGTTTTCACCTCCCGGATGAAATCAGGATGAAGTCCAATGTCAAGAACCTCCCAATCACCAACATATTCTTCATTCTCAGGAAAGAAAAATGAAAGCTTGGGCAATTGTAGCGTTAAGGTCTTATCTGCCCTGATTACTGCATTGGTCACAGCAGGTCCCGGATCTTCACCAAACAAACCAGAAGGTATATCGATTGACATAATTTCACAGCCTGATTCATTAAGCCAATGAACAATACGGACAGGAAATCCTTTCAAGGCTCTCGTAAGTCCTGATCCGAAAAGTGCATCAATCACCAAACTTCCTCCTTCAATATCCGGCAGGGGATTCTCTTCTTTGAGCTCATTCACTTTCAGCCATGGTAATTCAGGAATTCGTTTCAGATTTACTTCTGCATCGTGGCTCAGACCAGAAGATGCTTTCAGGAGAAATAAATCAACGGGATAATTGGCTTCAGCAAGCATTCGCGCAAGTGCGATACCATCACCTCCGTTATTTCCCGGTCCGGCAAATATTGACATTTTTGACTTCTGAGGCCAAAACCTGACCAGGGCATAAAATAATTGCATTGCAGCCCTCTCCATTAAGTCGATAGAAAGAATTGGCTCCTCCCGGATGGTAAATCCATCGGTAGCTCTGATTTGCTCACTTGTGAGGATTTTCATAGATGTATAAACTGGTCTAAAATGAATAAAACTAAAGCAAAATTGTTAAATATTGAAGCCTTTTAAAAGAAATTGTATATTTGTCCCTCTCCATATAAAACGCGACTTTAATTTTAACAAATAAAATATGTTTAAAGGACATCCAAAAGGACTAATTGTTGCCTTCTTCGCCAACATGGGTGAACGATTTGGCTTTTACACTATGATGGCTTGTCTCGTTTTCTTCTTGCAAGCCAGATACAACCTTTCAGCTGATGGCGCCGGCGAGTATTATAGCTGGTTCTATTTTGCCATATATGCTTTAGCGCTATTAGGTGGATTTCTGGCTGATAAAACTAAGAAATACAAGACTGTAATTCTTGTCGGTATTGCCTTAATGTTTGTGGGTTATATTGTTATGGCTATTCCAAAGCTTACTTTATGGGCGACCGTTGGTGGTCTTTTCATCATTGCATTTGGTAATGGTTTATTCAAAGGTAACTTGCAGGCCCTGGTTGGTCAGATGTATGACGCTCCAAAATATGCTCATTTACGCGACAGGGCTTATAGCTGGTTTTATATGGGTATAAATGTTGGTGCACTTTTTGCTCCGCATGCTGCTAATGGAATCAGAAACTGGTACCTGAAATCACAAGGTTTTATTTACGATCAGGATTTGGCTTCCTTGAGTAATCGTTTACTGGCTAACGAGTCGGTTGACATGACCAAATTACAAGATCTCGCAAATGCTGCAAGCACAGGAGCAGTAGGCTCTGACATGCATGCCTTCGCAGAAAGATACATAGATGTTTTCTCCCAGGGCTATAACTATGCTTTTGGTGTAGCAGCTATTTCTATGGTTATTAGCTTAGTCGTATATATCTTCTGGAAAAAACTTCTACCCGATCGTTCACAGGCTGTTGTTGAAGAAGTCACTGGTGAAGGAGCTAAGGAACAGCCACCAAAGAAGCCTTTGGCAATTGTTTGGGCACTGATTGTTGGTGTGGGAGCTGCATTGGGAATTTATTTTGGCATGAAATTATTTGGCGAAGATGGTTTTAGCCTTGCCTTTGCTGCAGGCTTGTTCATCATATTTGTCGTGTGGATATTGCAAATATCAACTAAAGAAGAGAAACCAAGGATTTCAGCACTATTACTTGTATTTACTGTGGTCATCTTCTTTTGGATGGCCTTCCACCAAAACGGCCTGACCATGACTCTCTTTGCCAGAGATTTCACGGTTAAATCGGTAAGCAACTTCTCTATGATATTTTTTAATGTCTGGTCCTTGCTTGCATTTGGTATTGCTATGACCGGTCTGGGATATGCTCTAAGAAATAAATCCTCAGCAAAAGAAAGAGGAATTGGAGCCATTGCGGCCCTTGGTGGTGCTGTTGCAGTCTATTTAATGTATAATTCATTTGACCCAACAAACAGGATTCAGCCAGAAATCTTCCAGCATTTTAATCCATTCTATATAGTTTTCTTAACACCACTTGTTATTGGATTCTTTGCCTGGTTAAATAGACGTAAGAAAGAACCATCAACTCCGAGAAAAATTGGAATTGGAATGATCCTGGCAGCTGTGGCTTTTGCCTTATTGCTGATAGGATCGCTTGACCTGGCTGCACCGAAAGATCTGAATCTTACAGGTTCAACAATAAGCGATGAAGCACGTATATCGCATTGGTGGTTGATCAGTACATATTTTATTATCACAATCGCTGAACTCTTCCTGAGTCCGATGGGTTTGTCATTCGTATCAAAAGTATCTCCCGTAAGGTTCCAGGGATTAATGCAGGGAGGTTGGTTAGCTGCAACTGCTGTGGGTAATAAACTGCTATTTGTTGGATCAAAAATGTGGGATCGGATTCAATTATGGCAATTATGGTTGATTTTTATCGTATTCTGCATGTTATCTGCGGCGTTTATTTTCTCTATAATGAAGAAACTTGAACGATCTACGAAAGATAGTTAAGTACAAAAATATCTTATAAAAAGAGGGCTTGCATAATAATTTGCAAGCCCTCTTTTTATAAGCCAATTGTTAATATCAGTAATTATCGATTCTAATTCATTATGATCTATTCGCTTATTGTTATGAACAAATGTTAATAAGTCCTGTTAGTAATGCGTTAATTGAAAACAACCCAAAATCCTTGACATGAGACACTTTGTATACTATCTTTGGTAGTACCAAGTGAGTGAAAACGGCCGTCGAGCGGTCAGGTTCTTTGAAAGGGATGAACAAGAAAGGACGCAAGTCCAGACTAACCTACAGCGGAAGCGAGTGCGGAAATTCGCGATGAACAGAAGTCGAAAGGGGCAACCCTGACGGGTGATAGACAGCGAGGACGGAAACACGAGAACAAGCTGCCAGGGGAATTATCAGATCCCCCCCGATTCTGGAAATTGGCGCAAGTCAACACAGAAGGGAGGACGAAGCATCTGGTTAATCCAAAAAGGGCGAAAGCACATCCCACCAGGATAAAAGTTCACCTTGAATGAACTCTTTCGGGAGAACAGGAAAGGGATCGAAAAACGGAGAAGAAGATCAGGCTGCAAGGCCAGGTTGGAAATTCGGGTGGCAGGAGTGGTTCTACGGAATTGCGCCCAAAACCAGTCAAACAGTAACTTGGACACCCCGGAAGCTACGGCGACCGAAAGGTGGGAACGGGAAATCATCGTCAAGGTGGTTTCCCGTTTGTGTTTTATACCCTTTTCTCAATTCAAATAATTATTTTTGATCTTACGTTTTTTGCTAAACCAAAAAATACTTGTCAGATGAAATTTAAATTCTCCCTATTCTTACTGTTATTATTACCCAGCCTGGTTTTTTCACAAATCACAACTGAATTGTTCAATGAAATGCATTATCGAAATCTCGGTGCATTCAGAATCGGTGCCTGGGTATCAGACATGGCCGTTCCCGAAAATCCGGATAAAAAAAATAAATATACATGGTATGTGGCTGAACGAGCTGGCGGAGTTTGGAAAACAGTGAACAATGGAAATACTTTTACCTGTATATCTGATGATTTGGGAGTTACCTCAATCGGTTGTGTAAAAGTTGCACCAAGTGATCCCAACCAGGTATGGATCGGAACCGGGGAAGCATACAGTGCCAGGTCAAGTTATGCCGGTAATGGAATATACAGATCAATGGATGGCGGAGATACCTGGGAAGACCTGGGTCTGCACGATTCACATCATATTAACCGCATAATCATACACCCCACAAATCCCGATATTGTATATGTTGCAGTAATGGGACATCTGTTTTCCTCCAATGAGCAACGAGGAGTTTTCAAAACCACTAATGGAGGGAGAAGCTGGGATAAAGTTCTGTATATCAATGAAAACATTGGTGTTATTGACCTTGTCATGAACAAGAAAAATCCTGATATTCTTTTTGCATCATCTTATGATATGAAACGAACACCCTGGCACTTTGAAGCCGGAGGACCCAAATCGCGAATTTATCAGAGCTCGGATGCAGGAGAAAATTGGACAGTGGTTGGAGGAGGACTTCCTGAAGGCAATCTCGGACGTATTGGTATCGATATTCATCAAAACAATCCCGACATTCTGTATACAGTCATACAAAACCTGAACCCTGACCCTGATTACAAACCGAGAGTAAATAAAGGCTTCGATGCCTTTACTGATGATTCTTACGATGCCCTTATTGGCGGGGAAGTTTATAAAAGCACCAATGGCGGGAGAAACTGGAAAAACATTAGTCCTGATGGTATCGATGTAAGTGGAAAGGCAGCCTATTCCTTCAATATGATATACGTAGATCCCCAGGATGCGGACAAAGTATATATTATAGGTGCCTCAATGAACTACACTCTTGACGGAGGCAAAACATGGCCACGAGGCTGGAGAGAGAAGAACCTGTTCCGAAGCAATTTCGGTGATAACAGGAGCTTCTGGATCGACCCAACTGATTCACGACACATAATGCTTGGTAGTGACGGAGGTATATACGAGTCATGGGATGGAGGTGAACATATGAACCATTACTACCATATCCCTGCAGGTGAAGTATATCACGTTGAAGTAGATAACAATCAACCATATAATTTGTATATCGGACTGCAGGATCATGAAACGTGGAAAGCTCCGGTTAATAATTGGAATGGATCTATTGGTCTTGAAGATTGGGTAATAACAGGAATGTGGGATGGAATGTATACTCAAGTCGACCGTGAAGACAATCGATGGCTATACTTCACCACCCAGTTTGGAAAACATCATCGAGAGGATCAATTGACCGGACAAAGATGGGAGATTACACCAAAACCTGCTGCTGATGCTCCGTCGTACCGGTATACCTGGACAACACCTTTGATTATTTCACCCCATAACTCAGCGATTATCTATACAGGGGCTCAATACCTTTTAAGATCCGTTGACCGTGGTAGTAGCTGGGAGGAAATCAGCCCAGACCTGACTAATAATGATCCAATCAAAATTGCAGGAGAAGGACATATTATGTTCTGTACAATAACAACTATTTCTGAATCTGTTCTTCAGGCAGGCCTGATCTGGATTGGCACTGATGATGGTCAGGTACACTTCACTAAAAACCACGGAGATGAATGGATCGACTTAACTGATGCTCTTGTAAAAGCTGGTGCCCCACGTGACACCTGGCTTAGTCGTGTGCTTAGCTCAAAACACAATGTTCATCGGAGCTATATCACTAAATCAGGCTATCGCGAAGACATCTTTAAAGCATTTGTTTACCGGTCCGATGATGACGGACAATCATGGACTGATATTTCAGAGGGACTCCCCCCTGCCCCTGTAAGTGTTTTATTTGAAGATGATGAGAATCCTGATTTACTGTATGCCGGAACAGATATGGGAGTTTATGTTAGTTTCAACCGGGGAAAATCATGGATAAGCCTTAATCAAAATATGCCACCCGTACCAGTTCGTGATCTACTGGTTCATCCAAGGGAAAAAGACCTGGTTGTTGGCACTTATGGCAGAGGCGCATTTATTATGGATGTTTCCCCTTTGTCTGAAATATCTCCTGAACTGCTTGACAATGACATTCATCTTTTCAGAGTTCTGGATAAACCTGCAAAGAACTACTCCGATAGAAGTGGCTGGGGCAATCAGCAAATGAAGGGTGACAACCATCTCCGAACAGCAAATGAACCGAATGGCTTCGAAATCTATTATTATCTGAAAGAAGATGCTGAAACCGATGTGGAAATTTCTGTAGTTGATTTCTCCGGACAAGCAATCTTTAACAGAAAAGTAAATGCTGATAAGGGTTTACACAAAATATATGTTAATACCTCCCGGATGATTCCAAATCCTTATACTATTCAATTGAAAACCGGAGAACAAGTTCTTGAACAATCTGTCCGTGTACTGGAATCACCAATATGGCCGGTAGGAAGAGTAAGTGATAAATAAAACTTCTATGCTAAAAAAAGAAAATACAGTCCTGCATATAATTGACATTCAGGAACGGATATTTAATGTGATGCATAATCCTGATTTCATCCGTGAGAATATGGTTCGAATGACAAAAGCTGCCCATATTTTTAATATCCCAATCATCTGGATGGAACAATATCCTAAAGGACTGGGATCTACAATCCCTGAATTAAATGAAATACTCAGTCCTCAGAAACCAATGGAAAAGATGTGTTTCAGCTCATGCGGGCAATCTGATTTTAACACTCGCTTAAAACAAGAAGGTCGAAATCAGATTCTGATTATGGGTATTGAAGCACATGTTTGTGTGTATCAAACCGTGAGCGGGTTGTTGGAACAGGGATATCATGTTGAGGTTATCGCTGATGCAGTATCATCCAGAACTGAAAAGAATTATGAGATGGGTTTGAGAGTCATGGAATCTCTTGGAGCAAAACTTACCACTGTAGAAATGACCCTGTTTGAGTTGCTTGAAGAAGCTGGAACGGATGAGTTTAAACAGATAAGTAAACTTGTTAAATAATAGTTCATTGGTAAAAACAGGAGGATTTCTAACCCTGACTCTGATTCTGATTCTTGTCCTCATATCCGGATGCAATCCATACCAAAGAACATTGCATCACTCCGGGAATAATGACATCAGTATCCAGATAATCAAAGAATTTGAAGCCAATTATCCATTCACTGGCCATAAAGCAATTGACTGGGTATCATTTGAAACAGATCTGCACAAACAGCTTAACTATGCTTCATATAACGATAGTGCATATTTGAATATCAGGGAGTTATTTTTTAAACTGCCGGATGCAAGAATAAACATCATCTCTGGCAAGGATCAGAAGTTGATGAAAGAAACGACAGGCGGATATTGTGGTTTTGAAGTTTCACGTGATGAGTCAGATCAATGTATCATTATTAAGGTTGACAGCATGTCGGATGCCTGGTCCAGAGGTTTGCGACCCGGCAATAAAATCCTTGGCTGGAACGGGACACCTGTACAAGAAGTTCTTCAAAATAAATGCTTAATCTGGGGTTACCATCCGGCAGATAAAGAATTCAGACATATTCTTCAGGATTACTATCTCACGAGGGGACCTGTTGGTTCAAGTGTAGAGTTATTCTATGAAACTGAAACAGGTAACAATCGTGGTTTGAGACTTGACTTTGTACCAAAGGAAATAATATTCAGACCTCAACATATCGGCATTCCCACTGGCATACCTGACAAGAATTTCAAAATAATTAATGAGCGTACTGGAATATGGACAATATCTGCTTTCAGTCCATCAAGCTTATATGAATTCAAAAATGAGATCCTACCCAAATTATCTCAGTGTCAAAACCTGATCATTGATTTGAGGGAAAATCAGGGTGGAAATGATGCCATCGCAGCAGATCTGGCCGGATATTTCATTTCAGAAGAGAGATTATATGAAGAAACGCTGGTACGTCTGGCAGATACAAATACCTGGAATAAGCTGGGTCATATCCATGCTGAACCTAAGGAACTAATATACGAAAAGTCAATTATCATTCTGATTGGACCATTGTGTTCAGGGGCTGGTGAAGGTTTTGCGCGAGTAATCGCAGATGAAGAGAATATTCAAACTCTAGGCCTCTGGAGCACCTATGGCTCATTCAGCTATCCGGGAGGGGAAATAAAAATCCCTGGCTATTTCAGCATTCATTATCCTATTGGAATGTCATTAGATGAAAATGAAGTTATCCTGATTGAGTCACCCGGAGACTATGGTGGAGGTATTTATCCTGATATCAGAATACCTGTAAGCTCTGATCTATTAATTGCATTATCAGCTGGATATGACCTCTTGCTTGATGAAGCCATTATGCATTTGGGTAGATAATCAAAGTGCACGAATATATTCTGCCACCTCTTCCATTAGCCACTGGGGAGTAGATGTAGCTCCGCTTATTCCAACGCTCTGGCCTGCGGTAAACCATTCAGGCAATATTTCCTCAACAGCATTTAGCTTGTAACTATTATGGTTTACCAACTTACATTGAGCATGCAATACCTTACCATTTGAACTTTCTGATCCGGCAACCATAATCAGGACATCACTCTGCATCGCAAATTCCTGTAACTTCTTTTTCCTCCCGGATACCTGACGGCAAACTGTATCCTTAAGAACAACCTCATAACCCAGCTTCACCAGCTCATCTTCCTTAGCATACAATTCCTCAGTATCCTTTGTTGTTTGGCTGTACAATACCACCCTATTTGGCAGTTTATCAAAATCCAGATCCTGTACATTCTCAAAAGCCTGAACATTCTCAAAGATTTGCCCGAGCAAACCCTTCACCTCAGGATGACTTTTTTTTCCAAATATCAGAATATAGTCACCATCAGTATGAGTTTGTCGAATACGATCTTGTAGTTTCAGAACTACCGGACAACTGGCTTCAATAAGGATGTTATTATTCTTTTCTATAAGATCATAGGTTGAGGGAGGCTCTCCATGAGCTCGTATCAGAATGGTTTTTCCATGTAAATCCTGCAAATCATCATGATTTATAGTTTTCATACCCATACCCTCCAGTCGGTTCACCTCCATGTGATTGTGCACAATATGGCCAAGACAATATACCTGGTCAACCTGACTTAGTGCTTTTTCGACCTTCTGAACAGCTTTTTTTACGCCAAAACAGAAGCCTGAATCCGGATCTATCGTGACTATAAGGTTTAATGGCATATGAGATTGTTAATTAATACTTAATACATCGCACCGAGAATCCATTCTCTTTATCCTGATAGTTTCGCTCAATATCGCTGCGATTATAAAAGAACAATCTTGACCATGCTTTGGTTGCAGAATAATCATCAGCTTCCCAAAAATAGGCGAAACTCCCAATTTTAGAAAAGGAAGCAAACGCGGTTCTGAAACTTGCTGGTAATGCATTAAAACCACTGGAATTATTGCCATTGTGGTCTGCGGTCCACCCATAATCTGATCGAAGCTGATCATTTGGATTAGCACCTACAAAGCTTATTAATTGATCCCAATCATCAGATGATGGGAGTTTCCATCCGGCAGGACAGATATTTCCTGCTGTATGCCAATTATATAATTTTCCGTAAGTTTCGCAGTTCTCATCCAAATTGGAATGGCACCATGAACCATCTAATGATTCATAATTCAAATTCTCTGCCATCCACAACTGGTCTCCGATTTTAACTGTATTGTAGCTCTGCTCATCTCTTTGATCAAACAGAATCAAATCACTCACATTCACAAATTCAATAGCTTTAGCACTTAATCCTTCTGAATCCTTTACTTCAAGAGTGATCGGGTAAACACCTGCATTCAAATAACGCTTTCTTTTGACAGGGTCAGATAGCCAATCAGTATCCCAACTACCATCTGACTCCCAGTCCCATCTGTAATTCAGCAAGGCCTGCAAATCTTCTGCATCCGAAGATTCAGAAGCATCCATTGTGAAACTGGTTTCTATGGTACCATCAACAGGCGCTATTTTGAATTGCGCACTGGGATGGGTGTTTTCAATCACTTCAGGACCGCATGAAGCCACAATCAATAAAATGACAAATAAGTATAAAATTCTCATGACAATTAGTAATAAATGAGGGAGGACAAACAAATGTAATAAATTGGCCTCAAATAATCAGGCATTATAAAACAAGTTTTAGAATTATGTTTGTTAGCGAATATTGTAGAGGCTTGATTCACTATATTTGTTCCTCAAACCACATTTGATGGACAAGAATCAACTGAAAAAGACAATTTCCTATCTGAAAAAACAATTCAGACATGAATTTAGTAAAGAGTCACAACTTTCTGATTTAGTTGTTCATTATTTGATAACAGCGAGTTACCTCACACTATCGAAGAATCAAAAGCAAAGCGACGAAGCTTATCTGACGAGTTTAGCAGAGAGAGCTATGAAAATGTATTCTACGGATCAGGAATCTATTAGAATGTTTGTTTCAGGCCCCGGGCAAGCTGATGTTACAGATATACCGGCCACATTGGTGCAATTTTCTGAATGTTCTGATGAATTGAAAGAATTACATAAATGCATAATGGAGCTTAGTGCTGAATTCAGAAAAGTGTTATTTTATTCGGCTGCCGGACATGATCCAAAAATAATCTGTGAATCATTGGGATATAGTAAGCCAAACCAATTCTGGCAGATTAAGGAAACTGCCCATGAGGAGTTGGCTAAGAAACTCGAAAAAGATCCCGTGGACAGTCTGATCAACAAGCTGCACGAATATTTATCTGAGCTTTCTGAGAGTTATATGGAGACATCCGATCTTGTAGATGAATGTACAGAAAGACAATCCGGTAAAACCTCCTGGAAGCTAATTGCAGGAATCTCCTTCGTGATAATTCTCACCACCTATATCTTTCTGGGTACATTTATTATACCTCCGGATGGGGAGAAATTATTCAACCAATACTTTGATCCTGAAACTTTTGAGCAATTATATGCTGACTCGATATTATTGCGTGATGATGCAATAGCTGGTCTGTCATTTGAGCAAATTGACTTGCTATTAGAGTTTTTCGAAGATGAGAAACTTTTCGCAGATGAATTCCCCTCATATAAGCAGTGGCTTGAAGGCCTGCTGAATGTTAAAAAGGAATCCTTTCTGATGTCGCGCAAACTTCTCAAAGATTTAAAAGCCTATGATATTGATTATTATCGTGCGCACGCAAAAGGCATGATCTGGAGAATAAGAGTGATTCAATGAACATAATGTTTGTTGATGTTTGTTGATATTTAGTATATTTGCTTGTCCCCTTTACTGAACCAGAATATTATAATGTCTCATTTTTCTTACCGGAATTTGTTTATTCTGACTATAATGGGTCTGCTGTTTTCATGTGAAGCTGAGAACCTTCCTCCTGTTGCATGCTTTTCTTTATCTCCGGATCAGGGCGATAGCCTTACTGTTTTCTATTTTGACGCCCGTGAAAGTTATGATCCTGAAACTCCAGGCTTTGGCATGCGTTTGCGTTGGGACTGGAATGGAGATTCAATTTGGGATACTGATTACATCAAAGAAAAAGAATATGTGCGTCGCTTTAAGACAGGGAGCTGGCATCAGGTGATAATGGAAGCCACTGATCAGGATGGACTGGTTTCTCTCTATTCCGACTCCCTCTTAATCTTTGAAGGAAATGGATTCGTCGACTCTATAATTGATCCCCGGGATGGACAGGTATATTCAATTGCCCGAATTAATTATCAGTGGGTTATGACTGAAAATCTTCGTTTTGGCACAGCCCTCGACATCTCTGTTCAACCAGAGAACAATGGAATAACTGAGTTCTACAACTATCAGAATAATCCGGAATATGCTCATTATGGGGGCTTGTATAATTGGGATGAAACAATGAATTACAAGGCTGAAGAAGGGAATCAGGGAATTTGCCCACCTGGCTGGCATGTTCCTAAACTTACTGAGTGGAAAGATATGCTTGGAATATTTCCATCCAAAGGGGCAGATATGAATTATTATTGGGGAAAGGAATCGCCTAGCGGATTTAATCTTGAATTACTTGGATTCATGTATTACACCCTGCCTCCTGACTCCTTGTTATCCTGGTATCCGAAAAACACGGTTGCCTGGTGGTGTTCTGATGAACCAGCCGATTATCTTCAAGATCCGGATGACTTTGTTTATTCCATACGATTTTTTATGAGTAGGTGGGAAATGAGAAGAATGATTTATCGCTTTGATTATTTTTGGGATGAGCGCAGTTTATTAAAGTTTGCATGCTACTTACGCTGTTTTAAAGACATGGACTAATGAAAAGCTATCTTCTTTTATTTTCTTTTCTGGGCTTATTCATTTCTTGTGAAACAGATTTCGATCCAATTTATCGATCCGCACCAATACCTGTCTGTTACGCATTCCTTGATGCGGAAGATAGCATAGCACGGGTTCGATTATCAAAAACATTTATTCTGGAGGATGCATTTAAACAAGATAACATACCTTCTGATTCTCTTGAATTTCCTGATGCCAGAGTTTGGCTCGAAAGATGGAATGGAGATTATCTCTATCTCAGAGCCGAGCTAATGCAATCTTACCAGGCCAGAGAGCCCGGACTATTTCCAAGCTCTCCAAACCCTATTTTCATCCTACCTAAAGATGAGAATACTGCCCGCATCTTTGATCCGCCGAATCAAAAAGATTTGATCAAACTAATTATTGATATACCCGGATATCCACTGGTTTACTCTCAGCTTTCTCCACTTCGTCCGGCATCAATAAGTTTTCCAAGAAAAAATGGAGAAAGAATTACATTTTATAGTATTGAAGGTTTTATGCCTAAATGTAAAGTTTATAGCTATTACCAGGAAGGTTGGATTGGAATTGAATACACCGATCATTATGCAGATTCTGATATTCTGAGAACTGCATGGTGGCGGGAATATCATTCTGACTCAAGCATGTTTAATCCTCCTCCTTTCAAAGTAACATCAGAAGAGTTTCTAATGAAAGCAGGGATCTTTATCCCGGATGACGATGCTGTACGCTACCGTACTTTCCATAAAGTATGGATCAAAATATTTGGGGCCGATCGGAATTACTACGAATACAATTTAAGAGCTCAGGTCTCCCCTATTGACCAGTCTGGTCTCCCCTATTCTAACCTGGTTAATGCAATTGGACTTTTTGCTGCTACGAGTTCAACCAAAAAATGGGGTGTTCTTAACTACTTCATGAAAGACTCACTGTGCTATAGCCAATATACCCGACATTTAAAATTCACACCATGGTAGAAGGGGGACGGGGACTGGGGACAAGGGACTGGGGACTGGGACTGGGGACGAGTCAAGGCAGAATTTTGAATTTATATTGTTTTTTCTTGCACTTACAAAATATTGACAGGTGATTATTCCCAGGGCTAAATACAATGGTTATATTTAACTGAGTCTTTTTTTACTAAACCTTTGTTGACTTAACTTTTATTGACTGAACCTTTATTGACAAAACAAAACAAAACATGAATAACAATACTGGGGGTCTTAGATTTAACAAGCCCGAATGGAATTTCAGATATTTTCTATTTCTGTTTATTATAATTATTTGTATCAGTTGTGAAAATACTCTTCATATTCATGCCCCTGGCGAAGCTACACCAATTGTTTACGGATTGTTGAGTCCTGATAAACCCTTTCAGCAGGTCAGAATCGGGAGAAGCTACCAATCCGGCAGATCACAAATGAATCAACAAGACCTTACTGATTCAACTGTATGGAATCTTCCTATTGAAGTATACATGGAGGAATGGACTGATGGCTATCCGTCGAAAATTATTTATTTTAATCCCTTCACAGGAGTAAAAAAAGATACTGGATTCTTTCCGACTGAAAACCTGCGAGTATATCAGGCTAACTATCAGGTAAAACTAGAAACAAAATATTACTTGTATGTTTATTTTCCTGATACTGAACGCATAGCATCAGGATGGACGATTGTCCCGGGGCGACCCGATATTGAAGATCCGAAAGAGGTACCGGGCAGAAAAATGACAATACTTCCCGACCGCAGTTATACACTGAGGTGGAAACCCGCAAAAAATGGAAATTTGTATCAGGGAGAATTTTCTGTTTATATCCGGCAGGAACTGCAAGAAGGCTGGACGACCCAAATGATCAAAGTGCCAACTAAGCTCTTCATTGAAATGAATCCGATGAATTTGGTAAGTAACTCACTGAACGGCAGAAGATTTTATGATTCTTTCATAGATCAGCTAGAAACTGATCCTGATGTTACAAGACGAATTTTCTCGGTCGATTATCGTTTTTATACCGGGGGCACAGAGCTGGCATTTTATGTTATGGGTCAGAGCGGAGATTCTGAAAGCTTTGCCAGCATCCAGGAATATAGCAATATAAATAATGGGGTTGGAGTATTCTCAAGTATACTTATCGATGTAGTACCAAATCTCGAATTTTCGAATATTACCCTTGACACACTGGCACATCATGAACTAACAAAACACTTAGGATTTGTTGACCACAAGGGGGAATAAAGGAAGACCAAAGACCAAAGACCGAAGACCAATGACAAAGGACTAAAGACTAATGACCAATGACTAATGACTAATGACCAACGACCAATGACCAACAACCAATGACCAACAACCAAAAATGAAGCAAATCGAAATAATACTCATTCTTCTTTTGATTTCAGGACTCTCTGCTTGTGAGCCAGAGGAAATCCCTGGAGGAGGTGGAGGCGAAAATATTGATTTGACAACTGGTCGTGCTGAATTTGATTTCACTTTTCAGGATTTCAGGGTGCCAGCTTCAGGCTTGCACCGGATTGATTTAAGTTTGTCAAAAGATGCAATAAGTTTGTATCGTGGTGAATTTCTTGCTGCAGCTAATGTTTCAGATGTTAAAAATATATACATAATTAAATTACCTCCCGGAGATTACTATTGGCAGGCTGGCATCACCTGCTCCAGCAAGGGAGATACATGCCTTTGGGGTGGTTTCCCAGGAGGCAGATATGGAGCCAAATGGACTATGGGAAAGATTGAAATAATCAAAGGTGAAACTACGAGCAAGAAAATCAATTTTCAGTAAATGAAGAGCAGGAGATACATATTATTAATTGCTTTCATCCTTACAGTCTTAAGTTTAGGAATAGCAAATTGCGAAAAAGTGGATCAGGATGCCATTCCTGATATGCTGATTGAAATTGAACCTGCCTCAGGTAAGACAACTACATATTTCAACATTTCACTAACAAATCCAACATCATCAAAACAAGATAAAGACCTTTACTTCAGATGGGATTGGGATGGAGATTCTCTCTGGGATACACCCTTTTCAAATGCAGCATCAGTTCAGCACAGATTTTACCAGGCTGGCAATTATCCAGTGAGGGTTCAGGTTGCCATGGGCAAAGGTCCTACCCGACAATTCAAGCTAAATATGGATGTTGAACAAGGCTATTCTATGCCCAAAGTTTTTTTCACTGCCCTCCCGGATACCGGGAATCGATTCACGCAATTCTATTTTGATGCATCTGATACTTACGATGATGAAGACTCTATTGAACAACTGCAGTTCAGATGGGATTTTGGAAACGATGGTTATTTTGACACCCCCTTTAATTCTGATCCGGTGATTAGTCATCAGTTCATGGGTGTTAGAAATTACGAAGTGCGTCTTCAGGTAAAAGATCCTTCCAATAAAATTGCGACTGCAAGCCGATGGATAACTGTTAATAAGATTGATCCGGGAATTATAGCTGATTTCTCATGGGAGTCAGAGTTGGGTCGTGTAGGTGATCCCTTCATTTTCGATGCTTCACCAAGTTTTCACATAGATAACAGTACTCAAAGCTTTAATTACTCCTGGAAATTTAGCTATCTGGCCTGGACTGAACCCAGTGAAGATCCTTTTGCTGAGCATATTTTTTCA
Source organism: Bacteroidota bacterium (assembly GCA_018669475.1). Lineage (GTDB taxonomy): Bacteria > Bacteroidota > Bacteroidia > Bacteroidales > UBA12481 > JABHCC01. The sequence continues at coordinate 17,878 of JABHCC010000134.1, read as the reverse complement.
AAAGTTGGTGGGAATGTCGTTGAGTTGAAAGTTAGTTCACTTAATCATGATCTTTTCAATACAGTGAGGAAAGTTATATTTGTTGGTGAGGAAAATCGACCACCAGAACCTCATATCAGAATCAGTATTCCACACGGAAATATTCATACTCAGTTTTATTTCAATACCTGGGGGTCAAAAGATGATCACGTTGGCGCCTCTGAGTTGCTTTACAGGTGGGACTTTGATGGAGATGGATACTGGGACACCCAATTTAGCAATGACATGGAGGTTCACCATCAATATATACTGGCCGGTGAGTATTCAGTCATTCTGGAGGCGGCTGATCCGGGAGGAGAAAAAAATCGTGTTAGTGAGAAAATCCTGGTTTCCCCTTATTCCAACGAAACAAGCTTTTTTGTTGATGGAAGGGATTTGCAGATATATGGAACCGTTAAAATCGGTAATCAATGGTGGATGGCTGAGAATCTGAATTACTTTGTACCCCAAAAACTAACTACAGGCTTGTATACCTGGTTATGTTTATTTGAGCAGGATCACTGGTGCAAGGAAGTTGGACGGATGTATCATGTTTCAGCAATTACGGAAAACAGAAACGACTATGAATTCCTTACTGTATGCCCACCGGGTTGGCATTTACCAGATGAAAACGAATTTGAAGAACTATTCTCCTCCATTGGAGGGGATGATCAGGTAAAGGAACTTGCTCTTGGTGGAGCTTTTGACTTCAATGCCAAATATTTGGGATATGCTGATTACTATTTTATTATGGAGAACATGTTCACCGTAAAAGATACTGTATATCGTTTCAAGGAGAGTTTTAAGTCATTTTACTATCCTTCATCATCAATTCCCTACGATATCAATGATATCCGTACAGGCATATGGATGATGGGAGTTACAAAGGAATCGGGCGAACTATGGAAAGGTTATCGCAGTCCCCGGATGTATGTACCAGTGCGCTGCGTAAAGGATTAATGGGATTAATCAAGGGTCTAAAAAGAAAGAGGGGACAAAATTACTTGCCCCCTTAACTTTCCGAGCCATAACACAATCATCTTAATACGCTGATCCTTTTTGATTCAACCTGATGATTATACATTAATTTCATAAAATACATACCACTTGACAGATCTTCAGCAGAGAATTGCAAACGGTGAGTACCTTCGCTAAATTCCTGATCAGCAACAAGCTGTACTTGTTTTCCTGTCATATCATATATCGCAATTTGTACATAATCCGTGTCGGGGATACTGAATTCAACAGTAGCCATATCGAAAACCGGATTCGGATATGTATTAACTTGAATTTCATTTTGATCAATAGTACTTTGATCACTACTTCCTTTAGCAAAACGCAGGTTTTTAATGTCTATAGAAAATTCCTGCCAGTTCTGACCATCTCCAATCACATTAAACACAACTGATAGTACATCTTCTGCTGAAAAAGTACCGCTTGCCATTGCTGCCTTCATGTGAGTTAAGTCAATACTTAGAGTTTGCTCATTTGCTGTGAGATTGAAACTGGTTCTGAACTGTCCACTCCATGTATCGATAGATTCTTTCGCCACAATAAGTTCAACCTGGCCATTGCCACTTGCTTCAAATTCCAGGCGATTATAGCCAGTAAGGTCTACAGATCTGTTACCTGCTTTCAATGCCCTGAATAAGCTTGCATAAGTGCGAACCTGACCAGTCATATATACATTTCTCTCCAAAACCATAGCATCTGCAAATTGTTCTCCTGAGTATTCCTGCGTGGTAAATTCACTAATCCAGGCACCTTCATCTTCAAATGATTTGCCCCATGGACCATCCGCGAAATACAATGCATCAGACACATCTGACTGGTTGCTTGTCAGTCCGAAACCAATATCAAATATGTATCCGACAGGAAATTCAACCTGTATGTATTCTTCATCAGTGGCATTTATTTCAATATCATGGCTGAATGATTCTCTGACAGCTCCTTCATAACGGGTAAGGTTACCCTTAATGTGCAGCATATCAGTCTGTCCATTGGTTTTGAGATTAGCTTTAATTACGCCATTCTCATAGTAGCCATTCACAAGGTATGTACCTGGTAAACTATTATCAGAGTCAATGAATTCCAATTCATTTTCATCACTTAATCGGGATATTACTTCTTCGGTGAGTGCAATTGTTGATTGAGCAGTTACTGACCATACCTGGAAATTAAAAACTGTTGCATCATTTGCAGGATTGTATTCCTCAATATTCCACCTGTTATCAATCATCATCTTTCCGTCTTCTTCCCAAACAATAAAGCTAAGAGAGTAATCCACATCACCATTTGGCTGAACCAGCTTACTCATTACAAAGTCTTTTCCGTTAATCTGTTCAACTCTTGCCAAATCAAGAGATGCACCGTTCATCCTGTCGCAAACCAATTTAGTATGACTGTATACATCTCCATTTTGGGTAGTCAGAGCCAGAATTGCTCCCATTCTCTTTTGATAATTATCAAAGTAATCAACTGAGAATACCTCTAATGCATTGGTGATACCAAGTAAATCATCCGGAGTACTTACAAATGCCTGGGAGCCGAAAGGACCTAATTCTGGAAATAGTTCAATCAGAGAACTGCTTCCCTTCAGCATACTGGCTGAAGTGATCGTTCTGTTCATAGCCTTCTCTTCAGAAAAGCTAATCATACTTGTTGCTTCAGAAAAGAGGTTCTTTATATCAGTTTTTGATCTGTTGTAATTCCTGACAGCTATTTTTTCAGCCATACTGCCTTCACTTTCCAAACCACCATTATTACCTCCTGATGAGCCAGAAACTGTAACAGAAGCAATATCATCGTCGTTATTAGGATTATTATCTACCTGATCAAGGTTGATCAGACTGGCAATATTATCAGCCGAACCATTAACTGTAACCGACATATCCATAGTAACTGTTTGTCCCGGATAAATTATCGGAATGCTCCAAATACCTGTATTCGCATCATAAGATCCATGCGATTCACTGGAATATTTATAAAGCAGATTTGCATCGAGTATATCCTCTATTTCTACATTAGTAGCTGAGATTGTTGCACTAAGGTTGCTTACAGTAATTGTAAACACGCTTTGCCCTCCCACCTGGGGTACAGCATTATATACATCCTTTGATACGGCCAGGTCGAGTTCATCTGCTTCCCTGGGATTCAGACAAATAGTAAACTTATTATTCTTACCGTTTGTATCAGACTGATTCACTGCAATCAAAGTTGCAGCGTTGCAAACTCTATCGAGAGTCGTCACTTTAACAAGCATTTCCAGGGTTTCGGTTTGATTGGCCAAAACAGTACCTACATTCCAAACTCCCGAATTCGCATCGTATGATCCAACTGAAGGATCAGAGGATTGATACACTAAACCCGATTCTAATATATCCTCCACTTCAACTCCGCTGGCATCATGCGTATCTGAAAGATTTGTTACGCTTATTGTAAATGTCACATACGATCCAATCGCAGGTTCCATATTGCTAGCTGATTTCTCGACAATAAGGTCTAGAAAAGTTTGACTTACACCCTGCATTGGAATTAGTGAAAGAATAACTCCGATCAGGAAAATCTGTAGTAATGATGAAATTTTATTTTTCATGGCTCTTGGTATTTATAATCACCTTTTTTATACCAACAACATGCCAAAGAAGCTTATATTTTGATCTCTTGATACTTACAAAGATTGAGTCGATTAATTATTGTTCCGCTTTCAGGAATATCACCCATTTGCTGGAATTATTCTGAGCATAAGTGGTTTTCCATATAATTACAAATTCATATTTTTGCAAGATGCACCCTGAGCTCTTATTCAAATACATTGATATCCATTCTCATGGTTTGAATACTCAGAGTACAGATCTGATAAGGATTCAAAATATCTTCTACCAGGATTTCTCAAAAACCAGGGATGAGCAGTTTTATGCATCGGTGGGATTGCATCCATGGCATACTGCTGATCATTCAATTAATGATCAGGAATTCATTAAATATATTACGCATCCTCGTATAGTGGCAATCGGTGAAATTGGGCTTGACAAAATCAGAAATGTACGTTTCGACAGGCAAGTTGAGGTTCTTTTGCAACAAATTCGTTTGGCTCAGGAATTTACAAACAAGCCATTAATAATTCATTGCGTTAAAGCCTTTGCAGAATTATTAGCCATTAAAAAGAATTCCAACTCAAAACAGACATGGATTATTCATGGTTTCAGTGGAAAAGCCGGATTGGCCAATCAACTGATTCAGGCTGGCTTTATTTTATCTTTTGGAGAATCTTTATTATCCGCTTCTTACAAGCATCAGGAAGCTTTTAAGGCTACTCCGATTGAGCATTTATTTCTTGAGACAGATGAAAGCCAGATTGGAATTGAAGCAATATATGAGAAAGCTGCTCAACTGAAATGCCTGTCAATACATGAGCTAAAGAAAAGAATAAACCAAAATTTCCAAAAATACTTTTCCAAATGAGTACTCCTGAATGGTTGTCAAGAACTGAATTACTTCTTGGAGAGAGCAAATTGTCAATCTTGCAGAAGTCACATGTGTTGGTGGTAGGTTTGGGTGGTGTTGGTGCCTATGCTGCAGAAATGCTTTGTCGGGCCGGAGTCGGAAAACTAAGCATTATTGATGGAGACTGCATTGAGACAAGTAATATAAACCGTCAGTTAATTGCCTTGCGTTCAACAGAAGGTAAATCAAAAGCTCACTTAATGGCTGATCGCCTCAGGGATATTAATCCGGATATCGAACTAATAGTCATTGACAAATACATTCATGGCGATACTATAACTGAAGTTCTGGATGGTGAATTTGACTATGTTGTCGATGCCATTGACACTTTGGTTCCCAAAATATTCCTGATTTATCATTCAGTCACCAAGGGATTAAAGATTGCCAGCTCAATGGGTTCAGGTGGAAAACATGACCCAACTCAAATACAGATTACTGATATATCAAAATCCTACAATTGCAAACTAGCCGCCATTCTCAGAAAACGACTACATCGTTTGGGGGTATATTCAGGAGTAAAAGTTGTATTTTCGCCTGAGAAAATAAATAAAGAAGCTGTGATCCTCACTGAAGGAGAACAAAACAAAAAATCAAATGTCGGAACTATCAGCTACATGCCTCCGGCTTTTGGCTGCTTTCTTGCATCAATAGTTATAAACGACCTGCTCGAAAACAAGGAAAACGGATAAACGAAAGCTGTTGCATGCTACAGCTCGTCAAGCATAAATAAACAACAAAGCTAAACTGTAACACCCAACAGTACAACGTAAAGTAAAAAACCATCAAATGAAAAAACTCCTAACTGCCTCCGCTATTATTATTATCGCTTTGTTAAGCTCATGTACAGCGGACAAACAACCCAACATAATCTACATTCTGGCTGATGATCTTGGCTATGGCGAACTGGGTTCATACGGACAAGAGAAGATTGAAACCCCTCATATTGATCTGCTCGCTGAAACTGGCATGCGGTTCACCGATCATTATGCTGGTTCAGCTGTATGTGCACCTTCACGTTGTATCCTTTTAACTGGCAAACATGGCGGTCATGCACACATACGGGGAAATCATGAATGGGGAGAAAGAGGTCCGGTTTGGGATATGACCAAATCAGTGGATGATCCAAATCTTGAAGGACAATACCCAATGAACCCTGAGGAAGTTACTATAGGAGAAAAGCTTCAGGAAGCCGGATATACCACTGGAATGATTGGCAAATGGGGTCTTGGTGGCCCATTGAGTGAGAGCGTTCCCAACACACAGGGCTTTGATTTTTTCTGCGGATTTAATTGTCAGCGTCAGGCTCATACTTATTATCCTAAACATCTTTGGCTGAATGAGGAAAAGCTTAAAATGAATAATAAGTTAGTCATACCAGGCACTAAGCTGGCGAAAGATGCTGACATTCTGGACCCGGCCAGTTATGCTGATTATACTCTGGAGGAATATGCGCCTGACATCATGCATCGGGAGGCGATGAAATTTATCCGGGAATCGGGTGAACAGCCTTTCTTTCTCTATTATGCAACTCCAATTCCTCACGCTGCAATTCAAGCTCCTGAAGAATGGGTTCAGAGGTATATCGACAAATTTGGTGATGAGGAACCTTACCTGGGTAATCGTGGCTATTTTCCACATCGCAATCCACATGCTGGCTATGCTGCAATGGTAGCTTATCTTGACCATCAGGTAGGAGAAATGGTTGACCTGCTTAAAGAATTAGAGAAATATGAGAATACTATCATAATGTTCACAAGTGATAATGGTCCCACATATAACGGTGGTACCGATTCACCCTGGTTCAATAGTGGTGGTCCCTTCAATGAATCACAAGGATGGGGAAAAGGATACCTTCATGAAGGTGGTATTCGTGTTCCCATGGTAGTTTCATGGCCAGGTAAAATCGAAGCCGGCTCAACGAATGATCATCCATCTGTTTTTTATGATGTCTTCCCCACTCTATGTGAAATTGCCGGAGTAGATGCTGGTACTGAAACTGACGGACTCAGTTTCCTTCCAACTATGTTGGGTAAGAATCAGGATGTTGCAGATTTTCTCTTTTGGGAATTCCCTTCTTATGCCGGCCAGCAGGCTGTTCGTATGGGATCGTGGAAAGGTATTCGTAAAAACATCCTCAAAGGAAATATGGAGATTGAACTTTACAATCTTGAAAATGACATCCGGGAGGAGAATAATATTGCAGATAAACACCCGGATATCGTTGAAAAGATTGCTGAAATTATGGAAACCGAGCACGAGCAAGCTGAACTAGAACGATTCAGAATGGAAGCTCTCGGGGACAATAAATAGGGAATCGGGATTCGGGATTCGGGATTCGGGATTCGGGAATCGGGAATCGGGGCAGGCGGGAGTCATTCGTATCTTAGGGATTCTACTGGATTTTTGTTTGCTACTCGTATTACCTGGAATATTACTGTAAGCAGAGCGATTGAAACAGCGATACATCCGGCAGGGATAAACATCCACCAGCTCAGATTTGTTTTATAGGCGAAATTTGCCAGCCATTTTGCCATAACCCAATAAGCAGGTATTGCCCCGATCGGTATTGCTATCAAAGTCCATTTTGTTATTGACCACACCAGTGTACCTGTCACGGCCGATATACTTCCGCCCAAAACTTTTCGCACACCAATTTCTTTGGTACGATCTTGAATTGAAAAAAGGCTTAAGGCAAACAGGCCCATAACTGACAGTATAATTGCTAATAGAGCGCCTGCCAGCAGAATTCTGGATAATTGCTGCTCCTGATTATATCTGTTTCGTATCTGATTGTCAAGAAAACTTATACTGACCTCTTGCTGGGAGTCAAACCCAGCCAACACTTCCCTCACCTTCTTCATCACAACAGCCTCATTTCCAGGCAATGCCTTAACCATGAAAATATAAATGGCTGGATTATAAAAAGTAAAAACCAAAGGCCCAATATTCGACTTCAGGCTCCTGAAATGGAAATCTTTAACCACTCCGATAACTTCGACCGGATCAGCAAACATGGCCACTCTGCTTCCAATTGGGTTGTCTAAACCAAGCCGTTGAACTGCTGTCTCATTAAGAATAACACATTTGCTATCATATTCTGATCCCTCTCTGAAAAATCGTCCGGCAAGCAGTTCGATTCCGAGGGTTTCAAAATAACCTGATCGAACACGCTCCTCCGCAATGGATATCGCTGTTTCCGGAGTTTCTCCAAATTTATATATCAACTGTCCGCTTTTCCCTGATGCCGGACTTCCCTGAGAGGCTCCTGCATACTCCACGTCCGGGATTGCCACAAGTGCTTCTTTAATTGCATCCTGGTTATTGACAAGGGTGGAATTCAGGTTTGATATCATCAACACTCCTTTGGCATCAAAGCCGAGAGGTACAGTGCTGATATAATTCATCTGCTTATATAAAAATCCAATACCTGTAATAAGAAAAACTGTTATAGAAAACTGAAATACCACAGCAATGCGCATTAGACGATTCTTCCTTGAACCACCCTGACCGGATGAAAAAATCGCTCGAACCGGATTAAGTCGCGAGAGATAGAATGCCGGATACAGACCCGCAAGAGCTGCCGTGATCAGCATCAGAAGACAAACTTTTAAATAGAATCCGGGGTCAGACCAAATTTCAGGATCAAGAGAGAGCAAAAAGGTTGTCCTGATCCAGTTTGCTGTGGAGTGTAGCAGAATCAGAGCGAGGATAAAAGATATTAGGGTGATCCCCAGTGATTCTCCAAAGAAAAGTCCCAAAAGGCGCTTTTGTCCACTACCCGATGCTTTTCTGATACCGATCTCAAGCGACCGGTTTTCACTATGTACGAGAAAAAGATTTATATAGTTAGATAGGGCAAGTATCAGTATTAATATAGCTAACAGAGTGAGTGACAAAATTATCGTTACATCTCCGTTTGGTGATAAATCATAGCCAGCTGTGGTAAATAAATGAATTCTCGTGAGAGGCTCCATATCAGCTCCCAGCTCAGCCTTTATTTGTTGAAACTGTTGCTTCACCAGCCCCTCATAAAAGTCAGATGCTTTTTCGACCGCCCTTTCCAAATCAACACCCTCCCTGAATAAGGTGTAAGTAAAAAACTCGAGACCGCCCATCCTTGATAAATAATCAACATCAACCATCGCAGCCAGAAAATCAAATTTGAAATGAGTGTTGTAAGGAAATTCCTCCATTACCGCCTCTACAGAGTATTCCATTTCATTTACTACCAGATTTTTTCCAATCGGATTGTCAGTCCCAAACAGTATTCTGGCTAAACGGTCGGTGATCACAAGAGTGCCAGGTGATGAAAGAGCCGATCTTATGTCACCAGCAATTTGCTTTGGCGTAAAGACATCAACAAATTCCGGATCAGCATATAACATACGCTTTGACTTAAATAACTGGTCTCCTATTCTGATATCCGGACGGCCACCTCTATATATTTGAACAACAGACTCTACTTCAGGGAGAGCCTCTGTAGATCCTTCATACAACGACCGTAAACAAATCGGATTAATTCCAATTGAACTGCCCTCTTTCCAGGTAGTCAGGGAACGATATATACGATCAGAGTTCTTAAAATGTGAATCGTAGCTAAACTCCTGATCAGCATATACCATCAATAAAGTAGCAACAGCCACTCCAATAGTCAAACCAAGAAGCTTAATCCCGGTAACAACAGGACGTTTTAACAAAAGACTTATACTCAAACGAAGATTCAATAAAAACATAATAAATAGTATTACAAGAACATAAAATTCAACTCAAGCCTCCATCCCTCATCCCCACAATTCTATGGGCATAAGCTGCATCAATTTGTGAATGAGTAACCATAATAATTGTCTTACCTTCCTGATTCAACTCGGCCAACAATTCCATCACCTGCTCACCGTTCTTTGAATCAAGATTTCCTGTAGGTTCATCAGCCAGTATAAGCAAGGGATCCCCTACTATCGCACGAGCTACAGCAGCACGTTGTTGTTGTCCACCCGATAGCTGTTGCGGACGATGCATGCTCCTGTGTCCAATTCCCATTCTGTCTAATACCTCATTTACACGGTCTTTTCGCTTTTTGGCCGACCACTTCTTGTAAAATAATGGGAGTTGTACATTATCGAAAATCGTGAGATCGTCAATCAGATTGAACTTCTGAAAAACAAATCCCAGTCCACTCTTTAACAAAAGATTACGTTGATGAATGCTAGCTGGGAAAGCAGACATACCATTAAATATATATTGCCCATGATCAGGTTCATCCAGCAAGCCCAAAATATGCAGCAATGTAGATTTCCCACAGCCTGATGGCCCCATAATTGCAATAAAATCACCTTCATCTACGCGTAATGTAACATCATTTAAGGCTCTTGTTTCAACTTCAAATGATTTGAATATTCTTGTCACATTCTTAATATCTACCAGATGCATATTCTTGAATTTATTTGATCCACCAGTGCCAATACGGTACCAAAACCCGCAAACACCTAATACACTGACTGTTTCATTTATTTATATACTCTTCATATTTTGACTAAGTCAATGAATTTGACGATATACTGTAAAATAATTTGACAGTCTTTTTGAATCTATACACTTTGTAGCTTAACTTTATCATGTCTTATTAAAAATGAGAATGAAAGGAACAATAGTTATAGTTGATGATAATCGTCCGGTTTTAGACTCCCTCCGGTTCATTTTGAAGAATGATTTCACTTCAATCCACACATTGCTCTCTCCCGACCGCTTGCCATCCCTCTGTATTGAAAAGGACGTAGATGTTGTACTTCTCGATATGAATTACAGTACTGGCAAACAAAGTGGACAAGAAGGGCTCTACTGGCTGAATCGTATTCAGGATGCATGTCCTGAAACAAGTATTGTGATAATAACAGCATATGGAGATGTTGACCTGGCTGTCGATACTCTCAAGAGAGGAGCTGTTGATTTCGTTGTAAAACCATGGACGAATGACAAATTGCTGGCTACAGTACATTCAGCCTACAAGCTTTCTCGATCAAAGAAAGAAATTCTAAGGTTGAAGAAACGTGAGGAGATTCTTAAAGCCAGCCTGATAAAGGAGGCCCCTGATTTAATCGGAAGCTCAGCTGCAATGAAAGAGGTAAGAAAGCTCATCTCAAAAGTGGCAATTACTGATGCCAATGTTCTGATTCTTGGAGCTAATGGAACCGGAAAAGAATTGGTAGCCCGTCAGATTCATGCTTTATCAAAACGATGTAAAGAGCTATTACTTAGTGTTGATTTGGGAGCCTTACCTCCCGGATTATTTGAAAGTGAATTATTCGGACACAGTAAAGGAGCTTTTACTGATGCGCGAACAGACAGAGCAGGAAAATTTGAGGCAGCATCAGGAGGAACGCTTTTTCTCGATGAAATTGGTAATGTTCCACTGGAGGCCCAGGCAAAATTACTGGCAGCTTTGCAAAACAGAGAAGTTACCCGCTTAGGTTCCAACAAAATCATCCCTGTTGATATTCGTTTAATATCAGCAACAAATAAGAATCCTGAAAAAATGGTACAAGAAGGATTATTCAGAGAAGATCTTCTGTACCGACTCAATACCATAATAATTGACATCCCTCCTTTGAGGCAAAGAGGCAGAGACATTATCCTGCTGGCTTCTCACTTTTTAAAGATCTATTCCAAGAAGTATGAGAAAACCGAGCTCTCAATTAGCAAAGAGGCAGAGGAAAAACTATTAAAGCACAATTGGCCGGGGAATGTTAGAGAGTTACAGCACAGCATAGAAAAAGCAGTGATTTTATGCGACGAGAAAATATTAGGGCCTAACAATTTCTCTTTCAGATCCGGTATGCAGCCCCGGCAAGACCTACAAAATCTGTCTCTTGAAGAAATGGAAGCTACTATGATTACTCAGGCAATTGAACGCTGCAACGGAAACATGTCGGCTGCAGCAGAACTACTGGGGATATCAAGGCAGACGCTTTATAATAAAAAGCGGGAATCGGGAGTCGGGAATCGGGATTCGGGGACCAACGACCAATGACCAATGACCAAGGACATCTTTTCATGAAAAAATATAACCTCATATTTCGTCTTGTTTTTTTAGTTATAACTACGATTTTATTTTCGTACTTATTGTTTAATGGTTTTGTATTCTATTGGCCCTTGTTGGTTTTTCTTACTCTGATTTTGCAGATTATCTGGATATTGTCAGTTCAAAATATCTTGAATCGTCAGATAGCTCAGTTTTTTCGTTCGGTTCGCAATTCTGATCATGGTTTTGTTTTTACTTTCAACTCTGAAAATCAGTCAATTCGTGACATCCATGCCGAGATGGAGCGTATCAATGTATTAGTAAGGGATCTGAAGCGTGACCTGGTGACTCAGGAAAGATACTACCAGGTTTTGTTAGAACGTGTATCAAGCGGAATTATGACTATCGATTCACAAGGCTTCATCAAGCTTGCAAATCAGGCCGCACATCGTATTCTCAACTGTTCTGTTCTAAGCCATCTCGATCATATTGAACGTATAGATATACGTTTGTTCAATCATCTGAAAAACAAGCAACCGAAAGAACGAATAGTTTTGTCAAAGTCTGACACAAAAGGATCAAAAGATATTTCAATTATTACCCAAAGGCTTACTGTCAGAGATGAAGCCCTGTTATTGGTAATACTTCAAGATATAAGAACTGAACTGGATGAGAAAGAGTTAGATTCCTGGATTCGTCTTATCCGTGTGCAGGCTCATGAGATTCGAAATTCCATGGCTCCGATAGCAGCCATCACAGAATCACTTATTTCCACATCAAAAAATGACACGGTAAAAGAAGGTTTGAATATTATTCTCGACAGGAGTCGCCATTTGACCAAATTTGTAGATTCATATCGTCAGCTCACCCATTTACCTGATCCTGAAAAGTCCAGAATCAATATTTCTGAACTAATCGACCGTGTAAGAATCCTCTTAAGTGATCAGCCAAATTTCAAGGATGTAAAATTCAAACAGGTATCAGGAGATGCCTCAATTTATTGTAATGCTGATCCCAACCAGCTCACTCAGGTATTGATTAACCTGCTTCGCAATGCATACGAGGCACTACAAAGCCAGGCATCTCCTGAACTATCTATAAAACTTGAGCAAAATAAGGGCACAATAACTATACGCATTATTGACAATGGTCCCGGTATTCCAAGCGACCAGCTCGAAGAAATATTCATCCCCTTCTTCACCACAAAACCCACAGGAACAGGAGTAGGATTAAGCCTCTCAAAGCAAATCATAAGAAAACACGGAGGAGAACTAACAGTCCAATCCAAACAAGAAAAAGGCAGTACCTTCACAATCGAACTATAGACCAAGGACTAACGACTAGCGACTAACGACCTCATATAAAATGCATCACAACCATCATGACCTGTGCATCCTTTCGGAGATTCGATCTGTTTGAACCCGAATTTCTCATACAAACCTCTAGCTGCATGCATATTTGTTAAAGTCTCGAGATACATCTTTTTATAGCCCAGTTTTTTTGCCTCCTCAATACATAATTCAAGCATTATTTTCCCCAGGCCCAGTCCTCTCATTTCGGGCAGGTAATACATCTTTACAAACTCACAAGTACTCTCTTCATCAGGCAGGGGAGCCACTCCGGCACCTCCAACAATTTTGCAATTATCACATGAACTGCATTCTTCAGAACAAGCGTACAACAAAGTAAAATAGATTCGTCCGGGCGATTGATAAGCCTCGTACATACTCTGAGTTTCAGAATCATTACAGGCAAATCCATCACCAGAAGCTCCAAATTCAAGCAAGCTATTAACAATAATCTCTTTCAGAGCCGCATTATCACCGGGCTTCACCTGCCGGATAATAAACCGGCCATTTATTATATTAATTTCCATAAGAGCATCCATATATATGCAAAGATAAATCCTTCTTGCACAAGACACCCACACCCACTTCGGGGTGTAGCGCAGCTAGCAGCATATTTCTTCCATGTCTCCTTTACTAACCCTTATGGTTATTTTCTTAAACCATTTCTGGCTTTCTTAAAAACTTTTGCAAAATATCTCACTTTACTAATTCAAGTATTGCTATTCTCGTATTATCTTGATTATAATGCTTCAGAATGATTCACTTATAATTGGAAGTGATCAGCGACTTAAACCGCATTAAGACAGACTTCACTAATTGCAGAAGAATATGAACTAGCTCTGTCTCAAGTAACAATCTTCACATTGAGGCATTTCATCAACCTATTATGTTATAAGAATGAATTGAAAGCTCCCCCAGATGACGATAACTAAAACCTATCTTTTTCAGATCCGACTTGTTTTCATGAACAAGCAAATCAGCCATATTTAGATTATTGTGTTGTTGGAATGCAGCCAATTAAAACGATTTGAAGGCCTGGCGGTATATTTTTCTCTTCGGCAACTTAATAACTATTCCTTGTTCTTTATTGGTAACTGTTATCCAGAATTTCCCATCCTGTTTAACTAAGTCTGGATAGGAAAGTCTGCCTCTTTCGTAAGATTTATCCTGGCGATAAATTATTGGGATCGGCTGGGACCATTTCATCTCTCCATCGATCCACCTGCCTCCTGCGATCCATCCAGGGTTACGATCTGCAAAACCTGTACCTCCATGATTGTGGTACCAGATTAAGTATTTGTTATCATCAATTTTCCATATTCTTGGACATGCTCTGGGATTAAGCAGGGGATTACCGCTCAGGTAATGAGCTGAGTCTGGCAAAGTCCAGGATTTTCCGCGATTGTATGAGCTTGATTCAGCAATAAATCCAAGATCTGTTCTATAAACTGAGTAAAGTGTATCTTCGGTAATGGAGACCAAATTGAATTCTTCCTGCACAGATCCATAAGCTGGATGTCTGACTCCATCCATTCCATCCGGTAGTAAAACCCAGTTAATATTATCTGGATTCCTTTCTGTCTGGATATTATCGGATTGGAAAAACCAACCTTCTCCGAGGTCAAGCATGTATTTCCCAAGTTTTGTAAATCCTAATGTCATGTAGTTGCCATGATCAATCGGTTTACCGATTCCCCAAAAAATCTGCACATCTCCATTCCAATCATTCTTTAAGTCGGCATTTGTCTTCCTCATGGGAATTCTATAGCGATCAGACCAAGTCAAACCATTATCATCACTAAATTTATAGCAGTACCAACCCAGCATATCATTTCGTATTGAATTGCCATTCAGAGTTTTAACATTGCCCCCATTGAATGAATAGAAAACATAGACCCGCCCATAAGGTGTAATATAGGGCATGGCCCAAGAAGCAGTCGGTCCTGTTGGGGACTCGATTTCTATTGGATTTATCCAAGATTTTCCTTTATCCCTACTTGTCATTGACACAATATGCTGCCCTGAACTTCCTTCGATTTTTGCAGAAGTGGTAAATGTGCATAACCAACTGCCATCTTGAAGAATTACCACATAGGGCTGATCAACATATCCGTTTTCATATATTGAAGATCCTTTATCGAAATCAAGTGGCTTCTGAATAGAGCAGGAAAATAGCAGTATTAGAATGCATGTGATGGTGAAATAGGGTATGGATACAGGTTTCATCTTTATTTTATATGGTTTGTGGAGCTATGAGAGATCGGGCACGCTCAAGAAAATTTATTTGAAAAACCCATGCATAATCACATAGCCTGTTTTCTTGTGTCTGATATTTTTCTGGAAGATGTATTACTAAGCTATTATTAAAAAAGTATTCTTACGAGGGCATGCCCAAAAGACATTGAATTAATATTTGTTCCGCTTTTCACCTTATGCAAGATAGAGATACTTATCAGTGTCAGTACCACTATACCAAAATATTTGATAAAAAGACGATTCAATCTAATATCTTAACATGTACTAAGGTGATTTACTTAACAGCTGCCGGACTGGCACTTGGTTTTGTTGGACTTATGTCTGGCATTAAACAAGGGAGTGTTTGTGCCTCAGGTATTGCCGGTATCGGTGCAGGTCACAACATTTTTGGTAAAACAATGGTACTTGCTGTCTTTCCAGAATTGTATGCAATCATCGCCTTTGCAGCCACATTCTTAATTGCAGCAGGTTTGTAATCTCTCAAAGACATCAGACTCCGGGAGATTGTTGGGTGGACCTATCTAAGTACCAGCAGATCTAATGTATTCAGCTACATTTATCTACTATGATGAAATAAGATTTCTAGTTATTTCCCTTTGGGATCAATACTAACGCAACCCCAATCGTCTCCATATGTGTTAATAGCAATCAAGGAAAACATGAAATTATGATTGCAGAAAATATTCCTTGAATTGTTTATTTTCTTACTAATGAGAATTTGTAATATTTCATCGGACCATCGCCTCCATATGCTCCTGCACAATATGCGCCAAATAGGAATTCGATTGAATCCTTGTTGGATTGAGTATAAAATGAAAGCTCTGGATCTCCATTTGGTAGACTCAAATCCACGAGTATTCTATCCAAAATTGGTGGAGTTTCGTATGTTACTATACTCCATGTAAAGTCTAGTTCTCCGCAAGTGATATATCGAATTGAATTCTTAAAGAAACCAGTACTGTCTTCATTAAAAGTGATTTCTCCAGTTTCTGAAAATTCTTGCCTAATATGTAGGGTTTCCCGCCAAGGGCCTTGCATAAACACGCTATCGATCTTAACGATACGCCAAGATCCAGTCAATCCTGTTTCTGGTGTGGATTCTTTGTGGCAACCAGCTACAATGAGAATCAAGATAAGTACGAATAATAATTGTCTCATAATGATATTTCTATTATTGCTATCACTCATCACTTCATCATTTTTCGGGTTTCCATTTTTTGCAAATTAAGTTCCCTGTTCATTTCATAATAAAATCCACTCCTGGTATCACCCAATTTTCTTAATCTTATCGCTTTCGCTTGAATACAGATCTTAGTCTTTCGAAGAACTTTTTCTTTTTCTCTTCTTGCTGTTTTCTAACTGCCGGATCCTTTAGTTGGCGGGTTTTCGTGGTATCTGATTTGATAAATCCATCGAAGAGTTTTTCCAGCATCGTCATGTCGGGATCTTCAAGAGAATAATCAGGGCAACTCATTCTGGCTAATAAATCATCCGGTAGGGGAGGAAATTTAATCGTAGCAATAGAATTAAAGGCCGGATCACGTTCTACTTTTTGCATGAAGCGGGCAAACATGGGTAAACCTGTATGGGATCCTTGCCCTAATGTTGTGGTTCTGAAATGAATACCCGGATTATCTGCCCCAACCCAGGCACCTGCTACCAGAGAGGGATTGTAGCCAATGAACCAGCCATCAGCATTATCCTGGGTTGTTCCTGTTTTGCCTGCCAGATCAGCCTTAAGGCCAAATAGAGTACGCAGGGATTTACCGGTACCACGCTCAACCACGCCACTCATAAGATGAACCATGGCCTGTGCGGTTTCACGATCGAAAACTGAATCCATTGGCTCAGGCATCTCTCGCTCCCATAATAAATTACCTTGCCAGTCTTCAATTTTCAATATAACAACTGGCCGTACTGGCTGTCCGAGATTCGCGAATGAGGTGTATGAACTTACCATCTCGTAAAGAGATAAATCTGCTGTGCCAAGAGAAATCGATGGAACCCCTGGGATTTTCGAAGTAATACCCATCCGGTAGGCTAAATCAATAACCGGCTGAGTACCAATCTCATCAATTAACTTTGCTGATATTGTATTTACCGAATTGACCAGACCTCCCTTTAGCGAATAGAATCCTTCATGTTCACCATCTGAATTCTCGGGTGTCCAATCTTGATAATCTTCGTATGTTGCTAATTCATTTGAGATAAATTCACAAGGATCAATTCCTCCGGATAATGCTGTGGCGTATAGGATGGGCTTGAAAGTAGAACCTACCTGTCGCGCTGATTTCACATGATCATATTTGAAGAACTGGAAATTTCGTCCGCCAACCCAGGCCTTCACATGTCCGTTAGATGGGTCCATGGCAAAAAAACCAGCCTGTAGAGTGGTGAGAGTTTGCTGGATGGAATCGAGAGATGAGATCTTTCTCAATATGCCTTTCCCTGTTTCCCAATCAAACACTGTGGTCTCACGCCACTTCTTCATCTCAGCTATTGCTTCGCTGTGCTTCATGCCGGATTGCACGAGACTTTTGTAGCGGACAGATGATCGGATAGCTGAGTTCAGTATTTCAGGGTCTCCTTCCCAGGCATCCCTACCCGACCAGTGAATAGTAAATTCATTCTGCAGCTGCTTCAGATGAACAGCTACAGCCCTATTGGCATATTCCTGCAAAGTTGAATCAATACTCGTTGTTATCCTGAGTCCGTCAGTATAGATATTGTATTT
>JABHCC010000133.1 GCA_018669475.1 Bacteroidota bacterium | reverse complement strand
TCATAATATTCAATAAAACTCCATACGGGATACCATTCCAACATGCTGCCCTTGATCAGGTCGGCATCGAAATGATCCGAGAATAACATAGAATCAATGGCACCCTGGTATTCATAAGGCCCAAATTCCCACCCAATCTGATATACTTCTGCTTCATATAATTGAGGAATCAGGTTTTGCAGAAGTTCCAGGTTCTGTTTTAAGCGGTGGAATTCCCCGATAATTACATAATCATTATCTATAAATTTGTTTATCACATATTGTTCAGGAGATTGTTGGTGAGTTTTCAGATAATCCAACGATTCTTCAATGTTGGCATCACTATGTGAGCTTTGTGCATACGAGTTTAAAGTAGATATACTTAAACAGAATACTATTAGAATAATTTCGGGTAATTTCATCTCATTAAATTTTGTAATTTTGATTTCACGGTAAATGAAGAAACTCTAATATTCTTAAAAAAGCAATGCGCATAAGTAAGAGCAATAAGTATCAATTTCACAGCTATACTTTGAGATATACCTTTATAAGACACTTTCATGCAGTTGGTTGACTGAAGCAGGTCATTTTTAGACAAAATATGAATTACTGCTATTCTTCTCTATTTTTACAATATGATTATGAACAGAATCAGGCTAAATAAGCACAAAGGAATAAGGATATTGTATCATTGTCTTTTCTGGCTGGGAATTCTGGTTCTGCTTCCGATATTTGTTAGTAAGGGTAGTGGTGATTACTTCCGTCAAGTGGGCTTGTTTGCAATAACTCTACCATTTGATATGATTGTCGTTTATGTGAGCTTTTATATCCTGATACCAAACTTTCTGATTCAAAAGAAAATATTTGCCTTTATTCTCCTCTTTATTATAACCGGTCTGCTTTTCATTCTCCTTCAGCGGACATTTATTTATTATGTTTTATACCCCGAAGAAGCAAATTCGCAATTTTTCGCCAGGGATCTTCCCGGATTTATTCTGATCACCTTTATTATCTATGGAATCGCTCTTACCGTAAAGCTCCTGAAATTATGGTTCAAGAAAAATCAGGAGCTAAATGAAATGAACAGGAACAAATTACATATCGAACTAAAATTGAAGGAAGCAGAATTGAGTTTGTTAAAGGCCCAGCTACACCCACATTTCCTGTTCAATACCCTGAATAATTTATACGGCCTGACGCTTGAAAAATCGGATCAGGCTCCGGCAATAGTTCTGCGTATTTCTGATATGTTAAATTATATGCTCCATGAAAGCAACCAGACCACCGTTCCCATGGCCAAAGAAATTAAATATTTGCGGGATTATTTGGATTTGGAAAAATTGCGATTTGGGGAGGAATTAAAGCTTGATTTCAAAGAGGAAGGAAATTATGCTGATTTTGAGATTGCACCACTGATCCTTATCCCCTTTGTGGAGAATGCTTTTAAACATGGCGCCCGTGTACAAACAGAGGGAGCAGAAATTTCTGTTCAAATTAAAGCAGATTCAGAACTTTTCATATTACGAGTGGAGAACTCTGTAGAGCTTGATCCCAGACAAAAAGATAATGAAAAATCAGGAGGATTGGGATTAGCCAACGTGAAGAAAAGGCTTGAACTCTTATATAAGGGTAGGTATATACTGGATATTGATAATAAAACAGATACATTCGTTATCAGGCTAGAAATAAGAAAACATGGCGCTTAGTGACAAACATCGTATCATCAGATGCCTGCTGGTTGATGATGAGCCTATAGCCCTAAAGATTATCCGGAATTATCTTGATGGATTTGCTGATGTCGAGATTGTGAAAGAATGCCGGAATGCCATACAAGCTTTTGAGGTTCTGCAGAACACGAAGATTGATTTGGTTTTTCTGGATATTAATATGCCAAAACTTTCCGGTATTGATTTACTGAAATCTATTTCAAATCCTCCCAAAGTCATTATTACAACGGCCCACAGGCAGTATGCCCCTGAAAGTTTTGACCTGGAAGTACTCGACTACCTGCTTAAACCAATTTCCTATGAGCGCTTTCTAAAAGCCATTAACCGATTTTACCGATCGGTGGATTCGGAAGATAATAGAAACCTTGCCTCCCAAAAAGCTCAGGAAGCTGACTTCATTTATCTTAAGGAAGGGAGAAAAGTGCATAAAGTTTTATTAGATGATATTCTGTTTATGGAAAGCATGAAAGAGTACGTTCAGGTGCATTTAAAAGAATCCAATATCAGGCTAAAAGCCCGGCTTAGTGATTTAGAAGAAAGATTGCCATCGCAGGATTTTATACGGATACACAAGTCCTATTTAATCTCCATTTCAAAAATCAAACAATTCGAAGCTAATACAGTCCGCATTAACTCAGTACAATTACCAATAAGCAGAAGTTACAAACAGGAATTCTCTCGCAGAGTTTCTGGATCTGGGATGTAACTCTTTATTAAACTTATTGTACGGGTAATGTGTCAATGGGCAATTGCCAACCAATTCGTTAATGTACTGTCAATGAATTGTTAACGAACTATAAAAACAGCCTGCTGGTCGATTCATCTGCCATGTTGGTACGAAAACATAGGAGGTAATCCTGTTCAGTATAATTAAAATCTAATTACCTATTTATATTCCTTTCTTTATCGTACCAATTAAGAGATATGGGTTTCCATCTACCTCAATTCTATTTAGGATGTTATATAATACCTCTTTAACTTTTGAGTCTAAATCTGGAGATTGCTTTGCTGAATCAGCATATTCATATAAATCAAGTGCTTGATATCTTGCGAAAGCAATTCCATTTGTCTGTATGCTTAAATCAAATTGTGTTGTACTTCCCAAATAGTCATTTACTATGGATTCACCGATCC
>JABHCC010000132.1 GCA_018669475.1 Bacteroidota bacterium | reverse complement strand
AGAAAACAGGATCCTCATTTGTTTCCCGACACATAACCAACCACATATCAATATTTTCGCGTTGCATTAAATCAGGAATAATGTGATCTAATCTCCATTGGAGCAAATCATTAACCACTTCTGCTCGCTTCTGTTCAGACAGTATCTGATCAATATCCCGGAGTTGATAACTGACAGGATTTTGGGCTGATAAACCCAGTGACATAGCTGTAAGAATGACTACAAAAATTGGGCAAAGAACAGCTTTAAGGGATAGTCTGTTTTTCATTGTGTTCAGGTTTTGCTGTACAAATTAGTCAATTCCGGAAGTATTTTCAAGCTGGTCAGGTGATTATTCAAGGTTAACATGTTATAGAATATGTTATTGTGAGGTCAAATGACTTTTATGGTAGTCTGATTTATTCGTAGCTTTATGACAATAACCAAATCATTTGAAAATGAAAAGTCTGCGCATATTTGTATTGTTTGTTTTTGGGGGGCTGTTCTTGCTGAATAGCTGTGTACAGGATATTATTGAACCTGCTGACCTTGTAGTTAAGAATGCAAAAATTCTGACAATTGATAGTGAAAATCCAAGGGCTGAGGCCATTGCAATAAGAGGCGAAAAGATTGTTGCGGTTAGCAGCAATAAAAAAATTGAGAAATACATTGATGAAGCCACAGAAGTTATTGATGCAGAAGGAAGGTTAGTTTTTCCGGGGTTCAATGATGCACACGCACATTTTGGACCAATGAATCCCGACTATATTGAATTGCGATACATTACCGACCCGACTGAAATCACACGAAGGGTAGCAGAGAAAGTTGCGGAAACAGAGCCGGGTGTATTAATCAGAGGAGGGCATTGGGAGCACGAGATGTTTACGAATAAGGAATGGCCAAGCAAGGAGTTACTTGATGAAGTTGCTCCGGATAACCCGGTCGCTCTGAGTCGTACAGATGGTCACTCAGTATTGGTGAATAGCTACATTATTAAAGCCTCTGGTATTACAAAAGATACGCCTGATCCATTCGGAGGTGAGATCCAAAAAGATCCGATTAGCGGTGAACCTACAGGTATTTTTAAGGAATCAGCACAGAGACTACTGAAATACAATGCAAAAAAAGTAGAGCTAAGTACTGAGGAACAAGAGTCTAAAACAAGTCAGGGATGGAAAGCAGCTTTCGATTATGCCGCCAGATTGGGTGTGACCAGCATTCAATATCCGGGAGGAGGAAATCCTGAATTTTTTACAAACTGGCAGGCCGAGGGTTTATTAACAGCCCGGATTGATGTGGCTGGAAGATTAACAGCCAATGCTGATCAGCTGGCGCGATATGATGAAATGCGATTAAACTATCCTCCGGAGGGAGACTGGATTCGCTTTGGTTATATGAAAGGATTTATTGATGGGACGCTTGGATCGGGCACACTGCTTCTTTTTGAAGAGCTTAGTGATGAGCCCGGAAAAACGGGGCTACCACAAATGAGCTATGCTGAACTGGAGAAGCGAATATTAGCTACTGATAAGATGGGTTTCCAGATTGGTATTCATGCCATTGGAACAAAAGCAAACAATTGGATACTAAATGCATATGAAAAAGCCCAATTGCTTAATGGAAAACGCGACAGTCGCCACAGAAGTGAACATGCCCAGATATTAATCGATGGGGATATCCCGCGATTTGCCGAATTGGGAGTTATTGCTTCAATGCAGCCAACCCATTGTATTACGGATAAACGATTCTGTGAGAAAAGAATCGGATTAGAGAGAAGTAAAGGGGCATATGCATGGAGAAGATTATTAGATGCTGGTGCTAAGATTGCTTTCGGAACAGATTATTCTGTTGAACCACTGGAACCGATGGAAGGGTTGTATGCTGCGGTAACTCGTAAAGACAGATTGGGAGAAGAAGGAGTTGGTTGGTTTCCTTCACAGAAACTAAGTATGGAAGAGGCAATTGAACTATACACTTTAGGAGCGGCCTATGCCCAGTTTATGGAAGGCCGGAAAGGGATGCTTAAAAAAGACTATCTTGGCGACCTGATCATTGTTAACCAGGATCTTCTGAGTGTTTCGGAGGAGGAAATTATGAAGACAAAGGTTGATGTAACGATTGTTGGAGGCAAGGTGGTTTATGAGAGGGTGCTTTAAGGCGGGAATCCCCGAATAAATTCGGGGCAGGCGGGAGTCGGGAATCGGGAATGTTTAGATATTAGCTTAAGGAACTTTTTTTATGGTGAATAGGTATTTGGGTTATTTGTTATTATTTATCGTTTTGTTTGCTTGTGCTAAGGTTTCTTTGCTTATTGAGGGGGATGGGGTATTTGTTGATCCTCGTGATGGCGAGGAATATCCTTATGCTTTAATTGGTAATCAAACCTGGATGATCCGGAATATGAATTATGAGACCGGGGACTCATGGTGGTACTCAGATGATGAAAGTTTCGGAAAAGATTTTGGCCGTTTATATAGTTGGCAGTCTGCGCTCAAGGCATGTCCGAATGGCTGGCATCTGCCAACAGATTTGGAATGGAAAAAGTTGGAAATTTCGCAGGGAATGGATATTTATTCAGCCGATAGTTCTGATTGGAGGCGGTCAGGTGCGGTTGCTATACCACTAAAACACACTGCCGGATGGTTTTCTGGAGGGACAGGGACCAATGATAGCCGATTTACTGCTCTTCCGGGTGGTTTCAGATCAACAGGTGAACAATTTGTATACAAAGGGGATATAGCTAATTATTGGACCAGCTCTTATACTTCAGAAACTCATGCCTGGGGGCGTGCGATGATTTATTATGAAGCTGGTGTATATCGGTGGAAGTACGATAAAGAAGAAGGCTTCACTGTCAGATGTTTGAAAGATTAATCTGATTTTTTTGTATACTCGTCAACACGTGTGCTGATATCCCAGCCAAGATCTTTCTCTTCGTATGCGTCGGCCTGATCTTCCAGCATGAGTCTTTCGAGGTCTTCAAAATGCTGTTTTATATCTCTGATATAACTTTTGTTCTCCCTGCGTGTTTTGGCAAATTCCTTTACTGCCTTTGCATCATGTAAAGAAAACATTTTCGAAAGGCGGTTGATCTGATATTTCCTCAGACCCATCTTGGAAACTGCATCCGATGCCATAATCATAGCTGACCCAAAGGTCTCTTTATAAACGTGTTCAATGTCGAGTTCATAAAGATCATAAACATTTCGCCATCCTGATGCACGTGATATAATTTCCAGATGAGGAAAGTGTTTTTGAGCCGTTTTAGCGATTTCAAGAATTTTATCCCCCTCATCAACTGTGATAATGAGTATCCTGGCATGCTGAGCACCAGCTGCTTTTAATAAGTCAAACCTTGAAGCATCACCATAATAAACGTTGAGACCGAGCCGGCGCAGGAATTCGACATTGTCTGGATCAATATCCAGATAGGTGGCGCTTAAGCCACAGGCCTGAATGAATCTGCCAATAATACTTCCCATTCTTCCAAAACCGGCAATGATGATTGGATTTTCTTCATCAATATGATCAGCTGGTCTTTCTTTTCGTTCTTTAGTTCCAAAGCGAGGCTGAATAAGTTTCTCATTTACCAACATGATCAAAGGTGTCAGAGCCATTGTCAAAGCAACAACAGCAATGAGGGTATTAGCTACCCCTCCTTCTAATACATGATTGTTGACAGCAAATGAGAACAAGACAAAGGCAAACTCTCCTCCCTGAGCTAATGAAAAGGCAAAAAAGAAATTATTATCAAGGCACATTTTGAAAACCTTTCCAATAGTAAACAATACCAGAAATTTGATTAGAATCAGACCAACAACCAGCTCTGTGATAAGTAATGGCTTATCACCAATTAATTGAAAATCAATTGAGGCTCCAATTGCAATAAAGAATAAACCCAACAGTAATCCTTTAAAAGGTTCAATGTCGGTTTCCAATTCATGACGGAATTCACTTTGAGCCAATATAACACCTGCCAGGAATGTACCTAATGCCGGACTTAGACCTACTTTCATCATTAGTACTGCAATTGAGATGATCAATAGCAAGGCAGCTGCCGTAAATATTTCTCTTAAACGTGTCTTAGCCAGAATGCGAAAGATTGGACCAATCAGGAATTTCCCGGCAACAATAATACTTGTAATAGCACCAAGAACAACTAATGTTTGTGCCCATACAGATAAGCCACTTGTCCATGTTAATTGTTCTTCACCATGTGTCCCTGAAACGGCTCCTGCATCAAGTGTTGCCAAGAGAGGCATAAAAGCAAGGATCGGAATGATGGCAATATCCTGAAAAAGCAGAACAGAAAATACATTCTTACCTCCGACAGTACCTGCCAGTTTCTTTTCATTAAGAGATTGTATAATTATTGCTGTTGATGATAGAGCCAAAGTGAGACCAATAACCAGGGCCATCTGCCAACTGAAACCAAAAATAATTCCAAGTATCATTATTGCCAAAGCAGTAAGAGATAATTGTAATCCGCCAAGACCAAGAATCGGAATTCGCATCTTCCATAGAAGGGCAGGTTTTAACTCCAGTCCGATGAGGAAAAGCATCATTACCACACCGAATTCTGCAAAATGCATAACGTCCTGTCCTTCTTCTCCAATAAGGTGTAATCCGAATGGTCCAATGATCATTCCTGCCAGCAAGTAACCCAGAACCGATCCCAATCCGAGTCGCTTGGCAATAGGAACGGAGATTACAGCAGCAGCTAAATAAACCAAAGCTTGTGAAAAAAAATCTCCAGCTTGCATATTACATTAGTTTTTAGGAATTCATGATTTCATTCAAAAACTGATACAGTCGGCTTTTTTCAGCGGATAATATTTCATCGGTAATTCCAAAAGTGCTATGAATAGTAAAGGGCTGAACATAATTCATTTTGCATACTCGGGCTGTTTGTTCAATTGGGGATAAGAATTCCTGCATAGTGAAATGATTTTCATCATCATGAAAAAATGCCTCTTTTGGGCCACCGGTGGTAATAATATTTACAGTGGTTTTTCCTTTGAGCGCGTTCCCTTCGTGTCCAAATGCCCATCCGTGTGTGAGTACCAGGTCTTGCCATTCTTTTATAATAGCAGGGGCGCTGTACCAATATAGGGGGTACATAAAAACTATAACATCATGCTCAGTCAATAATCTTTGCTCTGTCTCAATATCAATATGAAAATCCGGGTAACATTCATATAAATCATGAAAATACAGACCATCTATCATCTTCATGTCTGAAATCAGAGCTTTGTTTACCCGTGATTTCTCAAAGGCAGGGTGTGCAAATAGAATCAGGACTTTCTTTTTAATAAAATCTTCAACAATCACAGTTTATAATGGTTAATTATTGTGATATCAAATTTGTAGATTTGTTATGTATCCACCAAAATCTTTTAGCTATGAAAAACCTGGTTCGTCTTTTCGTACTTAGCATTCTGACTTTAACACTATACTTCTGTCAATTTAGTGAGAAAACTGATCAAACAGAAAAGGAGGCTTTCTCTGGTTATATACAAGGCCATACCGCTGGGGTTATTAGTGGAGGAGATGTGATTCGAATATATCTCGCCCAGTCTCTTCAGGATTATAATGATGGTGATGAACTGCCTGAATCTTTATTGAATTTCAGACCGGATATAAAAGGAACACTGTGGTATTTAGGAGACGGACTGATTGAATTTCAACCGGATGAACGTCTGGAGAATGGGAATTCATACAAAGCTGAATTTAGTTTGGGAAAGCTTATCGCAATACCTAATGAGTTAAAGGAATTCAGTTTTGACTTTGAGGTATTACCCATGGATTTCACTGTTCACCAGGGAAATGTGTCAATCAGCGGAAAAACTGATGCGATAACAGTCAGCGGCAGAATCAGATCTTCAGATTACATTGAGATGAATGCTCTTGAATCGTATTTTTCTCTTGAATCAGCTTATGAGTCACCAAAATTTAGCATTGAGGAATCTGGTAAGAATAGTTATACCTACCGGATATTGGATATTGAGCAACAAGACGAGCGCTATAATATTGAATTAATATGGAATGGCCGTGCTGACCGGATTGATCAGAAAGGTTCACAGGAGATTGTGATTCCTGGAAAAAATGACTTTGACTTGCTTAATGTCGTGGTTGAACAGGGTGTTGATCAGCATATCAGAATGGATTTTTCTGCTGCGGTTGATCCACAGCAGAATCTCGAAGGACTGATCTACCTGAGTAATTATAGTAATTTCCGCCTGCGTAAAGCAGGTAATCAGGTGTTTTTATATCCCCAAACCCGAATAAGTGGAGAATGGGAATTGAACCTTGAAGCTGGAATAAGTAATCAGGCCGGACGCAAACTCGGAGAAAATCAGAGTTTCACACTTGCAATGGATGCATTGCCTCCAGAGGTGCAATTTCTCAGTTCGGGCTATATATTACCAAATTCTGAAGGCTTATTCCTACCCTTCAGAGCCGTCAGTCTCAAGGCTGTGGATTTATATGTATATAAAGTTT
>JABHCC010000131.1 GCA_018669475.1 Bacteroidota bacterium | reverse complement strand
TTTTCAATAGCCTGAAAACTCAGTCCCAGCATTTCCATTCGTGGCAAATCAATCTCTATTCTGATAGCTCTTTCATCAACACCACTTATATTTACCCGTGAAATTTCATATACACGCTCCATCGCATCCTGCAGAAACTCAGCGTATTCTTTCAGCTGAATCAGCGAATAGTCACCTGACAAATTCACATTGAGGATGGGAAAAGAGGAGAAATCAAGGTCTACAGCCTGAGGGTCGGCCAGCATATCATCCGGCAGTTCAGACTTTGACCTGTCAATAGCATCTTTCACATCAACCAGCGCCTCCTTAATGTCGACATTAGTTTGAAATTCGACAAAAATCATGGAGAAATCCTGCATAGAACTTGATCTTAACTCGTTGATTCCCTGAACGGATTGTAATTCATTTTCGAGGGGACGAGTGATAAGATTTTCAATATCCTCGGGTGAATTTCCGGGATAAATACTCTGTACAAATACTGTTGGGAAGTTGATTTCGGGGAACAGCTCCTTAGGCATGGTGAAATAGGAGATGATACCGAAAGTCAGCAGAATAAAAACAGCCAGATAGACGGTGTTTTTATTTTTCAGAGCCAGGGTTGTTGGTTTAAACTCCCTGACAGCTTTTTTATCTTCTGTGTTTTCCACTTTACTCATTCTTCAGGGATTAAACTAGTTAACAATATCAAGTCGGTTATTTTCCTTAATCTGATTGAAGCCACTTGTTATTATCATGGCGGTTTGATCAAGACCATCGAGAATAACAGTGTTTACTCCATCAGAGCGTCCTGTGGTAAGGTATACTTTGTGTGCAAAATATTCACCATCGTGCGGACGGGCGAGGAAGACAAAATATCCATGAAGGTCCTGCCGGATGTAAACTGTGGGTATTACGAAGGCATCAGAAATTTGATAGTCTTTGATTTTCAGGGTTGCCAGCATGTTAGGCTTGATTTGTTCTCCTTCATTTTTCATATTAATCCGGATGCTGAAAGTGCGTGAGTTGGGATTAATCACTTTACCAATCTGACTGATAGTGGCTGTTTTTTCAAAATCAGGCAGGTTGGGGAAATTAATCAGAACGCTGTCTCCTTTTTTTATTGAGCCGATATATGATTCTGACAGTTCGGTGTTAATATACAGGCTGTTGAGAGAAATCAATTCGATAATCTGACGGCCGGGTGTTGCAAATTCACCAAGCTTTTGGAAAATATTTTCCACATAGCCTGAGAAGGGAGCAATAACTTTTGTTTTTTCAAGCTGGGTCATCATTGAATTGCGACTTTTCACCAGGCTTTCATATCGGTTTTTAACCTCAAGGTATTGCATCTCTGATCCAACTCCCTGATTAAAAAGTTTCTCTTGCTTTTCATACATGGTTTTAGTCAACTCTAATCCTTTATCCATCTCTGCTAGAGAATTTCTCAGCATTTCATCATCCAGAGTCACTATTGTCTGACCTTTCGATACTTTCTGGCCTTCAGAAACATGAATTCTCATTATGCGTCCGTTCATTTCAGGACTCACCATTGCTGCATTAACTGCTTCAACCATCGCTGAAGTGCTAACATAGGATGAGAAACTGGATTTGAAAACCATTTCGGCTTTCACTTTGATTCCTTTATTGGTTTCATCAGTTTGGATGGCAGCTAATTCAGCTTCCAGGTCGGCAACTTTCAAATTCAGTGTGCCAATTTTACCTTGTGTTTTAGTGATCTCAGCAGTGATCTCCTCTGCCGTTCTTTCTGTAGGTGTACAAGCAGCGACAAAAGCTGCCACCAGAGTTATAATAAATAAACGTTTCATATCGATATTGATTTTAATAAATATAGTCGTTAGTCGTTAGTCCTTAGTCGTTGGTCCTTGGTCTGTTAGTCTTTATAAAAGATTGTACGCTTTATCCAGTTCCAGCTTCTTATTCATCATGTCCATCATCGCACCTAAATAAGTGCCTTGAGACTCCAGCAGCTGATTATAGCTTTGATTGAGGTCGGTACTTGATGAGACACCATTTTTATATTTGATTTGTTCTTTGTTGTAGATTTTCTGTGACAGGCTGAAATTCTCGCGTTTGTTTTGGTAGGTTTCAACTGCTATAGAAAAATTATTTTTGGCAGTTACTGCTCCCATAATCAGACTTTCACTTACCTGGGTTTTAGTGTTTTGTGTTTTCTCCATTTCCATGCGAGCCTGTTTAACTTTGTGATAGCGTGCACCTGAACTAAAGATGGGGATACTGATTTGTAATCCGGCAAGAGTTGTAGGGAACCATTTCTCGTCGAGATCAAACATGTTGAACTCATTTCTCTGCGCATTTTGAGTTTGGGAGAGAAAACCCGAAACTGTCGGCATAAATTCGGTACGTGCAAGCTTCCATTGTAGTTCAGACATTATTTCCTGAGACTCCATTAAACGGTAACTAACATGGGCGTCTTTATCAAAATCAGTACCCAATACTGATTCAGGATTGATTGCCATTAACAATGTCTGGAGATTATCAGTCAGATGAATCTCATCAGTCACTTTCATTCCCAGATTGAATTTCAGAAGATAACTGGCATTACTTATTTGGTTATCGGCATTAAGCAGGTTTGTTCTCAAATCAGAATGCAGAAGGACAAGTTTATCCACATCGGTATCCTGCATAAAACCTTGCTTATACATAGCTTTTGTGTCGGCCAATAGTTTTTCCATGGTAGATACAGTCTCGAGCATCAGGTTTTTGTTCTCCATCGACACCAGAACAAGGTAGTAAGCATTTGTAATTGCTTGTTTTACATCTTGTTCAACCTGTTCGAGTTGCAGCTTACTCATTTGTTCAAATGTTTTAGCTGCTTTAAGGCCCACAAAATACGCCCCATTAAATATTAGCTGACTGATTTGCCCATCCATTGAAGCATTATGCTTGGTACCGAACTGTACCTCCATATAGGTGCCTGGTTCTCCACCAAAAAATTCACCCGGAATCAATTGGGTTGCCAGGTTAATGAAGTTGGTATAACTTATATTCCCACTCACCTGAGGAAGACCTGTTGCCAGGTTTTCTTTCACTTTGCGGGCAGCTATTGCAACATCAATAATGGCATTTTTGGCCTGATAGTTATTTTTAAGGGCATAATCCTGTGCCTCTTTGAGGGAAAAGTCTTTTACCTGCGCCTGGGTGGTCAGGCTACTAAATCCCAAGACCAGCAAAAGTGCAAGAGCACTTGCTTTAATCATCTTAATCTGCATTTATATAATCTTTAAGTTTTTCATTTAATATTTCATCACCTTTTTCATTAATAATTCCATGCAGGTGATAAATAAATATTTCACGCATAACCTTTTTTGAGGTTAG
>JABHCC010000130.1 GCA_018669475.1 Bacteroidota bacterium | reverse complement strand
TTGTAGAATGAACCACCTAACTGGCTTTTTGGCATTTGATAGCTTGTACTTTCCAGAGTGTTTTCATCTCCATCATCCCATCCTAAACTAAAGTGCTGCATCTGCAGATCATTATCCCATGCTTCAAGAACCTCAAAGTCATCAACAAGCCAGAAATACATACCAGTGCCTGTCCAGGTCAGACGAACAACCACTTCAGACATCCCGGCAGCTACTTCAGAAATGTTCGCCTGAAACAGAGTGGATTCACCGGGAGCGATATCATTGGGACGATCTTTATGTCCGCAATTAAAATCAGCATCAAATGCAGCCCAATGAACACCGGCATCATTAGATACTTCTAAAGACATACTCCATCCACCTGAATAACCCATGAAATTAGTGAGATATCGTACTACCACAGAACTTCGCTGACTACAATCCAGGGTAGGGAAAACAACAGAATTATTAACAGGTACTAATTCCCCCAATGGTACAAAATTATTGTACTGGTTCGCGAATAAACACAGATGACCATCTTCCCTTGTTAGTGACTGAAATGGGGGCTCAAAAGTCCATTCGGCCTTAAGGCTATCATTAGGCCACCAATGCCAGTTGAATCCATTGTCATCGTGATCAACCATATAAAATCCTTCAGGAGCTGTCCAGCCCTTTTCATCAGCAGGATTTGCCCAGTCAAAGGTTTCAGAAAAGAACACTTCTCCATTTCCTTTGAGTCCGTTCACCTGGGCAACAGATGCTGTAAAACCAGCCATTGCTACCAGTAAGCTTAGTGTAAAAAGTTTTCTCATAAACTTGATATTTAGATTAATACTAATCATGTTAGGAGTAATAAAGATACAAAGTCAAACAGATAAAAAAAAGGCCACCTAAAAATAGGTGGCCTCTGGTATAGGTCAAGGGTATTTCCTATTTGGAAATTATCATTCTCTTAGTTTCAGTAAACTGACCTGCAGTAAGAGTATAAAAATACACTCCTGCCTCAAAGTCCTGTGCATTAAGGGTGTAAGTGTGCTGTCCAGCAGGCTTATTACCTTCCTCAATCATCAGAACTTTACGTCCGGTCATATCAGTAATTTCAATACTAACCTCTTGTGAATGTCCGAGTTCATATGAAATCTCTGTAGTACGGTTGAATGGGTTTGGATAGTTTTGATCCAGACTACTTGTCGCAGTAGCTAAATCAACACCATCAATCACATTACCATGGTCATTAATCATCAGCTTGACCATAAGGTTACGACCAATCCATCCACCTGTCTCAAAACCAGCATCAAAACCACGACGTCCTACGGCACGTTGATCAGCTGTTGGCATACTGTTGTCAGATCCGATAGCAATGTTATTATTCCTCCTGTCGAAGCGACTCCAGTGATAATTATTATATGTTATACCAGCATAAACCAGGTCACCAGCAAACAAGAATTCAGATTCTCCATCTTTTTCAAATGGCAAGTATACCCATGTTCCGAACATAGATGAGTCAAGAATTACCTGCTCGGTAATCAACCACTCAATAGCTCCTTCACCATCAGGATCCTCTTCTTCAGGTATTTCCCAGAAAAGGCTATAACGGAAGTCAATTGAGTCATCGGCAAGGCCTCCCTGGATAAATACAGAAACACCATCAACCTCACAGTCAGCAACAATTGGGAAGAATGATCCTGCAAAGTGATCAAAATTCCAGAAATCTTCACCATCACCATCCTGGTACCACTCAAATCCTGCAGCCCATGCCATGTCGCTTGTTTCATCAGCCCGGCTATAAACAGAGTCAGTTACATGGAAGGTAAACTCTTTAGTATCATCAAAAGGAGTTTGCTCTTCTTCTGCTTGTCCCCAGTCAAATTTTACTTTGTAGTGACCATATTCCTCAGGAGTATAAGATCCTTCAACATTTACGGTATCAAGATACAATGGATCTAACCATGAATCGGTTGTAGTATTCGTGGCATTGAATACACTTTGATTGTTTTTGCTGATGTCAACCTCCAGATATGTGTCATTCTGTGATAGTTCACCAAAATTGTACACACTCGACTGGAAATTATAAAATGAACCTCCCAATTGAGATTTTGGCATCATGTAACTGGTACTTTCTAAAGAATTTTCGTCACCATCATCCCAACCAACAGCCCAATGCTTTAATTGGAGATCATTATCCCAGGCTTCTTTAAGCTTGAAGTCATCAACCAGCCAGAAATAAAGCTCTGTACCTCTCCAAGTCAAACGGATTTGAACATTCGCCATACCGGCTGCAACTTCAGAAATATTGGCCTGGAAAAGAGTAAAATCACCAGGTGCAATATCGTCAGGACGTCCTTTGTGACCCTGGCCAAAACCGCAATCAAATGCAGCCCAGTGTACACCATCATCATTAGATATTTCAAGTAGCATATCCCATCCAGAGGAATAATTCATAAAGCCAGTTTCAAACTCAACAATTACAGATGACCTGGTGCTACAGTCAAATGTTGGAAACTGAATACTGTTATTCACTGTCACCCTGGTTTCCAGAAAATTGTTATACAGATTTAGAAATAAACAAAGATGACCATCATCTGGTGAAGATGATCTGAAAGGAGGCTCTTTTGTCCACTCAGCAACCAAACTATCGTTTGGATACCAGTGCCAGTTGTAACCATTGTCATCAGGGTCCTGCATTGTGAAACCCTCAGGAGCAGTCCAACCTTTTTCATCAGCTGGATTTTCCCAGTCGAAAGTAGTGGAATAGAAAACTTCCCCACTACCCTTTAGTTGTGCCTGGGATATCCCAGCAGCAACAAACGCAAATAAAACAAGTAAGAGTGTAAATTTTTTCATGCGCAAACAGATTAAATTAGTATTAATTGACAACTATTTATACACAGTTTTTCAGCAATGCTAAAGATAAACAGAGAATCCAATAATCCAAACCACAGAGCACAGTTATCAGCTACATTAACGCAATTACACATCAATTCTTCTCGAATAAGTCCGACTCTCAGTCACTCAACTTATATATATTTGCCTAAACGGAGTTAATAATTGTAGGATAAATAATCTGAACTACATTGTATGCTGACCTGCTATTTTCAGCTTAAGCTCTTGATAATAATACTGAACCAACTGTTCAATATTATTATCTGGCCATTAATTTGAGACTTAATACAAACGAAATATCAAGCACAAAATATTGACTGAAAAACAGTAAATGAAAACAGGTAATTTTCTATCCTTATCGAATAAAAAACAGTTCTTTTCAAAGAATTAGTATCAGTATTGCTGAATAAAACCCCTCTAATAACAACAAATAAGGGCTCTGTTTTGATGATTTTTGCCCTAAAAGATGATTTTTGTCACCTTATCACCCACTCCTGGATACCTGAAGAAACCCCCTCCTGCCCCTTAATTTCTAATTTCAATGCAGTAGTATGGATAGTCATAAAATCTAATAAATTGAACTGGTTTCTTTCTTTTGGATACCCGTTTTCAGAGATAAGGGGCTTCCAGTTTCCCCCTGACTTATAATAAATTTTATATGACTCAGGAACACGACACCCTGCACCCAGATCCTCATCGTCAAACCAAAAAATTTCGCTGTGTGAAAGAGTCTCCACCTGATCAAATTCCATTATTACCCATTCTGTTGTGCCAAAATTTGGCCACCAGTGAATATGTCCAAATTCTTTACTACTGGATTTCGAAGGTACCAATTGATCATTTATTGTACTAAGATCCCCTTTTACAGGTGAAGAACTAAGGTGGGCCTTTGAAGCAATTGTTGGTGCTGGCAAAGGTGATGCTGATTCAATGCTTTCAGGAATCCAGACTGTCATTTCACCTTTTCCCCGATTAGCCCAGGCATAATATGGAATAGCTCTTATTTCACATTCGCTCTGATCAACAGTTCCATCCAGGTTCTTTCTTAATGAGTAAGCAGTAGTTCTGATAATTCCCACTCCATTCAATAAATCCGGCTTGTATGCATAAGAGAAAACAGGATCTTTTGTCAGCGCCATATGAAGAACTTTTTTTTCTTCCTGATCAGCCCATTCCAAACAGTAGACTATTGGACCTCTTTGGACAGCCACCTGACCCAGATCAGCATCCACGTTCTCATGTGCCCTGATTCTCTTAATATCCATCGGGAATTCAAGTATTACCACGTCATTCTGGCTCCATTTTCTGTTAATCACAGCGAATCCATTCTCAAGAACTAATTCCTGAGCTTTCCCATTAACTGTAATTTCAACTAACCCAGAGGCTTCATCAAGAAAGGTATACAGATCACTTGGAACCACCTGGTCTCCACTCCATCCTGGAATTCTGAAACGAACAGCAAATCGTTTTTTGGTCTCCGGCCTGATCATAATCTTAATTAATCCTTCCCAGGGGTAATTGGTTTCCTGGATTATCTCAAGTGATCCCCCACCTGTTTCTAATGCTGTTTTGCTGCTTGCATAAAGATTTATATAAATATCCTTGTCTTGTACAGCGTACATATATCCTGGGATAGAGGGCAGAAAGCGGGTTATATTACTAGGACAACATGCACAACCAAACCAGGCACTTCGCTCGTGCTGACCTCTCGATTTAAGTGGATTGGGATAAAAAAACCGATCTCCGGTCAGACCTAAGCCACTAATTACCCCATTATACAGAGTTCGCTCCAGTACGTCAAGGTATTTTGCTTCTCCATGAAGGAGAAACATACGATGGTTCCAAAAAACATTGGCTATGGCGGCGCAAGTTTCACAATAAGCACTCATATTGGGTAACTCATAGTTATCACCATATGCCTCTCCATGTCCTGACGCACCAACTCCACCGGTGATATATAATTTCTTTGACACCACATTATCCCAAATCCTGTCAATAGCTTCGATATACTCCTGATCACCAGTCAAAGCTGCAACATCTGCCATTCCGGTATACATATAATTGGCCCTAACAGCATGTCCGACAGCTTCATCCTGCTCAGTTACCTTCATATGGGATTGGGAATACTCTTCCCCTCCTTCTCTGACATCTAAAAAGAACTTTGCCAACTCCAGATATTCAGGTTTATTAGTAACACGGTAAAGCTTTACCAGACCTACCTCAATTTCCTGGTGTCCGGGATAGTTTTCCTCCTTTTCCCATCCAAAATCCTTAACAAGCAGATCAGCACTTTTTGTGCATATATCAAGGAAAGTGCTTTTTCCGGTAGCCAGATAGTGCGCAACCCCGGCTTCATACATATGCCCAAGATTATACAACTCATGACTAAGGATATGGGTGAGCTCCCAACGCCTTGAGCCTGCCCATGGGTGAGCTGAATCACCCATAATAGTTCGATTAGTATACAAGTATCCATCTTCCTCCTGGGCCGCATCAATTTTAGTAATTAACTCGTCTACATACTGATCGAGCTCAGGATCCGGAAACATATTTAGTGAATATGAAGCACCTTCTATTATCTTAAATACATCGGAATCATCGAAAGGATATATGGAGCAAAAAGACCCTTCCTCCCATCCGGCAGCAATCTCAAAATTTTTCACTCTCCCTGTTTGTTCACTTTGTTCAAAAGCATAGGGAATGGTCAGTTCATGATTCAGTCGAATTCGCGGTGCCCAAAAATCATCATCCAATTCGACTTGATTGAAGGTAACTGGCTGTATAGGATAATCTCCAGCTACTTGCTTGTCATCAATGCAGGCAGGTGTGCAAATCAGTATTGCAATAATTATTGGTAAAAAGGTTTTCGTTGTCATAGATTAAGTATTGTTGTTTTGACCATAGTATGCCTGTGGGCCATGTTTCCTCTGAAAATGCTTTTCAAGCAAGCTTTTTTGAATGGGTTCATGTTTCCCCAGAAGCTGAGTTTGATAGGCCATTTTGGCAATCTCTTCGAGAATAACAGCATGTGTTACAGCATCCTGAATAGTTTTACCCCATGTAAAAGGACCGTGTTCTGCAACCAGAACCCCCGGAAAATGAAGTGGGTCTATTCCTTTAAATCTTTCAATGATAAGCTGTCCGGTATGATGTTCATATCTGTCTTTTATCTCCTCCGGATGGAGCCGGCGGGTAAGAGGAACTGATCCATTGAAATGATCAGCATGAGTTGTTCCCATACAAGGGATTTCAAGGCAAGCCTGGGCCCAGGAAGTAGCCATGGATGAATGCGTATGAACAATTCCCCCGATGTCGGGAAAATGCTTATAAAGAGATAAGTGAGTTGCAGTATCTGATGATGGTTTAAGATTCCCCAGATGTTCACCTGTGTTAAGGTCCACTTCAACAATCTGATCAGCACTCATAGAATTGTATTCGATACCACTTGGCTTGATCCACATTACTCCCCTTTGCCGGTCAACTGCACTTGCATTGCCCCAGGTCAAACACACTAAACCCAGGTCAAGCAAATCAAGATTTGCCTGCAGCACCCTTTTTCTTATTTCATTGTTCAAGGTCATCCTTTGGCATCAGAGTGTTAACTTACTTACACATCGAGACTGAAATAAAATCCTTTTGCTACCAATTCTTCGTATTTACTCTGATTGAATTGATACAAAAAGGCTCCTTTTTTTGAAGCGCTTTTGTCTTTCTCAGTCAATTTATCGAGCAAATCCATCGAGAGAATTTTTTTTCTGAAATTACGCTTGTCCAGCTCCTTTTGGTAAATAGCCTCATAAAGGCTTTGCAATTGTGGCAGAGTAAAACTTTCAGGCAACAGTTCAAATCCAATCGGTTGAGTTTTAGCCTTCCGTCGCAATCTCCTTAAGGCCTTGTCAACCATTACTCTGTGATCATATAACAGATCCGGAATATTCTCAATAGCCTGCCAATGAGCACCATTCCCATAAACCAGATCCTCATTATAGTCCTCCACTTTGAGCAATGCAAAATATGCAACAGAAACAACTCTTCCTCCCGGATCTCTTTCAGGTTCACCATAAACCCGAAGTTGCTCAAGAAATACATCCCGAAGCCCTGTGAGCTGATTCAGAACTCTGCCGGCAGCAGCATCAAGACTCTCACTCTTATTAAGAAAGCCCCCGGCCAGAGACCATTTGCCTTTGTCAGGCTCAAAATTTCTTTTGAGCAAAAGCAATTTGAGTTGCCCATGGTCAAAGCCAAAAATAATACAATCAACTGCTAAAAGCTGACGATCCTCCTGTGGATAATACCTAGACATATACAAGCATTTAAGTGTTGAATTTACACTTTTTTGTTCTATTGTGCAAATTTGATTTTAAAAACCCAGGCATGCTGGCAAGGAATGGTAGTAGGATTGAGAATTGGGGAAGTGATAAGCATTCTTTGCTGTTTTCTGGAGTATTCCAGAGGCTGAGACATTCCGAGTAAGGTAATTTCTGAAATACTTTTATCCGGAATACCATCAAGAGCGACAAAACTACCCGGCCAATCCATACATATAACATAAACAGCATTATCTTTTTGGGTAAAACGTACGGCCTGATTTCCCGATATCCCCTGAATGAAAGGACGTGATCCATAAATTGCCTCGCCATTAACATCCAGCCACTGACCTATATCAAATAATCTTTCCTGCATAATCACAGGTATACGTCCGTCAGATGTTGGACCTACATTCAAAAGCAGATTTCCTCCCCTGCCAACAATATCAATCAATTCATGAATCAGTTCTGTACTGCTGTTGTAGTGCTCAAGGTATTCTGCCCTGTTAAACCCATATGAATCGCCCATTCCCCGGCTTTCCTCCCAAGGGTAATCAACTCCCACACCTTCTGCATCCTGGTATTCGCTACTATAATAATCACCATGCTCACCGGGACATTCCTTACACCATCTGTCATTTACCACAACTTCATCCTTAACCTGACTTTCAGAGTATAGCCATTTCAGATATTCTTGTGTACCCCAGTATTCAGCTGATCCATCCCATTCTCCACCATCAGAAAACAACAGGGATGGTTCGTATTTCGTCACAATTTCTCTGATTTGCTGCTTAACCATATCGACATATTCCTGTTCAGGAATCCGGTATTTTTGGTGTACTCTTTCCGGAAGCCACCATCCGGATGGCATTCTGGCTGTTGGAGAAGATTCCCACTCAATCATTGAATAGTACAAACCCATTTTCATCCCTTGAGCTTTAACCGCAGTAGTTAAGTCCCCAACTAAATCACGTTTAGGCCCAACATCCATTGAATTCCAGTTTTTCTTTCTGGGATGACTTGATGGCCAAAGACAATATCCATCATGATGTTTTGAGGTTAAAACCACATAGCGGGCACCGGAATTCTTAAACATCTCTGCCCATTTATCGGGATCAAATAATTCAGCCTTAAAATCAGGAGCAAAATCATGGTAGTCAAAATCCTCTCCAAAATTCTTATTGTGAAATTCAGCACCACCCTTCACTTCATCAAACATCACCCGGGCGTAATACCATTCAGCATATGAAGCATATTTTTTTTCTGATACCACACGGTAGGCTGGTACGGAATAGACTCCCCAATGAATGAATATCCCGAATTTTGCATCTTCGAACCACTCGGGAATTTCTCTCTTATCAAGAGAAGCCCAGTTAGCCTCGTATTGTTGTCCGAACATTGAAACAGTAAACATCAATACAATAATAAAAACAGCAGGTTTAGTCATTTTAATAATCTCCATTTGAAAATGTTTTACAAGATAAGAAGCTCACCCTAAAATTCATAACTTGGGAGCTTACTAAACATCATACTATGAAAGCATATTTTCCTCTCCTTACTTTTTCATTATTACTATTACTATCAGGGACGCAATTAGCTCAAGCCCAGGTGATTAATGTGTCACAACTGACTATTAAGGAAATAATGTCTAAAGATTATGTAGGCAAGGCTCCACAAAGTGTACAATGGTCTCAAGACAGTAAGCAACTTTTCTTTAACTGGAAAACTAGTGATGCTGTAAAGGATTCATCCTATCGGATTACTCCTGATAAGCTCCTCCCTGAGAGGATAGAAGCATCTGTAAGTCGAAATGACAGACCTGAAAGGGGTACGTTTTCATCCGACAGGAAATTACAATTGTTATCTGACCAAAATGGTTTAAGCCTGGTTGATCATAATAAAAAGGATACAACCCGCTTCTTTTTTACCAAAGACCGGGTTGGGGGTTTATCATTTTCATTTGATGAGACAAAGGCCTTATTCAGCATTGATCAGGATTTATATTGGTGGGATTTTGCCTCAGGAGAATTCAGACAATTGACTAATTTCCAGAAAGGAAATGAAGAAACACAGGAACGACAAAAACCTTCAAAAGAATCAAGAAACGAACAGGACGAATGGTTATTTCAGGATCAGAAGAATCTATTCCCGAAAGTAAGCAAACAAAGCGGCCGTTTTTCACGTCCTTATTCTTTCGGAAACCGTATGCAGGGAGGAAGAAGTGTTGGTGGTCCCAGTGCGATTTATTTCGAAGGCTTTTCTGCCTACGGAGCTTCTCTGTCACCTGATAACCGTTTCGTGACTTATTCTCTGAACAAGAGAGGCCCTGAAACAAAAGGTACTGAGATGCCGGTATATGTAACTGCCTCCGGTTATACTGAAATTCAAAATACACGATCCAAAGTAGGCCGTCTGCCAGGTGAAATGGCAATTGGAGTTTACAATTTACTTAAAGACAGCATTTACAAATTATCTCTGGAGACTCTGCCAGGTATTTTTGATGCGCCCGAATATTATAAAGATTATCCAGACAGATCGATGAAACTTGAGGAAGCAAAATCTGTTAGCCTGAGTGGCCCCTATTGGTCTGGAGATGGCAAATATGGAGTTATGACCGCCAGGTCATCTGACAATAAAGACCGATGGATTTTACTTGTTGATCTGGAAAGCGGATCACTTAAAAATCTTGATCACCAACATGACGAAGCCTGGATTGGTGGGCCCGGAATTGGATATGGTGGCTCTGTTGGGTGGATGCCCGATAATCAAAGCATTTGGTTTCAATCAGAAGAAACAGGATATAGCCACCTCTATACTCTGGATGTTTCCACAGGTAAGAAAAAGGCATTAACAAGTGGGAATTTTGAAGTTTCCCAGCCTTTCATGTCTAAAAATAAAAAGTACTGGTATTTCCATTCCAATGAAGTTCATCCGGGAGAAAAGCACTTTTACCGGCTACCTATAAAAGGGGGAGATCGTACTCAGATCACCAGTATGACAGGGAGCAACAGGGTAAGCCTTTCACCTGACGAAAAACATTTGGCCATAACATTTTCATTTGCCAATCGTCCGCCTGAGCTCTATTATCAGGCCAACAAAGCAGGAGCCCTATGTACACAAATCACCGAATCACGGTCGGCCGAATTTAAAGCTTATGACTGGCGGGTACCTGAATTTGTGACATTCGAAGCTGAAGACGGAACTACTGTGTATGCTCGTTTGTATGAACCAGCCACTACGACAAAAAACAAAGCTGCCGTAATATTTGTACATGGAGCTGGCTACCTGCAAAATGCGCACAAGTGGTGGTCGACCTATTATCATGAATATATGTTTCACAATATTCTCGCTGATAATGGATACACTGTTCTGGATATTGATTACCGGGGAAGTGCCGGGTATGGAAGAGATTGTCGTACCGGCATTTACCGCTGGATGGGAGGAAAAGATCTGTCTGATAATGTTGACGGAGCAAACTTTTTAGTGGACAATTATGGCATCGATTCAGGAAAAATTGGACTATACGGAGGCTCATATGGTGGATTTATTGCCCTGATGGCTATGTTCAATGCCCCTGAAGTGTTTGCTGCCGGTGCAGGTTTGAGATCAGTTACTGACTGGGCACATTATAACCATGGCTACACCGCCAATATTCTCAACACCCCGGTACTTGACAGTATCGCTTATGCACAAAGTTCACCCATATATTTTGCTGAAGGATTGCAGGGGGACCTGTTGATGTGTCATGGAATGCTGGACGACAATGTACATTATCAGGATATTATAAGAATGGTTCAACGATTAATTGACCTTGGCAAAGACAACTGGGAATTAGCCTCTTATCCATTGCAGCGTCACTCATTTACCGATCCTGACGCCTGGACAGATGAATACAAAAGAATATTCAAGCTATTTCAAAATACAATTGGAAAGAATTGATTCTTCTGCCGGATGGATAAAAACAGTCACAGATTACTATTTCTATTAACGGGATTCCTGATTGCATCAAGCTTATTTGGGCAGACTGAATGGACACTGGATCAGTGCATAAGCTATGCTCAGGAGCATAATATTAAAATAAAACAACTGGAACTCTCAGTTGATCTGGCCCAGAATAATTTTTTACAGTCCAAACTGGATCCCCTGCCTTCTATTAACGGAGGAGTTGGACATACGTATCGTTTCGGAAGATCTGTTGATCCCTTAACCTATGAATTTACTACACAAAACACAGTTGGAAGTGCCTTTTATGCCCGTTCAGGTTTGGATCTTTTCAAAGGTTTTCAAAAAATTTATTCAATTAAAAAAGGTCGCTTGGAGCTGGATAAAAAGCTGGCTGACCTTGATCGGGCCAGGAATGATCTTGCCCTGACAATCACCCGGTATTTTCTTGAAGTCATGTATAATCAGGATATGCTGGTTATAGCGGGTAATCAGCTTGAAATTAGTGGCCATCAGTTAGCTCAGACA
This sequence comes from Bacteroidota bacterium, assembly GCA_018669475.1. Taxonomy (GTDB): domain Bacteria; phylum Bacteroidota; class Bacteroidia; order Bacteroidales; family UBA12481; genus JABHCC01. The sequence continues at coordinate 16,227 of JABHCC010000130.1, read as the reverse complement.
CAAATACTTGTTAATGCCGGATCATTGCCTGCCGGAGATGTACTTGAGATTGAGTCACAAATTGCTTATGATGAGTTGATTCTCGTTAACACTCAGAATCAGCTTGATTTATCTTTCCTGGATCTCTCTCAGCTCCTCGACATTGAAAATCCGGAAAACTTCAGCATTCTTCGTCCGGATTTTTCAAATTTTGAGCTTAGTCATCAAGCCGAAGACCCTGTCATGGTATACAATCAGGCATTGAAAACACTACCCAGGGTCAGATTTGCTGAACTTGCAGTATTGAGCTCAGAACGCGATTTGAAAATCGCCAATAGCCACTTAAGCCCCAGCTTATATATGACAAGTACATTTGGTAGCGGATACTCGGATCAAATAATGGATATAATCTCAGGACAGGTAATGCCTTTCTATGATCAGATTCAATTTGCCAGCACATCCAGCATCTCTTTCTCTTTAAGTATTCCGGTATTCAATAGCTGGTCAAACCGTATCAATATCAAAAATGCCCGTCTGGCTGTACTGAATTCTCAATATGAGCTGGAGCTTACCAGAAACCAGTTAAGAAAGGAAATCCAATTGGCTGCAGCTGATGCCAGAGCGGCTATGAAACGATTCCAGGCAAGTAACAAATCAAGCTTGTCTCTGGAGCGCTCATTCAATTATACTGAAAAGAAATATAACCTGGGGGCATTAACTTCTTTGGATTACATCATTGCAAAAAACAAACTGGTGAAAGCCCGGTCTGAATTGTTACAAGCTAAGTATGGCTACATTTTTAATTCAAAAATCCTGGACTTTTATAATGGCATACCTTTTATTTAAATCATACTGCTAAATGAAACGACTGCTACATATTGAAACAGCTACACGGGTTTGTTCAGTCTCCATTTCTGAGGGGGAACAAATCATTGCAATCAAGGAAAGTCATGAGGCAAATATTCATTCCAAAAAATTAGGGCTGTTTATAGAAGAGTTGCTTAATAAAACCCGGTTCTCCATTCAGCAACTCGACGGCATATCAGTCAGTATCGGTCCGGGTTCTTATACAGGACTAAGAATTGGAGTGTCAACAGCAAAAGGCCTGGCTTATGGAGGGGATATTCCTGTTATCGCACTCGAAACACTAAATATCTTAGCTATGCATGTTTTGGAAGAAAATAAAATTCCTGAACATAGTGATATTGATCTCCCTGTAATGTTATGTCCTATGATTGATGCCCGGCGGATGGAAGTGTATTGCAAACTTCTCAACACGAAAATGTTGGAATGCAGTAAAGTAGAAGCAAAAATCATTAATCAGAACTCTTTTATGACCGAGCTTGCCAATAATCGTTTGATTTTCTTTGGAGATGGAAGTGAGAAATGTCGTGAAATTATTGACCATCATAATGCACTATTCCTCACCGGAATTTTCCCATCATCCAGGTATATGCTTGAAATGGCTCTCAAAAAATTAGCCAGTAAAGATTTTGTCGACACGGCCTATTTTGAGCCTTTCTATCTAAAAGACTTCATAGCAACAGTCCCCCGGAATAAGGTTTTATCTGGCAAGTCGGGAAAACAGCAAAGAAGAGACTGATTGTATTTTACGGCAATTCGACTAATTTTACGCCCAAATAACAATTAAACATGGCATCAACATCAGATATTCGCAATGGTATGTGTATTGAATTCAACAATAATTTATTCACTATTGTTTCTTTTCAGCACGTAAAACCAGGAAAAGGCCCTGCCTTCGTTCGTACTAAATTAAAGAATATTACTACCGGCAAAGTAATCGACAACACATTCTCATCCGGCCATAAGATCAATGAAACACGCATTGAGCGCCGTACATACCAGTTTCTTTACAAAGATGACATGGGTTATAACCTGATGCATATGGAGACTTATGAGCAATTCAGCATTGATGGTAATCTTATTAATAATTTAGAGTTGCTGAAGGATGGCGAAATGGTTGAGCTTGTTGTTCATGTTGATACTGAAACTCCTTTGTATTGTGAATTACCTGTTAGTGTTGTCATGGAAGTAACTTACACTGAACCAGGCGTAAAAGGAGATACTTCATCATCAAGTTCACTAAAACAATCGACTATTGAAACCGGAGCAACGATAATGGTACCTCTCTTTGTCAACACAGGTGACAAAATCCGTATCGACACAAGGGATACTAGTTATATGGAACGGGTAAAGGCATAGTGAGTCCAAAAATTATTTACAAGGTCCCCTTAAGAGCCATTTTCAAAGAATATGGCGAGCTTATCTATTGGAGAATTCGAAAGCTACAGGAAAAGAAGCTTGGCAACGATCATTACGCTTATTTCTACACTGAACATTTTGATCTTACTCCTGATTTTTACCGGGGTAAAAATATTCTCGATCTTGGCTGTGGGCCAAGAGGAAGTTTGGAATGGGCCGACATGACAGAATCAAGAATTGGCCTTGATCCTCTTGCTGAAGATTATCTCAAATTGGGAGCTCATGCTCACAAAATGACATACATCAAAGGCTATGGTGAGAACATGCCCTTTGATAAAGAGCAGTTTGATCTTGTTTGTTCCTTTAATAATCTTGATCATGTGAACAATCTGAAACAAACCTGTATAGAGATTGACAGGGTTTTAAAACCGGGAGGTTTGTTTCTGCTCATTGTTGACATTCACGCAAAGCCTACCACCACAGAGCCCCAAACTCTGGCCTGGAATCTGATTTCAGTTTATTTTCCTCAATATAAAATCCTTGAAGAGAAGCATCTGGAAAGATCTGTTAAGAATAAAATCTACACCAATTCCCGGAAATCAAAGCCGGTCTCTAATGAGAAAATCCAATCTGGCGTACTCAAGGTAAAACTTCAGAAAGTATAGACAAGAAATATTCTTAAGGTCTAGGATTTGACCTTGCGTCTGTCAAGGGCCACAATGATAGCCATTCCGCCCCATACCAGTGCAGAGGCCTTGTCAGTATCAAGAAAATTGTTCATAATACCATGGAGAAAATAAGTGATTAAGCCAATGGTAACAGCCATGGCAATCATCTTCAATTCCATTTCTGTCTGCTTGTGATATACTCTTATTCCCGTTCGAATGGAAAAGAAAACCAGAAGAAGCATACTGAGAGCACCAAAAATTCCATATTCACTCATAGGCCCCAGATATTCTGAATGTGAATTACCTCCATCAGCTGCGTTTGTGCTGATAATAGTTTTTTGTGCTTCCTTTTGAAATGGTGCGTATTGAAACATGTATGTTCCTGGTCCAAATCCAAAAATTGGCTTCTCCATCCACATTCTAAGAGCGCATGACCAGCGATTTAATCTCTCAAGATTTGAAGCATCTGTAGAAATATTTGAAATTGACTGAACATGCTCGGTGAGATTATCCGAAGAATCCTGATCATTACTTTCCATTTTCATCAAGAGAGACTTTCCAAATACCATAAAGAATCCGACCAATATCAATGTAACAAGCAGAACAGTGCGTCCCTTGATTTTAAATAAAATAAGAAAATATACGCCAATACCACCCAGCAAACTCACCCAGGCAGCCCGACTATATGAAAAAATCAGTCCCGTTAATAGTAATCCCAGAATTACAAAAGCTCCGATCCGCTGCCACCATGAGAGCTTTGATTTGACAAGAAATCCAAAGGCTAACGGAATAGCAAAAGCCACTATAGCTCCATAAAGAGTGTGATCATTAAAAAATGGATCCACTGCCGGGTTTGATGCCTTCTGATCAAATAATCCCAGGCCGGCATGCTTCAGAGTTATTATTATTATCATCCCCCCCAAAGGAATCAGGTACACCCAAATATACCTGCGAATATTTTCAGGGTTCTTAAATAATTCTGTAGCAATGAAATAAAAAACAGCAACAAACCATAGCCTCGACATGAAATATTTAAACGACACATCAGGCATGGTGCTTGTGATGGAAGTAATTAATAACCATCCCAATTGGAAAAGAATTATTTGAGATATTGGATGCTTCAGGACGTGTTTGTCAAATCCACGATCCACCGTCAGTCGGATAATAAAAATTACCATCAGACCAGCCAGAAGAGGCTCCGTTGGTAAAAACATGTTGAAGTCAAGGCCTAATCCAAGTTCCTTGAGAGGAAAGGAAAGCGGAACCGAGAAAAGAATGATCCAATACAATAGCTTCAGACGATAAAGAGTCAGAAAAATCAAAAGCAAGCCCACTGGAATCGCTGCCAGATGCATTTTATCCTTTGAGATAAAATACCCAAGAGCAATTGCATAAACAAGACTAAGCAGATAAACCAGAGAAATCCTGATTTTTCTGTTTTGCAAAAGCTTGTTAAGACTTACTATATGGACGATTTTCGATAACACCGATTACAATCAAAGCCAGAATTAGAGTCAGAATAACAGACATTAATACAATCACCGAACGCTTAGGCCAGAATTTTTTATCTGCAACGAAAGGGGGTGTAACAGTAGTAGAATAAGTAATTTCCTTATACAGCTCGCGGTAAGCATCATTATATTTAAGATAGGTGGCATTGTAAGAAGCCAGAAATGGTTCCAGCATTATCGTAAGCTTTTGAAACTCCGGTCCATATTTCCCCATGTTACGAGTAAAATTCTGTATTTTTTCGCCATTGGGGGCATATGACTGAGGATTTGCACCACCACCTGAGAACAAACCTTCTGCCTGGGAAGCCACATCCACGAGTCCATATTCTTCACCCAACACACTCATACGATCAATCAGACTGTCGATATAGGCCGTTTGTCTGTCCATCTCCCTGGTTCTCACCTCTAATTCTTCAGTATATTTAGCATTGTGCATCTCCCTGACTTTGTCATGATAAGCCCCAATAATCCCATCAACCAAATCAGCTGCCAACTCAGCATCTGTATCTAAAACTTCGATTTTTATCGCTTCATTTTCTGTTTTTCTGAAGCTTACATTATCAGCATACTTACCATTAATTGCAGTGCGATAATATTTAAACTCACGATCAATCTCATAATGCTTATCCAAACCGAATTCCTCAATTATCTGATCTCGGATTTGACCTGAGTTTAAGAGTTCAAGCATTTGTTCAGTTTCACTCTCTTCAGAGTATTCTCCCAGATTAACAGGATAAACAATTGCAAATGATTTAAATTTTGGCTTGATGAAAAATGAAGAAGAGAAAACAACAGAAACAATCCCGGCCAGAATGGCGATTATTAATAAGTGAACCTTCCATTTAAGGACCAGATCCAGCAGATTTTTATTGCTAAAATAATTATCCATGACAGTTTTTTTATTTCGCGGTTATCAGGTAGTAATTTTTTTTGCCTTTTTGTGCTAAAAGGTATTTTCCGTTAATCAGAGAATCCTGAGTGATAACTTCCTCAGCATCAGAAATTTTTTCTTTGTTCAGACTAACACCACCACCTTTGATCAGACGTCGTAGTTCTCCTTTTGAGGAAAAAACACCTGCATCTTCGGTGAGTAAATCAACTAAGGGCAAGCCTTCATTCAATTTAACAATATCAATGTCAAACCTGGGTACTCCTTCAAAAACAGATAACAAAGTATCTTCATCCATGCGGATCAATGATTCTTTTGTTCCCTTTCCAAACAATATTCCGGATGCCTCAATAGCAGCTTCCAGATCATCTCTGCTGTGCACAAGAACAGTAACTTCTTCGGCCAACTTCTTTTGTAGTATTCTTACATGAGGAGCTTCCCTGTGCTCGGATATTAATCCTTCAATTTCTTCTCTGTTCAACAAAGTGAAAATCTTTATATACTTCTCGGCATCCTTATCAGCAACATTGAGCCAGAATTGGTAAAATTTATATGGTGATGTCTTCTTTGAATCCAGCCAAACAGTACCTTCTTCAGTTTTCCCAAATTTACCACCATCTGCCTTTTTAATCAGCGGACAGGTTAGTGCGAAAGCTTCGCCTCCGGCTTTTCTCCTGATCAATTCTGAACCTGTGGTGATATTGCCCCATTGATCTGATCCGCCCATTTGCAGCTTCACACCTCTTTTCTCATACAAATGGTAAAAATCATATCCCTGAACTAATTGATAACTAAACTCAGTAAATGACATTCCGCTATCCAAACGATTCTTAACTGAATCTTTTGCCGTCATATAGTTGACTGTGATGTGCTTACCAATATCCCTGATAAAATCAAGAAATGAAAATGATTTCATCCAGTCGTAATTATTAACCATTTCGGCAGTAAAAGGCTCCGTAGTTTCGAAATCAAGAAAACGCGATAGTTGTTTTTTTATGCAATCCTCATTATAACGAAGAGATTCTTCGTCCAGCAAATTTCTCTCCTGTGATTTTCCTGAAGGATCTCCAATCATACCTGTTGCGCCACCAACCAGGGCAAAAGGCTTATGCCCTGCTAGCTGAAAATGCTTTAACATCATGATACTCACCAGGTTTCCGATATGCAATGAATCGGATGAAGGGTCGAAGCCCACATAGGCTGAAGCCATTTCGGAGGCAAGAAGCTCCTCTGTACCCGGCATCATATCATGAATCATACCTCTCCACTGCAATTCTTCAATAAAATTCATTTCCAAAATTTTTGCCAAAGATAATTATATCAGCTTAAACAGAATTCTAAATCAGTAAATCGTCAGGAATATTTTTCTCACCTACCTTGCCAAAGTCTTCAAGATGTAAAAAAGGCAGAATTGATGGAACCAAATTAGATAATGGTTCATAAAGAACAGACTTTTCCTTAACATCTGCTTTTATCAATTTACTTTCCTCATCAATTGACTCAATAACTACCAGTATTACACTCACAATAAGTGCTGACTTTATTACTCCCACAGCCATACCGGCAATTCTGTTAACAAAGCCAAGAGCCATACTCTCCAGGAGCTTGTTCAGAAATTTTGCAAGAATCTGAATCAAGACCACAATAATTATTAAAGTTACCACGAAAGCGATAATATGCATATAGGAACTATTAATCCCCAAACTAATCAATAAGTCCCCGGTCCACCATGAAAACTTAATAGCCCCCCATATACCCAGAATCAATGCAGCCAGCGTTGCTATCTCACCAATAATACCATTCTTAAATCCAGAAATAAGGCCTCCGGCTATAAGCAAACCCAAAACAAGATCTAACCAGTTCATATGCTAAGGTGTTAATCCCCAAAAGTAGCTATATTTTTTTTGTATTTTTGTTATCCTTTTAATAGGATAAATATGCCCATAATCAACTCTATTTTAAACTGGGTCGCAACCAAACGGGAGTATCAAATTGATTTTTTTCGAAAATACCCGGTTGAGGTTCAGGAGGAAACACTTGATCGTATCGTCCAAAAGTCGAAAGATACTCTTATAGGACGTGATCATGGTTTTCGCGACATCAGTAGTTACCGGCAATTCCAGCAACAGATTCCCGTAAGAGACTATGATGCTATTAAACCTTACATTCAAAAAGTACTGGATGGTGAACCCGATGTACTTTATCCGGGAGAAGTTAAATGGTTTGCAAAATCATCTGGTACCACTGGTGATAAAAGCAAATTCATTCCGGTGAACCGTGAGTTTATGGAAGATTGCCATTTCAGAGGAGGAAAAGACACTGTTATACTCTATCATAACAATAATCCGCAATCAAGCTTGCTTAAAGGAAAAGGTCTTGTAATTGGAGGTAGTCATCAAATTTCGAGTTTCAATGCCGATTCATATTTTGGTGATCTTTCTGCCGTCCTTCTCCAGAACATGCCCGGCTGGGCTCATTTTTTCAGGACACCTGATTTGTCTATCGCACTCATGGATGAATGGGAGGAGAAAATTGAAAAAATGGCTGAAGTGACTATACAACAGAATGTTACAAATATCAGCGGCGTTCCCTCCTGGACTTTGGTACTGCTAAATAGAATACTAGAAATTACAGGTACAACAAACATCCGTGAGGTATGGCCAAAACTGGAAGTATTCATGCATGGTGGTGTAAGTTTTAAACCCTATCGTGAACAATTTAAAAATATCATTGCCGGTCCCATGAATTATGTGGAAACCTTTAATGCCTCAGAAGGTTTTTTCGGTATTCAGGATGATCCTGATAAGAATGACATGCTGCTCATGCTTGACTACAGTGTGTTCTATGAGTTTATCCCGATAGAACAGATGGATAATGATGATCCTATTGTTTATCCCCTATCGGATGTTGAAGTTGGCAAAAATTATGCAATGGTAATATCCACCAGTGGTGGACTATGGCGCTACTTAATTGGTGATACAGTGCGTTTTACATCGACTTTTCCTTTCAAGATTATAATTACTGGCCGAACCCGACATTTCATGAATGCTTTTGGAGAGGAAATTATTGTTGATAATGCTGAAGTTGCTCTTCGAAAAGCTTGTAAAAACTCCCTTGCCGAGATTACCGAATATACTGCAGCACCCGTTTATATGGAAGGCACCAAAGCAGGAAGGCATCAATGGCTTATTGAATTTTCCAAGGCACCTGAAAACCTCGGCTTTTTTGAAGAATTACTGGATAATGCACTCAAAGCCACGAATTCTGATTATGAAGCCAAGAGATACAAAAGTATAGCATTACACCAGCCTGAAGTAATTTCTCTTCCCAGGGGAACTTTTTACCGCTGGATGAAAGAAAAGGGAAAACTCGGTGGACAACATAAGGTTCCGCGTTTGTCGAATGAGCGAAGCTTTGTCAATGAAATTCTTGAGATAATCCAAAAATCATGAAGCACATCATCCTGATCTTTACTAGTTTGCTCTGTTTGAGCATTCCAATTCTTGCTCAGGAAAAGCTTATCGATCCTTTAGGAAAACAGTATAATTTTAGCTCTCAGGAAATACAGAAACTTGATGAACAGGGTAATATCAGCTATCGTTTCAGTAAGCCACAAATGGGCAAAATCTCATGGCTTGATCTGTCCGATCCTTTCAGAATATTACTTTATTTCTCCGAACTAAACCAAATACTTTTCCTTGACAGCAAATTGTCAGACATTGGACAGGCTGTGAATCTGGATGAACTCAATCTCCTGAATCCGGCAGGTATAGCTAATTCAAAAAATGGAGGTATTTGGGTATTAGATCAGAGTACTCAGTCTCTTGTTCTCCTGAATAATCATCTCTCTGTTGATTTTACTATCCCGGTTCGGGTTTTTGATAAGCTACCGGATGCAAGATGGTTCCCAATGCAAGAATGGAAACAAAATTTGTACCTATTGAATCCGGGTAGTGCTCTTTATGTTTTTGACCTTTACGGACGTCTTTTTCACAAAATTTCAATCAATGCCCGGGCCATCAGAAGTACAGCAAAGGGTTTAATGATAGTCTATTCAGATCAAAAAGCCCGGTATATCCAGAATACAAACGAGTTGGACTCGTTGATAAAAAAGCCTTGATCCCTCCCTCTTGGAAAGGAAATAATGTGTACTTTCGAGCAAGTCTGTATTCATTAAAACTTGCTGGTATGCATATTGCTGTTGCTGGAAATATTGGTTCTGGAAAGACAACCCTGACGCGAATTTTAGGGAAACAATTCGGTTGGGACACACATTTTGAAGATGTTGATGATAATCCCTACCTGAATGATTTTTACAGTGACATGCAGCGCTGGTCTTTCAATTTGCAGGTATACTTTTTAAATTCCCGTTTCAGTCAGATACTCGATATTCGCAAATCTGACAAAACAGTTATTCAGGACCGGACGATTTATGAGGATGCCTATATTTTTGCACCCAACCTTCACTCAATGGGTTTGATGGTTACTCGTGATTTTGAAAATTACTATACCCTGTTTAATCTGATGGTATCGCTCATTCAACCTCCTGATCTGACTATTTACCTGCGGGCATCTGTACCAACACTGGTCAACCAAATTCAGCGCAGAGGAAGAAAATATGAAAGTTCAATACGTCTGGATTACCTTAAACGCCTGAATGAACGCTACGAAAGTTGGATCGAAACTTATAAAGATGGCAAATTATTGATTATCGATGCCGATTCAATGGACTTTCTGGGAAATCCTGAAGATGTAAGTTCAGTTATTGATAAGATCAATGCTGAGCTTCATGGACTTTTTTAATCTTCAGAGTCAGCCACTCCTCTCCCTGTGCTCCTTTTAACATATTTTGAATTAGCAGATTCCAACCTACAAATCCTGTAAATACACCATTTTCAGATTGCTCTGCTGTTGGTGCCAGTGGTTCCCCGGTATCAGCATGGTAATTCTCATGCATCGATCCAAAGGCATAGATATCATTCAGAGCTAATGCACCAAGCTGTCCGGCTAATTGCTTAGCCTCCTCCTCAAAACCGTAATTGATAAGTCCTATAGAATACAGGTAATTGGCAATCGGCCAAACCGGACCCTGCCAATTTGAAAATGGAATAATGATATTCTTATTATTATAATCAGGATCCTGCTTTGACAAAGATCTCAAACCGTATGGAGCTAACATGTGGTCCTCATTCCACAAATACCTGTTAATCATCTCTTTGCCTTTAGCCCGACTGATGAAATCTTCAAGTAAAGGGATGAAGTTTGAAAAGCTTATCCTTTTAACTGGCGACAGAGAGCCACGCTCAAGATTAAAAAAACTTTGCTCTTCCTCATTCCAAAGGTAATTGGCAATCTGGTTTTTTAGAGTATTGGCCCGTGCCACATAATACATTACATCATCGGTCTCACCTAATTCGCTTGCAATAACTGTCATAGCCAGATACTCCCTGTACTGCCAGGTATTCATATCACATGCCAGATACTGTTTTTTGTCATCCTGAAAATAGTTCATGGCAGGATTATTATCAACTCCTGACTGCATAGCTATTTCCCAAAAAAACAATCCTGTTTCTTTGTCTCGCTGATGTTCTTCTCTATTGCCCAGAACCATTTTTAAAGACTCATAATATGGTCTGATCCATTCATAATCATCCAGTTTTTCTGAGGCAAAAAATACGCCCTGCGACAGGAATGGTTTAATGGCAAACCGTCCGAAAATTGGTCTGGGACCATTAGTGGTTATACAACCGGCAATATATCCCAGGCTGTCAATTGAATTCAAAAAATTCATTGACCAATACTTAAGATACTTACCATTATCCGGATCGATACTTGCCAGATGGTTGCCGATGAAGAAACCATCCCAATCCCACATCTGCTTATAAAAACCAGCCGGAATCATATATGGATGCTGCAGGTATCCTTCGGCAGGCATGATTACCTGGGGCCTTAATTTATCAAATTCACGCGAGAGCCGGGAATAAACTATTTCTATAGAATCACCTGCCGGATTTAAGACTAAAACCCCGACAGATTCTTCAGTATTTTTACAATGAGTGAAAAACAACAGGCTGATCAATCCCAGAATCAAGTGTAATCTATTCATCATTTCCTTCAATACTTTTGAGTGTGTTTTTAATTTCTTTCCAACTCTCGCCTGGCAGTTTCGGCCCCATAAACTCAATTACTTTCCCTGCAAGAACAGTTCCGATTCCTCCACATTGACGACTTGATAATCCTTTACTCAGGCCATAAATATAACCCGCTGCAAATAGATCCCCTGCACCAGATGTATCAACTGGATTTGCCTTAACAGCTTCAACATGCACCAGCTTTTCACCTCTGGCAACCAGGGCTCCTTTGCTGCCGATTTTAACCACTGCTTCTCCACACATCTTTTGCAAATCCAAAACTGCCTGCTCCGGCTCCAAACCGGTCATGCTTGCCGACTCTTCTTCATTAGCAAATACCAGATCAACATAATCAAGCAGAAGATGCTTAAGGAATTCCCGATTATCATCCACAACATTATAACTTGCCAGATCAAGTGCTACTTTCAGGCCTGCCTTTTTAGCCAAACTTACAGCCTCCTCAATCAAAGCATGATTCTGTACCAGATATCCCTCAATATAAAGCATATCATATCCCTCAAATCTGCCTGCCTCAAGATGATCAGGAGCCAATTCCATAGCTGAACCAAGAAAAGTTCCAAATGTACGTTCTGAATCAGGACTGACAAGAGCCATTGCCTGACCAGTGGGCTCGGTTCCGAAACGCAAAAGAGGTTTGATTCCCTTTTCTACCAGGTCATCAGCAAAAAAAGATCCGAATTCATCCTCACCAATCGACCCAATAAATCCGGTCTCTACTCCCAGTGCGGCCAGGCCATGAACTGTATTCGCGGCTGAACCGCCTGATGCCAGCTCGGCCTTAACATGACTGGTACCTTTCTGAATTCTCCTTAACCATTTACGATCGATAAGTTGCATGCTTCCCTTGGGAAGATCCAGCTCTTTCAAAATATTATCTGACTCCACTGGTAAGATCACATCAACCAGAGCATTTCCAATTCCAATTACGTTCATACTTCGGATTTTGCACAAAATTAGGAATTTGAAGGAGAATATTGGTTAAATTTGGAGGACCAGGGACGGTTTTCTGCTGATGACTGATAACTGATAACTGATAACTTCTCCTTATTCGAAAAAACTATGTCTTTAAAAAACATTCTTTTAGTCATTGTCACCGTTTTTTTAATCTCTTGTGACGCGGAGCCTCCCCGGCCGAATATTCTTTTTTGCATAGCAGATGACTGGGGCTGGCCGCATGCAGGATCTTATGGGGATGCAGTGGTAAAAACACCCACCTTCGACCGTCTGGCCACCGAAGGGGTTTTGTTTGAACATGCTTATGTATCGAGCCCCTCATGTACTCCCTCCCGCAACGCAATTCTGACCGGGCAATATCACTGGCGTCTGGGTCAGGGAGCCAATTTGCATTCCACTTTGGATGTGAATATACCTGTGTACCCCTTGTTATTAGAAGAGGCAGGTTATTTTATCGGGCACTGGCGTAAATGCTGGGGTCCGGGTAAATTGAAACCGGGTGGATATACAGACACCTATCCGGGAGGACCTGCATTCGATGGATTCAAAGATTTTATCGATCAGCGTCCTGATGAGCAGCCATTTTGCTTTTGGCTAGGATCATCCGACCCGCACCGTGGATATAAGCTCAATTCAGGCCGGGAATCAGGAATGGATATTTCTGCTATTCAGGTTCCGGCTTTTTATCCTGATGAAGAAGTAATACGTTCGGATATTGCTGATTATTATTTTGAGGTTCAGCGCTTTGACAGCGACTGTGGGGAGGCTATTTCTCTGCTTGAAGAAATAGGTGAACTTGAAAATACTCTCATTCTGATGACGGGTGATCATGGCATGCCCTTCCCCAGGTGTAAATCGAATCTGTATGATATGGGAACCCGTGTTCCTCTGGCTATTCGGTGGGGAGATGAAATAAAACCTGGCCGAACTATAAGTGATTTTGTTTCCTTTGTCGACCTGGCACCTACCTTTTTTGAGCTTGCCGGAGTTGAGATTCCTACAGAAACAAGTGGTCACAGTCTGTGGCCATTACTCAAAAGTAAAAGTAGTGGCTGGATAGAAAATGACCGGGACAAGGTAATCTTTGGAAAAGAGAGACATGTTCCTGCCCAGCTCGCTCCATCAATCGCAGGTTATCCCTGCCGAAGCATCAGGAATAAGGAATTCCAGTATATCTATAATTTTGAGCCTGACAGATGGCCTGCCGGAGTACCGGATGGTGCCAGTCACCCCATGAATACTTACGCCGACACCGATGGTGGTCCTACTAAATCTTTTCTCGTTGACCATGCAGAGGATCCAAAATATAAAAAGTATGCTGACTGGTCCTTTGCGAAAAGACCTCAGGAAGAGTTATATGATATGATAAATGATCCTGATCAGCTTATTAATCTTGCTCAGAATCCCGATTACAATACCATCCGGCAGGAGCTTAAAGATCAACTTTTCACATTATTAACAGAATCTGGAGACCCACGGGCAACAGGAGGGGGAAAAGAATTTGATGGATTTCCTTATCGCGGTGGATATAGACTAAATAAATAACTACTCAAGAGAAAATACTAAACGGCTGCTATTCAACTCCTGGAGTCGGTGATAAACTTCTTCCAGCACATTCACATCAGCCAGTTCTATTTTGCCGGCCACTGCAAAAAAGCTTTGTATTTTTATCGAATTCGGGCTAAGCTGACTAATATCGATAATCATATTTACGACTCCGTTATCGATCTCAAATGACTCAGTCGACTTTTCCAGCTTAACATTTTTATCAAATTGAATGAAGTAGAGATATGAATCCCGATTTGTAAAATCCGGGTAAAAATCCGTTTGTCTGTTCTCAGCACTGAAGTTCTCATAGATAATATGCCTGAACCAATTCGAGAGATCCATGGTATATGTATTCTCCTTTTTACTTATCAGATTATCTGCTTTATACTGAGCTTTAAGTTGGGTGGTAAAAGGAAATTCTTTGGTTTTTATATCCAACTCTTCATGCTGCACTACAACTTCATCGTTCAGTTCCCATATCTTTTCATTATAAAGATCATTTACTTTTTCGTGCTCATAATCATATAAATATAGTCCTCTGGTCATAGTTGAAAACTGTCCTGAAAGGTATACCTGGGCACTGAAAGTTGCAGATAAATCATCAAGATTTACATTAACTGCCACCTTGCTATTTCTTATATTATCACTTACTGTGCTGGATGGCAAAATAAATTGCCTGAAGCTCTCATTCATTTGTCTCTCTTTCTTCAGATAATCGCTGAGATGAACAAGACGAGCCCGGGTATTTTCAAAATAGAAAGGTATCTCATTAAGGTAGTAGCCATATCTGGCTCTTTTTGGGTATAGGTAGGTGAAATTATCATCACTGATATATGCAGAATATAGAATATCGTTATCGTACATTGGAGCAAAATATGACTCGCTCATGACACCAGAACGATTGTCGCTCAGGTAAGTAGTAAAATAATTCAATTCCAGAGAGAGCATTAGAGCCAGGTATAAATCATTGCGTGATAAATCTTTCAGGGTTGAATTACCAATCTGATCACCAAGCTTGGGATCCCGAATATCCTCTCTTGTAAAATAATCAAGATCATCGGCGTACAAAAAATCATCGGCAATAGTCTGATGCATTTTCTTAATCTTTTCGAAGCCTGTTGTGTCATCGTCCATTCCCATGGTTTCATTCTTGATGAAGCGCTTTATTTGATTATACTGTCTGGTATTAACTCCTTGACCAATTGAAAGCGTAATAGCAGGATGTCTTTCTTCCCGTAGCCTGGCAAAGACGACATAAAATGGGGTAAAACGTTCCTCAAAAGACTTTGGTACGGTATAGTACAAATCAAAAGGTTTGGGAGAAAAAACAATATGGGGCAAATCAAGGTAGGGACGGGCTCCTGCTTCATTAATACATCCGAAAAGATTTTCCCTGTTCCACTGGTAAGTAGTATTAGTCTCTGTATTTATCAGAGTATCGGGGTCGGCATTATTAAGGAAATCAAAGTCCAGAACCAATTCAGGATCAAAAGCAATATTCATCTGGTATTTCTCTTTGAAAATATCAGAATTAAGAAAAATCCTGAAAGAGGAAAGTCGGGTGATGTTACTACCATATGGCATCGTATAACTGTACTCGACTGTAAGTTCATCTCCCGCCTTAAGATTGGGAATATTGTACTTGAACTTCTTAAACTCACCATAATATTCCAGGTCCATCTGAAGCATTTCAATCTCCTCGATCTCCTCCTCTACATCTACATTGTATTTACTACCATCTTCACTTACAACGCTGGCCTTAAAAAAATTCACCTTCATTTTTGAAAACACATATTGGAAGTTCCTCTCCTTCGGAAAGTGAGATATATATGTAGGATCGAATTTTTCGGGCAGAGTTAAGGTTGATACTTTTACAGCTCCATCATCCGAAATAATCTTATATGTTACTTTTTTATTCACGATGAACCACATGAAATCTTCCCGGCTTTCTGTTATCCGGATATCGTTTTGTTCATCAATTATCACGAGATTTTCCTGAGCCCACAGTTGTAAGCATATGAAAAGAAACATTAGCAAAAAGAAAATTTTGTGCTTAATCATTTTACTCAAGATTAATTAATGGGTCACAGATAGTTTGCTGTGGTTTAAAGGTAGGCAAAGCTTTCACCAATAGGAACAGTATTTATACATAAAGGAATTCGCAGCGATTCCGCTTGAAAAATAGTGATTCTGTAATAGTCTGAGAATAAAGGAATCGGAAAATTTTGAAAATAATAATCTTCGCACTATTTTTACTAAAGACACCATACTTTAGGTTGTTTCGCTAACGGCTTCATAATGAG
>JABHCC010000129.1 GCA_018669475.1 Bacteroidota bacterium | reverse complement strand
GTCAATGGCCGAACGGGCATCTGAATTGGCTACACCATTGTTACCAATGTAGGCCTGTTTGAAAGTAGTCCAGGTTCCTCCGAGTATCTTCTCATAAATCGCATCACGGTCTCCTGAATAATCTCCACCCGAATATCCGGCGCGAATCCAGTTACGAGGTCCGCTTTTGTCATCATCAGGAATAAACCATAACCAGGGCTCAGCTGAATCCTCAAATTCCAATGTTGCTTCAAGGAATCCGTTGTTCACTGATCCATAACGATAAGGTATTTCTTCCTGGGTAATATTTATAGCTAATCCCCAATCGAGAATCAACTGGTCATAATTATTGGAGATCCAGCTCTCTGAAAAAGTGGTATCTCCTCTTGAGTTGTGTATCAGCCATTTGCCAGATAGTACTTTCCCATTCATCGTGGATCCGACAAAATAATTAACTGAATCAAATCTCACTGTATAGTTGTCATTTACAAGATTAAGGGGGTCGGCAACAGTTACATTGATCGGGCTTCTTCCTGCCTGATATGTAATAGCATCGACTTTCCATGGCGGTCCTGCCATAATTGCATCGTGGGTTAATGTGTCAATATCCACAATGTTTCGACCGGTTCCATGTCCTTCGATGCGTGTAATTGCTGGTGAATCTCCAAAATCTGATCGAATCAATGTTCCTCCCTCTTCGGGGGAAACTTTATGAGGGATAACAGGATATGTCTTAATAGGGCCGCCTGCTCCCCTTCTTCCAGCAAGGTAAGGTCTCTTTTGTCCGTCATTACTATCAGGATCATTCTGATGATATGGTTTGAAGCTGTTGTAAGCATATGCAACCACTAAATAATAGTATTCTTTAAAGTTGACAAGGGTTCGTATTCCTGTAGCAAACAGATCTTCTTCCACAACAAAGGTGTGAGAAATTCCCTGATTTGCCCCTTCAACTTCCACTACCGGTTGGTTAGCCTCTATTTCATTGTTCCATTCATAATTTACTATTTGTGATATTCCATCTCTTAAATCACATTGGAAAATCACCCGGGCCAAATTTGAGTTATGGGTTGTAGCATCCGTAATTGAGACTGTATGATCTTTAAGTTGCCAGACTTGATATCCCTGGAACTCAAAGTTTGTATTACAATCCTGATCATTAAGGGGACAAACAATAAAAGGATCTCGTTCTGAGTATTTTTCTAAATAGTTATTCGAGGTAGGTTTGTTCCAAATGTGAAAGATCAGTTTTTTATCCTGCTCAATAATGGTTAGTTCAGGAGCATCAGGGCCATCCACTACCTGAAAGCAATTCTCAAATAGGCGCTGTGCTTTTTCATCTTCCTGTAGCATTTTTGTCACCGATGCCCACGGGGTACCATCGTATGATCTGGCATACACGACTCCTGTGGTAATATCATTAATGGCTCCTGGTTCTAAAACAAATGGTCCTGACGATTGAACCATACGTCGGTCGTAAGGTTCATTACCGGCTGTTTCCTCTGACCAGAATGGCATTGGAATTCCACCTTGTCCCCAGCCACATGGGTCAGATTCTCCGGGAAACATAAAGTCAGTGATCGGGCCATCCCCCCCTCCGGCAGGATGAGCATTACCCCCATATCTCATTCGTTCATTATCTTTCCAGAAACCTCTCAGGAAATTATAGTATTCAGGTGCCGTTGAGGGATCACCTGTTACACCGCTACTGTTTACGTAATAGACAAATCTTCTCATTCCCCATCGCTCATTGTCCACGATTCCGTCGCCGAAATTGAGTCCGTTGATATTCCCATTGAGAATACACTCATTGCAAATAAGTTTATACTGGTCATCGTAACTGGTGCAATCATCTATCCCATTTGGATCATGATAGGGGCCTTCGAAAAAGTCTATACCAATTGCTGGAGGACTTGCGCCATAAGCCCAGGCTTCTCCAGAGCCATCAACGGTTTCTCCATTATAAAAATAACCAACACCTTTACTGACATGGCAACCCGTAAAGTCATCCCAGGCCCATCCTAAGGCTCCGTCAACATAACAACCAAAATATGTTTCAATTAATGTATAAGTTGAACGGTTGATAAGGGCATAGTTGTAGAAGCTCATATCATTCAGAGCATCATTTGTTGAAAATTCGAATGCCTGAGCACGAAACTCCATACCAATGGGCTCTCCTCCTGATTCCTGGTGTAAATTTCCTCGGTCGTTATATACCCACCATAAGGTTGCATCACCAAATAATCTGGGACGACGATGTTCACGTGAGGTACCGCAAGGCAAAATTCCATCGAGGTCATAAAAAGGATAATCCCCATCAGCCGGATTATAATATCCATCATCATTATTGTCCCAGAAAGGAGCCAGATAGAAGTCATAGCCAGCTGAAGCATCTGCATGAGCAGGCCAGTTGAGTATAACATTCGGAATTGTATAACCAGGGTACTCTATTGATCTTTTTTCAGCATCAGCGTGATACCAATTCCTGAAAGCATCAACCTGATAACGGGTTACCTCCCAGTGCCTGTCGTATTGGTAACAGACTTCTATATCTGTAGTGCCTCGGCTGTTTCCTCTTGTGATAAGAGGTCCTGTAAAGAAATCGACTCCTCTACTGCGATATCTTACTGCACAGAGTTTAAGTTGGCCATTCACATCGGTACCTCCAACCCAAATTCCGCCGTTCCATAGAGCTGTTTTACCTGAGCCCTTAGGTATTTCGTACTGTGCATTTTTAAAATCCCACCACATATCCCCTCCGGTTTGGATCAGGGCGCGAACATTATTTAATGCAATTTCTGTTGCAGTTACACTTTCACCACATCCTGCAGTGATTTTTTTTAACTGACGCTGATAGTTTGAAGTTAATGGATTGCTTTGAAATGGCTGGGCCATAATCGACCATCCTGATCCAAAAAGAATCAGGAAGAGGAGCATTTTTTTCATATAAACCATTTTTTAGGATACAGGTTCGTCTAATTGATATGGGAGATTAAGGGTAACCTGAGTTCCGGCCGGTTGATTATCATTATCAAAAATATCCTTAATGTTAACAGCAATGGGTTGTAGATTGATTTTATTGTAAAGTTGTATTCGCTTTTCAATATTTTTCAAGCCTTTGGATTTATGTGCGTATTTCTGCCGGATTAAATTGGCTTTCTTTCTTCCTATTCCATTATCTTCAATCACAATATTCATGCTTTTTTCAGCTGCTATCACCATTACCTTTAATAATCCCCTGTGTTTTATTAATTGCAAACCATGTAAAATAGCATTTTCAAGGTAAGGTTGCAATAGCATGGGTGGTATTTTTAACATATGGACATCAATTTCGGGATCAACATGAATCTTGACATCAAATTTGTTGGAGAATCGGAGTTTCTCCATTTTTATATAAAGTTCAATTAATTTTAGTTCATCATCCAGGGTAATCAGATTATACTGACTGTATTCCAATACCTTTCTCATTAACATAGAGAAATTGGATAAGTAGTAATTAGCTCCGTCTACGTCATTCTTTAAAACAAAATTCTGTATAGAATTCAATGAATTGAAAATAAAATGGGGGTTCATTTGTGATCTTAAAGCAAATTTTTGTGATTGAACCAGTTCATTTTTTATGGTCAGAATTTGTTTCTCCATCTCATGTCTTCTGTGAATTATCAAATATCTGATCCAGATAATCAGGCCAATAATGATAATCGATGAACTAATAACGAGGATCCTGAACAGGATTGTTTGCCACCATGCAGGAATTATTCTAATACTTATTTCTTTTTCATTAACTAATCCTAATGAGCTTGCACCTCTAATCCTAAAACTATAATCTCCGGGAGATAGTTTTCTATACTCAACCTGATGAACTCCCATCTCGAGGGAGTTCCAGCTATCGTCGTAGTTCTCCAGAAAATATTCAAATCTATTTTTAAAAGGACTTAAAAAATCTAATGCAGCAAAACTTATATGAAAGGAATTCTGATCATGATTCAGGACGATCTGATCATTGATAGCCATTTCATTAAGATCTCCCTCATCATGAATTAATAATTCAGTTACCTGAACTGATGGAGGATCCATTGTTTCGAATGGACTAAGCGGATAGAAAGAGGTGATTCCATTAACTCCTGCCATAAAAATTTCTCCATCCCTTGTTTCGTAGGATCCGTTGAAGTTAAATTCGTTTGAAGGCAAACCATCCTGAACATCAAATTTTATAAAAGTCTCTTCGAGGGGTTCAAAGCGAGACAGACCGTTACTAGTGGGTAACCAGAAAAAACCATTATCGTCTTCAATAATGCCATATACGGTATTGTTGGCTAATCCGTTTTCAGTTGTGTAATGCTCAAAATTTGCAGAAACAGGATCAAATTTGTTGATACCTCCACCATTAGTGTAAACCCACAATTCATTATGACGATCTTCAAAAATACCGAAAATATAGTCAGAGCTGATTGATGACAGATCTCCGGGAATGGGTAAATAAACTTCCCAGATATCTGTTGTGGCATTATACTTATTCAAGCCATGCTGGGTGGCAATTAGAAAAATATTAGCTTCCATCTCCATGACCTGATAGCATTGGTTCGAGGAAATTGAATTCTTATTGTCGGGATCATGTCTGAAATTTACAAATAAATCAGTTTCAGGAAAATAGTGACTTAATCCGGATCGGGTAGAAAACCAAAAGCTTCCATCCTGAGCTTTTGTTATTCCCCATACTTCTCCACCAATAATGGAATTTCCAGATCCATCTGGTATAAAAGCTGTGTTATTTCCGCTTGGAATATGATATTTATTCAGGCCATTTTTGGTGGCTATCCACATATATTCATTATCATGCAAAAGATTAGTTATCCTATTGTTAGTAAGGCTATTGGGTTTGTTGTACTCGTGTTCAATAACCGAAATGATCCGGTTTAATGGTTTGCTGAATACGAAAACCCCTTTCTGCGTTCCGAACCAGAATGTATCAGCAGGGTATTCCTGAATCCCATATGAAGGGTTACCATCTAAATATCTATTAAACGCATGGCTTTCCGGGATTAGTTTTGCCAATCCACGATGGGATGTTCCAATCCAAAAAAGTCCGGTTTGGTCTTCTGCAATGCACAAAATTGTATTAAAATTTAACATTGCGGCATTTGCCAGAGAGAATTCAAGATTTCTAAATTGTTTACTTGTTTTGTGAAATTGATAAAGCCCAAATTCCTGAGTACCTACCCATAACTCATTATTACGGTCATTAAGGAGGGATGTAATATAGTTGTTACTAGCGCTGTTGAGAAATGACTCCTGATTAACCAGTGGATATGGTTCAAACCAATTTGTATAATGATCAAGACGATTCAGTCCGTTTGGTGTTCCGATCCATAAATACCCCTCCTGACACATCTCCAGAGCTGTTATGTAGGAGGAATTCAAATATCCTGGTATACTATCACCATAATATCTAATTATCTGATCTGTTTTGCGAATCAGGTAGTTTAATCCATCACGGGTTCCAATCCACATATTTTGCGAATCGTCTTCATGAAAAGAAGTGATATACCGGTCTGATAATGTTCTTGAATCACGTGGATTATGGCCATAATGTACGAATTCTTCAGTGAATGGATTCATCTTAAATGCTCCCTGAGCAGTGCCCAGCCAGATGAAGTCAAGAGAATCATAATAGATAGAGAAGATTGTGTCAGAGATTAATCCAAGCTCACTGGAATTGTCGGTAGTATATTGTTTAACACTAAAATCTGAAGGATCTATGCGATTGAGGCCCTTTGAAGTTGCTGCCCAAATATAACCCAGAGAATCTTCAACCAGACCAACAACAGTAGGGTCAGTCAGTCCTTCCAAAGGCTTGTGATACTCACGCGTTACGATTCGAAATGAATAACCATCGAAGCGATTCAGACCACTCCAGGTCCCAACCCATAGAAAGCCTTTAGAATCCTGGAGGAGGCAGTTAACACTGTTTTGAGATAGCCCTTGTTCGATACGAATATATTCAGACGTTATGCTCTCTAGTCTGAATTCGCTTTCGACCTGTGCCTTGCAGGTAGATGACAAAAGCAATATTATGCCGAGCAGAACTACAGGACATAATACGCGAGTCTGTGGCATGTACTGAGTTTATTTTTCCGGCTCCAGAAATCTACCAACTAAAGCCAACAGATTATTTTTACGAATTGGTTTTGATATGTATGCATCAAATCCTGCATCCATGGCACGTTTTTCATCATCGGCCATTGCGAATGCTGTTTGTGCAATCTGTGGTGTATCTGGTGAAAGGTCTTTAATAACTTCTCTTGCCTGGTAACCATTAATGTTCGGCATCTGAAGATCCATTAAGACCAGATCTATCTTTTCCTCATTTTTACATGCTTCAATGGCTTCTTCACCATTTCTGGCCCAGATCAGTTTTGCGCCCGTTTTTTGGAGAACGGCTTCAAGATATAGATAATTCGAATCCTCATCCTCAGCGATTAAAATAGCTTTGTCAGTCCAATCCATTTGATTATGTGCGTTTGTCTGTAGTCAAATTTACGGAATTTAGCCACTTAAGCAACCCGTTTTATTGTTTTCCATAGAAACATATATAACTATTTGACGAATTATTCATTATTATCTGGTTTGAAGTACTGCTTGAAGATAGCTAAAGAAATAATAGACAGAATAATAGCCGCACTAATCCAGAAAAGTATTGAGAATTGCTGTAAGAATAAAGCTTCATAAAAAAAAGCACCAAAGGCTCCTCCTAAAAGGGGACCCAGAACCGGTATCCATGAATATGACCAATCAGACGAACCTTTTCCCTGTATTGGAAGCAAGGCATGTGCGATTCTGGGACCAAGATCCCTTGCCGGGTTTATGGCATACCCTGTTGTTCCACCAAGGGAAACACCCAGGGCTACAATTAATAAGCCTACAATAACAGGATTCAATCCTTCAGTAAATTCATTAGCTCCGATGAATAGAAGGCCAAGAACAAGAATGAAAGTACCGGAAGCTTCGCTCAATAAATTTGACCAGGTTGAACGAATGGCCGGGCCTGTGGAAAAAACAGCAAGCTTAAGTTCGGGATTGTCAGTTTTCTTCCAGTGGGGCAAATAATGCAACCAAACAAAGATTCCGCCGATTACTCCGCCGGCAAGCTGACCGGCCATATATATCGGAACATCTGACCATGGTAGCTCTCCGTGAAGTGCAATAGATAATGTTACAGCCGGATTTATATGGGCACCAGAAATGGACCCAACGGCAAAAATTGCCAGAGTTACAGCCAGCCCCCATCCGACAGAAATTACTATCCATCCACTCTTTTCAGCTTTACTATGTTTTAATAAAACACCTGCTACAACACCGTCTCCGAGGATAACAAGTATTGCAGTTCCAATTAATTCAGCTACAAAATTTGACATATATATATAACGTTGTTGGTGGATTGAATGAACTCACACCATGTATTTAATTAGTTTCTCCTTAGGCCCCTTCCATGAACAACCGAGACAATAAAGAATGCTTTGATCAAAACCATTCATGCTTGAATCCGGATCCAAAGGTATTATCACAAACTCCCTGTTTACTTTTACATTAATTCTGTCACCACTTTTGTTCAACAGGAAGAAGCGATCGATTCCACATTGTGGGCACACTAAAAATCTCATGCTTGCTTCTGATTATATTTATGATTTATTTTCGTTATTAGAGCTCCATCTGGCAAAGAAATAAATATAAATGGATGAAATTATTATTAGTCATGTTTTAATGGACTAAATTTACAATTATGTTAGAAATATCTATGCCAACATTAATCCTTGATAAGGAAAAGGCAAAAAAAAATATCCGCCGGATGGTGGACAAGGCAAGGAAAGCTGGGCTGGAATTTCGTCCGCATTTTAAAACACATCAATCTGTGACCGTTGGGGAATGGTTCAGAGAAGAAGGAGTAAGCAAAATTGCAGTCTCATCTATTGAGATGGCAAAGAAATTTGCCCTGGCTGGCTGGACCGATATAACTGTAGCTATCTCAGTTAATGCTCATGAGATTAAAGCAATTAATGAGCTGGCCGAAAGAATTCAGCTTAATCTCCTGGTTGAATGCAAGGTGAGTGTAATTATTCTTGAGAAGATGCTTTCAAGTAATATCGGTCTGTTTATAAAAATAGATACAGGTTATGGGAGAACGGGTGCGAAATGGGATGATACTGAAAAAATTGAAAGCATAATATCATCAATCTCACAATCCTCAACGGTGAGTTTCAAGGGCTTTCTTATTCATGCCGGTCACACCTACAAGGTGGAGGGAAAAAGCTTAGAGAAGGTAAGAAGGATAGAAGAAATCCTACAGGAATCATTGCAAAGAGCAAAAAGTCTCAGAAGAAACTTCCTCAATGATTATCCTGAGGCAATAATTTCATATGGAGATACCCCCTCTTGTAGTCTGGGTAATAGTTTTGATGGAATAGATGAGCTCAGACCTGGTAATTTTGTGTTTTATGACCTTGTTCAGCAATCATTAGGCGCCTGTTCTTTTGATGATATAGCCGTTGTATTGGCTTGTCCTGTTATTGCCGTTCATTACGACAGACTTGAGATTGTTTTATACGGTGGTGCAGTTCACTTCTCAAAAGACTTCGTTAAACAGGATGACGAGCTGATATACGGACGTGTGGCACGACATAGTTCATTGGCATGGGACACTCCTGTTGATGGTGCTGTGGTAAGAAGTTTATCGCAAGAGCATGGGATAGTTCGTTATAAAAGTCTTGACCAGATGAGACACATCGGTATTGGCGATATATTGTATGTTTTTCCGGTACATAGCTGCTTAACTGCTGATTGTATGGGAGGCTATCTCACACTCTCGGGTGATGTTATTAATGTATGAATTAGCGATAACATAGTATATAGTTTCAAACAATTACTCGTAGCGCATTTTTTGAATCGCTTCGGTTCGTGCAATCTGAATTCCATGATAACTTGAAATAATTAATGCAAATATCAGGATACCTAGGTCAGCTATTATAAACCAAAAGACATTGATGTTTGTTCGAAAAGCAAAGCTTTCTATCCAATCAGAATATATTTTGAGAACAATTGGAATTGACAGAACAAATGCGATCAACATTAGTAAAACGACAGGTTTAAAAAGAGTATAAATAATCTGAGATCCTGAGGCCCCAAATACCTTGCGAATAGCAACCTCCTTCGTGCGTTTGGAAATAATATTGGCTGTAATTCCAAGCAATCCAAGACCAGAAATAATGATGCAAATTATAACCAGAAAGACTAATAGTTTTTGTTGATTCTGATCTCTTTGGTAATATTCTGCGATATCATCTTCAACAAAACTATAGTTAAACTGACTGCCTGGAGCGAATTTGTTCCATGCAGATTCAATGGCTGTTACAGCGGCCTGGTTACGATCAGTCAGCCTTATCAGTAAAAAGGGCTGGGGGGCATTTGACATGAACAGGAATGAAGGTCGTATTGGCGTATGTGTTGATTGCACATTGAAATCTTTAACAATACCAATAACTTCTCCGAATTGATTCCTTTTTCCAATGGGATCTTTCCAGCCCATGTGCCCTGCCAGAGCTTCGTTTACCAAAAAGTAGCCATTGGTGTCACTGGCAGACCATTCAGGAAAATCATTCCCGGAGGTCAGCTTGAGCCCGAGGGTCTCAATTGCTTGTGGATCTACTATCATCGAACCAAATGCCTGAATTTCCATTTCACCTTCATTGTTTTCCCAATTGAAAGCGTTTCCACTCAGACCATTGCCAGGATAGGTATTTGCTACAGTTGTTGAAACAACTACAGCGAGATTATCTGCCTCATTCCTGAATGAGCTGATTTGCTCCCTTAATTGCTGGGTTCGAACCTCAACAGCCATCAGCTTGTCTTTTTCAAATCCCAGATCCATTTTATTAACATACTTAAGCTGTGCATGCATAAGTAATATGGTGACAACAGCAGTTGCCGACAAAACAAACTGAAGGCCAACTAATCCGGTTCTCAGGCGACCACCTTTTCTGGATTGAGAGAAATTACCTCTTAAATATTGGATTGGTTTGGTTCTTGACATGATGTATGCTGGATAAAAGCCTGATAAAATGGCTACCAGTATAATCAGGATTATTGTGCCTAATACCAGCTGATTATTGTGAAACAGATTAATTTCCAGGTTTTTGTTTAGAACATTGTTGAGCTGACTAAAGCTGAGTGCCAATTCTGCCAGACTTAATCCAATAATGGTGGCGATTACAGTATTTAAAGCAGACTCAAGCAAAAACTGACGTCGTAATTGTTGCCTGAGAGATCCGACTACCTTCTTCATGCTAATTTCTTTAGCACGGTTTAAGTAATTAGTAGTGCATAAGTTGACATAATTAACAATGGCCAGAAGTAATACAACAATTCCAATTAGTAGAAAACCATTGAAAAACCGACGGTTACGATCAGAAAAATCAGGATTAATTGTAGAGTTCAAGTGTGCCTCAGTGATAGGTTCAATTATCGAAACATATTGAATGGGATCAGATTCTGCCATGTATTCATTGTAGTATTGTTTCCAGTGACGATTAAAATCCACATCAGTGTATCCTTCATTAAACAGAAAGACCAATTGAGAGCTCATATTTCCATACAAATCACCTGGTGAAAGCTGTTCGGGTTCGGCAATAAACAGAGTATTGTAAGATAAAAGTGCTGTGAAGTTCAAGATGGTATTGTCGGGAAGGTCTTCCACTACACCAGTAATGTTAAACACTCCCTGATCTTCGATCTCAATTACCTCACCCAATGGATTTTCAGGACCGAAATATTTTGATGCAAGAGTTTCAGTTAGTACAATAGAGTGGGGTGCTTGTAGAGCAGTTTCCGGATCTCCAATTATAAACGGAATACTAAAAACCTCGAAGGCTGAAGAATCAATGTATTGAAAATCTGATTCTGTGAAGTTTATATCTCCAAACCTGACAGTTACCTGACCAGCCTGTCTTATTCTGACAAACTCCTTAATTCCAGGAATATAATTTTTTAACAGGGGACCTACATCTGAATTGCAGGTGAATTGATTAGTCTGATTGGCTTGACCTATTGTCATCCCGGCACCACAAACATAAATGTTTTTGGCATTTTTATGATAGCGATCGAAACTGAGCTCATCGACCAGATAGAGATAAACTAACAGAGCCACTGCCATTCCTATTCCCAAGCCAATCAGCTGAGTAGTTGATTGAAATATATTGCGGCTTAAAGATCTGAAGAAGAATCGAAAGAATACTTTGATTTTCATATACTCTATATTTAGATTTTAAATGGCCGGATGTATCTCGTATAGTAAAAAATAATCATCACCGTGTGTCAAAATACTTAGGCCTTTTTAGTCATTTAATAAAATTATTCTACTCAGTAACCAAAGCTTATGCCATGTTATGCAAGTCGTAGAATATCAGAAAGATATAATATGTTGCCTAAAAAAGGTCAGAACAATTTGTAACAAATTGTTACAGTTTGTTGCTTGTTCATGAAACAAAGAATAATTTTAGTCAATTATGGGAAAAATGAAAGGACACGTTGTTATTGTTGAAGATGATAATGCTATCAGGATTTCAGCTCAGATGCTACTTAATCAACATTTTAGCCGGGCTTCAGTTTTAGACTCTCCAGAGAAATTGCCAAATTATATTAAGGTTTACAACCCGGATGTGGTAGTATTAGACATGAATTTTAGTCCAGGCAAAACTGATGGGAAGGAAGGATTTAAATGGCTGACATATTTGAATGAGTCGCATCCCCAAATCATTGTATGTGTAATTACCGCTTTTGGCGAGGTAGAGTTGGCAGTAAGGGCACTTAGAAACGGAGCCTTTGATTTTATTATTAAACCATGGGAGAATCAGAAATTTATAGCAACACTTTCTGCAGGTATTCTCTTCAGAGAGTCTAAAACCAGAATTCATCAGTTAAAAAAAACACAGAAAGAGCTAAATAAACATTATTTGGGTTCAAAAGACCATTTGGTAGGAGAATCAGAACAGATGCAGGAAATCAGGAAGATGCTTAAAAAAGTAGCTCCAACACCGGCTGATGTGCTGATTACAGGAGATAATGGAAGTGGAAAGGGATTGCTGGCCAAAGAAATTCATTGTTTATCTCCTGTAGCTGATAAAGCTTTTGTGCATGTAGATCTCAGTAGCCTGCCCGAAACTCTTTTTGAAAGCGAGCTTTTTGGACATGAGAAAGGTGCCTTTACAGGTGCCAATGAAGCCAGACCGGGCCGCTTCGAACTTGCCCATGGTGGCACATTATTCCTCGATGAAATAGGAAATCTGCCTGTACATTTACAGTCGAAATTACTGGTAGCACTGCAAGAGAGAAAAATCTCCAGACTAGGAACCACCGAAGAAATCAGGGTTGATTTCAGATTGATCACAGCAACCAATCAGGACCTTTTTAAGATGGTGGATGAAGAATCATTCCGTCAGGATCTGCTTTATCGAATCAATACAATTGAAATTCATATTCCATCACTGAGACATCGACCTGATGACATTTCAATTTTATGTAAGCACTTTCTTGACATTTACTCGAAAAAGTATCGAAAACCGGAACTCGGTATTGAAGATCCTGCCATGCATGCATTAAAAAAGTATACCTGGCCCGGAAATATCAGAGAATTAATGCATACCATGGAAAGAGCTGTGATTTTATGCGAAGAAAATACCATTAAGACCGAGGATTTATCTCTGAGAGGACATGAACAGAAAGGCAGTGAGTTAAAAAGTCTGAATTTAAATGAATTAGAGCGGATGGCAATGCTGGAAGCTATAGAGCGATCTAATGGGAATATTACCAAAGCAGCTGAGATGATTGGGATTTCACGGGTTAGTTTTTACCGCAATCTAAAAAAACATGGTATTAAACAAATTTAAAGTACAAACCATTGTTAGAATACTGCTCTTGTTTTTCTCACAAGTGATATTGGCGTGGTTATTAATTCGTCATGATAGTCAGAACCTGATCTTTACTTCGGGCATACTTATAGTTATCATCTTGTTTCAGGTTTTTGAATTATTCCAGTGGCTTCAGAAAAGTAACCGTCTGCTTACACGCTTCTTCGAGGCAATAAAGCAAGGGGAGTTTAACCTGAGTTTCAATCACTCAGGAGGGACAGGCTACCTCATGGATCTGATGCATGAGTTTAATCAATTTTTACAAATACAATCAAAGAGACAGACGGATTTTGGTTCTCAGATTGCTTTTCTCAGATTACTCATAAATCAGATTTCTGTTGGATTGGTTTGTTGGCGTATTGATGGACAGATTCTTTTCCAAAATCCTTCAGCCATCAAAATGCTAAGTCTGTTAGGACATAAAACCTGGGAAGGTTTTATCACTGAAAACTCTGAATTTTCCTCTGCAATGGATAACAGGAATACTCCTCATACTTTTCTCTTGAAGAAATTAGTCAGAGGAAAGCTGAGTCATATAAAAATTGAAATGAAACCGGTTGTTCTCCTTCATGAAGAGATGTGGTTGTGCAGTCTTGAAGACATCAGCTCTGAAATCGTTGAAAAAGAACATCAGGCCTGGCACAAAATGCTCCGGCTATTATCTCATGAAATCAGAAATACTATTACACCAATCAGTTCACTTGCTGATACCATTGGTGCTATGGTTAAAGATAAGCATGGTAATTTAATGTCCTCAGGTGAATTATCCGATGAAAGTTTGGCTGATATAAGTATGGGGCTATCTGTCATCCATGAGCGCAGTCTGAAATTAAATACTTTTACTAATAACGTTCTCAAGTTAACCCGGGTTCATAATCCTGGCCTCCGGGAAGTGAATATCAAGGAAGTATTTGACAAGCTGGCTGTGCTTTTTGATGCAGATTTAAAAAGTAATAATGTTGATGCTAGTTATTATGTAGAAGATCATGAATTGAAGATACAAGCCGATCCGGGGCAATTAGATATGATGATCACAAATCTGGTAAGTAATAGTTTATTTGCCCTCAGAGAACATGAACAAGCAAAAATGTGGTTTAAATGCTATAGGAGCGGTGATGAAATAAGCATCGAGATAGGCGACAATGGTTGTGGAGTGGCTGAGGATGATCAGGACCAGATTTTTCTTCCGTTTTTTTCTACCAGGCAGGAAGGCTCCGGACTGGGCCTGTCCATTGTGCGACAGATGATGGATATGCATAAGGGATCAGTGAGTTTCGAGTCAGTTCCAGGTCAACAAACAACATTTTATCTTTCTTTTCCTGCCGGATAATATTCTTATTAGTATTTGAAAATGATACTTCAAGTTGAATTATCTTAAAATATATCTGTTCATCAAAGAGCAGGGTTGTTATTGACACAAAGGCAAATTATTGGGTATCTTGCTGTTTTTGGTTTTAGCACTAAA
This sequence comes from Bacteroidota bacterium, assembly GCA_018669475.1. Classification (GTDB taxonomy): domain Bacteria; phylum Bacteroidota; class Bacteroidia; order Bacteroidales; family UBA12481; genus JABHCC01. Next base: position 14,664 of record JABHCC010000129.1, on the reverse strand, counting down.
AGTATGTAAGAGATGATTGAACAAAAAAGAGTAATAAATCCACCTGAGCAGATCAGTCTGAAACATATTTTGAAATTGACTGATGATACAGGTATTTTTCAGGATGCAAGTGGAACACAAGCAGACAAAGTTTTTGGCTATTCTCTGAATGATAATGCTCGTGCTTTATTACTTTGCTTATGGATGTCTGAAAAAAACAAGGATCCAAAAATTGCCATGCTAATCAAAATATACTTTGGTTTTGTGAAAATGATGGCTCTTGAGGATGGTAGTTTTATGTCTTACCTGCCGGATGATTTTTCATCTGATTCTGATTCTTCTTCTGATAGTTATGATGAGGATTTTGAAGAAAATGAAGATGCTTTCGGTCGAACGTTCTGGGCATTAGCAGTATTGTACCTGAATGGTCCGGTGGAGTTGAGAGAAGAAAGTCTGAGTTATCTAAATGAATCAGTGAAGCATATTCTCAGAGTAAAAACCCCAAGGGGTATGGCTAATATTTTGATCGGACTGACCCTGCTTCAACTTGAAAGTGTTCAAATAAAGGATGCCGGAGGAATGCCTTTACAGCTTGTTCAAAAAATACAATCCTGTTTTAAGCAGCAAAGTGAGGAAAATATCAACTGGTTTGACCCAATTGTATCGACAGAAAATGGAATAATTCCCTATTCACTCTTGTTAGCAAACAAGATTCTTAAATCTAAACACATACTTGTGACGATAGATCAATCAGTGAATTATCTTGAATCATTCTGTTTTGCAAAGAAAACTATCAATCCTCTTGGCAGCAAAGCCTGGTATCTGAAGGATGGTGAATTAACAGAGTTCACTCAGCAGGCAATCGAGGTTTTCTCACTTCTGCTTATGTACAAAGAGTTATACCGACAAAAAAAGAACAAAAGTTATCTTGAGAAGCTAAATATTTGTTTCGATTGGTTTCTGGGTGAAAATAATCTGGGGATACCTCTTTTTGATAAAGAAACAGGTGGATGTTGGGATGGCCTTGAGGAAGAATCCCATAGTCCAAACCAAGGAGCAGAAAGTCTGATATCTTTTTGGCTATCACATCACATTTATTTTTCAAATGGAACAAATTGATTGTATTTTTCGCAAAATTGTGTTGATCAACAATTATGAGAAAAAAACAAAAAGATGTTTACTCAACAAAATTTGTAATTGTAGTATTTGTCAGATTTCTGTTCACCATGTTTTCATGGTATTATGGCATCAGGCGTATTCTGCCAAAAGAAGTGAAGAGACTGAAATCACCTTATCTGGTGTTGGGTAATCATGTTGGTTTTTTTGATCCTTTTGTCGTTGGGAATTTACTGCCAAAATTAACCCATTTTGTGGCATCTGATGCCTCATTTAAAACTCCTGCCTTCGGATTTTTCCTGCGAGGACTGGGTACCATACCAACAAAGAAGAATATCCGGGATACTAAGGCAATAAGAGATATTATTTCAGTGATCAAACAGGGTGACAATGTTGGCATATTCCCAGAAGCAGTACGCACCTGGTCAGGAACCAGCTTTCCAATCGACCCCTCTATAGCCAAACTAATCAAGCACCTGAAAGTTCCTGTTATTGTTCCAATTCTCAAAGGAATGAATTTGTTCAATCCACGCTGGTCTGTAAAGACACGTAGAACATTAGTGGAGGTTGAGTATACATTGCTTGTATCAGCTGAGGAGATTGCAAGCTTGTCAGCGGATGCTATTTATGAAAAACTATGCATGGTATTAAGGCATGATGAGGTTGACTATCAACGAGATAAGATGAATAGAATCAGGTCAAAGCATAAGGCTGAATATATTAGTCATGTTCTATATGTTTGCCCTGAGTGTCATTCTGTTGATAGTTTTAGTTGTGAAGGGAATGACTTCAAATGCCGATCATGCGGATATGATATTCACATTGATTCGTATTCCTTTTTCAGCCGGCCAAATGGAGGTAATTTGCATTTTGACAACATCCGTGATTGGTATAATTGGGAAGAAAAGTGGATGCATAAGCGGGTAACAGAACAGCTTCAAGAGGACACGGGACACTTATTCTTTACTGATAGTAAATCATTGGTTTATCAACTCCCTGAAAATGGGAATGCCAAATTGATTGGAGAGGCAGATATTTCATTGTACGGAGACAAGATTATTGTACACTTCTATGATGAGACTGAGGATCTTGTATGGAATTTTGAGGATTTACAAACCATCAATCCCCAAGTATACGAGAGGCTCGAGGTTTTTTATGACAATAAAGCTTTTCGAATTATTGGCGGGACAAAAGGGGTGTCAGCTTTGAAGTGGGAGGTGGCTGTGAATTCTATCTGGAAGAAACTTGGATATGATAATAAGTTATCACCCTATATTATCCAAAAAGAGAAGGATGCCCTCTAAAGCATCCTTCATCTATTCTGAAAAACATACACAAATACTAAAACAATTACTCCTTTTGATTTAGCGTTTCTTATATAAACATCCAGTCTTCAAGACCAGGTTCATTACCAGTTTCTTTGTACAGAGACTCTAACATCCATTGCTCAATACTGTTATCATCCACTTGCTCAGGTATTAATTCAAAAAACATCCACATTTCTAATCCTTCTTCATAATCCGGAGTAGAAACTAATTCATCAAACATCCAGGCTTCAAAATGCATTTCTGCCTCAGTAAAGGTGTTAAGTTCTCTAAACATCCATTCCTCAAAATTGATTCCAACTTCCTCCTCAAAAACAATATCTTCATTTATGAGGGAGGCTGAGGGCAGTGAGAAGGCCAGAAGTATAATTAGTATATTAATTCCTATAGTTTTCATCCGTTTATATTTATTTTTATTTGTCGGATGGAGCTCGCACAACAAAAACAATCATCTGCGTGTGTGTTAAAATATTTTTCCTTTTGTCGTGCTCGGTTCATCCGTTTTTTTCCTTTGTTTCTATTATTAGAACGAACAAGACAGCTAATTGCTACAAATTGTTTTGTTAATTAGCGTTAATGCTTTGTACGCCACTGTTTATAGGAGATACAGGGGGAATTAAAAATATAGAATAAGTATCAAAGGGCCTTATGAAGCACCTTTTTTCAAACTTACTTCTGTCGGTTATTATTTTATTCGGAGTTGGTGCAGGTTTTTTATGTCGTTTTGATAGTCTGGTGAATCAATTCTGTTTATTTTTTCATGTGGATCGATTCTGTGGTCGTATAATTCTGCTGTGACTGAGTCAATGGCTTGTTTCAGAGTATTATCCCAGGTGTACCATTCTATATAGTGGAAATCTTTGGTTCTAACGGAGTATCCCATATATCTTCCTCCATCGTGGGCTACTTTGGGCCTTCTGTGGAACTGACTGTATACTGCCTCTTTCCATTCTATAGTTGGATCTTCTATGAGTGGGACAAAACTGGTTCCCTGAAGGTATTCAGCTTTTGGTATTCCTGCCAGATCACAGAGTGAAGGGAAAATATCGAGCAATTCAACCAAGGCATTAGTCTTTGTTCCCATCATCATCTTTTCCGAGTTCCTTTGCTCATGACCTGTCCATGATGGTTTAATAATTATTGGCACTCTGGTGTCTATCTCATAATTGGTCATTTTTCCCCAGCTCCCTAAATCTCCAAGCTTCCATCCATGATCTCCCCATACTATTATTATGGTGTTATCATACAGATCCATCTCTTTAAGTGCGGAAATAAGCTTTCCAACACAGGCATCAACATAGCTGACGCTGGCCATATAACCATGTTTCAATAATCGGGTAGTGTCTTCACCTATAGTTTGATCAACAGGGTGAGCCTTTTTATTGGTTCCTGCGTATGCCCTCAATTCATACATCGAGTTCATTGAGAATGATGGTGAGCCAATAGGTGGCGCGGGATTTGGAGGCATTGGTATGTCCTCTCTGTTATACAGATCCCAATATTTTTTTGGGGCAGCAAATGGTAGGTGAGGACGGTAGTATCCTAGAGCCAGAAAGAAGGGCTGATCCAAATCTTTTATTCGGTTCAGGGTTTCGATAGCAAGATCTGTTTGGGCACCATCAATGTATTCTGAATCGTCAGCATTTCCGATTTCAACAACAGGCCCGCAATTCCATCCATCTGCGTAGCTTATTTTTCTTATTGCCAGCATACTGTCTCTCCTCAGGCGCTGAATTTCAATGTTTTTCTCGTTTACATAAAAGGTTTCTCCATCTCTTTGCAGATTCTCGGGTTCAGCAAAAGGGTAGGGTCTTAAATCAGGCTCATCCCATGAAATCGAATCGGGCATGTAATTGTGAAATATTTTACCGATTGAAACGGTATAGTATCCGTACTTATGAAAATACTGTGGCATCGTAACAGCATCCGGATTTATCTCCCTGAACTCATCTCCCAGATGCCAAACACGAGTAGAATCAGGTCGCATACCAAGCATCAAACTTGCTCTTGATGGAGCACAGACAGCTGATTGACAATAAGCCCTGTTAAAAACAAGACCATCAGACGCAAAATCATCCAAACCTGGAGTTTTTATAAACTCATTTCCATAGCAGCCCAGCTCAGGACGCAGATCGTCAATTGAGATAAAGAGAATGTTGGGTTTTTCATCAGTGGTACATGAAATAATCGTCTGACTAATAAACAGAAGTAGAATTAGTCGGGGGAGATCTTGTCTAATTATTCTCATGTTTTGATTGTTTTAAGTGAGAATCACAAGTTACAAATACTTCGTTATTGTTCATATTATTTTTTGTATGAAGGCATATTTCACTCTATACTATATGGTATTAATGCAATCCATATTTTCTATCTTTACTTTTCTAATCCAAAATCTAAAATTATGATCCGAAGAATTCTGGGCACAGTTATAATCATTTTAGTTTTTTTAACCTCTGGATGCAACAAATCTTACCAAGCTAATTTCGTTTTTTTCCTGGTTGATGATCTGGGGTATATGGATGTAGGATTTAATAATCCAAATTCATTTTACGAAACACCTAATCTGGATCAGCTGGCAGGTGAAGGAATGAAATTCACGAATGCTTATGCTGCATGTCCTGTTTGTAGTCCGACAAGGGCTTCAATTATGACAGGTAAGTATCCAGCCAGATTAAACACCACTGATTATTTTGGGGCCAGTCAGCCTGAGTCCATAATTAAGAATAAACCCCGATACCATATATCCAAACCATTGTTACCAGCCAGTTATGTTGACAGGATGCCCCTTGAGGAGCTCACATTGGCCGAAGCACTGAAGGAAGCAGGATATGCCACTTTTTTTGCTGGTAAATGGCATCTTGGGCCTGAAGGATTTTGGCCTGAAGATCAGGGTTTTGATGTGAATAGTGGAGGTATCACCAGGGGAGGGCCATATGGGGGCAATAGATATTTTTCACCTTATGGAAACCCAAGACTGGAAGATGGACCTGATGGTGAGCACCTGCCTGATCGTCTGGCTTCTGATGCTGTTAAGTTTATTGATGAGCACGCTGAAGAACCTTTTCTGGTTTACCTAAGCTTTTATTCTGTACATACACCTTTAATGGCACGTGATGACCTTAAAGCCAAGTATGAAGAAAAAGCTAAAACTGTTCCGGAAAATTCCTGGGGAGAGGAGCCTCCAAGAAAGGTGAGGCTGGTCCAAAATCACACTATTTATGCCGGGATGGTTGACGCAATGGATCAGGCAGTTGGAAAAGTACTGAATCATTTGAAAGAAACTGGTCTGGATAAAACCACTGCTGTATTTATGATGTCTGACAATGGAGGATTGTCAACATCTGAAGGACATCCAACAAGTAACCTCCCGCTCCGGGCAGGAAAAGGTTGGCTTTATGAGGGAGGTATTCGTGAACCGATGTTGATAAAATGGCCTGAAAATACCAAGGCTGGAAGCGTTTGTGATATACCCGTTATCAGTACAAATTTTTATCCAACGATTTTGGAAATGGCCGGATTGGATTTAAAACCCGAACAACATACAGACGGAATAAGCATGCTGGATTTATTGACTCACACCCACACCCAAACCGACACCCACACCCTCTACTGGCATTATCCTCATTATGGCAACCAGGGCGGAACGCCGGGAGCAGCCATCCGGAAGGGAAAATATAAACTCATTGAATTCTTTGAAGACAGTCATACTGAGTTATATGATTTATCTGTAGACATCGGGGAAAAGAATAATCTCAGCGAAACAATGCCTGAGGTCAGGGATGAATTGTTGTTACTATTACATACATGGCAAGAGGATGTCGATGCCAGATTTCCAAGCCCTAACCCTTATTATAAGCCGCAGGAGTAATCATCTGGCAACATATAGAAGTAATTAATTCAATGCTTTGTTAACTCATTCAAGACATTTTTAAGTTGAGGGTTTGACGGCCTGGGAGCCTTGGCATTAATCATTTTACCTTCAGTATCTAAGAGAACAAATCTTGGAATTGTCTTAATGTTGAGTCTGGAAGATAAGATCTCATGCTGGTTTTTATCTGCAAATAGTTGAATGCCTTTCAGTTCATGTTCTGCCACATAATCTTTCCATTTCAAACTGTCTCTTTCCTGATCAAATGAGATGCTGACAAAATGTATCGGTGCATCCCGATACTCATGTTGAATCTTTTCTAAACTGGGAATTTCTTTGATACATGGCCCACACCATGTTGCCCAGAAATCTATGTATATATATTTGCCTTTAAGATCGTTCAATGAAACGATTTTACCTGTAGGATCAGTTAATGTGAAATCAGGACCTGGTGCTCCTTCCAGCATTCCTTCGAGATGCTTGAACCTTTTCTGAACCAGAGTGGCAATATCAGGGTAGGGGCAGTCATCTGAATTAAAAACACTGTAAGTCTCTTTTCTGAAATCCCTTTCGAGAGATAAGGCTTTGTAAACATAAACTAAGCGCTCAGGGATTTGTGTCGCTAAATAATCATAATAATCAACTGACTCTTTATCAATGCTATTATTTAGTTCATATTTCTTCTTCAGAGCAGATTTTAAGTAGTAAAATGCTCCCGGACCCAGGTCATCAATACTATCCGGGATAGCAACATCCGCAAGGAAGTCGTAGTAATTCTCTGGTAATTCAGGATATTGATCATCATTAAAACCTGCATGTCCTGCCGGATAATAAATCAAGGCCCTGATATAATCCTGATAATACTGATTCTCATATACCCTTATTAGATGATTACTTAGTTTATGCTCTGATTGAAAATTACGTAATAAGCTATGTTTTTTATTACGTAATTCTTTTGTTTTTACTTTGAAGTTAACAGGTTCACAATAAGTTAGATAATAGTAGTTCTTGAGATACTTAATTTTGTAACTATTATTATTCCATTCTTCAAAGTTGACAAAATTATTATTGTCTGATCCTGTTCCGGTGAATGTCAGGGTTTTCTTAATATCCTCAATATCTGCTTCCATATTAAGATTATCACCGGGCATGAGATAGAGGTATATGGCTCTAAAATCTACTGATTCAACATCGAGACATGAATCCCGGCCATTCACCTGGGTAATGTCAAAAGAGTATATTCTTGGCACTTTCTTAAATGTGAGAAAGCCTTTTAGTGGAAGACTTGATTCGATAGCCATTTCAAAATGTCCTGATGAGTCAATCTCAATCGAAGCAGTTTGACTGGATGCAAGGAGAGTGTAGGGCTCGTATGTAAAAATCAAACTGGTATCAGCAACATGATCAAATTGTCCTGTAACCGTAATAGTATTTGTGATTATTTCATCCTTTTCGGCATCGCAGGCTAACAATAGTGCGAGAAGCAAAGCGAATAAAATGCAATAATTCTTTATTTTCATGATTATTTTTCTCCTCCCGGATGGTAAGTGTTGCTAGCATTGGCTTCCACATCTTCACGATAATATAATACGTCTTTAAATTCTCCCTTTGAATACATGAGGGCCTGGTCATTGAAATGTGGGGATTTAGGATCACTATTGAGTCCGCCGGCCAGTATGCTTTTAGCCTTAACTTTTTCACCAAATTCAACCACAGCAACGAAACTGTTTCCACTGGTTCCATACATTTTTTTAGTTCCAGGGTAGCTTCTCGCACCAAAAGAGGCTAGCGAGCCCCATCTGGAAGAAGCAAAATTTACCGGTAAACTTGGTTTTGAATCATCAAATTTCTGTACAATATCTCCATTGATTCTTTGAAAGCGATTGATCTCACCCCAGGGAGTTTTCCATGTTCCGAAATCATTTTCCAGCTTCAACATAGCTCTTTTCAGTGATAAGAGCATCAGGCCTTCATTATTTTGGTTTCGCATCAGTTCGCTTCCCCAATAGATTGCCAGGGAAGTGGGCACCGATGTTATGGAATATCTCAGATCCCAGTTTTTCAACTCTTCAATCGCTTCACTAAACTCTTTTTTTTCCTTGTCAGAAGTTTTATTGTACTTCTCTATAAGCTTAGGTATCAGAGGTTCAAAATAAATCAGGTAAGAATCGTAAGCAGTCTCAATTAACTTGTCAATTGTAAAATCTTTCTGACCATTTAGTACTCTGACCGCATGAAGACCTCGGGCATTTTCTTTGTCCGGAGCCATATAGGCAGGGTAATCTTCTATCTTAGGACTATACTCACCACAGGCAGTAAATGGTGTTGAGTTGCAATTCTGTATCCAACCGTTAGCCGGATTAAAAATGAAAACCATTTCTTCTACTTCATGCAGCTTATTATAATCAGTACCTGGATCACTTCCATCCAGAATTCCATTCCAATTATATTTTTCATCCCTGACAGGAATGTAATTGCCATGATAGTAGCTGATATTGCCATCAGCATCAGCATAGACTGTATTATTTGAAGAATTGGTTTTCAGATCCATTGTTTTTTTGAAATCCTCATGTCCCTGAGCCTTGGTGCGCATGTATGATTGGGTTAAGGCCTTTTCATGTTCCACCATGAGTCGAATACTAATCCATTTTCCATCCTGTTCCCGGATAACAGGTCCATTATGCGTATAATAAATAGTAAACTCTTTGCTTTCTGTTCCTTTGTCAGTTTTGTAGGCTAGCTTTATTGTTTTTTCTTTTAACGGTTTTAGCTCATCACCATATTCGTAGAAAAGTTTATCACCTTTCCTGACAACTGTTTCAGCATAATAATCAATTGCGTCTGCCCTACTGGAAGTGTGCATCCAGCCACATTTATTGTTGAATCCCTGATATACAAAGAACTGGCCCCAGGTTACGGCGCCATATGCATTCAAGCCTTCTTCACTTATCATGTGTACTTCCCCTCTGAAGAAGAAAGATGTATGAGGGTTGATCAGCAACAAAGCATTACCTGAGCTTGTAAGTTCAGGAGCAATTGCAAATCCATTTGACCCCCTGGGCTCCTCATCTTCTTGAGATTCGATTATATCAGACTGAGGCTGATTGCTGTAAAAATTGCCTAATTGCCTTGTATTTATCCTTTCAATATCCCCACCTATGCTTCCTTCACTAAATGTCAGTGCCATCCAGGGTTCAAAACGAGTAAGCAATTTAGGTTTTACTTCAGGATGGGTGTATAAAAAATAATTAATTCCATCTGCGTAGGCATCCATTAATCTTTTGAGCCATTCCGGACTTTGTTCGTATTCTTTTTTTACTTCAACAGGATCGATATACATTTGCATCCGGAGGTCAATAAACAACGAAGACTCACCTTGTACTTCAGCCATACGTCCCATAGAATTGATGTAATTAACTTCCACCCGGTTAAAATCATCTTCACATTGTGCATACATAAGTCCGAACACTACATCAGCATCTGTTTTGCCGTAAATATGGGGAACTCCAAAATTGTCTCTTATAATGGTGACTTTTTGGGCTTGCTTTTCCCAGCCTTTGATCTCTTTTTGCTGGTCGTTTTGTGGAGTACAGGCCGCAACTATCAGAAGTAGAAATAGTAGTTTTTTCATAGGATTCAGATCAGGTTTTTATTCAGTCGGGAATAAACTATTAATTCTTAAAGCTACAAACATTGTGTTATTTCCGGCCAGGAATTAGATAATGAAAATATGTACAGTAGTTTATTGCCAGACGTCATATATTGGATTATTATCGTAAATTAGCTGATAACAAACTGAATAGCTATGCAAAAGACACTTCTTATGTTAATTCCGATAGCCTTGCTTCTTCAGAGCTGTGGGATAGATCTTAATTTCAGAGAGTCAGATGATATTCCTTTTGAGGTTAAGCGTATAGCTTTGTATATTACAGTGTTAGGTTCATATGAGTACTACTTGACAAATGGGGAGCGTCAAGATGACATTTCGGGGAATACAGGATTTTCAAATCCTGGTTTCGATGATGATTATTCACCCGACTTTTCATCTGATGGTAATACTTATACTGTAACTTGGGATCATGTGAACAGCAACAATTGGCATCAGACTGGTTCCCTTACAATTACATTAGGCCTTCGTGTGGGAAGTATTGTCAGTTATGAGATAAGATCATCATCAGAGGATCTGGATAATGATGCATCGAGTGTATACTATGCTGTCAGCAGCTCTTGTAATATTCCTGTTTCATCAACACCCTCTAACATCGCATATTCATATCGTGTTGAAGGAGCCGGTACTTGCAGTAATGTTGACAATTTCAGCTGGGAGCATAGGTATGGAGATGGAGATTTGCAATACAAAACGACCGAATTCTCATGCGATGAAAACAGTCATATCGAGATCATTTTGTATGATTGAATAGTAAAAGATTTGTTGTTTTATTTTTTTGGGTTTTTCTTATGCTCTGCGTAATAGGCTTTCATTTCTTTTAATACTTCGGGATAATCTTTGGCCAGATTGTTTTTTTGACCGATGTCTTTTGATATGCTGTATAGTTGGTCAACTGTTGAGCAGCCTGATTCAATATTTACTGATCCATGTATAGCAGCTCCTTTATACGGAGGGATGTAGAACCAGTCACCTTTTCTAAGAGCTACTTTACTTCCGGCTTCAACAAAAAGTTCGTCCCTTCCGCTTTTTGCTTTTCCCATCAGTGCTTTCATCACATCCTGACTGTCAGGGGCTCCATCTCCAATTTCGACTCCTACAAGTGAGGCAATTGACGCGGCCAGATCGAGTTGGCAAACCAGAGCTTCTGATACTCCTGGCTTAATGGTGCCTGGCCATGAAACCAGGAAGGGAACTCGGGTTCCACCATCAAATAAGCTGTATTTTCCTCCCCGCAAAGCCCCCAAAACATTATGATCGCCAATTAATTCAACCGCCTGATCATGGTATCCATCATCCAGCACAGGTCCATTATCACTAGAGAAAACAATAAGAGTTTTTTCACGCAGTCCTTCTTCTTCAATGGCCTCAATTAATTTGCCAACGCTCCAGTCAGCCTCCAGTATAACATCTCCCCGAGGTCCCATACCTGATTTGCCAACAAATCTGGCATGAGGTGTGCGAGGAACATGGGGTTGGTGCAAAGTAAAATATATGAAAAATGGATTTTCTTTGTTCTCCCGGATGAAGTTGACTGCTACATTTGTAAATGTATCGGCTAAATCTTCATCTATCCACATCGCTGATTTTCCACCCCGCTGATATCCAATTCTGGATATTCCATTTGTAATGCTCTGGTTATGTCCGTGACTGGGGTGCATCTTGAGCATCTCGGGATTATTCTTTCCTGTTGGTTCACCCTCGAAGTTATTCTTATAACTTACTTCAAGTGGATCATTCTGACTCAATCCAATGACTTTCTGATTTTCGAGCAAAACTGTTGGTGTACGGTCTTGTGTGGCAGCTAAAATATATGAATAGTCAAAACCAACTTCTGCAGGTCCCGGACTCACTCTTTCATTCCAGTTGACATTTCCATTGCCCAAACCCAAATGCCATTTCCCGATTACAGCAGTGGTGTAACCTGCTTCATTTAATATTGAAGGCAGTGTAAGCATTCCTGGTTTCAATATTAATGGTGCATCTCCACGTAATATTCGCGCTCGTTCATTTTTCCATGGATATTCTCCTGTCAGGATACCGTATCTCGAAGGGGTACATGTTGCTGAAGTACAATATCCCTGAGTGAAGCGGATTCCATCTGTAGCTAACTGATCAATTCCAGGTGTATTCAGTTCTGTTGATCCATAGCTGCTGAGTTCTCCATAACCCAGGTCATCTGCAAGAATGACAATAATATTAGGTGGATCAACGGTGTTACAGGCAGTGATTCCAACAGTGAGAAGTATGGCAAATCCTTTTACAAATCGAAGCATGGCATGTGAATTTAGTTTGGGTAAAGATAGTCAAATGACATAAATCCTCTATGCCAATTCCAGTCCCATGACATGGCTGGACTTTGTGTTAATTGTTTAAATAGCTCAGTACAGAGGAGCTTCTTTCCTGTACATGGCTCTTTAGTGTTTCCACAGCAGAATTAAACTCATAATCGTTGTTCAGAAAGCTGAAATTTGATTCCTCAAGATATACCCATTCCTGAATCATGTCTGCCAATGTTTGGTATTTATTTTGCATTCTTGTTGATGTAAAAGTCTCAGAAATAAAAACTTCCAGATGTGCATGGTATAATTCCAAATACTCATTCTCATCAATAATATAGCGGATTAAGGGCCAGTCATCACCAACTTCTGATAGTGAAAGGCTGAGAGCCCCTCCCATTTTTCCTTCTTGCAGTGATTCATTATTGTCCCAGGGAATCCAAATTATTGTGTTTGAGTCGGGATTATTGTACAGAAGGAAGTTGTGATTCATTTTGCCGTAAGTGTCCCAATTCTGCATTGTAGTATTTGCAGCCAGCCATTTTATATATTCATCCACATCGAAGATACTTTCCAGTTCACTTTTCCAATTCTCATTATCATCAATCCTGTCATTGCTATTAATTATAGTGTACAATGCATTTACATCAGTGTAATCACCTTCATTATTTTTCTTCTCCATTTCAGATTCATCATATGTGCCATATGCGAATGTTGCTGCACTTCCTTCGGGTTTATAAAGGTTCCCGCCACTGTGCCCCAATTGATCATCTAGAACAGTGTCGTCAACTTCTTCAACTAATGTGTATAAACCAAAGTATTGTTCTCCTTCACCATAGTCAATGTATATTGCTGCAAATGCTGTCCGGGCAGATACCAGACCATACTCTCTGAATAAATCTGATCCCACCTTTTCGCGTAAGAATGATTTGTCTTCAAAGTTATTATTCAGATTTAATTGTCTGAAACCATAGAAACGCTGGTTGTCAATTGCAGGATAATTATCTTCAAATTCATCGAAATCCAGTTTGAAGGAGAATTTCTTCAAGCCGCTGTTATATGTTGATCTCAGGCTTGAATTGCCTTTTACCCTAATACCCACCTGATACCATTCAACACCTTCGAAAACTAATGAGCAAGGAATCCAAATAGGGTCAAAATCAGTTTCACCTGGTCCACCCGGACCACCTCCAGGCCCGCCAAAAGGAGAAAATCCTGAACCAAGGTTATCTGCCAGATCATCTTCCAGTTGTTGCCAATACTCAGAATCGATTGTTATATTCAGTTTTAGCACCTCTTCCTGAGGAAATACCTGGTCGTAGTCAGGGTAAGTTCGTACCTCATGAGTTTCTGCGGCCCAGTCAGGCGTTTCTATATGTATGATATCCCCGTCTTCAAACAAGTCTGATTTATTACAGGAATATTGAGTCGGCAGGAGCAGGAGCAAACTGGCCAGCAAGAGTTTATTTTTTGATATGAGTGATTTATCTCGTGTCATGATAATAGCTTTTACAAGGTGATTTTATAGTTTACTGAAATAATATTATTGCGATTGTCCTTAGCAAGATACTGGTGTGTTTTATAGCTTATTCCTAAATAGTTATTCTTAAATAGTTTGTAATCAAGTCCGGTGCTGAGACGTAACTTATTATTGCCTTTGTTGTCAATGTCCTGAAAGAATTCTGCAGATACAAAGGGAGTGAGTTTTATATTTTTAATATCATAGCTGGCTTTGATCCTGTATCTCAGATGCACAGCATTATCAGTATTTTCCCAGTCGAAATCAGAATAATTAGTGTAACGAATTCTGAATTGAATACTCATTCTTCCAGGATCCAAACCTGATTTGGCATCGAAAGCGAATCTGTGCTTGATGCTCGAACTGCCATCAGACTTTATATTATTAGTCAGACGATAATTTGCGGCAATTTTCAGATATTTAACCAGCCGATACTGCAATCCCAGTTCAGCAAAAACTTCATCGACACTAAAATCATTATGGAATCGTATCTCAGGTGATAATGAAAGAGTAAAACCTTTTGCAATTTTCTTTTGAATATTAAATTCGGTCCATGTATAGAAATTATTGGTTTGGGCCTCAGTCTTTTTAATAGGGATTAGCAGATTTAGTATAATGAGGCCTGCAAGTATTAAAATATGTTTGATCATGATAATCTGTTTTTATTCTGAGATTGAAAGTAATATGTCAGCTCTTTGCTACAAAACCTGATCAACCAATCAGGGAATTGTCTCAACGAATCTTAATGATAATTAAAAAGTAGGGTATGCCAGCGATTCCGCTTGAAAAATAGTGATTCTGTAATAGTCTGAGAATAAAGGAATCGGAAAATTTTGAAAATAATAATCTTCGCACTATTTTTACTAAAGACACCATACTTTAGGTTGTTTCGCTAACGGCTTCATAATGAG
>JABHCC010000128.1 GCA_018669475.1 Bacteroidota bacterium | reverse complement strand
ATCTTTAAAAGGTTGAATAACTTGTTGTTGTTGAGAAATGTCAAGGCCTTTGAATTCATCCTTGCTTTGCAAATTCTTTATTGACTTTTCAATAGTTTCAAATGCTCTGCTTTTCTCGTCCTCTATTCTTTCCAACACTTTGTTAGATAAAATTTCCTTTGCCTTTTTTGCCTCCCGAATAAGATTTCCAGAATAGGGTTTACTATGTTTTAATAGGTTTTCCAAGAGCTGAAGTTCTTCGCCTTCAATATAGTCGAGGTTTGATCGATCTCCTTCAAGCAAATTTCGGATGCTATCATAGATATCCTTTTGATCCCCATTAATAAAGCGCTTTATTGGATCTAATAAATTCTCCTTATTGTCCAGTAAATCATCTTCAAAATCCTTCAGATTTGTAAGGGAATAGCCATATTCCTTTTTGCTCCATAATTCAAGTTTATCGGCAAAACCGCTAAGGCTGTTAAGAAAAGGATAAGCTCTCTTTTGAGCCAATAGTTGATTTACTCCAACATACATGTCCTTGAGTTTGTTCTTGAAAGCATTTGCTATATCCTTAGCTTCTTTCATTGAGCAAGTTTCATCAAAGGCATCAGAATAGGCTTGCTTCAAAGCTTTTATTGCACCAATATCATAGGTGGCCTGAGGCTCTAATAAAGTATTGCCATAATATGAGCTGTTCAGAAAAGCATTCAGTACTTCTTCATCTTCAAGAAGATTTGAGTCTTGTTTAATCTCAAGCTTACCTCTTTTATAGATTTTGGCCGTTATTGTCCAAATAGCATTTGGGTACCAGCCATAAGGTTTTCTGGTGAAATGGGTTTTCAGATCGTTTAGTGAAGTCCGGTCTGATTGTTTTTTTCGCCTGTTTATGATATTCAGTACCTCTGACTCTGCTTCTGAGATTGTTTTATCATCGGCACCAAACAAATCATCCTGACTGTTCCGGATAACATTTTTGAAGGTCTCTTCAGAAAATTGTGTATTTCCCAGCATGCGCAAATTAGGATATACTGTCTTTACAAGATCCTGAAAAACAGTGATTACCCTGGTTTTACCATCTGCAGTTTGCCCTAATTCATGTTTCCTTCCATTTAAATAAACAGTAGAAGATGCCAGTAACTTATTGGCTATAAACACTAGGGTTTTCCTTCTTTCTGCATTCTGTTGGGCCTTTTCCTGAAGGATTCGTTTGACTTCTACCCGATTGGATGTTGATTGACTCTGTTTGACATACTTGTTGGTTCTCAAGTACATTTTCACATCCTTCATAAAAATGGCATCAGATGGCATGATCATCTTCATGCCGGTGCTACCCATTGTTTGCGACTGTATGTAGGTCACATTGCTGTAGTCAGCGTAATTCTCAGTAATAATCTCAATCTCTAATTCCTTTTCACGACCAAGAATCGTTCCGTCGATCTTACTGGTAAAATCATAGTCCTGTTTATTATCCAGATACCTGATCTTATTATCCCGAATAATTTCATCAAATAATATCTCCTTCAGCAGTTGTGTGATCGCCTGGTCATCGACATCGGTATTTTTTATCTCTTCCTCAACATCCTTTTCATCATCGGTAAGGAATTCATATACCTCCCCGTTTCTTTGCACATAACTCTGATTTTCAAGCGTATTCAAAGCCTCTTCAATTTTCTTTTCGTGCTTCTTTAAATCTACCTCCATGTCATCAATTAGCAATACTGAGATATTCCTCTTTGTGGACTTAAAGTTGCCAAAGTACTTCACCAGAAACAGGACTTTTAGTACTTGAACGGCAAAGCGATTATCGAGATGTTTCTCGGCCAAAATAATTGTGCTTTGAATTTCGCCTCTTAATTCATTCCGGATACCTTCAAACATCATATCGAAACTCACCAGTGCTTTGTCGTTACGGTTTTCAATGTGCTGTACCACCTGCTGAAAAACCCCTAACATCGATCGCTCACCTAGTGCAGCATGTTTACCCTGGAAAGCATTATGAGTTGACAATACTCTTCGGCATTGTTGAAATAGATCAAACTGATAGGGTACCAATGGGTACTTATTGGCAAAATCTTCATTACTACGATATCCCCTGAACTGGACTCCGGCATCAGAAAAAGACAACAATGTATCCAGGTGTGCCTTATCCTTGCTAAATGCATCGGTCAAGTGCTTTTGGGTGGCTTCATTTTTCTTCAGCAATCTTTTCTCAATCACTTCGTCGACGTTAGCCGAGGTTAAAGGAATTTTAATTTTGAACCGGGCTTGAATTCTCGTAAAGTCGTTCTTCTGGCTTTTAGTCATATCTCCAACCACTTTTTCCATATCTTCCTGAGAAGTAACCAGAATCCATGAACCACCTTTTGTTTGAGTGGCCAGGGTTTCCGCAATTGTTTGAAGATTCAGCATCAACTTGGTATTGTCGCTTATATATTGGCCTACCTCATCAACAAAAAAGTTTAATCTAAAACCGGTCTGCTTGGTCAATATATATTCTTGTACTCTTTGGCAAAAATCTTCAATTGATTGCTTTTGCCTGTCTTCAATATCGTCTAGAATATTCTCATATTTAGATGGATCT
>JABHCC010000127.1 GCA_018669475.1 Bacteroidota bacterium | reverse complement strand
TGTGAATGCAATGTGGTGTGCAATTCCAATTCTTGATGAGCGTTATTTCTCAGAAACGGATATTGCAGATGATCCATACGGATTCGTGAAAAGTGATCTTAAGATTCGTTTCAGAGTTGTTGGTCAGTATTGTGTTGATGTACTTGATTATGCGAAGCCTGACAGTGTTGCACTGAATGCAAACATGCCAATGTATGAATTCAATACCTCAGAGATTTCCACTTTAAGAAATCATACTGAGACTGCAGTTAGCGCTCTTGATTTAATCAGAGTTGTACCTAACCCATATTATGGTTACTCTGCTTATGAATTGACCCAGCTGTCTAATATGGTGAAAGTAACTAATTTACCACAGACATGTACAATTTCGATCTATTCTCTGAATGGTAATCTGATTAGAAGAATCACAAAAGATAGTGATCAGACATTCGTTGAATGGGATATTAAGAATCAATACGGAATCCCAATTGCATCAGGAGTATATATATTCCATATTGACGCTCCGAATATTGGTGAGAAAATTGTAAAATGGTTCGGTGCATTGAGACCTCAAGACCTTAATTCACTTTAATATGAATAAAGTAGTTTTGAAAATAACGAAAGAAATCGATATGAAAAATAATGTCAAATATTTTCTGTGTGCGATACTGATTGTTCTATTGATCAGTCCTGCTGTAATGGCTGGTAATAAACAACGTCTCGGACAAGCAGGTGCCCCTGAATTATTAATTAATCCATGGGCGGGTTCCAGTGGATGGGGCCAGGCTAGTGTCGGTAATGTGTCAGGTCTTGATGCTTTGTACTTAAATGTTGCTGGATCTGCTTTTATCAATAAAACAAACATCGGATATTCTAATACTAACTGGCTTGTTGGTACTGATATCTCCATTAATTCAATGGGATTAGTACAAAAAGTTGGTGATGCCGGAGCATTAGGTGTGTATGTTATGAGTATGGATTTGGGAGAGATTGAAACAACTACCACTGAAAATCCTGAAGGTGGTATGGGTACTTTCAATCCCAAGTATTCTACAATTGGAATCTCTTATGCCAAAGAGTTTTCAAATAGTATTTATGGTGGAGTTGTATTGAAGATTGTCTCTGGTGGTATTTCTGACTTAAAAACCACAGGAGTTGCAATAGATGCTGGAATTCAGTATGTAACAGGATCACAGCGTCAAGTGCATTTCGGTATTACTCTACGTAATGTTGGACCTACCATGAAATATACCGGAGACGGTATGTCATTTCGTGGTACAGTTCCTCCCCATGGAGTTGATATGACTGTTGAGCACAGGTCAGCTGAATTTGAACTTCCTACCCAGGTAAAAATAGGTTTAGCCTATGACTTTAACTTTGGAGTTGGACAACGACTGACAGTCGCTGGTGCTTTCACTTCAAATTCATTTTCCAAAGATCAATATCATCTGGGTCTTGAGTATGACTTTAAAAACATTCTCTTGCTTCGTGGTGGTTATGTTTATGAGGATGGAATTAATCCATTAGAGGATGACTATGATACACGTACAACTGTATTTACTGGTCCTACTGCTGGAGCTTCTGTTCGTGTTCCTTTGAACAAAGAGAATGGTTCAGTTTTCTCAATTGATTATTCATATAGAGATACTAATCCTTTTATGGGTGTTCATACTATTGGAGCGCGGATTATTTTATAGTAAATTCCATATATGCATATAAAAAAAGAGTCCCGAGATATCGGGATTCTTTTTTGTTAATGAACGATGAAAAAGCTTCGTTATGAATAAGTTAAGCTATATGACGGCTGAGGGAATGCAAAAATTGCGCGATGACCTCGAACAAATGATGAATATTGAGAGGCCCTCAATTTCCAGGCAAATTGCAGAGGCAAGAGATAAAGGTGATTTATCTGAAAATGCTGAATATGATGCCGCCAAAGAAGCACAGGGCTTGCTTGAGATGAGAATCGCCCGATTACAAGATACTCTTGCACATGCCCGCTTAATTGATGAATCAAAATTGACTCGTGACGGAGTTCAGATCTTATCCACTGTTAAGATCCGGAACATTAAAACTAATACAGAGATGAGCTACATTATTGTATCAGAAAGTGAAGCTGATCTGAAGCATGGTAAACTCTCAATCAGTACTCCTATTGCGAAAGGCTTACTGGGTAAAAAGGTAGGTGATAAAGTAGAAATTACTGTACCTTCTGGAGTTATACCTTTTGAAATTGTTGATATTACTTTCTAACGCTGTTTTTTTATGAAGAAATACCTGTTTATTACAATCTGTGCGGTTTTGTCAGTTAGTGGATCTATTTTGGCTAAGGAATATCCGGCTAAAAAGGTTAATGAGAATAATCAAAAGCAACTGAAAAATATGAGCGCAGCTTGTCAGCTGGGCTCAACCGTAACTGAAATTTCACTTAACAATGTTCGTACGTGGGTTCATATGGATGGATTACTATGGTCAGATGTTAGTGGAGGAGCTGGTTATGAGGTTCCAAAATATTCAAATCAAAGTTCAATCTATTCAGGAGGTATCTGGATTGGTGGTACGGATGTAAACGGACAATTGAAGTTAACAGGAATTAAATACAAAGGGGCACATAATTATTGGCCCGGGCCTCTCCTGATGGTTGGTAATGGCCGGGGAACCACTGATATTGAGGTTTGCTACCAATACGACCGTCATTTTGAAGTTACGCGGTATCAGATTGAAGCCTTCAGGGAATGGTACAATACTCCTGCGGCCGACAGAGGTATTGAGTTTGACGGTTATACAATACCACAGATTATTATGGACTGGCCTGCTCATGCTGATGCTTCTGCTGGCTACGATTTCTATCTCGCCCCTTTCTGGGACAATAATGATGATGGATTTTATAATCCTGCCGATGGTGATTATCCATTCTATGATTTAGATGGAATACTGCCATGTGGTACATCACGTGAATTACGTCGACCACGTCTATATGGCGATGCTACGGTGTGGTGGGTGTACAATGACAGAGGTGGATTGCATAGCAATCCATCCGGAGAGCCTATTGGAATGGAAATCAGAGGCCAGGCATTCGAGTTTTCTACTAATGATGCAATGAATGATATGAGCTTCTATAATTTTGCTCTTATCAATAGATCAACTTATACTTTGATTGAAACCTACTTTGGAGTTTATGCGGATGGAGACCTGGGATTTGCTGGTGACGATTATGTCGGCTGCCATGTGACTAATGGGATTGGCTATTTCTATAATGGCGATGCTGAAGATGGTAGTGGTCAGATGGATGCATATGGTTTAAATCCACCTGCAATTGGATTTGACTTTTTTGAAGGCCCTTACCAGGATCCAAATGGTCAGGACGATTGCATAAGTTATGATGCAGATTTAAATTTGATATGTAATGAATGTATCCTCAATGGAAATATTAACGGACTTAACTTCGGTGATGGTGTGGTTGACAATGAACGATGGGGAATGAGACGATTCGTTTATTATACCGGAGGCAGCGGAGATACAGGTGATCCTAATACTGCTCCTGAGCATTATAATTACATGAGAGGATACTGGAAAGATAATGAACGGATGAGGTATTTTGGGAATGGTCACCCTTCGGGAGGTGGTTCCGGACCAATTACTGATTTTATGTTCCCCCGGGATACTGATCCCTGCGGATGGGGACAGAATGGTATACCAATGCCTGTATGGACTGAGGAAACAGAAGCTAATGAGCCTGCTGACCGTAGATTTGTTCAGTCATCTGGTCCATTTGTTTTAGAACCTGGTGCTATAAATGATATAACAGTTGGCCTGGTTTGGGCGCGTTCATATGATGGTGATCTATTAGCTTCAGTTGATAAGATGCTTCAAAGTGATGAAAAAGCTCAGCGTTTGTTTGAAAACTGCTTCCAGGTGGTTGACGGACCAGATGCTCCCGAGCTGACCATCATTGAGCAGGATCAGAAACTCATTTTCCATATCTGGAATAAGCCTAATTCAAATAATTATCTGGAGCAATATGTTGAAAGAGATCCTTTCATTGTTTGTCCTACAAGCAATGCTGATTGTGATGTGAACTATACCTTCCAGGGATATCAAATATGGCAGCTCAAGTCGAAGACAGTATCTATTACAGACGCAACTGAACATAATTCGCAACTGGCCAGAATGGTGTTTCAATGTGATAAGCGCGATGGTGTTGGAAGAATTGTAAACTATAATTGGCTGGATAATATTGAAGCTAATGAACCACGGGTTGAAGTGACAGGTGCTGATCTTGGAATCGAGCATACTTTTGTTATTGAGGAAGACCTTTTTGCCAGTGGTATTCGTACCCTGGTTAATAACTCCAGATATTATTATGTAGCTGTTGCTTATGCATACAACAACTTCATGAAATACGACCAGAATAATGCTGATACTTTCGAAGGCCAGCGTCAACCTTATAAAGCAGGTCGAAAAGGTGCAGGTGGCCCGATTAAAATATATGAAGTAATACCTCATAAAATTGAGCCTGAGCAAGGTGGTACTTTGATTCAGGGTACTTTCGGTGATGCTCCTATTGTAACTGCTGTTGAAGGTCATGGTACAGGACGAAATATTGTAGATATTGATTCTCTTACCCATGATGCTATTATGGCCGGACCGCCATGGAAAGTAGACAGAATAACTTATGATCTTGGTAAATCTCCAATCGATGTTAAGGTTGTTGACCCATTGAACGTAATTAATGATGTCTTTACCCTGAAATTTGACTCAGTTAATCATTTTGTCGGATCAACGATGAACGGGAAAGTTCTTGCAAGTAAATGGTTTGTAGCCAATAGCAAGCAGGATACAATCTTTTCAGAGAGTTGGATTGAAAACAATTATGAGCAGTTGATTCTCGATTGGGGATTAGCTATAAATATTACCCAGGAAGAAATACCTTA
>JABHCC010000126.1 GCA_018669475.1 Bacteroidota bacterium | reverse complement strand
TGTGAATGCAATGTGGTGTGCAATTCCAATTCTTGATGAGCGTTATTTCTCAGAAACGGATATTGCAGATGATCCATACGGATTCGTGAAAAGTGATCTTAAGATTCGTTTCAGAGTTGTTGGTCAGTATTGTGTTGATGTGCTCGATTATGCAAAGCCTGACAGTGTTGCACTGAATGCAAACATGCCAATGTATGAATTCAATACCGGTGACCTTGCAACAATGAGAAACGATAATCCAACAGCAGTTTCAGCGCTTGACTTGATTAATATCGTACCAAATCCATATTATGGTAACTCATCTTATGAACGTAGTCAGTTTGACAACTATGTGAAGTTGATTAACTTACCAAGGTTTTGTTCAATCTCTATTTACTCATTGAATGGCAATTTGGTAAGAAGGTTTACTAAAGATGCCCATCAGACCTGGCTTAAGTGGGATATTAAAAACACATATGGAATACCAATTGCATCGGGAGTATATATATTCCATATTGAAGCACCTGGAATTGGCGAAAAAGTATTAAAATGGTTTGGAGTATTACGCCCTCAGGATCTCCATAGCTTATAGATTATAGTTCATCGCATCGCCCCAAGGGGCGTGGAATATAACCCAAAAAGATCCCGAGACTATCGCTCGGGGATCGGTTTAAGTATTCCAACCCATCCTCCCCCGGGGGCTAAATGGATTTCGAGTGCTTCTTTTGAACTAATTTGCATCACCTTTTTCTCACAATCTTCAGCATATCTACCAGCATTCAGTCCGTCAGAGAACTGAATCAACTCATACCTCCCATCCGGCAGGAAACTTAAATCAATATCAAAATCCCGTTCACTCCAATCTGTTATGACACCAATAAAATAGTTCTCTCCTGACTTCCTTGCAATCCCTGCATAATCGCCTATCTTGCCAAATAATGGATAAGTTTCGTCCCAAACAGTTGGCACAACCGACAAAAATTCCATTGATAGAGCTTCTTTATAGTAATGAGATGGCAAATCGCATAGCATCTGAACCGGACTTTCAAACAAAACATAAAGAGCCAGCTGATGGCTCCGTGTTCCCTGACTCATCGGGCGGTTAAAAGATATGCTATAATTACTCTTCTGAGCATTACGCATGGCACCAGGTGTATAATCCATCGGGCCTGCAACCATCCTGATGAATGGAAGAGTACAATCATGATCAGGCGTAATCAAATCACTCCATTTGGCATTTTCCAGACCTTTCAATCCTTCGCGATTTACTACATTCGGATATGCCCTCCTGATACCTGTAGGCTTATATGATCCATGGAAATCAACCAGCATTTTATGCTCAGCCGCTGCTTTTGCAACCTTCCAATAGTATCGCACCATAGCCTGATCATCACGCTGCATAAAATCAACTTTGATTCCTTTAACGCCCCATTTTTCAAATTTATCAAGAGCTGCTTCAAGATCATTATCCAAAGCGTTCCACAAAACCCACAAAATTATTCCGACATTCTTCTCATGAGCATATCTCATGATTTCATCCATGTCACACTCCGGATTAATCTGAAACAGATCACCGGGCACTGACCATCCTTCATCAAGAATAATATACTCCAAGCCATAATCGGATGCAAAATCTATATGGTATTTATATGTAGCTGTATTAACTCCGGATATAAAAGGTACACCAACATTATTGGTAGCATTCCACCAATCCCATGATACCATGCCAGGTTCAATCCATGAAACATCATCAATCCTTGATTCCGGAGCAAGACGTAACACTATATCATTGCCTAACAATTCCTCGTCCGAGGCTGAAAATGCGGCTACTCTCCAAGGAAAAGAACGATTCCCTGAAGTTATTGCCAGGTAATCGGCTCTCTTCTCAGGCTTCATATCACGATCACGATACAACTTCTCCTCCAAAACGAAAGTCGGAAATATGCCAGTCAGAGATGCTGAGGCATCATCAGATCCATTTAAATACAATCCGGGATAGTCCTCCAGGTGAGATTCTGTTAGCAGAATTTTTATCTCATTCTCCAGGTCAAGCAGAGCTGGCAGAGAGGCGATTTTACCATGAGAAATTTCCCGCACTTTCAGATATTCATATTCTCTTTCAGAGTGAGTGAAAAAACTCTCTTCTGTCGGATAGTACACAGATGGATCTCCTGGAAAAGAAAATTTCACCCGCTCATCGTTTACCTGAATTTGAGGCCCCAATAATGTTCTAAAACGGTAAGCCACACCATCATCGTATGCTCTGAAATCAAGTCTGAAATCAGACTTGAATAAAAGAGATATCTCCTTATAATTATTTTTCACTATCGCCCTCTTTTCTCTGACTGCCGGATGAAATTCCTCATTAACATCAGCACGGTGAAGCTTTCTAACCCTGGGTTCAATACCCAATACTTCAAAACCTTCCACATCCATCCAAACCGGTCCGATGGCCATCACTTCATTACCTGCAAAGAATGTACGGGCACTAATACCCTCTTCTTTGTCCACCGTAATGATAATTTTAACAGTACCAGAAGGAGATTCAAGCTCATACTTCTTCGCCTGCAAAGAGCTACCACTCAAAAGAAAAACAAAACAAAAAACTATCCAACGCATAAATATCTATTTTCAATTTAACAATAATGCCACACTCACCAGTCAGCGCACCCCATTTCATCATACACCAATTAAGCAATCAGCCCCGTTAATTCTTCTTAACCCAGATAAAATCAAGCCCTACCGGCTTCCCATCAATCGACTTCAGCTTCAGTACATGAATTCCTTCACTCAGTTCAATTGCTCCTGACTTAAGATTTCGGGATACATGCCTGTATTCTTTACTGAGGTTGGACTGCTCCTTCCCATTCAATTTCAATATCTCATCATTAAGACTTGCTTCAATAGTACCTGAACCAGGTTCTTTGGCTATTGTCAGGGCAATCATATAATTACCTGTTTCAGTTACCGGAATTCTAAGAGCAATTTCCTCCCCGGCTTTCCCGGGAGTCCAAACTGCCAATTTGCCGGCAGACCATAAATAGCTTTCCTTCATTTTCAATTGCGCATGTCCGGCCAGCAAATCTTCGATCTGATAGAAAATTGCATTCACAGCCCAACCATCCGGATCAGGCCACCAATTTTCAGGCATTTCCAACAATCTCACATCTTCGGTGGAAACAGGAATATGATCATCATGACATTCAGGGCTGGCATAAGTATAAATCATTCTGGCATAACTAAAACCTTCAACAACACGGTGACTGTACAACTCCATGTAGAAATCAAAGCTTTTCTCGAAAGGAATATTATCAATTATATGCCAGCGATAATTAGTAACAAATCCCCGGTTAGCTGGCCCGTCATTTCTGGGCTGACCGCAATAAGCATGTGTAAAAATTGCACTGGATGACCAGGCATAATTAAAGTAATCCTCCGATCCTGTACCTATAAATGCAGCTTTCAGATTATCATCGATGAAAATTTTCTCATCTCCCTCACCCCACCAGTTTCCGTATGATGAAGGAACAAAGGTAGGATTCATCAGGAAGGCTGCGGCCCCAACCATTCGTCCTTTCCCCCTGATCAGAAGGTATGGAATATCTTTAACTTCTGCTGGATTGGAAAGGAGCTCATGATCGGCCCTCCATCTTGCTCTGAAATGCATGCTCGTTCCGTCCAGCCATTTGTAATCATCAACTTTAATCTTCAATGTCACAGTCACTTCCTGCTCGCCCTTATTATGAATTAACACCTCAGCATGCTTTTTAAATGGCATAGTATAACGACAAACCATACGTCCGTCATGGAATACTGTAAATGGAAGAGATTCATAAGGATTGATTCCCGGAGATGCACCAAAAAAGTCTCCAATTGGTGATTGAATCTGTCCCCATGGTGCCTTGTCAAAACGTACTTCAAGAAGAGTTTGCTTCAGCGCTGCATCAACATCAACGGCCGTTACATGTGCTGCAAATCGGGTAATTGCCCCCTCCTGCTCGAAATTTGCAAGAGGTAGTTTTTCCCCCGGCATTAAACGAACTGAGAAATAGGAAGCTTTGGCAAGAGATCCGTCCAATTTTCCAGATGGATCGGCTAAAACATCAGCTATCTCAGTTAGTTTCTTATTATACTTTCGGATGTCTGATGACTGAAAAGTTCTGATTTTTGTACCGCTCTCATAGAATCTAAGCTGAACATGATAGAAGTGTAGTTTTGAAATATCACCAGTCCAAACAATTTTTAGAGATTTTGAAAATGGTATAGGATAATATCCAGCGGTATTCTGAGCATAAGTTTCTTTCCAGGTATCCTTTAGTTCCTCTCCAAGAATTGCCTCATAAGTATGCTGGAAGAACTTTTGAGCCGGCCCATTATACACAGGTTCTGAATTTCCATCCAGCCACATTGTAATTTCCCCAACAAACCTGGCTGTCCATAATCGTACTATTGCCCCCGGACCCTCAACATCACAAATCAGATATTCTCCAATATTATCAGCTCCAGGTTCTTTTATCACCTTCTCAAATCCAGGAATTGGCTCTCCTCCAAAACCGTCAGAATTTGAGAACCATCCTTCATAATCAGGATATTTACTTCGGTGATCATAAGATGAATATTGGATACTGGAAAAGGCAGGATCAGGATAATTTGCCAAAATTTCTAAATCAATCATCTCATCCAGCAAACTGCCGGTAGAAATGGTTTGCGCAGAAAGATCTGAACAAAGAACAAAAGATATGGTACACAGAACTGACAGAAGAACGTTTTTCATCACTTTATATTTAATTTTATTTATTTGATGGAGCTCGCACGACAAAAACAATCATCCGCATATGTGTTAAAAAATAATTTCTTTTGTCATGCTCGGTTCATCATAACTTAAATGTTTTTTTTGTCTCGCAAAACTGATAAAACATGTTTTTCATCAGAGTTATTATTAGTTTTATTTCTTTCTTTTGAATGCTTTAAAATACTCAATAATAATTTATAAAAGTAAAAATAACACTTAAAATCAAAACCATGAGAAAGAAGTCATTGTTGCATTTGCTATCGCTGGCTTGTCTATTCCTGTTTCTTGGAAATATCCAGATTCAGGCTCAGGAAGCCACAGAAAAGGAAGATGCAAAAACTCCGGTTTTTACTACTGTTAATCAGGTAAAAACCACCTCCGTTAAAAGTCAGGGCTCAACAGGAACCTGCTGGTGTTTTGCAACCACCTCAATGCTTGAAAGTGAACTCATCCGCTTAGGAAAAGGAGAAATCGGATTATCTGAGATGTTTGCTGTAAGAACAGTGTATGTCGATAAAGCTGAACAATATGTTCGATTCCACGGAAGCTGTAATTTTGCCCAGGGTGGTGCCCAGCATGATGTTCTTTTAGCCTGGTCAAAGTATGGTGCTGTACCACGGGAGGCCTATCCAGGACTCAATTATGGAAGTAAAACTCACAATCATGGTGAGATCCAGGCTGTTCTGGCCGGAGTGACACAGAGTGTAATAAAAAACAGAAATGGCAAACTGAGTACGGTATGGAAAAAAGGATTCTCTGGTATATTAGACGCCTATTTTGGTGATTATCCTACAAACTTCACTTACGAAGGCAAATCATATACCCCAAAAAGTTTTGCCAGAGAAATGGGTATTAATCCCGATGATTATATTGAGCTATCCTCATACACCCATCATCCTTTCTATGAAGAATTCGTTCTTGAAGTACCTGATAACTGGGCGCAACAATCTATGTACAATGTGCCAATTGATGAATTAATGGAAATTGTGGATTATTCTCTTGAACAAGGGATTTCTATTAGCTGGGCTGCCGATGTTTCAGGACTCAACTTTGCATCTGGTGTGGCATTAATCCCAGAAAAAGGAGAAAAAGCATCCAACCTGATGGCCAATGAGAAGGTAATTACCCAAAAAGACCGCCAGTACATGTATGATGGTTTTCAACTGACTGATGATCATGCCATGCACGTTATTGGAACAGCAAAAGATCAGAATGGCAAAAAATACTACATGGAAAAGAACTCCTGGGGACCAGGCGGAAAACATAATGGTTTCTCTTATATGTCTGAATCATTCATGAGAATGAGAACTATGTCAATCATGGTACATAAAGATGGTGTACCGAGTAATATTGCAAGAAAACTTGGTCTTAAATAATAGCAGATACAACCATGAAGAAAAATAATATTAAATATATCAGCCTGCTTATTGCAGTGATGTTGACCCTCCCCTTCTCTGGTAGCGCTCAGTTATTTCAGAAAAAGAAGAAAAAGGATGCTCCCAAAGAAGCCTATCAATTTACTATTGATGTTGAACTTGACAGAACTCCGGTAAAAAGCCAGGGCAGATCATCAACCTGCTGGTCATTCTCCGGAACTTCATTCCTGGAATCTGAACTCCAAAGAATTGGTAAAGAGCCGATTGAATTAAGTGTGATGTATACAGTAATGAATACCTACCGTGAAAAAGCTCATCTTTACTCACGTTGGCGTGGAAATCTTGAGTTTGGTCCGGGTGGAGCCTTCCATGATGTGATTCATGTCATAAAAAAATACGGGGCTGTACCGATGGAGGTGTACAAAGGGAATGAGATAAAAGAAGCAACAATAATGCATGGTGAAATGGATGCTGCATTAAAGGGCTTTATGGATGGTCTGTCTAAAAGCAGGGTACCCACATCTGCCTGGCAAAATGGATTTGAGAATCTGGTCACGGCCTATCTGGGTGAAATACCTGAAGAGTTCAGCTATAAAGGTCAGACTTATACACCGTCATCCTACGCAGTCAGTCTCGGTCTGAATATGGATGATTATGTTGAAATCAGCTCTTTCACTCACCATCCCTTCTATGACAGCTTTGTTCTTGAAGTACCTGACAATTGGTTACGTGACGAAGTGTACAATGTAATGCTGGATGAGTTAATAGAGATTATTGATTACTCAATCAACAATGGATATTCTGTCGCCTGGGCATCTGATCTGGGTAAAGGATTTAATATGGGATTAGGAGTGGCTGTTGTCCCTCCGGATAAATGGGATGGCAAAACATTCAAACCCGGGATGGAGCCGCTTGTGACACAAGAACGTCGGCAGCTTGAGTTCGACAATTACTCAACTACTGATGACCATGGGATGCACTTTGTTGGAATTGCAAAAGATCAGGAAGGAAATAAATATTATATCGAAAAGAACTCCTGGGGGGATGGGAATAAATACAAAGGATATTCCTATGTAAGCGAACAGTATACCCGACTAAAAACCACTAATATAATGGTGAATAAAAATGGTATTCCACCAGAACTAAGAGCTAAATTAGGTTTATAATAAAACCCAGGGCAATAATAAAAAAAGCTGTCAGGCCTTAAAGACCTGACAGCTTTTTTTATTTTCATTCAGCACTAAATTTATATACCGTAGTATAAGCATAAACCTCCCCTGGCTTCAAGACAGTATTTGGGAAGTCGGGTTGATTCGGTGAATCCGGAAAATGCTGTGTTTCAAGGCATAAACCCCAGTGTTTGTTGTACTTCACTCCACCTTTCCCTGTAAGAATGCCGTCAAGGAAATTTCCAGAATAGAATTGCACACCTGGCTCTGAGGTCATTACCTCCATAATCCTGCCTGAGATTGGCTCTTTTACTCTGACTACTTTACGCAATTTGCCCACATCATCCGACAAAACATAATTATGATCATAACCACCATCAACCTGATCAATACGTTCTCCTATCTTATGGAAACTGTTAAAATCCATTGCTGAACCAGCGAGCTCTTTCAGTTCACCACTTGGAATTAAGGTTTCGTCTACTTCTGTGAAACGATCTGCATAAATTAACATCTCATGATCCAGAATATCGGTCCTGGCATTCCCGCTAAGATTGAAGTAGCCATGATGGGTAATATTAACCGGACAAGCCTTATCAATACTTCCTTTATAGTCTATCCTTAGCTCATTCAGCTTGCTTAAGATATAGGTAACCTGGATATTGAAATTTCCCGGATATCCTTCTTCTCCATCTTTACTTAAATAGCTCAGTATCACACCGGTGCCTTCCTCGTTTTCGAAACCTTTACTTTCCCAAACAACTTTATCAAATCCTTTGATCCCACCATGCAGATGGTTGGGGCCATTATTTACGGCAAGAGAATACTCCTCAGATCCAAGACTGAATTTCCCATTAGCTATCCGGTTTCCATACCGGCCAACAATAGCCCCCAGGTAACAACAATTACTTTTATATGGCTCTGTCCAATAATCAGAGGGATTGTCAAAGCCCAAAACAATATCTTCATGTTTGCCAGCTCTGTCAGCTGCTGTCAAATGTGTAACAATTGCTCCATAGTTGATAATCTTTACGAGCATACCATTGTCATTTTCCAGGGTATACTCGATCACTTCCTTTGAGTCAAACTGACCAACAATCTTTTCAGAAATCTTCATGCTTCCCTCATTTGAGCTTTGATTACCAGAATGGCATGACGCCAGTAACACAACTGATATTACAACAATAAGTATTGACCTAATTCTCAGTAAACCAAAGCAGTTTGTACTATTATCCTTCATATTAATCCCCCCTGTAACTTGTAAAAGGTTTAGGTAAACAATATTACAGCTTTTTTGAACAAGATAACTGCATCCAAACCGGTAAATTATTCTATTTTTACACGGTTTATTTCAAAGCAAAGTTACCTATGAATCTTTCAGACTTAAAGAACAATTTCATTCAACTATACGGAAACTCCGGGAAACCAATTGAGGTTTTCTTCTCGCCAGGCAGGGTAAATCTAATTGGTGAACACACTGATTACAATGGAGGATATGTTTTTCCATGCGCTCTCAGTTATGGTACATATTTGCTGGTCAGATTGAATGAAAGCCAATCGCTCAGTTTTACTACAAGCAATTTTGATTATCGTCTTGAGATTGAAATCTCCGATATAAAGGATGCTATTGACGGAGAGTGGGTAAATTACCCACTAGGTGTAATTTATGAGTTTATTAAGATGGGTAAAGAACTCAGGGGAATGGATCTACTATTCTCTGGAAATATCCCAAACCAAAGTGGACTCAGTTCTTCTGCTTCTATTGAATTGGTAACTGCTGTTGCCCTGAATGACATATTCGGATGGGGTATTGATCAGATTGATCTGGTGAAAACCGGACAGGCAGCAGAGAATAAATTTGTGGGTGTAAATTGTGGAATTATGGATCAGTTTGCCGTTGGTATGGGCAAAAAGAATCACGCCATGCATCTCCGGTGCGACACATTAGAATATTCTCTAGTTCCTGTAATACTTGATGGGTACAAATTAGTTATCGCAAATACTAAGAAAGAAAGAGGTCTTGCTGATTCGAAGTACAACGAGAGGGTAAAAGAATGTCAGGAGGCTGTAAGTGAGTTAAGTATTGGAACACCTATCGATTTTCTGGCGGAACTCAGCATGAGAGAGTTTGTTGAGTATAATCACCTTATTACAGATGAAACTGTGAAAAGACGGGCTCAACACGTAATATCTGAAAATGAAAGAGTATTGCAGGCTGTTGATGCTCTTAAAAAAAGTGATCTGTATCTTTTTGGGTCGCTGATGAATGCATCTCATGATTCCTTACGTGAAGATTATGAAGTAACTGGCTTTG
Source organism: Bacteroidota bacterium (assembly GCA_018669475.1). Taxonomy (GTDB): domain Bacteria; phylum Bacteroidota; class Bacteroidia; order Bacteroidales; family UBA12481; genus JABHCC01. The sequence goes on along the minus strand of JABHCC010000126.1, from coordinate 35,180 downwards.
AATTAGACACTATGGTGGATGAGTCGAGAAAAATTGAAGGAGTCATAGGTTCAAGAATGACAGGTGCTGGATTTGGGGGATGTACAGTCAGCCTCGTGAAAGAGGAGGCAGTTGAAGAAATGATTGAGAAGGTTGGGCCAGCCTATGAAGCGAAAACTGGCTTAAAAGCCGAGTTTTATGTTGCTGAAATTGGTGACGGAGCAAGAAAGATTGAATAATTTATTACGAAAAAATCAAAGCATATGAATAAAATTGCAGGCTTCTTTCTAATTGGATTATTATCGGTAATGACTATATCCTGTCAATCACAGAAAAAGGAATCAGAAGAAGAAGAAGAAGAAAATAAGTACGAACTGGGTAGTTTTGGTTATGATCTTGATTTTTTCAAAACTTATCAGAAATCACTTATTCTAAAAAAAGGTACATCAATGGTTTTATTGGCTCCAGGCTATCAGGGGCGGGTTATGACAAGTTCTGCTAAGGGAATGTCTGGCAAAAGTTTTGGATGGATAAACTACGATCTGATCAGCTCAGGTGAAAGTGCACCCCATTTTAATAATTACGGAGGTGAAGAACGGCTTTGGCTCGGACCTGAAGGAGGACAGTTTTCAGTTTTTTTTGCACCCGGAGTTTCTTACACTTTTGAAAACTGGCAAGTACCCGCACCTATTGACTCAGAAGCTTTTGAATTAAAAGAGCATAATGATACCATGGCTGTGTTTCAACGTGATTTTCAATTAGTCAATTACAGCAGTTTTACTTTCAGTATTCATGTTGACAGAATCGTCTCAATATTGGGTGCGCCAGAACTTGAATCATTGCTTGATATAGCTTTACCAGAAGAGATTGATTTTGTCGGATACCAATCTGTAAACACAATCACTAATACGGGAGAAATTGCGTGGTCAAAGAATACTGGATTAGTATCTATTTGGATGCTGGGGCAGTTAATTTCTTCTCCGACCAATACAGTAATTGTACCGTATAACGAGGGTGAAGAGCAAATCCTCGGGCCCGTAGTAAATGACAACTATTTCGGTAAAGTCCCATCCGAAAGGTTAACCTTCAAAGATGGCCTAATATTCTTTAAAGCTGATGGGAAACAACGAGGCAAAATTGGTCTAAGTCCATTGCGTTCAAAAAATTACTGCGGGAGTTATGATAGTGCTGAAAAGGTATTAACCGTATTGTTTTTTAATAAACCAAATCATCACGAAGGTTATGTGAACAGTATGTGGGAACTTCAGGAAGCTCCATTTGGGGGTGATGTGATAAATTCATACAATGATGGTCCACTGGAAGATGGCTCTCAACTGGGCCCCTTTTATGAATTGGAAGCATCTTCACCTGCAGCCTTGCTGAAACCCGGCCAATCATTAAGTCATACTAATTCAACCATACATTTTTCCGGAGATGATACAGAGCTCAACACATTGTTAGACGCACTTTTTGGAGTCTCGGTCGAGGAAGTTAAACAAGCGTTAGGGGAATAACCCGATGCACAGCTAATTTATTATGAAGAATGGATTTTCTAACTTAGATTACATTGTTTTCATTGCATACTGTTTATTGATTATTTTCATTGGACTCTATGTATCCAGAAATAAAAAAGGAGAGAAAAAAACTGCTAAGGATTACTTCCTTGCAAGCAAATCATTGCCATGGTGGGCTGTAGGAGCCTCACTCATCGCTGCGAATATTTCAGCTGAACAAGCCATCGGAATGTCTGGTAGTGGATTTGCAATTGGATTAGCCATTGCTTCTTATGAATGGATGGCAGCCATTGCCCTGATACTGGTCGGAATCTTTTTCCTGCCGGTATTTCTCAAAAAGGGAATTTATACCATGCCTCAATTTCTTCAGGAGCGCTTTGACAACCGTGTGAGAACAGCAATGGCAACATTCTGGTTATTGGTTTATGTGTTTATTAACCTTACCTCCGTTTTATGGCTTGGGGCTCTGGCGTTAGAAACTATCATGGGGATTCCTGTTTTCTGGGGAATTGTTGGTCTGGCAGTGTTTGCAGCTGTATATTCCATTTATGGCGGACTGAAAGCGGTTGCCTGGACGGATGTCATTCAGGTAATTTTCCTCATTGCCGGGGGTTTGATAACTACGATTCTTGCTCTTAAAGCAATTGGTGGAGGTGATGGTGTATTTGCCGGATTTACTGAACTGTTGGACAAAGTTCCTGAGAAATTCAATATGATCATAAAAAAAGGTGAGATGATGATTCCAGATGGTTCCGGAGGAACTAAAGATGCCTGGTTTGATCTGCCTGGACTAAGTGTGGTTATCGGTGGTTTATGGATTGCTAATATCTCTTACTGGGGGTTCAATCAATACATTATTCAACGGGGATTAGCTGCTAAATCTATTGCCGAAGCTCAAAAAGGAGTATTATTTGCCGGTTTTCTGAAGTTGTTAATCCCACTGATCGTAGTAATTCCTGGCATTGCAGCCTATCTTATCAGTCAGTCACCTGATGCATACGGACTTGAAAATGCCGATGTTATCAGCCGGTCAGACCAGGCATATCCATGGTTACTGCATAATTTCGTGCCGGCAGGTATCAAAGGTGTGGCTTTTGCTGCTCTTGTAGCAGCAATTGTATCATCGCTTGCATCTATGCTGAACTCCACATCTACAATCTTCACGATGGATATTTATAAGAACCTGATAGACAAGAATGTCAGTGACACAAAGATGGTAAGCATTGGTCGCCTTGCTAGTTTAAGCGCATTAATTATTGCAGTAGTAATGGCCAGGCCGCTTCTTGGTGGATTAGACCAGGCATTCCAATATATTCAGGAATTCACAGGATTCATTACCCCCGGTGTTTGTGCAATATTCCTGGCAGGTGTGTTCTGGAAAAGGGCAACCTCTAATGCAGCACTTTGGGGTGCTGGTTTAAGTATACCATTGTCTTTTGCTTTCATGATACTTCTGCCGGAGGTGCCATTTATGAATCGATGGGGTTATGTTTTCCTAATTCTGGCAGTGCTTATGATTGTGATTAGCCTGATTGAATCAAAAGAGGATCATCCAAAAGCTGTTCGTTTTGAGAAAGGTCTGTTTCATACTGAAACTGGTTTTAAAGTAGGTGCCTTCATATTATTGGCAATTGTAGCTGCTCTTTATATCGCATTCTGGTAGTAAAAAATACGGTTCCGACATTTAGGCTTGTCGTCCCTTTGTGGTATGGCAAGCCTTTACTTAAGGTGCCATTTAAAATATTATCTTTGCAAAACTTTTTAATAGTGAATTGCCGTGTGCTCAGGGGTAAAGAAAATGGAAGAAATGATGAACGCCGAAATGGCAATAAGACTGGATAATGAGACTGCTGCTTTGAGCATCAGGGAAGCTCTTGAATTTCTTATTGAAAAATTCCCAGGTAAGATCAGCTTTTCGAGCTCATTTGGGATGGAAGACCAGGTTGTTACTGACATGATTTTCTCCCAAAACCTACCAATTAGTTTATTCACTTTAGATACTGGAAGAAATTTTGAAGAAACGAACAAAGTTCATAACAGTACTTTGTCCCGCTACGGAAAAAAAATACAGGTTTTTCATCCTTATCAGACTGATATAGAAAACCTGGTAAGCGAGAAAGGCCCTTTCAGCTTTTACGAATCTGTTGAGAACAGAGTTGAGTGTTGTCAGATTCGCAAGGTTAAACCACTGCATAGAGCTCTCAAAGATGTATCTGTATGGATTACTGGTCTTCGGAATGAACAATCTAATGACCGTGGAAATCTCAAGAGATTTATCTTTGATCCGGCCAATCAAGTCATTAAATTTAACGTTTTGTTTGACTGGAGTCTGGAACAAGTAAAACGGTACATTAAAGACAATCATGTTCCATATAATACTCTGCACGATAAAGGATTTATTAGTATCGGATGTGCGCCTTGTACAAGAGCTATCGGACCCGGACAGAATATTCGAGATGGCCGGTGGTGGTGGGAAAATAATTCTTCAAAAGAATGCGGTATCCATACAAATGGTAACGATCAATAATTATGACAAAAACCCAAATTAATCACCTTCGGGAACTAGAAAACGAATCGATCCACATTATGCGGGAAGTTGGAGCCCAATTTGAGAATCCTGCCCTGCTGTTTTCAGGTGGGAAAGATTCAATTGTAATGGTTCACCTGGCCCTCAAGGCTTTCTGGCCTCAAAAATTCCCATTCACTCTTGCCCATATTGATACTGGTCATAATTTCGAAGAAACTATTCTATTCAGGGATCGGCTTGTTGAAGATCTCGGAGCCCGATTAGTTGTCGGCTCAGTTCAACAAAGCATAGATGATGGCAAGGCAACCGAAGAAACAGGTTATAGTGCAAGTCGTAATCTTTTACAAACAGGCACTCTCCTTGATACCATTGAGACACATAAGTTTGATGTCGCACTCGGTGGAGGACGTCGTGATGAGGAAAAAGCCAGGGCTAAAGAACGCTTTTTCTCCCATAGAGATGAATTTGGACAATGGGACCCAAAGAATCAACGTCCGGAGTTATGGAATCTATTCAATGGCCGGATGAATATGGGAGAACACTTCAGAGTATTCCCTTTATCTAACTGGACTGAGATGGATATTTGGCAGTATATCTACCAGGAAAATATAGAAATGCCCAGCTTGTATTACACACATAAGAGAAAGGTATTCAACCGTGAAGGCGTTTGGCTGGCCTGGGCCCCTTTTATGAATCTTAAACCCGATGAGGAAATCGTTGAAAAGGATATCCGCTGTCGAACAATTGGTGATATCTCATGTACTGGCCTCACTATATCAAAAGCTGATAATCTTGTTGACATTATCAGGGAGATTGCGGCAACCAGGGTAACAGAAAGAGGTAGCAGGTCTGATGACAAGCGCTCCGAAGCAGCAATGGAGGATAGAAAAAAAGAAGGATACTTCTAGACCAATTCCTTCAAACTGAAAACCATGTCCTCGCGAAAGCGGGGATCTGACAACTGACAACTGACAACTGACAACTGATAACTGACAACTGACAACTGATAACTGATAACTGACAACTGATAACTGATAACTGATAACTATGTCTGAATTCGATTCCGAAGCCTATCTAAACATGGAACTCTTACGGTTTACCACCGCCGGGAGTGTTGACGATGGAAAATCCACGCTAATAGGGCGTTTATTGTATGATAGCAAATCAATTTTCGAGGATCAGCTTGAAACTATCCAACGTGATAGCATGCGACGAGGAAATGAACATATTGACTTAGCTCTGGTAACTGATGGCCTCAGGGCTGAGCGTGAACAGGGTATCACTATTGATGTGGCTTATCGCTATTTTGCCACACCAAAGCGCAAGTTCATTATTGCCGATACTCCGGGGCATATCCAATATACCCGAAATATGGTAACTGGAGCCTCCACAGCAAATCTGGCTGTTGTATTAATTGATGCACGCCTTGGAGTTTTGGAGCAGACCATGCGACACAGCTTCATCGCATCTTTATTGCAAATCCCACATCTGCTGGTTTGTATAAATAAAATGGATTTAGTCGATTTTGATCAGATCGTTTTTGAGAAAATCAAAGCAGACTTCAATAAGGTCTCAGAGAAACTGGCCATAAAAGATGCCCGTTTTATCCCAATAAGCGCTTTGTTTGGGGACAATGTGGTGCACCCTTCGAAAAATATGGATTGGTTTAAAGGACCTACTTTACTGCAATTGCTGGAATCGATTGACATAACTTCAGACCGCAATACTCAAGATCCAAGATTTCCGGTTCAATACGTGATCAGACCTCAGAAACCAGAGTTTCATGACTATCGTGGTTATGCTGGAAGAACAGCAGGTGGAAACTTTAAGAAAGGTGATGCAGTTACAGTTTTACCCTCAGGCATCAATACCCGAATTTCATCAATTGATAGGTATAAGGAAACAGGAGACCAGGTACACGTTTCTGAATCCGTGACGATACAATTAGAGGATAATATTGATATTTCAAGAGGAGACATGATAGTCGGAAGTGACAACCAACCTCAACAATCACAAGAAATTGATCTGATGATATGTTGGTTTAATGAAAAAGCCTTACAACTGTCGGGTAAATATGCATTGAAGCATACTACCAGAGAAGTAAGGGTTGTGATCAAATCAATTCAGTACAAAATGGATGTTAATACCCTCGAAGAGAATACAGAGGATAAAACTATCCGGATGAATGACATTGGCAGAATAATGATCAAAACAACCAAACCGATATTTTTTGATCCCTATACAACTAACAGAATAACTGGCAGTGTGATCATAATTGATGAAGCGACTAACGAAACATTGGGTGCTGGAATGATATTGTAGTACTGTTACGTAAAAAATCAACTTTCTTATGCAAAACCAAAAGTTTTATTTTGAATGCCATTCATGTGGTGAAATTATAAACGGGTTTGAACAATGGTTCGAACAGGGCCAAAAATGTCCTTCTTGCAGCAGCAAATGGGTTGATGTTCGGTATCATCAGAATTTCAGTGGGATAAAGACTATGATCAATAAAAAAGAGGGGGATGCCAAATCCCTTTTTGATTATTTTGATTTTCTTCCTCTCATGGATAAAGAAAATATTGTATCAGAGGGTGAAGGAATAATCCCTGTCGATCAATGGAGTTTTCTCGAAGAATATGCCAAAAAAGAATATAAGCTTGATTTAACAGTACTGGCCTATCGTAATGACCTAAATCCAGGAACCGGCACATTCAAAGATGTTGCTGCAGCTATGGCAGCATCTGTTCTTAAAGAACATGGAGTCAAACAGTATTGTGTTGCCAGTACAGGTAATATTGCAAATGCATTTGCTCATTATCTTGCTTTAGCAGGAATTTCTCTTGCTGTATTCATTCCTGAAGATGCTTTGCAATCTAATATTGCTGGTGTAAGCTGTTACGGACAACGAGTATTCAAAGTTAAAGGAGATTATTCGCTTGCAAAAAAACTTGCTGCTGAATATTCTCAAAAGCATAATATATTAATGTCTGGTGGAAATATAGACCCTGCCAGAGTTGAAGGAAAAAAAACTCAGGTATTTGAATGGTTACGTCAACTAGGATATGTGCCAGATGTCTATGTTCAGGCACTTGCCGGAGGAACCGGACCAATTGCTATTGACAAAGGATTAACTGAAATTAAGGACCTTGGACTTGTAGATAAAGATCCCAGGTATATCATGGTTCAGGCCAGTGGATGTGATCCCATGACAGCTGCCTGGAATAAGGCAAAAGAGAATAATTTCCCAGAGGGATGGGAGAATGATTTCCCAATTTATGATAGTCCTAAAACCAGAATCCCTACCCTGGCTAACGGTAATCCACAAACTTTTCCAATAATTGGTCCTCTCTGTAAAAAAACTGGTGGTGAGATTATTACTTTTAATGAAGATCTGGGTACAAAAATTGCCAGATTAGTAGCTTTTGAGACAACTGTTAAAATTGGTCCGGCAGCAACTATTGCAGTTGGAGGTTTCTTTGAAGGACTTAAACAGGGAATTTTTAAATCTGGAGAACGTATACTGATCAATATAGGAGAAGGTGTTCAAAGATCACCAGACTTATTGGATGACATGGTATATACAAGCCTGGAAGTAGGTCATATTGATGAATGTGATCCAATAGACCGACAAAGATTCAAAGAAACTATTTGGAAACCTTTCACTTCAAAATGATATAATAACAAGAAAGGCCGCTTCCGCGGCCTTTCTTACCAGTAATACAATACTACTGTTTGATTATCTTTCTGTGAGTCACAGCTTTATTATCTCTGAAAAACTGTATTATATATAATCCGGTATTCCAATTTGATGCCGATATATATAATTCTGTATCTGCAGGATTTGATATTTCATGAATCACCTGACCCAATAAATCAGTAACTATTACATAATCAACTGGCTTTAGCATTTGAATATGCAATTCATCTTTAATGGGATTAGGATATACCTGAATACTATTATTCCAAAGATCATCTTCTATACCTGTGCCAATTGTAACTGTTATTGTATAATCCAGATTTGTTCCATCCTCAGCCTCAACAGTATATGTAACAGGACTAGAAAAATCATTTGAGGTTACACCACTTATCTGTTCTACCAAACCAACATAGGCAGTAGATAACTGGCTAATGGTAAATGTTGCGATCAGATTATTAAGGTTTGTACCTGGCGGTACTTCAATATCAATTAAAGTTCCTGCAATGTGACCAACTGAGGCCGGATTGGTAGACTGGAAGCTAAAGCTTGTTAAAGATTTTAGTCTGCTGGCTTGAGTAATAACTACAATCTGGCTACTCCTGGTTGACAAATTCTGGTTCAGATCAGTCGCATAGGCGTGATAATTACCAACATTCAACCCTCCAACAGGCAAAGAAACATCTGTGATTGCTGAGAAAACATATCCTTTAACTCCATTATTAGTAGCGACAGCTGCATCCAATTGTCCCTGGGTGCTTTGAGGAACTGACTCCTTAACAAGATAAACAAACCCCTCACTATCTGTACTTTGTACTGCAACAAAATGTGAAGGTGCGTTACTTATTGTTTGATCAACCACAATGACTGTTGGTGCGAGTTGATCATCAATGGTAATCGGATTAACACCTTTATTTGACATATTACCTGCCGCATCAATAGCATATGCGTAATAGGCTCCTTCTTCCATTGCATATGTTGATATAGGTATTTCAGTATTGGCAGACTGAACCCAGGCTGCACGCCCCTTGCCAGCAGCCACTGCGGCTTCAAGTTGTGCAACAGTTGTCTGAGGCTGACTATCTTCAATAATATATACCTTGCCACTTCCTTCATTAGTTTGAACAATAACAAACTGTCCCAATTCATTAGTCACATTTTGCATAGCAGCAGTCACAATCGGTTTCGTTGTGTCGTTCTGCTCAACAACGGAGACAACATATGACTTCACTGTTCCATCCTGCGCAGTAACTTCATATACTACGGGGTTGGAATAATCGTTTGATGTAATACCACTTTGCTGAATTCCCAAATTTCTCACTCTTACTGTAGTGAGAGCTGATGCAGTGAAGGTAGCAACAAGATTAGTACGATCAGTTCCATTGGGTACCGTCAGAACAATTGTTTCAGTAGCTTGCGTAATAGCACCAATAACATCCGGATCTAATCCCTCGAATGCAAAGTAAGTTAATTCCTTTTCCGAACTCGCTGCTGCAATCTCAACTGTAACGGTATATGTACTTGTAGTTCCATCTTCAGCTGTAACAAGATAAACAACAGGGTTGGTGAAATCATTTGCACTTGTTCCGCTTGTTTGAACTGTTCCTCCAACTGTTACTTCTGACAATAGGGAGTGAGTAAATGTAGCTACTAGAGCTGTCAGGCTTGATCCCAAAGGAATCACAGCATGAATTGTATATGCCAGCTGCTCAATTGTAGCCACCACATCAGGATCAAAATCAGGGAAAGTAAATGTTGATATCATACTACCTGTCTGAATTGGTGCATTAGTAACAGTTACATGATAATCAACCGATGAACCATCATCAGCTACCAGGGTATAAGTCACTACAACATCAAAGTCATTAGCTGTTGCACCAGGAACCTGTGCTACGCCACCAATTTTCGCTTCAACACCAGGAGACATTGTGAAAGTAGCTATCAGTCCAAGTCTGGATGAAGTATTCGGAATGGAGATATTAATAAGTCTGTTCACGTTATCAATATCCAGAGAGATGGTTGGGTAAGCATTTGAAAAGCCATAAGTCAGAAAATGCTTGGTTGCTTCCGCTTCAACACTCACACTTACTGTGTATATCTCAGATGAACCATCCTGTGCAACGACAGTATAGCTAACAGGGTTGCTTAAATCATTGATGGTGGTACCAGAAACCTGTGGTACGCCGCCTATATTTACACTAGCAAACTGGCTCACTGTAAAACTTGCTACTAAGGTAGTTAAGTCGGTTCCCCATGGTACGGTGACCGATATTGTAAAATTATCATGGTCAATTGTTCCGTTTGCATGGTCATCAAACCCATTGATAGTTTTATCAAAGAAGTATGTAAGGAATTGATTCTCCCTGCTTGCAGATGTAATTACAACCGTAACAATATAATCTTTAGCCGATCCATCCTCAGCCGTTACTTTGTATGTAACAGGATTTGTAAAATCATTAGCAGTTGTTCCGGTAGTTTGTGCACCTCCGCCAACTGATACGGCCGACAATGCAGAATGTGTAAAGCTGGCTACCAGTGCAGTTACGTTTGTTCCAAAAGGAACTTCGATAGTAACTGTTTTAGCTGTTTGGTCAACAGTTCCGATAACATCTGCATTCAGAGCTCCATTATTTGCATCTTCAAAGGAAAAAGTATATAGATCTTTTGAAACAGAAGCAGGAGTTTGAGTGACAGTCACTGTGTAGTCAGTAGTGCTTGCTCCATCCTGGGCTGTAACTGTATATACCTTTGGTGCAGTGAAATCATTTACTGTTGTACCACTCACCTGAGGAACAGCTACAATAGTAACAGTAGCAAATTCGGATGCAACAAAGCTGGCAACCAGAGTAGTGATATCGGCAGAGAAAGGTATTGCTAAAGCAATTGTCTTAGCGGTCTGATCAATTGCTCCGACCACATCCGGATTTAAGTTCGTGAACTCGAATGAACTTATTGTGGAGGCAGTACTGGCTGCAGCTTTTGTCACAGTAACTGTATAAGTAACAGTAGTGGCATCTTCAGCAACACACACGTAGTCAAGCGGTGCAGTAAAATCATTAGGGCTTGTCCCACTCGTTTGCAAGCTTGCTCCAATTTTAACAGTTGACAGATAAGAGTTCGTAAATGTGGCAACCAGTGTTGTCACATCGGTAGCCCATGGAACAGTAAGTGCAATGGTTTTTGCCGTTTGGTCTATCGTTCCTACAACATCAGGATCAAGAGCCTCGAAAGCGAAATAGCTTATTTCCTTTTCACTTCTGGCTGCTGCCTTTGTAACTGTAACATAATAATTTCTTGTCGATCCATTCTCTGCTTTAATAGTATAGGTGACCTTTGCAGTAAAATCATTTGCAGTAGTTCCACTAACTTGTGGTGTAGCTAGTACCGTAGCAGTTGAAAGCGTTGAGCTCGTAAATGTTGCTACCAGAGCTGTCACATCTTGTGAGTTTGGCACTGTAACTGCCACATCATAGCTGGATTGATCAATTGTTCCCACAGCTCCCGGAATACTGGCAAAAGCAAAGGTTAACAAGGTCTTGCCCGTTTCTGCTGCCCGTTTGGTCACAGTTATTGTCCAATCCTCCGTAGCACTGGCATCCCCACTGGTAATTTTGTATACAAGGGCAGTGGTAAAGTCATTAGGGGTAGTTCCACTCACCTGAGCCACACCACCAACTGTTGCAGTAGCCCCGTTTAGGGTTGTGAATACTGCTACCAATGTTGTTATGTCAGCTGAATTATATATCTCAACGTCAATCTTTTTATTGACATTGTCAATGGTTTCAGCATAGGTAGGATCGAGGTCAAAATTAAAGGCGGTAATATCTGTCTCTGTTTGAGCAAATACTCCCCCGCTTAAAATAAACCCTGAAATTATGGCAGTAAATAGCACGACTATTCGCTTACCTGTAAAAATGTCTTGTTTCCTCATGATACAATATGCTTTGTTACTTACAAAAATAGAAAAATTCCATCTGGCGGAAATTACGCAACCTCAGACTTATCAAGGTCTGTCAAGATTTTGTTAACCTGACCTTCCAATATCTGGATTATTAGTAGGGAAACGTCATTTTTGGAATAAAATTTGATCAAAGTATTAAAACCCAAATATTATGGTAAAAAAACGCAAATCACTTATTACAATAGCTATCATCCTGGTGATAGGCTTGTTTCTCTATTCATCTATCAAAGGATCCTACAATGGGATGGTTACAAAAAGTGAGGCAGTAGATACTCAATGGGCTAACGTTGAGAACGTATTTCAACGCAGAGCTGACCTCATACCTAATCTTGTTAATACTGTGAAGGGATATGCTGACTTCGAGAAGGAGACACTAACACAGGTTATCGAAGCTCGATCTAAAGCAACCGGAATTAATATTAATGCTGACAACATGACTCCTGAAGCACTAAGTCAGTTTCAAAATGCTCAGGGTCAGTTAGGATCAGCATTATCGAAATTGATGGTGGTTGTTGAACGCTATCCTGAACTGAAAGCAAACCAGAATTTCATGGACCTACAGGCCCAACTCGAAGGCTCAGAAAATCGTATAGCAACAGAAAGACGTAGGTTTAACGAGTTAGCTAAAGAATATAACACCTTTATCCGTTTGTTTCCTAAGAACATATGGGCCAATATCTTTGGCTTTGACAAAAAGCCTTATTTCGAAGCACAAGAAGGTGCAGATCAAGCTCCTAAAGTAGAATTTTAATTATGGAATCAGCAAAAAAACTATTCTCTACTAGTGATAAAGATCAAATAGTGGAGGCCATCCGACAGGCTGAACTGAATACAAGTGGTGAGATTCGTGTTCACATCGAAAACTCCTGCAAAGGAGACGTACTGGATCAGGCTGCCTATATGTTCAGTAAGCTTAATATGACTCAAACAGAATTGCGAAATGGAGTCTTATTCTATCTTGCAGTGGAAAATCGAAAATTTGCAATCCTGGGTGATGCAGGAATCAATGCCAAGGTACCGGCTGATTTCTGGGATGAGATAAAAGACAGGGTGCTTAAAGATTTTCTGGAGGGAAACTTTGCCTCCGGACTTGCAGCAGGCATTAAAATGGCAGGTAAACAGTTAAAGCAACATTTTCCGCATCAATCAGATGACGTAAATGAGCTCTCTGATGAGATTTCTTTTGGTGATCAAAGCAAGTAAATAAACGGAGCACAATAGAAATACAAACATTCTGACATAAGCAAGAATGATTATTTATTGAAGCATGCTCCTATCGAATATAAAATAGATATAAAAGGATTAATATGAAAAAAATAATTCCGGGTCTGGTTATACTACTGACTCTGTTTGCTACTCTTTCTGTAAGAGCACAAAACGAGCTTCCTGATCCAATGAGTCCTCCCCGTTTGGTTAATGATTTTACATCCTTCCTTTCGCAGAATGAAACTCTTAATCTGGAAGAGAAACTCCGGAGGTTTAATCAACAAACCTCCACACAAATATATATTGCAATAGTTGAAGATCTGGCTGGATATGCACCAGGTGATTATGCCACAAGGCTCGGACAAAAATGGAAAGTTGGTCAGTCAGGGAAGGATAATGGTATTCTGATTCTGGTAAAAACCAAAACAAGCTCCTCCAAAGGAGAGGTATTTATATCGGTTGGATACGGGCTTGAAGGAGTTGTTCCTGATGCAGTAGCTAACAGGATTGTAGACAATGAAGTCATTCCTGCTTTTAAGCAGGGATTAAACCATCAGGGTCTTAGTCAGGCTACTGACATTCTGATGTCGATCACCGCAGGGGAATTTACTGCTGATGAATATGTTGAAAAGACCCAAGGAAGTGCACGATCCAGAAGTCCGATTGTGTTATTCTTTCTGATTGCAGTTTTCTTTAGCTTTTTTGGTGGCAGATCCCGAATGGGACGCCATTCTTCTGTTGGTCGTAGTTTGCCATTTTGGATGCTACTGGGCATGATGGGATCAGGAGGTCGTTCACATGGTGGTAGTTTTGGGAACTTCTCTTCAGGCAGTGGTGGATTTGGCGGATTTGGTGGTGGTGGAGGAGGCTCCTTTGGTGGCGGAGGTGCAGGAGGCAGCTGGTAACCAGCTACTTTAACTTTCGCCTAAGTGCCTGTGCCTGCCTCTTAAATGTGCTCTGATATCCGTAATTGTTCATTCTTAAGCAGAAATCAATTCTGGATAAGCACTGCTCTTTACGCTTCAGGTCATAGAGAATATAAGCTGAAAGGATAGCTATCTTTGGGATCTGATAGTTTTTTACATGACTGTAATTTTCCAAAATCTCATCATACACGAGCAGGCTTTGTTCATACTTACCCTGCTCGTGGTAGCTACGGCCTTTTCGATAAAGAATCTCTACATATTCAGTATCAGAAAATGTATCTCTTTGTCTAATCAGAGCCTCACTTGCAAGGACACATTCTTGATAGTAGCCCCCATCATAAAGGAGTCGGAGCTTTAGTATTTCTTTCCTTAATGCATGATGTTCAGCTACCTCACGAAGAGCCTGCTTATCAGCCCATACATCATCATTCCCTGAGTTGACTACCTGATCAAATGATTCGGATGCTTTACTGACCTCATCATCCATAGTATAAAACCAGGCTATTCTCAACCATGCTGATTTAATATAGTTATCTGCAGTACTTAGCTCAAGAAAAGTCTTTAATGCATGGATTGCCTCGGCATTACCAGCATACAAATAAGCTTTGCCAAGTAAATAATATAAATGGGGGTTGCTTTCAAACTGTCTGTCGGCCTGCATCAGACTCAGAATCTCCAGAGCTTCCTCATTCTTACCTGATTTAAGTGCACTCACGACACCAGTATATCTGACAAGGGCTAATTGTGAATCGATCTTCTTCACTTCCTGCCATGCCTCCCAGCATGCATCCGATTCAGGATGAAACTCCCATAAAACAAAAACCCACAGTAATCCACGGCTCACTCTTGTGCTTCTTGACTGCCCTGTAGTCATCCGGAACGATCTAGCAAGCATCTCAAATCCATCACCATCGGGAAAATCAATACCAATAGCCTTAGTTAAACGCAAATAACTATCCGGGATCTGTTCAAAAATCACTTTCATAAGCCCTGTAGCATGCTGACTTGTTGGGTGAGCCGGATGTTCATTTACCAGTTTCTTATAATTCCTGTATGATCGAATAAGCTCTCTGGCTGCCTGAGAATAGTTAGAAAACTGACTCGCAACAATTGCCCGGAATATCGACAGGTTAAATAATTTCTCAGCCCTGACAAATGAATTCTCCCCTTCAATCCCTTCAATATCTTTCAACCATCGACGAGAATCTTTAAAAAACTGTTCATGAGTCTCAGAGTTCTGAGCAAGCATAGTTTCTAAAAACCCTTGCAATGCTAAATAACTTAATTGATCGTCAGGGGATAGTTCATCTATTGCTGTTTCAGCCCGGTCCATATCCAGATTCAAAAGCAACAAAGGTATTTGAGACTCTGCAATATTCTGCCCATTAACAAAGTGCCCGGCAGAAAAGCCCAGCAACAATACAAGGAATTTAACAATCTTGTTCATACCAAAAAAAAACGGGTGAATAAGCAATGCTTAACACCCGTGAATTTACAGATAATAATATTATTCTATTCAGATACCGAAGGTTCATTGATCTCACTATCAACTAAAATCCGTCCGCAGTATTCGCAAACAATGATCTTTTTTCTAGATCTGATATCTAACTGACGCTGAGGTGGGATTCGATTATAGCAACCACCACATGCATCACGCTCCACACTAACAACCGCTAAACCATTTCTTGCATTCTTGCGAATTCGTTTGTATGCAGTAGATAATCTCTCATCAATTCTGCCAATAATCTCTTCAGAACGACTTACTAATCCCTGTTCTTCCTTCTGAGTTTCAGCAATAATCTCATCAAGCTCTGCTTTCTTAGCTTCCAGGTCTTTCTGTCTTTCTTCAAAAACAGACTTCGAGTCAGTAATCATTGTTTGCTTATCCTGCAAACGAACTGTGAACTCTTTAATTCTCTTTTCACAAAGTTGGATTTCCAGTGTTTGAAACTCAACCTCTTTGCTCAGTGAATCGAATTCACGATTATTTCTGACGTTATCTTGCTGCCCTTCATATTTCTTTATGAGAGTCTCGGAGTCAGTTATTTCATTCTTTTTCTTAGTAATAGCATTATCCAACTCGCCGGCTTCCTCCTCGAAATTATTGATTCGGGTTTCTAGTCCAGCCAATTCGTCCTCCAGATCCTGAACTTCAAGAGGTAACTCACCTCTAAGGGTTTTAATCTTATCAGTCTCTGAATCTACCTGTTGTAGAGAATGCAAATCTCTTATTACCTCTTCAACGGCCTTGCTTTTATCTTTTCCACCAGTGCGTTTTGCTGCCATAGATCAGAAATACTTTATTGGGTTGGTATTAATTTTCGACAAATGAACGGCAAAGTTAGGGAATTTTTTTGTAACAATACCTTTTAACACCTCCTTTGCAAGCTGCTCACTTTCATAATGTCCGATATCGGCGATCATTATTCTATCACCAGCCTCAAAAAACTGATGATATTTAAAATCTGCCGAAACATAAATCTGGGCTCCTGAGGCAATCGCCCGGGATAAGAATTCACTTCCACTGCCTCCACAAACTGCTATACGGGTAACTTCTTTATTCAGATATTTTGTATGACGAATAGAAGATAGTCCAAGTTCCCTTTTCATCCATTCAAGGAAATCCATTTCATTTGACGACTCCGGCAGGTCTCCAATCACGCCCAGGCCGGTATATGGATTCTCATTCTCAAGAGCAATTAAATCATAGGCCACCTCTTCATAAGGATGAGAATTTAATAAGGCTTTCACAACATCTGATTTCAAGTACTTCGGCAATATTACTTCAAGCTTTATTTCAGATTCTTTATGAAATTCTCCTGTACTCCCAAGGAATGGTTTGGCCTCAGAAGAAGCCCTGAATGTTCCTTCGCCAGGAGAGCGAAAACTACATGAATCATATTTTCCAATATTACCAGCTCCTGCATTAAACAAAGAAGCACTTACAGATGAAAGATGTTTTTCCGGTACAAACACAACTAATTTCAACAGTGCATTTTTATCCGGCAGAAGAATACTTTGATTAATAAGTCCTAATCGTGTTGCCAGCTTTCCACTAACTCCATCCGGTACTTTATCAAGGTTGGTA
Source organism: Bacteroidota bacterium (assembly GCA_018669475.1). Classification (GTDB taxonomy): domain Bacteria; phylum Bacteroidota; class Bacteroidia; order Bacteroidales; family UBA12481; genus JABHCC01. The sequence goes on along the minus strand of JABHCC010000126.1, from coordinate 18,282 downwards.
TGGGCTGCATAAAGAGCAATATTATGCTTAATACACTTTAAAAGGATATCATTAACACCACCATCAGGAACCAAGTTTTTCAAGCCTTTGAAAATCAGTGGATGATGGGCAATTATCAAATTAGCTCCGATCCTTATTGCCTCATCAATAACCTCTGCTGTGATATCAAGACTGACAAGACATGATTGTATCTCCTCGTTATAATCTCCTACCAACAGTCCGGCATTATCAAATTCCTCCTGCAAAGCTAAGGGTGCAGCCTGCTCTAAGAGCTTGCATAAATCTTTTATCCTCATGTTAATAAGGTTTTACATTTCCTCCCGGATACGAACCAGCAAAGACCGGATATGTTGAAGTTTCCTGACCACTTGTTGTGTACTATCCAGTTCATCTTTATTCTCCCGGATTTTTTGCTTGGCACCTTTAAGTGTCATTCCTCGCTCTTTCACCAAATGAAAGATCAACTCAAGAGTTTCTATATCCTTCTTAGTATAAAAACGAGTGCCTTTGCGGTTTCTTTTTGGCTTCAGAATGGAGAATTCCTGCTCCCAATATCTTAAGGTCGATGTTGGTAAATCAAACTTTTCTGCCACCTCTCCGATGGAATAGAAAACTTTTTCAATATTGAATTCCTTATAAGGCAATATGATTATTAATCTAGTGATTGACCACCCATACGGGATAGTTCAATAATCCGCTGGTATTCCTCAGGTGACAGATCCTGGAAGAAATAGTTTATTGGGTTTATAGCCCCACCATTCTTTCTTACTTCATAGTGAACATGGGGTGCTACTGAAAGACCAGTGCTGCCAACTAAACCAATTACATCACCACGCTTAACTTTCTGGCCAACACGAACTAAAATCTCATCCAGATGTCCGTAAAATGACTCATAGCTAAATCCATGATCAATTAGTATCCAAGTTCCATACCCACTACGTGCACGTGACAACTTAATATCTTTTATAGTGCCATCTCCGGTAGAATATACCTTTGTACCTCTTGCAGCAGAAAAATCAACACCAAGATGTGGTCGGTAAACCTTCAGAATCGGATGCAGACGACTCTTTTTGTAATAAGAGGCAATACGCGTTAATTCATCAGTAGCAATCGGTGGTATGCTGGGAATTGAAGCCCACATAATATCAGCTGTCTTTGCAAGGTTAAAAACTTCATCATAAGATTTTGATTGCACAACTAATTTATTGAGAACAATATCAAGCCGTTGGGCCACATTACTAACTATCTCAGAATTCTGATAACCCTCCAGATCAGCATATCTGTTAACACCGCCAAAACCAGCTTCTCTTACTGACTTAGGAATAGGTTCAGCCTCAAAAATTATGCGATAAAGGTTATCATCTCTTGTTTCAATCTCTTCTAATACTTTGAATGCATTATCCATCTTACGGCTTAATAAACCATATTGTGATTTCAAAAACTCGTTATCCCTCTTAAGCATGCGCTCCTTAGGAAGGTCAATAAAGATTGAAACAATCAGAAGTAAGCCACCTCCAATAACTATACTGGAAATCAGGTAGGAAAAAACACGTAAAACTTTTTCCCTAAAGCTCCTTTTAATGCGATCAAAAGATAATGATTCCGGATTAAACCGGTATTTGGACTTTGCCATATCTCTACTTCAAAATAAAATTGCCACCCACACCAAATATTAGACGCAAAATTATGGAAATAATCTAACTTTGCAAGATAAATTAATCGCACTTTTCAAAAGAATTTACAAGTATGACCTCCAAAGTAATACGTGAGAAATTTCAGGAGTTTTTTATTGCAAAAATGCATGATATTGTCAGCTCTGCCCCAATGGTGGTGAAGAATGATCCCACACTGATGTTCACAAATGCAGGAATGAATCAGTTTAAAGATATCTTTTTAGGAAATCAAAAACCGAAAAGTCTACGGGTAGCAAATAGCCAGAAGTGCCTGCGGGTTTCGGGCAAACACAATGACCTGGAGGAAGTTGGACATGACACTTACCATCACACCATGTTTGAGATGCTGGGAAATTGGTCTTTCGGTGACTATTTTAAAACAGATGCCATTAATTGGGCCTGGGAATTTCTGATTGATTGTATGGGTATTGATCCTGAGCGTATATACGCAACCATTTTCGAAGGAGATAAGCAGGATAATCTGCCAAGCGACTCTGAAGCATATGAACTTTGGTTAAAACATCTTGACAAATCACGAATTCTGGACGGCTCAAAAAAAGACAACTTCTGGGAAATGGGTGATACAGGCCCCTGCGGACCATGCTCTGAGGTACATGTAGATTTGAGAGATCAGGAGGAACGCAACAAAGTTTCAGGAGCGGAGTTGGTTAATAAAGATCACCCCCTGGTTATCGAAATCTGGAACCTGGTTTTTATTCAGTACAACCGGAAAAAAGACAAAAGTCTGCACCCCCTTCCTCAAAAGCATGTGGATACGGGAATGGGATTTGAGCGACTTTGCATGATACTGCAAAACAAAAAATCGAATTATGATACCGATGTTTTCCAACCCCTCATTCAGAACATAAGTGCAAAAGCGAAGCATCAATATGGTAAAAACGAGGAGAAGGATATCGCCGTTAGAGTTATTGCAGATCATCTGAGAGCTGTAGCTTTCGCTATCGCAGATGGACAATTACCCTCCAATACCGGAGCTGGTTATGTGATCCGACGAATTCTCAGAAGAAGTGTCAGATATGCTTATACTTTTCTGGGATTCAGAGCACCTTTCTTAGCTGAGATTCTTCCCAGTCTGAATGAGGTCCTTGGAGATGCTTATCCAGAGCTTACTAAGCAAAACGACCTGATTACTAAAGTTATAACTGAAGAAGAAATATCTTTCCTGAGAACTCTTGAAACAGGAATCGGTCGCCTCGATCAGATCATTCTTGAACATGAAGATATTGATTCAAAAGTGGTTCATGGCAAGCAGGCATTTGAACTGTTTGACACCTTCGGTTTTCCTCTCGACCTGACTCAGTTGATACTTTCTGAAAGAGGATTATCTGTTAATCTCAGGGAGTTCAATGAAGAAATGGCCAAACAGAAAAACCGTTCCCGGTCAGCAGCTGAGCAGGAATCAGGAGATTGGATCGTTCTGTTAGAAGATGAAAAAGAAGAGTTTATTGGCTATGACCATTCCGATGCACAAATAAGAATTACCAGACACCGTCAGATAAAGACGAAAAAAGGAACACACTACCAATTAGTATTTAATTTCACTCCCTTTTATGCAGAAAGTGGCGGACAGGTTGGTGATAAGGGCAAGATTGTACATAATAATGAGGTCATAGAAATAATTGACACTCAGAAGGAAAATAATCTGATAATTCATAAAGTTAAAAAATTACCAGTTGACACTTCAGGTCTCTTCACTGCTACAGTCGATTCTGTTCAACGAATGCATACCATGCGAAATCATACAGGTACGCATCTTCTGCATCAGGCTTTACGTGAAATTCTAGGAAGCCATGTTGAACAAAAAGGTTCACTGGTAAATCCCAATTACCTCCGCTTCGATTTTTCTCACTATGAAAAAGTATCAGCAGAAGACCTTGAAAATATTGAATCAAGGGTAAATGAACTGATCCGAAAGAATTTATCCCTTCAGGAGCTCACCAATATACCAATGAATGAGGCCAGTGAGATGGGGGCCATGGCACTATTTGGAGAAAAATACGGAGACGTCGTGAGAGTGATTCAATATGGTGATTCAATTGAATTATGTGGAGGAACCCATGTGAAGGCTACAGGAGAGATTGGAATATTGAAAATCACTACTGAAGGTTCAATTGCTACAGGTATCAGAAGAATTGAGGCCTTAACCGGACTGGGAGCAGAAGAATGGATCAGAGAGCATCTGAGCACAATGAATAAAATAGTGAATCTGGTCAAGTCAAATAATGATTTGGTTGATTCAATCTCCAAGAATCTTGAAGAAAATGCTACTCTGAAGAAACAAATGGAGAAGTTTAAGAACGAGAAAGTTAAGGAAGTTAAAAACGATTTGTACAAGCATATTGAGATGGTCAATGAGATTCAGGTGATAAGGTCAGTTGTTGACCTGCCGGATGCAGGCAAAATCAGAGACCTCGCTTTTCAGATCCGTGGAGAAAAAGAAAATCTCATATTGATTCTGGGTGCAATCTTTAATAATAAACCCAACCTGAGCATTATGATTTCTGATGATCTGATTAAACAGTTTGATTTGAACGCTGGTCAGATAATACGTAAGTCAGCTCAAAAAATGAAAGGAGGCGGAGGTGGCCAGGCTTTCTTTGCTACTGCAGGAGGGAAAGACAAAGAAGGTTTACAGGAAGCAATGGACGAATCATTAAAATTATTGTTGGAACAAAGATAATTGCCAGATGTAAGACGCATATTTGATCTTCTGGATCATTATCCTGACCAGAATCCTGAACGTGAAGTATTTGCATCACGATCAGAAGATGCATGGTCATATGCTAGCCTGAAAGACTACAAGAAAAACGTACATTACCTTGCCAGAGCCTTGATGTACAGACTAGATCAGGGTGATCGCATCGCAACTGTTTCTAATAACAGACCAGAGTGGAATTTTGTTGACATGGCAGCAGCAATGTCGGGCACAGTTCATGTACCAATATATCCAACTATTTGCCTTGAAGAATTTCGCTACATTCTTGTTCATGCAGGAGTAAAAATCCTGTTTGTATCCGACAGGGATTTGTACAGATTATTAGCACCCTTAGTTGATGAAATTAATGACATGCAGGGCATTTATTGCTTTGAGCAATATGCTGATTTGCCATTCTACCGGGACTTAATTCTTGAGCGTCAGAAACTTGTTTCAGCAGAGGAATTAAGTGTAAGAGCTGAATCAGTAAAGCCAGATCACTTATTTACCTTGATATACACTTCAGGAACCACAGGTCAACCAAAAGGAGTTATGCTTTCTCATTACAACATTTTATCAAACATGAAAGCTGTACTTGAGTTTTTCCCAATGGAAAATGGTGATCGGGCTTTGAGTATATTACCTCTCTGTCATATAACTGAACGACTCGTAAACTATTTATATCAGTATTCGGGTATTAAAATATTCTATGCGAGAAATTTTAGTACCGTTCTGTCTGACTTACAAGACTCAAGAGCCCAAGGCTTTGTGGCAGTACCCAGGGTTCTGGAAAAAATACTTGAGAAAATTCAGGAGAATGCAAGAAAACTCAAGCCACAACAACGATGGGTTTTCAATTGGGCGATCTTCCAGGCAGAAAAATATGATGGTTTTCCATCCCGAAGGCAGTTAAACCGTCTTTTACGAATTGACCGTCGCGTTTTCATTCATTGGCGAAAAGCTTTGGGCGGACCAAAGAAATTCGTTGCCTGTGGTGCTGCATTCCTGGATCCCAGAATTTTAAGAATTTTTCTGGCTGCGGGTTTTCCAATTCATGAGGGATATGGAATGACTGAAGCCTCTCCGATCGTTAGTATAAACCATTTTGCAGAATCAGGCAACTTCAGAATTGGCACTCATGGCCCACCTTTAAAGAATATGGGTGTTAAAATTGCTAAAGACGGCGAAATCCTGATTAATGGACCCAATATAATGATGGGTTATTTTCGTGAACCTGAACTTACCCAACAAGCTTTTACTAGTGATGGTTGGTTTAAAACAGGTGATACCGGTATACTTGAAGATGGATTCCTGACCATCACAGGGAGAAAAAAAGAACTTTTTAAAACTTCAGGTGGTAAATATATTGCACCATTGGCAATCGAACGGATTTTTGTGCAATCTAGACTAATAGATAATATTATGGTCGTTGGAGACAACCAGAAATTTCCCGGGGCCATCATACTTCCGAATTTCGAATTCCTGGCTGACTGGGCCAGAAATCAGAAGATCAAGTACCACAAACCCTCTGATCTAGTTAAAATACCAAAGGTTCTGAAATTCTTTGAGAAAGAAATATCCCGCCTGAATAAGACTCTCGGAAAAACGGAACAGATAAAAGATTTTAGATTGGTTGGTGACGAGTGGTCAGTGCCTACCGGAGAATTAAGCCCAACACTAAAAATCAGAAGAAAAGTAGTGGCAAATAAGTATGAAAAATTAACCCGATCAATCTACCGTCCACCAAAAAAACGTACACCACCCCGTAAAAGTCGCAATCAAAAGAAAAATAAGCAGTGAATCTTAAGGTACTAAAAATGGCAGTGCCTTTGGCAGACATTTGAAAATCACCGGAGCATAACCACTAATCTCTCCATCGGCTTCGATTGTCACAGTTCGATCATTTGTTTGAACCTTTATCTGATCGGCTACATTATAGTGAACTTCAGGCAATACAATTTTTTCAGATCTTCTCAATTTTCCATATTTTTTGAGATAATCAAATACCGAGAGGTTTCCGAAAATTACTACCTGAAATTTTCCATCATCAATAACTGCATCCGGGGCGATCCCCACACCTGAACCAAAAAATCTTCCGTTGGCGATTACCAAAGAAAGGATCTTCCCTTCCCATCTAAAACCCGGCCAACTCACAATTACCTTTTTATGTTTGTAAACCAAAAAAGTTTTCAACGCCGTTAGAAAAAACAACAATGTACCCCCCAGAATCTTTTTGCGAAGATGAACGCCATTTACCTGGGCTACTATATCTGCACCTATTCCTAAGTCTGCTATATTATCGAAATATTGATCTACAACACTGCCATCCGTTTGTTCGAGTCTGATCTGGCCCGCATCAATCAACTTAACTGAATTTGTATCTATCAAACTTTTAAGCTGCCGGACTGATCTGTCCATACCTATCGTTCTGACAAAATCATTTCCCGTTCCCCATGGCAGCACACCCAATACTGCCGAGGATTTATCCTTCCCTCCATGTTTCAAAAAGCCATTCACCACCTCATTCAATGTCCCGTCTCCTCCAACTGCAATAATATACTGACATGCATCCTCAATAGCATTCTTTGTTAACTCCGCAGCATGACGTGGCCGGGTGGTTTCATAAATTTTGATATCATATTTCTCATCAAGGATAGAACTTATCTCCTTAAGAAGTTTCTTCTTACCACCTATCTTCCCGTGCAATACAAAACCTACTCTTACCATTGACTCAAAGATATGCCACATTAAAATTTTGAAACCTTGCGAATTTACTAACTTTTTAGATTTTTCATTCCTAAATGAGATTGACATCTCAAACTCACTATATTTTATATCTTTAAGACCCAATAATTATTTCTTTGAATGGAACACCTGGCCAGTTCGGATCGCTATAATGACATGAAGTACAGAAAATGTGGGCAAAGCGGACTGCATCTACCTGTTTTATCACTCGGATTATGGCACAATTTCGGAGGCGTGGATAATCAGCAAAATGCTGCAAAAATCCTTCATCGGGCCTTTGACGCGGGTATTAGCCATTTTGATCTGGCAAATAATTATGGACCTCCTCCCGGATCTGCGGAGGAAAACTTTGGAATCATCCTGTCACGCGATTTCAAACGATACAGAGATGAAATGATAATCAGCACAAAAGCTGGCTATCTCATGTGGCCTGGTCCATATGGAGAGTGGGGATCGCGTAAATATATTCTGGCCTCGCTCGACCAAAGCCTAAAAAGAATGGGGCTTGATTATGTTGACATATTCTATTCCCATCGTTATGATCCTGAAACCCCTTTGGATGAAACAATGGGTGCATTGCATCATGCCGTGCAGCAAGGAAAAGCTCTTTATGCAGGTATTTCCAATTATCCGGCTGAGAAAACAGAAGAAGCAGTGAAAATCCTCAGAAATCTGGGGACCAATTGTTTGATCCACCAGGAGAAATACTCCCTGTTCCAACGAACTGCTGATCAGGGCTTGTCAAAGGTACTTATGAAGGAAGGTGTAGGTTGCATTGCATTCTCACCCCTGGCTCAGGGTTTATTGACCGACAGATACATAACAGGTATCCCCACAAATAGCAGAGCAGGTAAGCCTCATGGCTTTCTCAGGAAAGAACAAATTACGCCGGAGATAATTAAAAAAGTTAATGCACTCAATAATCTTGCAGCTGATTATGGTATTAGTCTGGCCGAGCTAGCTCTTAATTGGGTTAAAAGTCAGAGTTTTATAACCTCTGTGCTGGTAGGAGTAAGCACTCCTGAGCAGCTTGATAAAAATCTTCATGTCTGTAAGATGACGGATTTCGGAGACGAAATCCTGGAAAAAATTAATTCTGTATTACTCTAATTTGATCACAACCAAAACTTAATCAATATGAATATAACCCGAGTTTTTGAAGTTCTTGAGCAGCAGTTAGCTGAATACCCAAGACAAGATTCCTTAGGAGCTAAGGTAAAAGGCAAATGGATTACCTATTCAACTGAGGAATATGCCAGGATAGCAAATCTGGTGAGTTATGGTCTTTTGGAAATGGGGCTTAAAAAAGGAGATAAAATCCTTACTGCCGCCAACAACAGGCCAGAATGGAATTTTGTAGATATGGGAATGATGCAGATAGGCGTTGTTCATGTACCTATCTATCCAACTCTCTCAGCCGATGAAACATTATACATCATGAATCATGCTGAGCCTGTGATGGCAGTTGTATCTGATGATGCCTTGTACAAAAAGTTCAGCGCTTTGACACCTAAAGCAAAAAGCATTAAGGATGTTTATACTTATGATGAGGTGGAAGGAGCCAAAAATTGGGAAGAAATTAAGAAGCTGGGTGAAAAAAACGAAGCCAAACATAAAGATAAGCTTCAGGGAATAAAAGATTCCATCAAAACAGAAGATATGTTCACCATGATATATACTTCTGGTACAACAGGTGTTTCAAAAGGAGTAATGTTATCACATCAGAACGTTTCTACTAACCTGATGGATGCAATACATTATCTAACCCTGGATCACACTGACAAAGTTTTAAGCTTCCTCCCATTATGCCATGTTTTTGAACGTACAGTTCATTATGGCTATCAATTTCAGGGTTATGGCCTGTATTATGCTGAAGGTTTGGGGACTATCGCAAACGATTTGAGAGAATTGAAGGTTGGTGGATTTGTCACTGTACCACGCGTTCTTGAAGTGATCTATGACAAAATTATCGCGAAAGGGAAAGCCCTTAAGGGAATAAAAAAACAAATATTCTTCTGGGCAGTTAATCTCGGACAAAAATATGAGCATAATCGTGTAAACGGTGCATTTTATGAATGGCAACTCAACCTTGCCAACAAACTTGTTTTCAGTAAGTGGAGAGAAGGCCTGGGTGGTCGTGTAAATATGATGATGTCAGGAGGAGCAGCTTTGCAGCCCCGTTTGGCAAGAGTATTTAATGCAGCCAGAATTCCTTTGATGGAAGGTTACGGACTTACAGAAACTTCTCCTGTAATCTCATGTAATGAAAAGGATTATCCGAACAATATGATTGGTACAGTAGGATTGATACTCAAAAATGTTGAGGTCAAAATAGCCGAAGATGGTGAAATCCTTGCAAAAGGGCCAAATATAATGATGGGATACTTCAAAAATGAAAAACAGACAAAAGAAGTAATTGATGATGATGGCTGGTTTCATACCGGAGACATTGGGAAAATTATTGACGGACGATTTCTAAAAATAACCGATCGTAAGAAAGAGATCTTTAAAAATTCAGGTGGTAAGTATATTGCACCTCAAATGATTGAAAACCGGGCAAAAGAATCATTTTTTATTGAACAGATCATGATTGTTGGAGAAAATCAGAAGTTTACCTCTGCAATTGTTTCACCAAATTTCAGATTTCTACATGATTACTGCGCTCGCAAAAGCATTCATTACCGTGATAATGAAGAACTTATTACTAAATCAGAGATCATATCCCGTTATCAGAAAGAAATAAGCGGTATTAATAAGACCCTGCCTGATCATGAGAAAATTAAGCGTTTCAAACTGGTTGTTGACGAATGGACTCCTGCCAGCGGAGAACTATCCCCAACATTAAAGTTAAAACGTAAACCTCTGTATGAGCGCTACGGCTCATTAATAGATGATATCTATTCGATGAGTAAAAACGAGTAGTTAATCAGTTATTGTCACTTTAGGCGGTCTGCTGCTGAATACCCATAAGAGTATGAAAGTAAGCAGACCGTTTATTATTAGGTGCTCAAAAGAAAAAACATAGCCGCCAAAATACCGCTTGGCAATAAGTTGAAAACAAAAGGTCAGAATCGGACTCACAATAGCAATTGCAGGCACAATGCGGTCAATCACCTTCCGTTTTGTCATCAAACCAAATGAGTATAATCCCAGCAATGGACCATAGGTAAATCCGGCTAAAGTAAATAAGGTGTCAATCACACTTCTGTCGTTAAGCGACCTGAAAAGTAAAATCATAGACATTAACAGTAATGACAATCCTGCATGAACGATGTAGCGGATTCTTTTTGCCTCCCGGCCAGTTGCGTGCTCCTTGCCTAACATATCAACTGTAACTGAGGTAGTGAGTGAAGTAAGGGCCGAATCTGCACTTGAGAAAGCGGCCGCAATTAATCCAATCATAAACACTACAGCCAACAGAGTGGATAAGCCACTTTGGGTGGCAATCATTGGAAATAAATCATCCATTGAGGCCGGAAGCTGAATACCCATTCGACTGGTGTAAATTAAAAGCAATGCTCCTAAACCAAGGAAAATCAGATTCACCGGAACAAGAGCCAGACTGAACCACAAAACATTCTTCTTAGCGTCTTTTAGATTACGACAACTCAAATTCTTTTGCATCATATCCTGATCTAATCCAGTCATGGTAATTGTAATGAAAGCACCTCCAAGAAAGTATTTCACAAAATGCTTACCATCACCAATGAAGTTCTCAAAGAACCAGATGCGGGAGTGATCTGACTCACCAATCTCCTTAATAATCCCTGTAAAACTCAGATCTAGTTCCCTCGCAAGAATAACAGTTGCAAGACCAACAGCTAACAACATGAAAAAAGTCTGCAAAGTGTCTGTCCATATGATGGTTCCGATTCCGCCACGGTAGGTATAAAGAAAGATCAGCCCAATGGTAATTAATATGGTTAAAAAGAAAGGGAAATTCCAGGCATCAAAAACAGTTAACTGCAATACCGAAGCCACAATAAATAATCTGGCTGAGGCCCCCATTGTTCGGGAAAGTAAAAAGAATGCTGAACCTGATTTATATGACCAGAACCCAAAGCGCTGATCCAGATAAGTATATATAGAGGTCAGATTTAATCGATAATATAATGGTAACAGCAGGGTAGCTATTACCAAATAACCTGCCAGATAGCCAAAAACCATTTGCATATAAGCAAACTGACTGCTTTCAACCCAACCTGGTACCGAAATAAAGGTCACCCCGGATAAGGATGCCCCGATCATACCAAAGGCAACAACATACCAGGGGCTTTCACGTTTCCCGATAAAGAAAGTCTCATTATCAGCCTGGCCGGAGGTGAGTTTTGATATCAATAAAAGAATAGAAAAGTAAACTAGTACAACAATTAGAACTAAGATCGGGGACATATGGATACTTTTTTTGTTACTTGCAAGGATACAAAAAGAGAGAGATACAAAAAAATTGTTTATTCTTAATACAGGTATTAATTTTGCATCTTTCAATAATACAAATGAATTACAACCAATACACATCGCGATTACTTGAAAGAGCAGTAAACGAATTTGCTAAATTACCGGGTATTGGAAGGAAAACGGCTTTACGTCTTGTTCTCCATTTGCTCAAACAGCCCGATGAGGATGTAGAGATATTCTCTCATAGCCTGACAAGTTTGAAAAAAGAAATTTTTCATTGTGCTAAATGTCACAACATCTCCGATCAGGAGGTCTGTTCTATTTGCTCAAATAATAAACGTGATGCCTCCCTGATCTGTGTGGTCGAGAACATCCGCAACGTCATGGCCATAGAGGCTACCCAGCAATTTAATGGTTTGTATCATGTATTAGGTGGTGTTATATCTCCCATGGATGGAATTGGCCCGGCTGATCTCACCATGGATTCGCTGGTGGGCCGGGTTTCATCCGAAGAAGTAAAAGAAGTTATTCTTGCACTTAGTGCCACTATGGAGGGGGACACAACAAATCTTTTTATTTACAGAAAACTTGGTGACTTCGATATTAATATCAGTACCCTGGCTCGCGGAGTAGCTATTGGTGACGAATTGGAATACACAGATGAAATTACATTGGGACGATCCATCCTGCATCGTACACCTTTCAGGTCATCCCTAAACAACAGCTAATTAAATGTCTGACACAAAACCAAATAAAATCTCAATAGTCATTGTTAACTATAATGTCAGATTTTTTCTTGAACAATGTCTGCATTCAGTGTACAAAGCAGTTAAGGATATTGATGCAGCAGTTTTTGTTGTCGACAACAACTCTGTCGACGGTTCAGTAGCAATGGTGAAGGAAAAATTCCCTGAATTAACACTCATTGCAAACAAAGAAAATCTTGGTTTTTCAAAAGCCAATAACCAGGCTATCCGGCAGGCCAATAGTGAATATGTTCTCCTCTTAAATCCCGATACAGTAGTAGAAGAAGACACCTTCACCAAAGTCATCAATTTTATGGATGAACATCCTGATGCCGGAGCTCTGGGGGTGAAAATGATTGATGGTAAAGGCCAATTTCTGCCTGAGTCAAAACGTGCGCTTCCCACCCCAAGAGTCTCTTTCTACAAAGTATTCGGACTATCATGGTTATTTCCCAAATCCAGGATTTTTGGTCAATACCATCTGGGATATCTGGACAAAGATCAGATTAACCAGGTTGATGTTTTGCCGGGAGCCTTTATGCTCTTGCGTCAGACAGCATTAGACAAATCAGGTCTATTGGATGAGTCATTTTTTATGTATGGTGAAGATATTGATCTGTCGTACCGTATTATTCAGGCCGGCTACAAGAACTACTATTATCCTGAAACAGCTATCATCCACTATAAAGGAGAAAGCACAAAAAAAAGCTCGGTCAATTATGTTCTGGTCTTTTATCAGGCCATGATAATTTTTGCCAGAAAACATTTTTCCCCAAAAAATGCAAGCCTGTTTAGTGCCTCAATACACACGGCAATATACTTCAGAATGGCACTTGCTCTTATAAAAAGGTTCTCCAATCATGCTCTGTATCTAATTCTCGATGCCATAATCGCCTTCAGCGGCTTTCTGCTGATCAACCCAATATGGGAATCTGTTAAATTTCCTGACGGAGGAGGTCATCCACCAGAATTTCTCAGGATTCTAATACCATCATACATAATAATCTGGATCCTGAGTATATTTTTTGCAGGCGGATACGACAAGCCATACAGCCTGAAAAAGCTTGTTCACGGACTACTTTTCGGAACAGGACTGATACTGGTGGCTTATTCACTTCTCCCCGAAGCATATCGTTTTTCCAGAGCATTGATTCTGATGGGTACCATCTGGAATTTATTATCACTGATCCTGATCAGAGTATTGTTTCACAAATTGGGATGGGAGTCATTTGCATTGAAAACCAATCAGGTTAAAAGAGTAATTATAGCAAGTGGCGAAGAAGAATTCAATCGAATCAGAGAGTTACTTAAACAAACTACTCAGCAACTTGATATTATTGGCCGTGTCGATACCATTTCCACGAAAAAACCCAATGAGCATAAAGGAAGTTTAGGACCAGTTAGTCGCCTGGCCGAGATTATCGACATTAACCATATTGACGAAATTATTTTCTCTGCAGCTGATCTGTCAACTCAGGAGATCATCAGAAACATGCTGGCACTAAAATCATCTCGCACCGAGTACAAAATTGCCCCTCCCGAAAGCCCCTCAATCATTGGAAGCAACTCCATTAATACAGCTGGTGACTTGTATGTTATTGATATCAGATCCATTGCCGAACCAGCAAATCGCAGAAATAAAAGACTATTCGATCTTGCCCTGTCCCTTGTTCTTTTACTCACCCTGATCATTAACATTTGGTTTAAGCTCCCCTCGGCAAGTAAGTATATAATAAATATTCTATCGGTGTTGGTGGGCAGAAAAACCTGGGTCGGATATTATTCTGACGGAATTGTTGCTGAGCATAGCCTGCCGGATCTTAAACCGGGAGTGCTAAACCCCAATCCAAAACTTGTCAATCCATCCCTGATTCAGCAAATCGATTGTAATCTGAATTACGCCCGTGATTATAATGCAGGTGCTGATCTCAGAATACTTTTGAGCAATTTTAAGTTGCTGGGCAATTAATCCATCTGGCATTTCAGTGGTTTCACCGAAAATTAGTACTTTTACACCACCTGTAACCCACTGAACAATGCGACCAAATACTGGCCTTAGAATTGTGATTGTCTTTCTGCTCATTGCCGCAGTATCTACCGGCATTATGGCTCAGAACTACCGTGATCAAAAAGGCCTGATCAGGCTTAAGCCAAATAATATCATGGTTTTTGGCAAAATCCAGGACTACACAGGGAGCAAACTAAAATCGGCAAATATTTCTATTATCAATCCTCAAAGCTCCAGGGTACTGGAAACTATACCAATTGATGATTTAGGAGAATACCTTTTTACCGTTGAAAAAGGATCAGTATTAGGGTTATTGATCGAGAAAGAGTCTTACTTCCCATATTACCATGAGATAAGAATTCCTCATGATTCTGATAGGGAAATGGAATATAATTTGCACCTGCCGGATGGTATTCGAAAAGTTTATTCTGTAGTTTATGCACCTCAAGCCAGTATGCCAAGTAATACGAGTCTTTTAGAGGAATTAATCAGCCTCCTGATTAGTCAGAGTGGCTTATCTATATGGATCCCTGGTCAGGAAAATGAGATCGGACATTCCCGCTTAGTTTTCCTTGACAGCCTGCTTCAGGCTCGTGGCATAGAGCAGTATCGTTTGATAACAGGTTCTTTACCTGGCAGAGCAGACCAGGTAATTCAACTTGATTTTCTTGATGACAGGGATGCAATTGAACCTGAAGCTGCAATTTTTGGCAATCTTATAATTGGTGGGGATGAGGATAATCATTGGACACTGCAATTTGCAGCAAGTCGCAACAAACTCGCCGAACGTAATCTTAAGGGACTCCAGAACACGAGATTATTCGAAGGAAAAGATGGCTACTATAGATACACATTTGGCAACTTTGCTACTCGTCAGGAAGCCAATGAAGCCATTTCCTACCTTCAGAGCAAAGGCTTCTCTCAGGCTTTTCCAAAAAAGATTGGAATACTTAAAAACCTGTAGTCATGTCGAGTCTGATTGGCAATAACATCCGACTCAGAGCTCCGGAACCAGAAGATCTGGAAATTCTCTACTCGTGGGAAAACAATGATGAATTATGGCATCATGGCCAAACTCTTAAGCCATTTTCAAAAGATGTACTAAGGAAATATCTCGATACTGCTCATCTCGATATATTCGAGAACAAGCAGGTACGATTTACTATTGAAACACTGGCTGTCACTGCTTTACCAATTGGCTTTATTGATCTGTTTGATTTTGACCCGCAGCACCAGAGGGCCGGGGTAGGTATTCTTATAGGCGAAAAAGACAAGCATAATAAAGGTTTTGGCAAAGACGCTCTGGCTACCTTATGTAAATATGCTTTCACAACTTTATTGTTAAATCAACTTTATTGCTCTGTTCTTTCAATCAACACAAACAGTTTACGTCTTTTCACATCCGCAGGCTTCTTAAAAACAGGCATAAGAAAAGAATGGATAAGAACGCAATCAGCATGGGAGGATGAAGTCTTTTTTCAGCTACTTCGCTCAGAATGGCTTTCCAGAAATGTATAATCAGGTATTATATCAAGAAATTGATATTTATTATTCTCCCTGTCAATTTTGGCACAATAATGCTTTAGTCCGTTCGAAATGACGAGATATGGCACTTGTAAATTCCAATTGTATCGAGACACCTGGTCAAATACTTTCTGGGTCAGGTTTATCTCAGGAGCTTTACATTCGGCTAACAATACAGCTTTCCCCTGACGATTAAAAACTACGATATCTACTCTTCGGGTTTGTTCATTAATTCGCAAGGTCATCTCTGTTGCCACCAATCCGGCAGGGTATTGCAGATCATCCAGCATATACCTGAGAAGATTCTGCCGCACCCATTCTTCAGGTGTTAATGAAACCCACTTGTTACGGCAAGGATCAAAAATCATTTCTCCCTCAGGGAAGGATTTTATATTGATCGAATAAGTTGGTAAATTTAAGCGCTGCACGACGTGAAGATAAGACGACAGCAGATCAATATCAATACATCATGAAAACAAAACAGGAAATTGTGGAGAACTGGCTCCCCAGATATACAGGAAAGCCACTTGAAAACTTCCCTAAGTACATATTGCTTACTAACTTCAACCGGTATGTTGAGTTATTTGCTGAATGGCATAATGTGTCCGTTACACATGATGTGTCAATGCCAAATGCCACAGCTAACGGAATTATGATGATTAATTTTGGCATGGGTTCAGCCAATGCAGCTACCATAATGGATCTCCTGAGTGCTGTACAACCAAAAGCATGCCTCTTTTTGGGTAAATGCGGAGGCCTGAAAAAGAAAAACAAATTGGGAGATTTAATTATTCCTATCGCGGCTATTCGCTCTGAAGGAACATCAAATGATTATCTGCCTCCTGAGGTACCGGCATTACCTGCTTTTATGCTCCAAAGAGCTGTTTCTTCTGCAATTAGTGAGTACGGAAGAGATTATTACACCGGTACTGTATACACAACAAACAAACGGGTATGGGAATATGATGAGCGATTTAAACGATACCTTAGTAAAACACGATCAATGGCAGTGGATATGGAAACAGCAACAATTTTCAGTGTTGGTTTTCATAACGAAATCCCTTCCGGAGCTTTACTCCTGGTATCAGATCAGCCAATGATATCAGATGGAGTAAAAACACAGGAAAGTGATCAATTTGTTACAGAGCACTTTGTTAATGATCATATAAAAATTGGTCTCAATTCAATTATGGAGATGATTAATCAAACTGGCTCAGTGAAGCATTTGAAATTCTAGCTTATGACTTTTGAAGGAATAATTAATGATATCAACAACCGTGTATTCAAACCGGTTTATATTCTGCAGGGTGAAGAACCATATTTTATCGATCAAATAACTGAAAGATTAATGAATGGCATCTTAGATGAGATGCAAAAAGCCTTCAATCTGAATATACTTTATGGTAAAGACACTGATGTGCCAAGCATTGATAATATGGCACGTCGATTCCCGATGGGGGCTGATTACACAGTTGTCATCGTTAAAGAAGCACAGAGTATTTCAGGGATTGAGGATTTACAGTACTATGTAAGTAATCCTTCAGAAAGTTCAATTCTTGTCATTGCATATAAATACAAAACTCTGGACAAGAGAAAGAAACTCTACAAAGCTGCGAAGAAGACAGGTGTAATCTTTGAGTCAAAAAAGATTTACGATAACAAAGTTCCCAGATGGATACATAATTACTTAGCAAGCCGTAAAATCAGTATTGAACCCTCAGCAGGAGTTATCCTTACTGAATACCTGGGAAACGATCTGGCCAAGATATCAAATGAATTAGACAAGCTGATCCTGACCCTTCCTGAAGGAGACTCAAAAATCGCATCTGACCATATTGAAAAAAATATTGGTATCAGTAAAGATTATAACAACTTTGAGCTCATGAAAGCCTTGGCAAAAAAGAATGTATTGAAGGCTAATCGTATTGTTCAATATTTTGGGAGCAATCAAAAGCTCAACCATATTAATCAAACTATCAGCTCATTGTACTACTTCTTCTCAAAAGTACTGGCCCTTCATTTCATGCAAAGTGATTCAAATCGGGAAATAGCATCTACCCTACAGATTAACCCTTACTTTGTACAGGATTACCAGCAGGCTGCTAGAAATTACTCACGTTCAAAGGTTGTTGAGATTATCTCAATTCTACGGGAATTCGACCTCAAGTCAAAAGGCTTTGGTAATCCTTCAGTACCTGCGGATGAGTTGCTCCAGGAAATGATTTTTAAAATTTTACACTAAGAATGTTAAACATAACCATTGTATTTATTGTGCTTACTGCCGGATTTTCAATTCTGGCCTTCTATAAGCATGAAATATTGTATAAATATCAGTTCAATGCTTACCAGATTATTCGCAGAAAGCAATATTTACGACTTCTGCTGCATGGTTTTCTCCATGCTAACTGGACACATTTGCTTGTTAATATGCTGGTTTTTTATTCATTTGGACGTTCACTAGAGGTGTTTTTT